>JADJWG010000001.1:1200000-1838652 GCA_016716475.1 Phycisphaerales bacterium
CGCACCTCGCCCCCTCCTCCCAGGAGCACGATCACAAGCAGCGCCGCCACCAACTTCCCCGCCGGGAGACTTCTCCACGAGCACTCCCCGCGCAGCGCAGGGGGCCACTTCGAACGCGGATGAACGCTGACCAGGGAGATGTGCGGGGTGTCACTCACTCGGGCGGCCATTATCGGGTCGTCCACCGTGGGGTCAATGGCCCGCGGAACGTGGAACCGATTGTGTGCGCCCCGCGGCGCTCGTCCCGTGACCATGCCCACTGGCGCCGCCCCGCAGCACGATGGAACCTCGCCCACCGCAACTCCTCACGGTCCCCGCCCCTTCCAAAGCTATCGCGGCCGGATACAATCCCCTTTTCGTGACCTGCCGCACTCCACCACGCGAGGTAGCATGGATTCCGAAGTACGTCACTATTGCGGCTTGTTCGGCATTGCAGGACACCCTGATGCCGCCCAACTCGCATACTTGGGTCTCTATGCCCAGCAGCACCGTGGGCAGGAGTCCGCCGGGATCTGCGCCGCCAACGGCCAGTCCATCGCGCGGCGCGGGGGACTCGGCCTGGTCACCGATGCGATTCGTCCTCAGGATTTGCAGGCCCTGGTAAGTCCTATCGCGATCGGCCACGTGCGCTATTCGACCACCGGCTCCTGTCGCGAAGCCAACGCGCAGCCCCTGCTCGTGAGTTGTTCGATCGGGCAGGTGGCCATTGCCCACAACGGCAATCTGGTCAATGCCGGGGACATTCGCCGCGAGTATGAGCAGCACGGCCATATTTTCGTTTCCACCTCCGATACCGAGGTGATTCTCCACATGCTGGCCGACCAGGCCTTTGCGGAGAAGGCCGATCCGTTGGCCGCGGTCCTGCGGCACCTGTGCGGCTCCTATTGTCTGCTACTGCTCTATCCGGACCGGATTGAAGCCGTACGCGATCCCTCGGGAAATCGGCCGCTGTGCCTCGGCCGACTCGGTGACGCCTGGGTTGTCGCGAGTGAAACCTGCGCGCTCGACATCATCGACGCGGTGTACGTGCGGGACGTCGAACCCGGCGAGATCGTCACACTCGCACCGGAAGGGCTGCGTAGCCGCCGCTTCGCCGAAGTGGGTGCTCAGCGCAAGGCCCACTGCGTGTTCGAGCACGTCTATTTTGCCGACCCCGCCAGCCAGATCTTCGGGCAAAACGTGCACCTGGTGCGCATGGAACTGGGTCGTGCCCTGGCGCGCGAAGCCCCCGCCGACGGTGACCTCGTCGTTGCCGTGCCGAACTGCGCACGCTGCGCGGCACTCGGCTACCACGAGGTTTCCGGCATCCCGATCGGGCGCGGTTTCACGACGAACCATTACATCGGCCGGTCCTTTATTCAGCCCTCCCAGACCATCCGCGATCTGACGGTCCGCCTGAAGCTCAACCCCATCCGCGGCAGTGTGGCGGGCAAGCGGCTGGTGGTGGTCGAAGATTCCGTGGTCCGCGGCACCACCACCCGCGGCAAGATGAATTCGCTGCGCGCGGCCGGCGCGAAAGAAATTCACCTGCGCGTCGCCAGTCCACCGATCCGCCACCCCTGCTACTACGGCATCGACTTTCCCAGTCGCGAGGAGCTCGTCGCCCACAACCGCACCATCACGCAGGTGCGCGAGTTTCTCGGTGTCGATTCGCTCGCCTACTTGTCACGCGAGGGCATGCTCGGTGCGCTCGACCGTGCCGGCGGTGACTTCTGTCATGCGTGTTTCAGCGGTGATTACCCTATTCCGATTGATCCCGCCTTCCAGAAGGACGTCTTCGAGCAGCACCAACTCCGCTTCTTCGACGCCACGGGCCGGCTGCGCACAGAATCGGCCACGCCCTGACCCGGGCTGTGCGGCGTTCGCCCGCGTCATGAGGTGGGGTTTCCGGCGTAATAGGCCAGTACGGACTGCGCCGCAGCCCGGGCGGGCGGTTTGCCGGTCGCGGCGAGCTGCTCGAGCGCGGCGCGCTCCCGGGACGACAGTTTACCCTTGTTTCCAAGCACCAACGCAGCATTCCGCTGCCACATGGACCCCGTCGCGCGCCGTCCCGCCGTACCGCGCACCAGCTTGCGATAGCCGGCACTGCGCAACGCCACAAGATCGACCAGGTTGAGCTGCGGACCGAGCACATCCCGGCCTAACTCGGGATGCACGGCAAGCGGGGCCCGTGCGTTGTAGGGGCACACCTGCTGACACACGTCACAGCCCAGTACACGGTCGCCCAGGGCGGCATGAAACTCCACGGGTATGGGACCGCGTTCCTCGATGGTCCAGTAGGAAAGGCAGCGCGTCGCATTCAATTTGTACGGACCCTCGAAGGCCTGCGTGGGACACGCCTCCAGGCAACGTCGGCACGTCCCGCACCGTTCCGTGAGCGGCTCGTCGGCTGCGAGTTCGAGCGTGGTCAACAGCTCCCCGAGCACGAGGTACGAGCCCCATTCCGGATGGAGCAGGCAGGTATTCCGGCCGATCCAGCCCAGCCCGGCCCGTGCCGCGACCTCCCGTTCGAACAGCGGCTGCGTGTCCACGACCACCCGCGCGGTAAACGGCTCGGACAGCGCCGCGCGGAGCCGCTGTTCGAGCGTACCCAGCAGGCGGTGCAGTACGGTGTGGTAATCGGCGCCCCGCGCGTATTGTGCCACCCGCCCCCCAGCTTCAGAATCCTCGCTTCGCAGCGGTTCGGAGGGAGCCGGTGCCGGATGGCTCCGGACGAAACCATCGGCCCGCCGATAATTCATGGCTGTGCAGATGATCGCACGGGCCCCTGGCAGCAGGTGGCGCGGGTCAGCGCGCACCGGGACGTTTTCGTGCAGATAACGCATCGTGCCGGCATGGCCCGCTGCGAGCCAGTCCCTATAATGTTCGGCCCGTTGAGAAGGCACGGCCGGCGCGATGCCGATGAGGTCGAATCCGACCGCCCGGGCAAGGTCGTGAACCAGACGTGCTTTGTCGCGGGGTGTCATTCGGGACGATGATACAGTGAATTCGCGGGCGGTTGTCGTCGCCATCGGTACCGCCCTGGCCGCCAGGATTGCGGAGTAGCGCATGTTCAATTTCGACTGGTTCCACGGGCCCGGGTTACGGCGGCAGATCGACGAAGCCAAGCGACGCTGTGCGGGGCGACATTTCCCCGATCATGCCGACCCGGCCCCCGGCAACGGCGATCCCGCGTGGCGTGAATATTACGACGCCCTGGAGACACGCATCATCCTTTATCTCAAGGACGGACTGAGCTACGAGATGAAGGAAATGGTGGATATCGGTATGAGCAGCGCACTGGCGTTCGAGTGCGTGCCGGTGGACGAGAATTACAAGGTTGGCGCGTACGTCATCGTCGTGCCGTTCGAAGATATCGCCCGGGTCGAAGTATTCGCGGTCCATCCGGATGAGAAACCTCAGGACAACCTGCGGATTCCGGGCTTCCGCACGAGCGACACGCGCGACTGATCGCGCGGTCTGGCCGAGGGGAGCTGGCACTATGCCGGTTCGGTACGCGGGCCGCGTGGCGGCAACGCTTTGCCTGGCGGTGACCTGCGGTTGTGCTCCGCAATTCGGCGAGCGTGCGACCTACGGTATCGTCTTCTATTGTCCTGGCGCCGGCGTCGATCTGGGGGACACCGGGGTGCGCGCCGGGCTGGAAAAGGCGGGATTCCCCGGGCAGGTGGCGCGCGTGACCTGGTCCGTTTCCATGAATCCCGCTATCGATCAGACCATTCGCCTCCTCGCGCTGCGCGGCGCCGATTCGCTCGCCGAGTTGATCACCGCGTATATCGACCAGTGCCCTGACTGTCCCATCACGATCGTTGGTCTGTCGGCCGGAACCGGCATAGCCGTCTGGGGTCTCGAACGGCTGGAGCCCCCCTACCAGGTCGATAATGTCATCCTGCTCGCCTCCAGCTTGTCGCATGACTACGACGTGGGACCGGCCCTGCGGGCGGTCCGCGGCCGCATCTACAACTACTATTCCCCCAACGATGCCGTGCTCGCGGGCCCCATGCAGATCGCCGGGACCATCGACCGCAAGTTCTTCACCGCCGGCGCGGGCCAGGTCGGCCTCCGCAGCCCCCCGGGTAATGAGGAGCGCATTGTGAACATCGAGTGGCATCCCGATTTTGAGCAGTTCGGCTACTTCGGGGGGCACACTGACGCTACGAACCCGGCCTTCGTCGCGGCGGAGCTCGCCGCCCACGTACGCGCCCGCCTCACGCCCGAAGGACCCGCCACAGCACTGGCCATCGATCGGGAGGCAGTTCCTCGGGGCGCGCCTCCGGACTGACGCCAGCCGCTTCGAACAACGCCGCGGACTCGGTTATCCGCCCCGGCGGCACCAGGCGGCGCAGCTTTTTGCGCCGCTGCTGAAAGGCCGTCTGCACGAACTCCCGAAAGGCCGGATCGCGACAGTCCGCCTCCGCCGGCCCCGTCCGCGGCTGAATCCGCAGCAGCACCGATTCAACCTGGGGGCGCGGCCAGAACGCGCTCGCGGGCAACCATGCGAGCGTCTGCACCTCGGCCAGGAGCTGTACGAGGATGGATACCGGCCCATAGGCCGCCGTACGCGGCGCCGCCTGGAGCCGTGCGCCAACTTCTTTCTGAATCGTACATACGAGTCGCTCGAATCGGATGGCGTGCAGCAGGAGATCCACGAGCAGAGGCGTCGCGATCTGGTAGGGCAGATTAGCGACCAGTTTCACTACCCCACCGGATGACGGCAGCACTGCTGTGAGCGCCGCGGCCAGGGCCGGGTTGAGGCAGTGCTTGCCCGCCAGCGCATCCCCCTCCACAAGCGTGAAGCGGGGGTTGTCGCCCAGCCGCCGCCGCAGGAGTTCCGCAAACCCGCGGTCAATCTCGGCCGCAACGACGCGCGCCCCGGAAGCGAGCAGCAACTCGGTCAGTGAGCCGGTGCCGGGTCCCACCTCAAGCACGGTGTCGGTGGTTCGCAAGTCGGCCGCTACAACGACCTTGCGAAGCAGATTGAGATCCACGAGGAAGTTCTGACCAAAGCGGTGCTGCGGTGCTAGGCCGGCTGCGGCGAGCAAGGCGCGGATCTCGGATTGGGTTTGACCGGGCATGAGGTTCCGAACCACGGCTGCTGCCGGCCCCTGTTTCGAGGAACCGGCCGCGCTGACCAGTCCCCCCAGCGAACACTCGCGCGCTAACCGAACCGGCCACGCTCACGCGCAGTGCCGCTCTGGAACAATTGCGGCTGGTACTCCGCGATGTAACCCTTCTGCTGAAAATGCGCGAGCAGCGACTCGATGGTCGGGAAGACGCGCGTGGCGGTCTCCGTGATGAAGGGCGACGGCTCGACCTTGGGCTGCCAGACCACGTAGACTTCCTTGGTGCCCTCCCAGGCGTGTTGTAACTCGCGTTCCACGCCCGAAGAAAGCCCCGGCTTGCCGTTCGGCAATTCAGGCACCAGCGAAACAATCATGTCCGACTGATCGATCAGTTTGAAATCGCGGGCGTAGATCTGCGCATCGATGTCGCGCGCGATCTCGTTTACCTCCGCCACGCTCAGTTCCACGTCACGGCCATGGACCGAAATGGTGAACTTCGAACGGCCGTCGTTGGCCGCCCGGGCAGCATCCACCAGCAGGCGCTTCTCGTCCATGTCACCCGGATCAAAGGTCACGAAATGGGCCGCGAGCGTCGCCCGAAAGGCGTCGATCTCGGCCAATGTGGCGGGCATATCCATGACGTGGGTCATGGGAAACGACGGATACACCCGCTTGGTCCCGGGTTTGAAAATCAGCCGAAAGAGCGATTCGATCGTCGCGTCCTCGACGCCACGGGCGAACACGTAGAATGATCCATGTCCGCGCACCGCACTGGCGAGGACCTCGGTCGCGAGAATCTCCTCCTCGCGCCAGACGAGAATGTCCTTCAGCGTATGCGGCAGCTCATAGTCCCGCGTGAGACGTTCGTGAACTGCGTCCACGTTGTCGACCAGTGTGATGTACAGGTCGGCATCAAGCGCCAGCATCTGGTCGTGATCGAACGCGGGAAAAAGGCCATGCTTCCAACGAAAGGCCGCGTGCGTATTCACGATGACCGTGGCATGCTCGTCCGCTTCGGTCAGGATGTCCTTGAAGACCGAGCGCCGCAGGGCCGCGAGCCGCGCCAGCGGCAGGTCCAGAATCCTCCCCGGACGTACATCTTTCGCTTCTGCGTACATCATGTCGCCGACGTGGAACCGCCGAACCGGGCAGCCACGCGCTTCCGCGAGGCCGGCCACTTTTTCGATGAAGGGTTTCTTGTCGACTCCCACCTGCCCGGTCACGACAACCCGGCGCCCACGCGGCCGGCGCGTATCGAACAGACCGGGCTGGGTTGATTGCGTCATCGCACCGCTTCCCTTCTGGCCGCTTGCCAGCCGCCGGGAGCGTACCCGGCCGGTCAGCCACGCCCACGCCACAACCGGCGCCGTCTTGACGGGCCAAGCCAATTCCGTATCATCAGTGATTCGCCGGTGCTTGGCAATGGCCGGTTCTCCGCTGCGGCTGTGGCGGAATTGGCAGACGCGCAAGGTTCAGGTCCTTGTGAGCGATAAGCTCGTGCTGGTTCGACTCCAGTCAGCCGCACTCCCGTGAGGAGGCCGCCCGTGGGATCGGGTGGCCTCTTTACATTTCCACTCCCGACGGCGCTGCACATGGCCGCCGCAGCGCGGCACGGGTAAGCTGACGGGCCTGGGCTGCCCTGCCGCCGGCGGAATTGTTCACTCCCCGCGTGACCGTTCCGGCGCTAAGCTACGGCCCACTCGAGCGGTCCTCAACGATGACCCTCCACCGGCCTGTTGCCTGGCGAACGCACGCATACCTGCTGCTGATTGCGCTTGCAATCTGTGGCTCCCGCCCCGGCGCCGCCGCTCAGCGGAACGAAGGGGATATCGCTCAGCCGGTTCGTGACCATCAGGTTCTTACCCTGCTCTCGTACCACCTCGGCCAGGAATGGAACGACCGTGTGCTGGGGGGCCTGCAAAGCGTCCTCGCCGACCGGGACGACATCGAGGTGTCCTACGAGTACCTCGACACGAAGCGTCATGTCACCGGCGCACACCTGCTACCGCTCCGCGAACTGCTGCGCGTGAAGTATGCCGGCCACGCACCGGACTGCATCATCGCGGTCGATGACTTCGCCCTCGATTTCGCCCTTGAACTTCGCAGTGCCCTTTGGCCGGGCGTCCCGGTCGCCTTCTGCGGTATTAACGATGAGAATCCGGCGCGCTTTACCGACCAGGTGGCCGTCACCGGCGTCTTTGAGCGCGTCGACCTCAACGGGACACTCAATCTCGCACTGCACCTGCACCCCGCCACACGGCGTGTGGTGCTGCTGCACGACCAGACCCAGGTCGGCCTCGCCATGCGCGACCAGTTTGCCGCCCTCGGCCCGAGTCATCCCCACGTGACCCTTGACTTCCTCACGGAATTGAGCTTCGCGGCGCTCGAAGACGAGTTGCGGACCCTGCCCGATGACACGGTGGTGATCCTCACCCACTATCTGGTCGACACACAGGGCTCCATCCTGACACCTACCGAGAGCGCGAAACATACCTCGGCCGCGTGCCGGGTCCCGGTCTACACCGTCTGGGACTTCCTGGTCGAGGCCGGAGCCGTGGGAGGGGTCGTCGTCGATGGCCACGCTCAAGGCGCCGCCGCAGCCCGGTTCGCGGTGCAACTGCTCGCTGGAACACCGCTCGAGCAATTGCCGATGCAGCACACGAGTCCCAACTCCACACTGCTGAACTACCCGCAGATGCAGCGTTTCGGCATACGCCGCACCGCACTGCCCCCGCAGGCCATCGTCCTCAACGAGCCGGTTTCCCTTTACCAGCGCTATCGCCAGTGGGTGTGGAGCGCAGTGGCGTTTGTTGGCCTGCAATCGGCTCTGATTGCCCTGCTGGCCTGGAACCGCACCCGCCTGCGACACGCCCGCGACGAAGTACTGGCGGCCGAACAACGGCTCGAACTTGCACTCGAAGGCGGCAACCTGGGCTTGTGGGACTGGGATCTCCGCACCGGGCGAATTGTCCGAAACGATCATTGGGCCGCACTGCTGGGCTACGACCTGAGCGAGATTCCGCCGGATACCAGCGCCTGGGAGCAACTACGGCATCCGGAAGATGCCCCCGCCGCAATGAAGGCGATGGCGGCTCACCTGCGCGGCCGTACACCGCTGTACGAGTCCCAGCAGCGCCTCCGTACACGCGCGGGCGGCTGGAAGTGGGTCCTGGAGCGCGGCAAGATCACGGCTCGCAGCCCGGAGGGAACTCCGCTGCGGGTCACCGGCACGCTCAGTGACATTGCCACCCAAAAAGCGGCCGAAGAGAGTCTGCGCGCCAGCTTCGCCGTCCAGCAGCGGATGGCCCAGCGCCAGGCCGCTATCCTCGACGCGCTGCCGGCCCATCTGTGTGTGCTCGATCGCGATGGCGTCATCGTGGCTGTGAATCGCGCCTGGCGCCAGTTTGCCCGCCTCCCTCTCGACGCCGGGATCAACCTGACCCGTGATGTCGGTCGGAACTACCTCGCCATCTGCGATGCGGTGCAGGACGACGGCCGCACCCTGGCGCAGATCGTCGCGGCTGGGCTGCGGGATGTGCTGGCGGGCCGACGCGACGCCTTCACGCTCGAATACCCGTGTCACGCCACCGAGCAGCAGCAGTGGTTCCGACTGATCGTGGCCGGCCTGCCGGCTGAGGCGGGCGGCGCGGTGGTCATGCATCTCGACGTGACCGAGCGTCGCCAGGCCATGGAAACGCTGCGTGAAAGTGAAGCGCTGCACCGCGGCGTGCTCGAGAACGCTCCGGTCGGTGTGTTTCAAACCACGCCCGCAGGCCATTTGATCTTCGCGAACCGCGCCCTGGCACGCCTGCTGGGCTACAGCAGCGCCGCGGAATTGCTCGCGGCGGCCAGTCACCGGACCATCGGCGAACTGGCCTACGCCGATCCGCAGGAACGCACGCAGATCATCAGCATGGCTTTACTGACCGAGGGTTGGCGGCGCTTCGAGACACGCTTCCGTCGTAAGGATGGTGTGGAGATCGTGGTCAGTCTGCGGCTGCACGCGGTCTGGGATGCGCGCCGCGAGAACGCGGAACTTTACGGCTTCGTCGAGGACATCACGGAAACAAAGCGCGCCGAGGAGGAGCGGCGGCGACTCGATACGCAGATTCAGCATGCTCAAAAACTGGAGAGTCTGGGCGTCCTCGCAGGGGGCGTGGCCCACGACTTCAACAACCTGCTCGTCGGCATGCTGGGGCACGCCGACCTCGCCTTGGCGGAAATCCACGACGACGGCCCTGTTCGGATGCACCTGCTCGGAATTGAACAGGCCGCCCGCCACGCTGCTGACCTTGTGCGGCAGATGTTGGCCTACTCCGGCCGGGGCCGCTTCATCATACAGGCGGTCAACCTCAATGAGCTGGTGGCCGGGATGCTCCAACTGCTCGAAGTCACGATACCCAAGACGGTGACACTGCAGCGCGAATTCGCCACCCACCTGCCCCCCGTGGAGGGCGATGTCACACAGTTACGGCAGGTGGTCATGAACCTGGTGACCAACGCAGCCGAAGCCATCGGCCAGAAGCCGGGCACCATTCGCATTCGGACCGGCGTGCGCTATTGTGACGAGGCCTTTCTCCAGGCCGGCTACCTCAACGACGAATTGCCCGCCGGTCACTACGCCTTTCTCGAAATCCAGGATGACGGCTGCGGCATGGACACCGAGACCCGCGCCCGCATGTTCGATCCGTTCTTCACCACCAAATTCACCGGCCGCGGACTGGGCCTGGCCGCCGTGCTTGGCATCATCCGGGGCCATCGCGGTTCGCTGCACGTTGAGAGCGCCCCAGGCGCAGGCAGTACCTTCCAGGTGCTGTTCCCCGCGGCGGAAACCGCCGCGCTTCCCGAGACCCGGCCGCCGGTACAACCGGCGGAAACGCCGCACGGTGTCGTGCTGCTGGTTGATGACGACGAGACCGTGCGCAATGTCGGTCAGCGCATGCTCGAACGCGCCGGGCTGACGGTCTTGACCGCCGAGGATGGTCAGGATGCCGTCGAGAAGTTCCGCGGCCGGGCGATGGAAATCGGCTGCGTGATCCTGGACCTGACGATGCCGCGGATGAACGGTGAGGAAGCCCTGCGGGCCCTCCGGGCAATCCGTGCGGACGTACCCGTGATCCTGTCGAGCGGATACGACGAGGAGGATCTGCACGCACGCTTCGCGGAGGCCGATCTCGCCGGTTTTATCCAGAAACCCTACTACTACGAAGACCTGCTGGCTTGCCTGCGACGGGCACTGCCCGCGGGCTGACGGCGCGCTGCCGCGGGTTCCGCTCGCTACAATCCCCCGAATTGGGTGGCCGCCAAAAGCGTGCTTTCGGCCCACCGCCGCCCAGATCCGGATCTGATGGAGTACCCATGCCCCCGCGCAAGAAGACCCGCCAAGTCAACATCGGCAACGTGCGGCTCGGCGGCGACGCCCCGGTCGTCCTCCAGACCATGACCTCCGGCTATACCTACGAGATCGACACCTGCCTGGCCGAGATTCACAAGCTCGCCGCAGCCGGGGCCGATGTCGTGCGCGTCGCCGTACCGGACGAGCGGGATACCGCGGCACTGCGGGAGATCATTCCTGCGAGCCCGGTTCCGATCGTCGCGGATGTGCACTTCCACTTCCAACGCGCCCTTGAAGCCATCGAGGCCGGGGTCCACAAGATCCGCCTCAACCCCGGCAATATCCAGGACCGGCCGAAGGTCGAGCGCATCATCGCGGCCTGCAAGGAGCGTGGGATTCCGATTCGCGTCGGCGTGAACGAAGGCGGCATCGTCGAGCGCCGCGACAAGAGCCAGCGGGCCGCCGAAAAGGCGACCCTCGAGCAGGACTACCGCAACAACCTGATCCAAATCATGCTCGACAAGCTGGCCGCGTATCTCCGCATCTTCGAGGAGCAGGACTTTCACGACGTGGTCATCTCCGCCAAGAGCATCGACCCGCGCCTCGTCATCGACGTCTACACCGCCATCAGCGCGCGCTGGGACTTCCCCCTGCACCTCGGCGTCACCCACGCCGGCACGCCCGACACCGGTCGTATCCGCTCGATCGCGGCCCTCGGTACGCTGCTCGCAAATGGCATCGGCGACACCATCCGCATCAGCTACGCCGCCGACCCGGTTTACGAGGTCGAGGACGGCGCCGAACTGCTCTGTACCCTCGGCCTCCGCCCGCGCAAAACGCCGGAGCTGATCGCCTGCCCGACCTGCGGCCGGATCGAGGTCGACCTACTCAAGCTGGTCGAGGATGTGAAGCAGACAATTCTCAAGGAGATCGACATCCCGCTGAAGATCGCGGTCATGGGCTGCGTGGTGAACGGCCCGGGCGAGTGCGAAGGAGCGGACGTCGCGATCTTCGGCGGCAAGGGCCGCGGCATCATCTATGTGCAGGGTGAGCAGAAACAGACCGTGGCCGAAGACCGCATGATTCCGGCACTGCTCGAGGAGTGCCGCGCCTTCGCGCTGAAGGTGAAAAACGGCGAGGCGACGCTCAAGAACCAGTTCGTGGACATCGTACCGCCCGATCCGCTCCCGCGCCCCGACGGCACGATGTCGCTGCCGGTCGCACGCTGAAGTCGTACACTCCCCTCCCTTCCAGGGAGGGGTTGGGGGAGGGTCGGCGGCCTTGCGTTGACCACGGGGCAGGTGACCTCACGCATCATCCGCCTTTCGGTGACCACCAGAACGACTGCCCGTGATTCGGGTATCCATAGCGCTGCCGCACTCGGGACATCGTCCACTCGTGTTTCCGGTGAGATTGTAACCACATTCCATGCAACGAATATTCGGGCAGGCGACCCTCCGTCGGCGCCAAGCCAGCCCCAGAAGCGGAAGCCCGCTGATCAGGATGATCGCCCCATACCCTGGGATGATCAGACATATCGTGGTGTCGCGGGGAAGTGCGATCCTGAAAAACCCCTGTTCTGTGTCTTCGTAGCGCATCGCGTAGAAGCTGCCGCCGGCACTGGGGATCGCGACGTAATCCACAATAACATTGCCGCTTGCGAAGTGGATCGACTTCCCAGGAAGGTACGTCATGCGAAAGTATACGTACCCGCTGGCGAGGACGGCGCCACTTGCTGCAATGAGCAGGATCATGCTCCGTATCACAGGTGCACGTCGCCAGACATGGCGGGAGGTGTGACGCGTATTGCTGTGAGGTGCTGTGCTCATGAGGCCACGTTCATCTTCATTCGTACCGCGGCCAGATGTGCTGAAACCGCGGGTCATCACCCGCATCCGGCGACCCGTGGACCAAGCGCCCGTTCGCGTCGAACACGTACACCGGCAGCCGTGAGGGAAAGGCAAGCCATGCTTCCATAGGTCCGTCCGCCACGAAAGAGCTCCGGCCGTCCTTCACGAGCCGGGTTACGTGGGTCGACGGCTGCCCGCGGGCTAGACGCCTCCCTCAATCCCCGCTCACCGTCCCCGACCACCCCCCCAATCGCCGCAGGCGCTCGGTCGGCCGCTTCGGACCATGGCGCGGCGGCAGTTCCCCATCCTCGCGCACCAGGTTGATGGCTCGTAGCCAGCGATAACGCCGACGGCGCGTCCGTTCCAGCAGTTCCTCCGCTGCCAGCCACTCCGTCAGCACTTCCGCCACCGGCAAATCGTCCCGCTCCAGCCCCAGCGTCTCCGCGTAGAGTCGCGGATGATGCGCAATCATCCGCGCGAGCAACGTCGCCCGATTGCGGCCGATACGCCCCAGCATCGAGTTGCCGGCATGGTGTTGGCGGTACTCAAACAGCTCCTCGGGCACACACACACCCGTCCAGCTCGCCGCACGGAACGCCAGCCAGAGATCCCAATCCTCGTAGCCGCCCACCATGTCCTCGGCGTAGCCCCCGACCGCCTCGAAGGCCGCCCGGCGGATCACCGCTGTTGCAACGGAGACGTTCTGCATCAGCAGCTCGTGCTGGTCATATGCCGGACACGCCCAGGAGTCCGTCCGCGCACCGCAGTGCCGCACGTGTCCGTAGGCGAACGCCACGTGCTGTGCCCCCGCAAGCAGTAAAGGTGCGAGCAGTGCCTCGACAAACCGCGGCCGCAGCCGATCATCCGCATCCAGTGGGACGAAAAATGGTTCGTTGGTAGCACGGACACCCGCGTTGCGCGCCGTGGCGAGCCCACGGTTCTCCTGCCTGAGCACCCGGACTCCGGACCGTGCGACCTGGTCCAGCACAGCCAGGGTCGCCGGTTCGTTCGAGCCATCGTCGATGACGACGCACGTCGACACCGGCCAGGTTTGGGCCTGTACGCTCGCCAGGGCTTCTGGGAGGAATTCACCGTGGTTGTAGCACGGAATCACTACGGCCACCTGCGGCGCAGGTGTCATCGTTCGGCACTCCTGCAGAACCGCGCCACAAACCGGAACCGAACCAACCCCATTCGGCGCTACACGTCGGGGGGCACCGCCAGGGGTAGGTCAATCGAAGAATGTGTCACCCGCAGGCGGCACCGGACGATCGGGCGGTGCCGCGGGCCGCACACCGGCGAGGTGATCGCGCAGTCGCACATAATCCCGCAGCGGCGGGAATTGCTCGCGCCGATCGACCGCCTGTTGTATCAGGGCCGTCGCCTGCTGCCGGTAGCCAGGAGCGTTGGTAACGTCGACACGGGCCAGTGCGTGCAATACAGCGGCCTGGAGTCCCTGCGGCACCCACACCGCGGGCTGCCCTTGAAGCTCCTGTGTGATCTGGGCGTAAGCATCGCGCGCCTGCTCCAGCACCTGTTTGCCTTCCTGCTGCGCGAGGACGAGCTGTTCGCGAATGTCCTTCGGGTCGAAGGTAAAGCGGGCATCGGTATAAACCGCCAGAAAACGCTGCATGGTCGCGAGCAGTTCCTCGTTCGACTCGACACGTTGCGCGTGGATGCGGCCTTCCAGCCAGCGGGCCGCGGCCTCGGCCGCCCGGGCCACCTGCAGGAAATATGGATCGGCGAGCACCGCGCGGAGCCGCTGATTCTCCCTGTTCGGATCGTTCTCACTCTGGATGCGCTGCACTTCGCTGCGCCAGGCCTGGGCGGCACGCTGCGCCGCACCGAACGCCTCCGCGGAAGTTCGCGCTGCACGCAACGCCGCATCCTCCGCCTCGAACGCCTCCGTAGCGCTCGCCGTAATCTCCGCGATCACCACGGCACGCTCATCCTCCAGTTCGCGCAATCGCCGCTGATGACGTTCGACCTCCGCCGCGGCATCCTGTCCGACACGCGTCACCTGCTCGATACGGGCCTCGATCGAAACGTGGGCGTCCTGGAACCGCTGCGCTCGGGCCTCGGCCAGTTCGAGCTCCCGCTCCAGTTGTTCCAAGCCAATGACCGGCTCTCCACCGACCAGAGCGCCCGGCGCCCCGTCGTTTCCGGTCAGCGTGGCACCGGGGCGACCTCCGTACCGCAACTCCTGCTCGCGCTCCTGCAACTCCGCAATGCGGGCCGTCAAGGCAAGATAGTCCTGCCGGTACGCCGTGAACGCATCATCATTTCCAACCTCGAACCCCCGCCGCTGCAGCTCGATCAGGCGGCGGCTGGCGTCTGCCAATTCCCGTTCGGCCTGCTCCAACTCCTGCCGTTGCGAAGCGACCTTGGTCGTCAGGGCGTCACGTTCCGCGTCGGCCGCGGAGCGCAGGCCGTGAATTTCTTCTCGATCGGCTCGCAGTCCGCTCAGAATCGGGGCCACGTCCAAGCCCCGGAATTGATCCACCTGCGCCTGCGCCGCGTGCCAGGCGGTGCCGAGTCGGACCAGCTTGCCTTCCGCAACGCGCTGCACGCCACGCGCCCGTTCGGCGGTGACGAGATAGCCCTGTGCCCGCAGGTATTCCACCATTCCCAGCGCCTGCGAAACCGCAACGGTGTCGCGGGACTGATCGCGCGCGGCACGGGCCGCGTCACCCGCCGTTTTCAGTAGCTCCGCATTCGACGCCAGCAGGGCTTCGAACATCCGCAGGACGGCGGATACCCCGGCAACACCCTCGGGCAGGGGGCGCGGGGCCTCGACCCGCAAGCCCACACTGGCGAGCCGCTGCTGAGCGGCCTGGGCCTGGCGGGCTACCGCACTGTTCGCATCCGCGAACTGCTCCGCGACGGCCGCCGCCACGGCTTCCGCCTGGGCGGTCGAGAGTTCCCCGATCTCCGCATACGAGCCAAGGGACTGCAATGGCACGCTGTGACGGGCTGCGGCCCGCATCGCGTAAATCGCTTGCTGCTGGGCCTGCCGCGCCTGTCGCTGAGCCCCACCCAGCAGCGCTGGCGTGAGCCATCCCGCGGCCACGATTACCACGCCCAGTGCCACCCCGATCAGCACGGCAGGTTTCACCACGTTCCTCCGCGACGGTGCCCACCCCGCACAAGCCCGGCGCCGCGCCGGCGCATGCACCCAATGGGGACAGGCACCCGAGCCCTATCGTGTACCCGCCCCCATGGTCAGTGTCAATTCTCGGCCGCGTTCAATTGCCGGCGGAAGCCCCGGGGTACCCCCGCAGCCACGGGTGCTCCGGGTACACTGGCGGGGCCGGAGTGTGCATTCCGGCCCTCGCTGGGTGCCGCATTACAGGAAGTACCGTGTCATCATCACAACTGACCGGGCCGTTGCAGCGGCTCATGGAAGAGTTCACGAAGCTGCCGGGGATCGGTGCCCGCTCCGCGGAGCGGATCGCGTTCCACCTGTTGAAGGCGGAACGGGAAGAGGCGCTCGCCCTCGCCAAGGCGATCGTCGCCACCAAGGACGAGGTCCGGCCGTGTGCGCGGTGCTACAACATCGCCGATCAGGAACTCTGCCACATCTGCCGGGACCCACGCCGCGACGGTGGGCAGGTTGTCGTCGTGGAGCAACCGAAGGATCTGCTGGCCCTCGAGAGCGCTGGTGTGATCAGCGGGGTTTACCATGTGCTGATGGGGCACATTTCACCGCTGGAGGGCATTCAGCCCGGTGACCTGACCCTCGATGCGCTGGTGCGTCGGGTCCGTGGCGGCGGTGTTCGGGAAATCGTCCTCGCCACCAACCCGACCGTCGAGGGTGACACCACCTCCCTGCACATCACGAGCATGCTGGCGGATTTCGACGTCGCGGTGACCCGGCTGGCCCGCGGTCTCGCGCCAGGGTCACAAATCGAATACGCCAACCGGGAAATGCTGCAGGAAGCCTTTCGCGGCCGGCGGGGAAACGATGATTAATTCCCTGGCAGAGGTCTTGTCCAGCCACCGCGGCAAGCAGCGGACGAGCCGGGTAGGATAAAAGGGGTCGCGCGGGGTGCCATGCATGGCAGCGGATTGAACGAGGAGCCGTAACATGGACCCCACCACCGATTCCCGGAACAACGAGCAGGACGCCGCAGCTACGGCCCCACCCGCGCTACCCCCATGGCATGTCCTCGTCAGCGTACTGCATGGCGCGGCGCACAAACGGGCCGAAGTCCGGGCCGCTCTGCGCTGGCTTGCGGGCGAACTCACCCGCGTCGCCGATGGCGCAGAGCCCCCCCCACCGGTAATCCCGCAACCGCCACCTCAACCAACCACTCACGTTCCACTGCGGCTGGGCGACAGCGAGGCGCGGGTGCCGGTCTACGGCGCACTCGACGAATTGGCCACAACCGGCGCCGCCCGCGAGCAGCAAGCGCGTACCACTGCGGCCGGCGATCTCACTGCGGCGGGGACGGGCGGGAAAGCAGGGGATGAACGACCACTGCCGAATCTGCGAACCGTAGCGCGGCGAAGTCGGTTGAAATCGGAGTGCATGCGCTGGTCGCTTGTTCGGCGCCGGCGTATTACCGAGGGGGCCTCGTTTGAGACGGTGATCGCACCCACGGATCAAGACTTGATTTCACGCGCCCGTGAGCTGCCCGGCTGCTTCCTCTGGATGCTCGACCCCTACGAAAGCCAGCCGGATGATGAATCCGGCGAAGACATCGCGGCCTGTTACGAGAATCTGGCCGAAGCGGCCGAGCTGGTCGAAGATCTCCTCGGGGGCGAGGGGGCCGAGGCCGAGAGCTATCTCGAAAATGCGTACCGGGCCCTGGCCGAAGCACAGTCGGCCGTCCGCGCCGCCCTGCTGCCGGTGCAAACGCGGCGCGACACGGACCAGGAAGAGGCCTTTCACTGGCTGAAACGCCGTACCTTCGAGGACCAGATCTACGTCACCCGCCACATGAAACTCGATGACCCCGCCGATCCAGCCCGCTGGTCGGACCTGCAAGCCCGACTGGAGCTCCTGCGGTCCGGTTTCGACCAGCTGCGCAGCGGGCGGCGCGAGCGGACGCAACTGCTCAACAAGATCCGTTACCACGCACAAAAACTGGCCCGCGCGGAGGAGGCCGAGGCCCTTGGCGAGTGGCAGACGCTCAGCTCCAGTGTAGAGCGTTTGGTGGCGAACGGGACACCCCCATCCGATCGCGCGCTGCGCGATCTTCTGCTTCCGCTGCTGGACTCCCTCCCGGAATCCTTGGAACCGGGCGATGGCTTCCAGCTTGTGCTCCGCGAAGTGGATCGCTACCTGGCTGCGCAGGAGTCATCGCGTGAGGAAACCCGCGAACCACGCCTGCCCACGGATGCAGTGCGGCGCGTCGCAGACTGGTTGCGTGGGCGTGTCGTCGTGCTGATCGGCGGGGAGCGCCGCGTGCACTCCCAACGCGCGCTGGAGCGGGATTTTGAACTCGCCGAATTGCGTTGGATCAGCACACGCGTACACCAGTCCACCTCCGAGTTCGAGCCGCAGGTGGCGCGCCCGGAAACAGCCCTGGTGCTGTTGGCCATTCGCTGGGCGAGTCATTCCTTCGAAGCCGTGAAGTCCATGGCGGACCAGTGCGGAAAACCCTATGTTCGCCTGCCGCGCGGCTACGGCACCAACCAGGTCGCGGTGGAAATCCTGCGACAGGCGAGCGGCTGGATGGCCGACCCTGACGCGTCGAAATCGCCCGCCTGAACACGCGCCATTACGCAGAACCGTTACGGTTTCCCCGTCCCGCGGGAACCGGATCGCCGGCCTGGCGGCCGACGCCCGGCGGCAACATCCTCATCGAACGCCTGCTTGTGCCGCAGAATGTGGTGGTAGTGCTGACCGAAGCGGTGGGCCTCATCCCGCACCTGCTGCAACAGGCGCAGTCCCGCGTGATTGCGTGGCAGGCGCAACGGCTCCGCCCGCGCCTGCACATAGATCAGCTCCTCACGTTTCGCGAGCGAAACGACCATGGCCGGCCTCACCGCCGCCCCACCACCGGCCTCAATCTCTTGCCGCATTCGCTCGAACGCTTCCAGAGCCGCATGCAACTGTCCCAAGCCCCCGTCGATCAGAATCACATCGGGATACAACTCCTCGGCAACCACGGCATGTCGGTAGCGGCGCAAAATGACCTCGCGGATCATCGCGTAATCATCCACGCCGGAGACGGTTTTGATCTTGTAGCGCCGATACGCGCTCTTGAACGGCCGACCGTCGATGAAACATACCAGCGAACCGACCGATGATTCGCCATGGAGTGTCGCGATGTCGATCCCTTCCACGATCCGCGGCCGCTCCGGCAGCTCCAACAACTCCTGTAACTTGTCGAGCCCGGCCCCCGGATCAGTAAAAAACACCTCGGGCTGAACGTCTTCTTCGAGCTTCCCTTTCCGACTCAGCGCCTCGAGCGCACGCATGCGATCACGAATGACGCCGGCTTCCTCATAGCGCATCGCATTGGCGGCGGTGGCCATTTCCTTTTGCATGGATCGCAGCAGCGGTGTTCGGTTCGAACTCAACAACTTGCGCAACCGGCGGATATCCGCGCGATAGGCCTCGGGACCGATCCGTGCCGCACAAGGTGCCGTACAGCGCTGGATCGCGTGCAGCAGACAGGGTCTAAAAAAACGTCGTTTATCGTCGTTAACGCGGATGTCGAGCTCGCAGGTGCGAAACTTGAAAACCCTTTGCAGCAGGTTCACCGCATCCCGCACGCCTTGCGCGCTCGCGAAAGGACCGTAGAGCTTCGTGCCCTTCGATCGCGGCGTGCGCGTCACATAAACCCCCGGAAAGTCGTCAGAGACCGTCACCTCCACATACGGAAAGGTCTTATCGTCCTTCAGCCGTTCGTTGTATGGCGGCTGAATGTCCTTGATGAGCCGACTCTCCTTAAGTAAGGCATCGACTTCGCTCTCACAGTCGAGAAAGTCGATATCGGCGACCAATGTAACCATATGGGCGATTTTCGGGCCGCGCGTGTTGAACAGGTCGGCCGCATCTTGAAAGTAGCTCGAAACGCGCGCCCGCAGGTCGCGGGCCTTCCCCACATAGAGTACGAGCCCGTCGGTATCCTTCATGAGGTATACGCCCGGCAGCTTGGGAAAGTGGGAGATCTTGTCCCGCAAGGCAAGGATGCGCGGGTCGTGCGATTCTGTCATAGCCCACGATTATAGATGATGACCCACGACACGCTTCGGAATCGGGAGCGGTACCGAACGGACCACAGGCCACGCTTGGAGCGCTTGCAAACCCGCTCCACTGGTGCTAGAAAACGCGAACTTGCGGCCGGGAATCCGTTCCCGTCGCAGTCGGACCCGCCCCAAATGGTCACAGATCGGCCGGGGGACTGTGCGTAAGCAGCCGTCCCGCAGCGGCCCTGGAGATTCGCATGGACGAGTACAACAAGCTCAGGCAGCTCGTGGATGAGGCCCAGGAAGACGTCTTCAAGGCCATGGGTGGGAACAAGGCCGCCGGTACCCGCGTGCGCAAGATCATGCAGGAGATCAAGAACATGGCCCAGGAGGTCCGCAAGAAGGTCCTCGACATCCGCACCACCGAGGATGCTGCCGGCCCACCCTCCGCCTGACGTCTGTACATGGCTGCATCAGAGCTTGCAAGCGCGCAGCCCTAGGACCTCTATGCCCCCACCGCTTTTGCTGAATCCTGCGACCCTCGACCTGTCGCAGGTACTGGCCGATCGTGACGCGATTGCCGCCGTCAATCCGCACCGCTTTGAGTTCGCCCTGCTCGATGCGGTCGTTCTGATGGACTATGAGAACAAGCTGTTCGCCGGTTACCTGGATGTAAAGCTGGACGCATTCTGGGTGCGCGGACACATCCCCGGTCGACCGCTGCTGCCGGGAGTCCTCATGATCGAGGCCGCCGCCCAACTGGCGAGTTTCGGCCACAAAATGCTCTTTAAGCAAGACTTGTTCGTCGGCTTTGCAGGTGTGGATGGAGCGCGTTTTCGTGGTGTGGTTGCACCACCGGCCCGGCTAGTCCTTGTGGGTCGTGGATTGAAGATGTCACCGCGCCGCATGGTTTGCGCCATGCAGGCGTTCGTGAACGACGCGCTCGTCTTCGAGTGCGAGATCACCGGCCTGCAGGTGTAGTCACAGATTCGCGACCACGCTCCCTCACCGACCGCGGACTGCGATGACTGCGATCGACCCACCGGCCGAGACTTTTCGCCAGGCGGCACTGCCCGATCACCACGTGTGGCCGGCGCGCCCAACAAGCACAGATCTCGCCAAACTGCCCAATGTCCCCGCCATCTACCTGCTTGAGGCCGCCGACGCCACACCCATTCAGTTGGCGACGACGCAGGCACTCCGCCGCTTGCTCATCAGCCGTCTGGCTGAAGAACCTCCGACCAGCGGTCGGGCAGACCTGTCCGAAATCGCGCGCGGCGTGCGCTGGCGCGCCCTGAGCACCGCTTTTGAAGGCCGCTGGTGGTATTACCGACTCGCCCGCGCCATCTATCCCCGCGACTACCGTACCCTCATCAGTTTCGGCCCAGCTTGGTTCCTGGGTGTGGATTTCAACCGTGCCGTGCCCGAGTTGCGCGTCACCGAGCGCTTCACACTCACGCCCGGTGATTGTCTCGGACCCTGGCCAACACACGCCGCGGCCCAGGAGGCGCTCACCGGCCTTTGGGATCTATTCGACCTCTGTCGTTATCCCGCGGAGGTGCGCCGAACTCCGCATGGGAAGCGCTGCGCTTACGCCGAGATGGGACGCTGCGATGCTCCCTGTGATGGCAGCGTACCACTTGCACCGTACGTCGAGCGCTGCCGCGCTGCCTGGGAATTCGCCTGCGGCGGCGTAACGCACTGGCTCACCGCCGCCGAGGCCGAGATGCGCAACGCGGCCGCGGCACAGGCGTACGAGCGCGCCGCGCAACTCAAGCAACAACTCGTGTTCGCGCGCCGCTGGGCACAGCACTGGACACCGGTCATAAGAACCGCAAGTAACTTCTGCGATGCCGCCGCACTGCCGGTAGTACGTCGCAAAGCGTGGAAGCTGCTGCTGTTTCGCGCGGGCGAGATCAGCGCAGGCCCGATCGTGCCGAACCGCAAACTCGCGCAGTCCGCACCACTCTGGTTCAAGCAGGCGTGCCGCACGGAATCCTGTGCAGCCGGCACCGAGCTTGAGTTCGATCCGCAAGAGCGCACAGAGCAAGCATGGCTCTGGAGCCACCTGCTCTTCAGCCGTGAACGAGCGAAAGCCCTTGTGCACCCCCTTCCGGATGGCGTTCCAAGCCCGGACTTTGCACAGACCTGGCAGGCACTACACGCCTCCTATCGCCCTCCGACAGAATCCCCGGATCAGTACAGTGATTGAGCGCGTGGCCGCTCTTCGAGATACGTGGGGAAATCCGCGCTTGATTTGACTCCCCGGTAAGCGTGGGGAATACTTAATGGGAACGGAGCGCACCGCACTTCTGTGGAGTGTGGCAGGTCGTTGCCGCATCCAGCGGTATCCGTCTGAAATGCAGCAGTTTCCTTGAAACTCCCACCAGGGAGGGTCCGTGTGCCCTTCGGGCGCATGGTGTGATTGTGAGAGCCGGATCGGCCACCGATCCTGACGTGAGAACCGCCGCGTCGCGGGGCGAAGCTGCCCGCGGGAGGAAATAAGGCGGAACGGACTCACGCATGAGGATCCTTACCGATCCGGCATTTTTTTGCCTGGTGGCATCGCCGGTTGTGACTGCGCATGCGCTACCAGATCACCCTTGTAGCATGTCACACCGGGATCCGCACTGCCGGCGCGTCCCGCGTTCGCACGGGCGTTACGCTTTGATCACCTTGTTCGCCGACCGCTTCTTCGACCCCATCGCGTTGCGGGTATCCACAATCAGGGCGGCGTTGGCGGCGACAAGGTCGTAGTCAATCCGCGAGTGATCGGTCGAAATCAGCACGCAGTCGTACTTCTGGAGATTCGCGGCGGTGAGCGGCACACTCTTCATGTGCGTGATGTTGTGCTCGCGCATCTCCTTGGCCACCGGGATGTGCGGGTCGTGGTAATCCACTTTCGCGCCGCGCGCCTGCAGCAGCTCGATCAGCGTGACGGACGGGCTCTCGCGCACATCGTCGACATCCTTCTTGTACGCGAGGCCGAGGATCAGCACCTTGGCGCCCTTGAGCGCCTTGCCCCGGTCGTTGAGTGCCTCCATCACCCGTAGAACTACGTAATCCGGCATGTGCGTATTGATCTCACCCGCCAGCTCGATGAAGCGCGTCGGCATGTTGTATTCGCGCGCCTTCCACGAAAGATAGAAGGGATCGATTGGGATGCAGTGCCCGCCGAGCCCCGGACCCGGGTAGAAGGCCTGAAAACCAAACGGCTTCGTCTTCGCGGCCGCAATCACCTCCCAGACATCGATGTCCATGCGGTCAAAGAGCATCTTCAGCTCGTTGACCAGCGCGATGTTGACGCACCGGTACACGTTCTCCACGATTTTGCAGGCCTCGGCTACCTCGGCTTTACCGACCGGTACGATGGTTTCGAGTGCCAGCGCGTAGAGCGCTGCGGCCAGCTTGCCGCTGGTCGGAGTCACGCCACCCACCACCTTCGGAATCTGGCGTGTGGTGATATCCGTGCGCCCCGGATCCTCGCGCTCCGGCGAGAACGCAAGAAAATAATCCTGGTCAATCTTCAGACCGGTCGCATCGAGCATTGGCTTACAGATCTCGCGCGTCGTACCGGGATAAGTGGTCGACTCGAGGATGATCAATTGCCCCGGCCGCAGCCGCTTGGCGATATCGGCTGTGGTGGCACGCACGTAGGTCATATCGGGTTCACGCATCTTGTCGAGTGGCGTGGGCACCGCGATCATGATCGCGTCCGGCTCGCCCAGGCGACCCATATCGGCAGTGGGCTCAAACAGCCCCTTCTTGATCTGCTCCTGAAAGTATTTGCCCGGCAGGTGTTCGATGTAGGTCTTCCCCGCCTTGAGCATCTTGACCTTGCGCTCATCAACGTCGAAGCCCATCATCCGCACGCCGGAGTTGCAGAACTCCCGAACAAGGGGCAGCCCGACGTAGCCCAAACCCATCACACCTACAAGCACCGACCGGTCCTGAATCTTCTTTGACAGGGCTTCCGAGGTCTTCATGGAATCTCCAGCAGCGCCAGCCACCGTACTGGGCGTCGCCAACTCGGCGGCGCGCCGATTCTCCGCACACCGCCGACGCCGCAACGGGGGCGCCCGTTCGGTGTGGAACGAACTTATACCTGATCGGCGAACGCGGCGGCAGGGCTGGAGCATGCTGCATTCACGGCGCGCCGACCTGCACCCGTTGTACCCCCCTTCCCACCATTCCCCTCCCCGATCAAACGCAAGGGCCGCTCATCCTGGTAAAACACCGAGACAAGCGGCCTTTGACATTTTCCAGCCGATGACGCGTAGCGTCACCGGACCGTGCTCGGCGGAAGTGTCAATGCGACACTTCTTCCGGGCGCAGTGCTGACCAGACTCAGTCCCTTAGAAGGGGCCGCCCGGCCAAACGCCGAAGAGCTGGTCGAACGAGGCGGCAATACCGGCGAGATCCGCCACAAAGCGGAACGTCTGCCAGAGGCCACCGCCACCGCAGCCGAACTGGAACAGGATCGGCGCAACACTGACACCCAGGAGCACCTTCTTGAAACTCGTCATCTGCTCTCTCCTTCAGAGATCGCGGGGCACGACCCCACAGTGACCAAACTTGACCGCTGCCTGGACGGCACCGCGTAGGCAGACGATCGCCAATACCTTGGGGGAGTAGTATATGGGCGGGCCAATAGACTTCAAGCGGTTTATCGCTCCGAGTGACAAGTTTTTTTTCTGAAGCTCTCGTTTTCCAAAAACCAAGGTGACGGTTTTTCGTCATCTCAGCAGAATTCCACTACACCTTCGCATTGACGGTCTGCACCGCTCTCGATACGTTTTCTGGAACTGTGCTGCGCAATTCGCCACGTTGACGCGATGTCTCATGTCCAAAGCTTCTTAGGAGAAACCACATGAAGAAATCGTTGCTTCTGTTGGCCGCCACCCCCGTTCTCTTCCAGCTTGGCTGCGGTGGTTCGTGGTGGCAGTCTGCTTTCTGGGTTGCGTTCGGGATCGCCGAAATTACCCAATACGTGGCTGCGCTCGATCAGCTCAGCATCATCTAACCACTACCCTCTGCACCCCATCGCAGTTCACAGGCCGGCACTGGCCCGGGGTCAGGCCGGCCTGATTCTTGCATCACATTCCCAGCAAAAGATTTACGGCCAAAAAACGGCCTGTGGAATATGCCCACGCACGCGCGCCAGCGCGAGCTTGGCCGCGGCGTAGTTGTAGTACTGCCCTTCCAGGACCACGTAGAACGTCTCACCACCACGGGGCTCTGGCCGCACATACGCGCGCAATCCACGCCGGCCAAGGTCTGCAACCATCTGTTCGGCATTCTGTCGCTGGGAAAAAACACCGCACTGCACGGCAAAATGCTCCGCATTCAGGCGCACCCTTCGCCGGGCCAGCTCCCCGTAAGCCCCGCTGCCGTACCGAGAAGCCACCTGGTCAAAGCGGGTGCGGGCCTCGCGCCACCGTCCGGCGCGCTCGTAGCACAACCCCACGCGATACAGCAGTGCATCCCGCGGCGGTGTTTCCGGCATGCGCTCCACGGCGGTCAGTAACAACCTGGCCGCCACATCCCATTGCTCATCCTCGAAAAAGAGCACACCGAGGGCCGCGTGGGGTTGCCAGGATAGGTCACCCGATCCCGTGTGCTGTGTGGCGAACTGCAGGTCAGCGTACGCTTCGGTCCGCCGCCCCAGCAGCGCCAAGGCCATACCGCGCACATAACGCGCCCGGGACGCTTCGGCGGGTTTCGCCTGTGCGAGGTAGGCATCCAGATCAGAAACCGCTTGGCCATACTGCTTCGCGCGAAACGCCCGCTCACCATCCACCAGCCGGGTCTCGACCGACACCGTCGACTGCGGACAACCGGTCAGACCAAGCACGAGCAGCCCGAGGACGGCGACACAACCCATTCGCCTGCGCATTCGTAAGGTGAACCCTGTGAACATGCCCGCAAACTACCATGCTCGCCGGTGCCGTGCCACCTCCAGAGCCGGGAAGGGCACAAGACGAGTTTCCCGCCCGCCCCCCATCTGTTACAACGTACACATGCACACTTCGGATGCGCACCCGACACTTGCGAGCCCTGGTCTTCATCCTGCGGGATTGCCCGAGACCCTTGCCTGGGTGGGAGGGTCCGAGGGCCACCTGCGACTGCTCGATCAGACCCGCCTACCGTCTGAAGTCGTGTTTCTCGAGTGCAAAACGGCCGAAGACGTCTGGAACGCCATTCGTGTCCTGAGCGTACGTGGCGCCCCTGCCATCGGGGTGGCTGCGGCCTTCGGTCTCGTGCTTGGCCTACGGCCCAATCGCGAACAGCCGCGCGCTGCTTTTCTGGCACACCTCGACACGGTCAGTGCCTACCTCCGGGGTTGCCGACCCACAGCGGTGAATCTTGCCTGGGCGCTGGGAGAGATGCGGCTACACGCCTTCGCCACACCGGGAAACGGCGCCGCCCTCTGGCTGAGCTTGTGGCAATTCGCTCAACACCTCGCTGCGCAGGATGCCGCAACCTGCCGCCGGATCGGTGAATTCGGCGCTCCCCTCATCCCTGACGGTGGTGGCGTGCTCACGCACTGCAACGCAGGCGCGCTTGCAACCGTGGCCTACGGGACCGCGCTGGCGGCGCTCTATGTCGCGCATGAGCAGGGCAAACGGTTCCGCGTGTACGCCGATGAAACCCGCCCATTGCTCCAGGGTGCACGGCTGACCGCTTTTGAACTCGCCGCCGCAGGTCTGGATGTCACCGTGCTGTGTGACCATGCCGCCGCCAGTCTCATGCAGTCCGGCCAGGTACAAGCCGTGATTGTCGGAGCAGATCGAATCGCAGCGAACGGCGACGTTGCCAACAAGATCGGGACCTATACCGTAGCTCTTGCGGCCCAACGGCACGGAATACCGTTTTATGTGGCCGCACCGCGCAGCACTTTTGACCTATCCCTCGCGACTGGGGCCGGGATTCCGATCGAGCAGCGGGCGGCCGAAGAAGTGACTCACTTCGCCGGTTTGTCCACCGCGCCGGCGGGCGTGGGGGTCTATAACCCCGCATTTGATGTGACGCCTGCCGAGCTCATCACAGCCCTGGTGACGGAACGGGGCCTGATTCAGCCCCCCGCTGCCGACGTGATCCGTACCCTGCTGGGGCCCTGATGGTGGAGCGGACTCGCCACGGATTCTTGGGATCGTACGGGAGCACGTGCCCCCCAGCGCCTTAACCCGTTGATCGGATGAATGTTACAATTCTGGGCCTGTCACACTCCACCCCTGCCGCGCCCTTGATGCCCCGCTTGGCGGGACCGTATACTTCGCGCACTCGTGACTTGAGTGCGTTCGCCAGAGGAGTGCCTCCGATGTCGATCTTCCGTAACCGACGGCTGCTCGCTGCGCTGGTGTGTGTCAGCACGGGCGTCGTCTTCCAGTTCACCCCGGCCTGTACCCAATTCGCTGTTCCGGTCGGAGTGCAGGCCTTCAACTTCTGCTCCGTCCTGAACTGCACGGGCGGTTCCTTCTTCAACCTGTGCAGCCCTGTGCCGATCCTGGCCGACTGCCCCAACATCGTAGTTCCCGAGTAAGCAACCCGATCCGGGAGACTGTCATGCGCCGTCTTCATACCACGCTCCTCCGCACGCTCCCGCTTGCGGCCCTGCTGGGCACGTGTTTCCAGGGTGGCTGTGGCGTCCTGCGTTACGTCAACAATTTCAATCCGTGCGGAACGATCCTCAATTGCGATCCCGTCGCATATCGCTTCATCACCTCGGGGTATCAGGGCCCCGGTGTGAATATCGACATTGATCCTGCCTGCACGTTCCCGCCTTTCTGCGACGGGGATCCCTTCGTGGGCGGCGGCGGCGCGGGCGGCTAATCTTCCCGCTCGAAGATTGACAGAACTTTCGCGAGAATTCACCCACGGCACCGCACTCTCCGGTGCCGTGCGATTTCGGGGTTCTCCGCCTACAATGCCGGCCCACTGCGGGAGCGTGCGCCAGCATGAACGTCGCCCTCTTTGTGACCTGTCTCACGGATACATTCTTCCCGCGCGCCGGGGAGGCGGTTGTTCGTGTCCTGCGGCACTACGGCTGCCAG
Source organism: Phycisphaerales bacterium (assembly GCA_016716475.1). Classification (NCBI taxonomy): domain Bacteria; kingdom Pseudomonadati; phylum Planctomycetota; class Phycisphaerae; order Phycisphaerales; species Phycisphaerales bacterium. The sequence continues at coordinate 1,227,443 of JADJWG010000001.1, forward strand.
GTGTCATTCCCCGCTGCCCAGACCTGCTGCGGACAGCCCGCCTACAACAGCGGCTTCCATAACGAGGCGCGCCGACTTGCCGCGCATCTCGTGGACGTTTTCACCGCACACCCCTGTGATTGCATTGTGACGCCTTCGGCCTCGTGCGCCGCCATGGTGCAGCACCACGGACCGGAGTTGCTCGCCGGTGACCCACACCGCGCGGCAGCCGCCCAGGCCGTTGCCGGACGCACATTTGAATTCGGGCGCTTTCTGCGTGAGCGTTTGCAGGTCGATATCGCCGCCGCCTTGCAGTGGCGGGAGCCCGTGACGTTTCATTACCCGTGTCACGCGCGCGATTCGTACAGCCCGGCCGAACTCCAGGCGTGGCTGACGCCGCCCCTGTGCGGCAGTACGAACTCCGGAGCCCCACTCCGCCTGCCGCTGCATGTAGACCAGTGCTGCGGTTTCGGCGGCCTGTTCTCGGTGGATTACCCGGAGGTCAGCGGAGCCATGCTCGCCGAGAAGCTCGACGGTCTGGCCGCAACCGGGGCACGGCTGGTCGTCTGCAACGAAGCCGCTTGCGCTCTGCAACTCGCTGGCGGCGCTCATCGCCGCGGACTGCCGCTGCGCTTTCAACACCTCGCCGAGTGTCTGGCCGAAGCGCTTGGCCTGATGGAGCCCGAAGCATGAGTGGCGGCTTGCAGGACCGCATGGCCGCCGCCACACGCGACAAGCGTGTCATCGGCGCGATCCGTCTCGCCACCTGGCGCAAGGTCGAGAAGCGCGAGACGGCCCTGGCGTCACTGCCCCACGCCGACGACCTGCGCGCCCGGGCCGCCCAGATCCGTCGCCACACGATCGAGCACCTCCCGCGCTATCTCGGCCAGTTCGCCGAACGTGTCGCGGCCGCCGGAGGGCACGTGCATTTTGCGGCGAACGCCGCAGTGGCCTGCCAGATCATCACGAAACTGGCCGCGGCGCGTACCCTGCGGCTCGCCGTGAAATCCAAGAGCATGACGTCGGAGGAGATTCATCTGAACGCCGCGCTCGAGGCGCAGGGCGTCCAGGTGGTGGAAACGGACCTTGGCGAGTTCATCGTCCAGATTGACCGCGACCGGCCGAGCCACATCATCACGCCGATCATTCACAAAGATCGCAAGCAGGTCGCCGAGGCGATGGTGCGGGAACTGGGCTGTGAATACAGCGAGGACCCCCAGGTACTCAGCATGATCGCGCGCCACCACTTGCGCGACATTTTCCGCCGTTGCGATCTGGGTATCAGTGGCGTCAACTTCGGCATCGCCGAGAGCGGAACGCTCTGCCTCATCACCAACGAGGGCAACGGGCGGCTCACCACTACGCGCCCGCGCGTGCATGTCGCCCTGATGGGAATCGAAAAGGTGATTCCACGGCTCACCGACCTGCCCGTCTTCCTGAAGCTGATTTCCCGCGCCAGCGGCGGCCAGGCCATGAGCGTATACACCACGCTCATCACCGGCCCGCGTAAACCGTCCGATCGCGACGGCCCCGAGGAATTGCACGTCGTCATCATGGACAACGGGCGCAGCGGGATCCTCAACGGTCCCGCCGCGGAAGTATTGAACTGTATTCGCTGTGGCGCCTGCCTGAATGCCTGCCCGGTCTACCGCAACACGGGTGGGCATGCGTACGACAGCGTTTACCCCGGCCCGATCGGCGCGCTCATCACGCCGCTGCTCTTCGGCCCCGCGCACGCCGAGCTTCCGCGGGCCTCGAGCCTGTGCGGGGCGTGCAAGGTGGCGTGCCCCGTGAACATCGACATCCCCGCGCTGCTTGTGCGGCTGCGGCATCTGTCGCGCGGGCAACAGCCGTGGTCCAAACGCCTGCTGATGCAGCTCTGGTCGCGGGCGATGTCCTCGCCGACCCTCTACCGCTGGGGGCAATACCTGCTGCGCGGGATCGTCGCGGACGACGGCACGGGCTGGGCGACCCGTGGCCCCGGACCGCTTGGGGCTTGGACGACCCAACGCGACTTGCTCCGCCCGGCCGCTCGTTCTTTCCGCGAACGCTGGCGCGAGGAACTCCGCGATGACGCCTGATCCCGCTGCAGGGGCCTCACATGGCACCGTCGACCCCGCGTTTGTGCAGTTCGTCGCACAGCTTCAGCCGCCGCCGGCGAACGACACACCACTTCCCCAACAGCCCCTCGATGAACTCCGCGCTCTGGCCCCCGACTCCGACCTCGTCCAGCGCTTCACCGCCGCTGCGACCGAGGGTGGCTGGCAGGTGCATGGCGCCACCGCCACCACACTTGCGGAGGTAATCGCCGGAATCCTGCCACCGCCAGATGCGGGCCATCTTGTGCTTGAGCCGCTAAGCGCCAGCGCGCTCGATGACGAGCGGGCGGCAGCACTTCAGAATTTGCTCACGGCGCGCGGTTACGACCTGCGTCGCGGGCACGACGACCCCACGCTGTTCGACTCGGCGGCGGCGATCACTGGTGTACGGGCCGCGATCGCCGAGAATGGCATGATCGTCGTCCACTCCGGTCCCCAGACCGCGCGTGGCATGTCGCTGATACCCCCCATTCACGTGGCAATCATCGCCACCCACCAAATCATGGCTGACCTGTTCGACTACTTCGCCACGCTTGCTCCACCGCTGCCGACCAACATCACGTTCATCACCGGTCCGAGCAAGACCGCCGATATCGAGGGCGTGCTCGTCACCGGCATTCACGGACCACGGACGGTACATGCCGTGCTCGTGACCTGACCGGAACCCCGGAGACGGGGCCGGTCCCGGGGTCGGAAGACGCTACGGCTCCAGGCCGTATTCGGCCCAGCGAACGGTGACCAGCCGCTTGATCTCCGCGGACATTTCGATCTCGGGCGGCCAAGGGCGGACCTGGCCTTCGCCGGGAATCTTGCGCGTCGCGTCGATGCCCATCTTGCTGCCGGTGCCACACTCGGGGGTGGCGTGGTCGAGGATGTCCAGCGGGCCACGTACGAACTCGATGTCGCGCTGCGGGTCGACGTTCGCGCACAAGTGGAACAGCACCTCCTCCTCATTCTGCACATCCACGTGCTCATCAACGACGACGATCATCTTCGTCAGCGCCATCTGGCCCGCGCCCCAAATCGCGTGCATCACCCGCCGCGCCTGGTAGGGATACTCCTTGCGGATCTTGACGAATGCGCAGTTGTGAAAGCACCCGAACCGCGGCAGGTTGTAGTCCAGGATGTCTGGCACAAGCATCTGGAGCATCGGCAGGAAAATGCGCTCCGTGGCCTTGCCCAGCCAGTAGTCCTCCTGCGGTGGCTTACCGACGATCGTAGTCGGGTAAATCGCGCCCCGCCGGTGCGTAATCGCTGTGACGTGCAGGCGCGGGAAGTAGTCCGGCAGCGAATAGAATCCCGTGTGGTCGCCGAACGGCCCTTCCACGATCGGCTCTTCGGCCGGGTCGAGGTAACCCTCGATCACGATTTCGGCCGTCGCCGGAACTTCGATCTCCGGTTGGGTAACGGCGGGGACCAGTTCGAGTGCCCGTCCCTGGAGAAAGCCGCCGAAGAGGCACTCGTCGATCCCGGGCGGCAGCGGACAGGTGGCCGCATAGGGCATGATCGCGGGCCCGCCGAGTGCGATCGCAAGCGGCATGCGCCGGCCGAGGTCCCGATAGCGGCGGAAGTGTCGCGCCCCGTCGTGGTGCATGTGCCAGTGCATGGCCGCTGTGCGAGGGCCGAAGATCTGCACGCGGTACATGCCAACATTGCGATCGCCGGTCTCGGGGTGCTTGGTGAAAATCGCCCCGAGCGTGATGTAACGGCCGGGTTCAATGCCGTCGCTCGGCGGGGCGACCAGTGGGCTGCCGCACGCGGCGGGGTCGCCGTCGAACGGCCAGCATTTCAGGATCGGGAGCTTGCGGAGGTCGGCGTCCTCGCGGAGAACCACTTCCTGGCAAAGGCCACGCTTCACGATACGCGGCGGAAGACTGCCGAGTTGAGCGAGTTCGGGCAGCTTCCGCAGCTTCTGCATGAGGGTGGTGGGAATTTCGGGTTTGAGAATGTTCTTCACACGGGCGGCGATTTCGTCGAAATCCGAACAGCCGAACGCGAGGCCCATGCGCTCTTTCGTACCGTACGTGTTGATGAGCACAGGAAAGGTGCTGCCGCGGACGCGCTCGAAGAGCAGGGCCGGCCCACCGGCCTTGGTCACGCGGTCGGTGATTTCGGCAATCTCGAGCAGGGGATCCACCTCGACACGGATGCGCCGGAGCCAGCCGCGCTGCTCGAGTTCCACAATGAATGTCTGCAAGTCCGCCGCCGGCACGCGCCCTTCCTTTCTTAGCTCATCTCGCCGCTCGATCCTGGCCGCCCAGGGTGCACCGCTCCACACGCCGTTTCGCCGGTCGCCACGCTATTCCGTGCCGGGTGGCGGAGCGTCCGGCACCGCTGGCGCAGTTTCCGGTGCGTCTTCGGCCGGCTCAAGTAGATAGGCACCGCCCTCGAGCAAGGTCTCCATCTCCGCGGGCGGGATCAGCCGCGTGAGCACATCGGTCTGGCGCGCCTCGTTCAGGTACTCCGGGGCCAACCGCAGTGCCTCCCGCAGGGCATCGATGGCCGCATTCGGCTGCGTGACTTTCGCATGCGCGATCGCGGCGAGGAAATAGGCCCGGGCACGTCGGGAGTTGATCTCCAAGGCCCGTTGCAGCGAATCGAGCGCCGGGGCGATCTGCCCCTCGGCGATGTCCAGTGTTGCCAGCATCTCCCACGCTGGGGCGAACTCCGCCGCGCCCGCCAGGGCATTGCGCAGATGCATGCGGGCCAGTTGGGGCTGGCCGTTTCGCGCCTCCAGCAGTCCCAGTTGGTAATGCGCTTCCGGCCTCCCGGGATCGTTGCGCGCGATTTGCTCGAGGGCGGCGCGGGCGGTATCGAACTGCCGCGCCGTGGTGAGCGTCACGCCGCGCCACAGCTCGATGTCGTAGCGGTCGGGGCGCGGCCAAGGCCAGACCGGGTCCACGCTTCCGCGTGCCGGCGTCTCTTCCAGCAGCCCATCAAGGATCGCGAGGGCCTCGACGGTGCGGCCCTGGTGAGCCAGAGCAAGGGCGGTCAGAAAGCTGTGCTCCGGCGCCAGCGGACCGCCGATGTTGTCGAGCCCCGCGAGTGCCGCATCGAGGACCCGCCAACGCTCCAGTCCCGCGGCCACGCGTCCGAGCAGCAGGCGATCGTAGGCCGGCAGTTCCGGCAGTCGCGGCACGAGCGCCACGAGCACCTCATCGGCGGTGGCGGGTTCATCGGTCACATACAGCCCGACTGCGAGCAGGGCATCGACAATCGGCAGGCCGTCGGCACGCTCAACCAGTTGCAGGGTCGTGGTAAACGCTTCCTGCACCTGGCGCCGCGCCAGCAGGGCCCGGATGCGCGCCGCCGAGTACTCGACGAGGAGATCGCCGCCCGCGGACGCCCGTTGCGCGAAGGCCCGCGCAGCACGTTCACGGCCGATGAGCTGCGCCACCGCTGCAAGTTGCCCGCAAACCTCAGGCGACCACTCGGCGTACGCCAGGTGTGGTTCGGTTGAGCGGATGAGGAGATTGGCAGCTTCGACATCGAGGATGTCCGCCGGTGTGCTCCGGGTGGGTTGGGCGATGCGGGCAAGTTGGGCGCGCAGCTCTGTTTCGGCGGGAGCGGCAGAGGCCTCAGGTTCGGCCGGGGCGAGCGGTGGCGTGCCGGTGACCGAATCCTCCGGGTCCGTTTCTTCCGTGGGGGGCAGGGTCGCGAATTCGCTCGGGGCGCGCCCCGGCGCCATGAGGAGCTGCTGCCCGACAATGCGTTCGAGGTTGCGCAGTCGCTCCTCGACCATTTCCGCGCGGGTGTGGGCGAGCTGAACCCGTTCCAGCGCGCTCCGCAGCGCCGACTCCTGGCGCGTAAGCTGTCCACGAATCAGAATGCCGCTGGCGATCATGAGGACGGCGAGCAGCAGCGTGCTTGCGAGCCAGAAAATGTACAGTCGTTCGACGGCATCGCGGCGTCCGCGCGGTTCTGTATCCGGCATGGTGTTCTCCAGGTCGGCAGCCCGGCCCACGGTGGTTGCGCCGTGGCCGACCTACGGAAACTTTACCCGGGACGCTCCGGTTCGTCCGAGGGGGGGTCGCCGAGATCGTCCGAAGGCGCATCCGGCGGTCCGGCCTGGTCCTTGTCCGGCGGGGAGGGATCGGCCGCGGAGATTTCCTCGTCGCTCAGGCGGTACTGGCTCCAGGCGTCCACATACTCCGTCGGCTTGCCGCCCACGCGCGTGCGTAGCAGCATCTGCCCGGCGTGCATGACGAGGTAGGTCCCAAGCACGAACAGCAGAATCAGCAAGGCCGACAGCACGAGCAGCAGCAGCATGTTCAGCAACTGGCGGTTCTGCCGTGCCAGGATCTCTTCGTCATCTTCCGTACCCAGGAGGGTCGGCGGCAACAGTCCGGCATTCAGATAGTAGTAAACCGCGCCGACGACCATGAACAGGAGTACGGAGAGCACAACGATGAGGATCAGTCGGCTGCGTGTTTCGCGGGACATGGCCGCCATGAATGCCTCAGTTCTGCCAGTGCGGCCCTTCACGCGGCCGCTCCGAAAGTTCCTTCTCCAGCGCATGAAGCAACTCGCGGGCCCGCTCCGTGAGCGCCTTAGGCGCGTGGATCTTCACCACGGCGTAAAGATCACCGGTGCGGCCGGTGTGCGGATCACGAACCCCGGCACCACGCAGTCGGAGGCGTGTGCCGCTGGAAGTTCCTGGGGGAACCTTGAGGACTGAACGGCCGGCCAGTGTCGGAATCTCAATCTGGGTGCCGAGGGCGGCCTCGGTGAATGTCAACGGCAGGTCGAGGTACAGATCGTGGCCTTCGCGGCGCAAATAGGCATGGGGAAGGATGCGGCAGCGAATCAGGAGATCGCCGCGACCACTGGGGCCGTCCTGGCCTTTGCCGCGCACTCGAATGCGCTGGCCGTCGGTCACACCTGCCGGCACCTTGAACCGGATGTGCTCGGGTTCGCTGCCGGCGTGACCGGTGCTGAGCGCCACATCGCGAACGGTGCCGCGCAGGGCCTCCTCAAGAGTGATTTCAATGGTGTGCTCAAGGTCCGCACCGCGTACGGTGGAGCGGCGGCCGCTGCGAAAGCTGGTCGACCCACGACTGAAGAACTGCTCAAAAATACTGCTCAGGTCGCCAAAGGAATCGAAGTTGAACGGCATCCCCTCGGCGCCGGCATGCGCGCCGTCCTGGGCCCAGGTGCGAACATCGGGCGCAGGCCCGCCGGCACCGAAGCGATCATACTGAGCGCGGCGCTCCGGGTCACCGAGCACTTCGTAAGCCGCCTGTATCTGCTTGAACCGCTCACCGGCCGCAGCCGCATTCTGCGGGTTGTGATCCGGGTGATGTTGCTTGGCGAGGCGGCGATAGGCGCGCTTGATCTCCTCGGGGGTCGCCGTCCGACTGACGCCGAGAATTTCATACGGATCCTTGGTCGTGGGCATACCACTCCGTAAACTGCAGCCCCGGCCGGTGAACCGCACTCAGGGGACGACCGTGGACCGCAAGCTGCTCTGTCAGTACATCTCGGAGAGCCGGCGGGCGGCTTCATCCGCCCAGGACGTCTCAGGGTACTCGTCGAGAATCTCGCGGTATAAGGCCCGGGCGCGCTCCAGATTACCGGTTCTGGCAAATGACTCGGCCTGACTGATCAGACGGCGACAGTGCGGGGCCGAGGTAAAATCCCGCACGAGCCGCATCACCCGGGGGTTCTGCTCCATCCGGTTCCGGACGGTGCGGGCCTTCTCCGCGGCCTCCGAGTCACCATAGTCATTGGTGATCGTATCCAGGGCCTGCCATGCCGGACCGAAGCGGCGCTCACGCACATCGCGCAGGACACGTGCCAGCAAGGCCTCGGCCTGCCGCGCACCTTCGTGCGAGGTGAGCACCTCGGCGATCTCCTTATACCGAGTCCGCAGGGTCCGCAGTTTACGGGTCGCCGTACGGCCGACTTCCGTCCCACGGAACTCGCGGCTGACTTCGAACAGGAAGGCCACCGCTTCATCCCAGCGCTTTTCCTCGATCGCCCATTCGGCCTGCGCGAAGCGGTCACGCCCCAGGGCGTCGATCAGGTCCAGGTAGTCCTGGCAGCGGGCTTTGAGCGGATCGCCGCTTAAAGCAAGTTCATACGCCCGCCCGGCGGACTCATAAGCCCGTCGGAAGGCGTCCTGGCGCAGCAACTGGCGTGCTTCCTTCAGGTAGCTCTCCGCCCGGATCGCGTTTTCAGGGTGCGTGCGCGTCGGCGGCTTCTCGTTGTGTACCCGGCCAATCGCCTCGACCAGCGCCATGCCGCCACCCTGGTCCGGCCAGCCGGAGTATGCGATCTTCCCCTCTGTATCGATCACTACCACGCGTGGATAGCCGATCAGATCGAACTCCTCGACGGTCTTCTTCGCGCCCGTTGCCACCGGGAAGAACACTTTCTCACGCCGTAACATCTCCTCGACCGACGCCCGATCCGCATCCGTTACGCCGATGAGCACCACCCCCGCATCCCGGCCGTACCGCGAGGCGTTCACCAGTACCATCAACGGCATCACGCTCTCGCCCCCGGGATGCCACGACACCCAGAAGAATAATACCACGATCCGCCCGCGGTGCTCGGCCAGCGAGACCGGCTCACCCTTCGGGTGGGTATTGAGCCATTCGCGGGCCTCGATGTCGGGGGCATAGGCACCCTTGGGCAGGTCCGCTCGTCCGACCTGGATTCCCAGCAGAGTCGCGAGAACTAGCACGCCGCATGTGTACTTCATCACAGCACCTCCGTCGTCCCGGTTGAGCCGCACGCCCAACGGCTCCGCGCCGGGATTGGACCCGGCGCCGCGACGAGTTCCGTTATACTCCCCACGCGCGCAAACACAAGCGCCACACTTGCTTGCCACCGGGAGAACCGTCTTGGGGCGGTCGGCTGTACCACCCCGGACAGACCGCATCGAACGGTTCGCCAGCCAGTGCCTCCGTGGCGCCGCACCCCGGAGTTCGAGCATGTTCGCCAGCCATCCCGATGATTGTACGCTCCTCGAAATGCGTAACATCACCAAGTCGTTTGACGGCGTACCCGTTCTCCTCGGGGTGAACTTCGACCTCCGTGCGGGTGAGGTCCACGCCCTGGTCGGAGAAAATGGGGCCGGCAAGAGCACGCTCATCAAAGTCCTCGCCGGAGTGCATCGCGACTGGGGAGGGGACGTATGGTTACGCGGTCGAACGGTGCGATTCTCCGGGCCACGGGCGGCGTCCCAGGCCGGCGTGGCCGTGATTCATCAGGAGTTGGCCCTCGTGCCAGGGCTCACGGTGGCAGAAAACCTCTTCCTCGGCCGTGAGCCGCGCACCCCGTGGGGTACGCTCAATCGCCACACTATGGACACCCGTGCCGCTGCGGTGCTGCAAGAAGACCTCGGCATACAAGTAGACCCGCGGGGGCTGGCAGGAGCGCTTCCGCTGGCGACCCGCCAGGTACTTGAAATCGCCAAGGCGCTGCTCATCTACGATGACGGTACGAGCCGCGGGGCCGGGCTGCTTGTGCTCGATGAACCCACCAGTGCCCTGTCTGACGAGGAAGCCCGGCGGCTCTTCGCCATCATCCGTCGTCTGCGGGAGCGCGGCGCCGGTGTCGTGTACGTGTCGCACCGCATGGAGGAGATCTACGCCCTGGCAGACCGAATCACCGTGCTCCGCGATGGGCGCCAAGTCTGTACCGCCACTCCGGCCGAACTGCCACCCGATGAGCTGGTCGCCCGAATGGTCGGCCGCACTTTCGCCGCCCCTACTGCCCGGCAGGATGCCGCCACCGGACCGGTCCGCCTGGAGGTTCGCAGTGTGGCGCTGCGGTCGGCTGACGGGCGCCGCACGGCCCTCCATGACATCGAACTCGTGGTCCGCGCCGGAGAGATGGTCGGCCTCACCGGCTTGCTGGGCAGTGGCGCCAGCGAACTGCTCGGCGCCATCTACGGCCGGTACGGCCGGCTGGACAGCGGTCAGATTCTGGTCGATGGGGTGCCCGTGCGCAACCTTGTTCCGCGGACAGCACTAGCGCGCGGTATCGCCCTGCTGACGAACGATCGACAGGCCAGCGGGCTGGTGTTGCCCCTTTCGGTGCTGGCTAACGTTACGCTCGCAGCCCTGCCGGAGTGCACCCGTGTCGGGCTGCTCAGGTCCGCCCGAGAGCGCGCCATCTACGCGGCTTCGGCGGGGCGTTTGGCCGTGAAAACACCCTCGATCCACGCGGCGGTCCGCACGTTATCCGGCGGCAACCAGCAGAAGGTGCTGCTGGCACGCTGGCTTGCCACGCGGCCCCTGGTATTGCTACTGGACGAGCCGACCCGTGGCATTGATGTCGCGGCCAAGGCAGAAATCTACGCCCTGCTCCGGGCACTCGCGCGAGACGGAGTCGGCCTCGTCATCTGCACCAGCGAGCTGCCCGAGTTGCTGGCGCTCGCGGATCGCGTGCTCGTCCTGCGGCGCGGGCGGATAGTGACGGAATTACCGCGCGGCATGGCGACGCAGGAAACGGTGCTGCATGCTGCGATGGGCGGGGAGTAGCGACGGGCAACCTCGCAACAAAGAGCGTGTCGCGGGGCACAGCGGGCTGATGCTGCCAGCGGGTCGACCGCATTGTCCGCAGTGGTTCGTTTTATGCCGTGTCGATGTAGAAGTAGTTGGCGAGAGACAGGAACACGCGCTTGGTGAGCACCTTTCCCAGCAGCAAGTAGCACAGCAACAGGGCCAGGACTGAGATACCAAAGCGCCAAAAAGCCCTGTTAAGAAAGGGATTTCCGCGCCTTGGCAACTCCACGAGATGCCGCGCACGGATCGCCGCATAGACACATAGACCCATGATTACTTTCGCGGGTAGAAGGAAGAGCAGCGCTCCCCAAATGTCGTCGAGGCAGGGTATCAGCGCCGTGCCCAACGACGGCAGGAACACAATGGCGGGCAACAAGAACAGGAGCGCGCGGACCCGCGCCCATCGATCGGAGGCCATCCGCATAGCTGCGGCGAGCGGCACGGCGTAATAACACGCGATGAACGTCCAATACACGAGAATGCGTGGCGCAACGAAGAAGAGTGCATCCAGGACCGCGGCGCGCGGGCTGACCATGTGTCGGACGATGATACCAGCGCTGACCAAGACGACCGACGCCAGATAGATCCACAACGATCCAGCCAGGGCCGCAAGCACCGCTCGCCCGAGCGACCCGCGCGGGTCGAGCTGCGTGAACACCCAGTGGGGCCGCGTCAGTCCGTGGAGCATGTCCACGAGCCCGGCCCCAAGCACCTGGTGCGGCTGCCAGGGGTCAACGCGGTCCATGCGGGCCGGCAGGTATTCGCGCAGGATGCCGCCGTGCCAGTCTTCCGCCGGGAAGGTCAACCCGCACTCCGGGCAGCGCGGCTCCACCTGCGCCCGCAGGTCATAGCGGCAGCGTGGGCAGCTCCGGGGGCGGTCGGCGACAGCGGCCATGTGGGCAGCTTAACCCGCGCAGCAGACGCAGGTCACGGGGGCGCTGCATTGATACGGTCCGGCGTGGGTCGGCGGCACTCCTCGCGGAGGAAGTCATGGCCGGTCACAATACGCGGACAGGCGTGGTTGGGATGGTGCCGGATGTCCGAGGTGGAAGAGTTTCTGAGCGAGCCGCTCAAGCCGCTGGCGGGTACGTTCGATGCCGCCGCGATGGCGACGGGCATGCCGGGGCTTCCGGCCGGTTTTGTGTGGCGCGATCAGCCCTACGCGATCACGGGCGAACTCGAGGCGTGGAAGCACACGTCGGCCGAAGGCGGACGGGCCGGCGGGGAGCGCTACCTCCGAAGGCATTATTACCGGCTACGGATGTCGGACGACAGCGAGTGGACGGTTTACTTCGTCCGGCAGACGCCCCGCGGGGGCTCCCCGAAGACCCGTTGGTTCCTGTATAGTAAGCGTGGCGGAACTCCCTCCGCGGACCGCGGCGGGGTGCCCGCCCCGGTGTAACCGCGCAGCGCCGTGGCCTGAGAGTCCTGCGGCGCCATGTCGTAGAGCTGCGGTAACGGCGATCAGGCGTTCGGAAGCGCCGCCAGGAGACCTGCATGTCGAAACCCACTCGTGTGAACAAACGCGTCACGATCCGGGATGTAGCGCGGGCAGCCGGGGTTTCCGTCGGGGCGGCTTCGACGGCCCTTAGTCAATCGAAGAGCAATGTGGCGCTGAGCCGTGCCACACGGGACCGTGTCTTGCAAGCCGCCCGCGAGCTGCGCTACCGTCCGCTGGCCGCGGCCCGGGCGATGGCCGGCAGTACCTGTCGAACGATCGGGGTACTCGCGACCGAATTCTGCATGATCGGCAGCTTCTACAGCAACGTACTGCGCGGAATTGCGAACGAAGTACAGGCCGCGAACTACGCCCTCGTGCTGAAGACGGTACCGCACAAGCTCGACATGGAGGGGAGCAACATCTTCACCGAGCAGAACATTGACGGTGTTATCATTCCGGCGGATGCCGAAGACCGCACCAAGGCCGCGCTGCTGCACTATGACATTCCGCATGTCTGGCTGAACACCGAGCTGCACCAGCCGATGAATTGCATCCACGTCGACGATGTGCACGACATGGGCCTCGCGATCGACTACCTGGTCGAGCTGGGACACCGCCACATCGGCTACCTGCACCACTACACTGGCGAACGACACCACGTCACCATGAAACGCGAGCGCGGATACGCCGAGGCACTCCGGCGGCATGGCCTGGAGCCGCTTCCGACTTACGATCAGTATCTCGATATCGCGGCGCATGTGGATCTGTATCTTGAAATGCGGCCGCGCGCCACGGCCCTGGTGCTGTACTCCGACGCCATGGCGATCCTCGCCTGCAACGCGCTCGTCAAACGCGGCTTGCGCATTCCAGAAGACATGAGCGTGGTGGGTCACGAGGGGGTCGTACTGCACGAATACGGCTTCTGCCGATTGACTACCGTCAAGGCCCCGGTGGAAGAGCTTGGGCGCCAGGCCGTGCGCATGCTCATGCACCAGATTGAGAACAATGAGCCCGCCCCGTCGCGCTTGCTGTCCGGCACACTCGAGGTCAACCAATCCACCGGACCGCCACCGCAGGCGTAGCGGCGCTGCCTACCTTCGCGGCAGTCGGGTGCGCTCCGCCGGCTCCACGGCCGGTTGCAGACGCGGCGCTACAATCGCTCGGCCGAGTTCCCCTGGAGGATCCGATGCTGGACCGCAGTCTTCTCGCGCGCTCGTTTGCCGCCGGACTTTCCTATGAGCGCTACATCGCCACCGGCACGGCGGAGCAGCAAGCGGCCTGGAAGAAATTTCATGCCCTGGCGGCACTGACCGAGACGCAGCGTGCGCTCGTCGCGGGGTTCACCCGCGAGATGCATGTTTTGGTCGTCTCGGGCATCTGGTGCGGTGACTGCGTGCAGCAATGCCCGCTGTTCGCACACATCGCCGCCGCCAACGAGGAGCGTGTCCGGCTGCGGTTCGTCGATCGCGATGAGCACGGGGAGTTGGCGGGGCACCTGCGGATCAACGCCGGCGCCCGTGTACCGGTGGTGCTGTTCCTGGCGGAAGATGACGAGTTCGTGGCGTTGCTGGGTGACCGCACCCTCGCGCGCTACCGCGCGATCGCAGCGCGGCAACTCGGGCCGTCGTGCCCACTGCCGGGCGCACCACTGCCCGCCAACGAGATCGCTGCCACATTGCAGGACTGGCTCGACGAGTTCGAGCGCGTGCAGTTGCTGCTGCGGCTCTCCGGTCGTCTGCGTCAGAAGTATGCGGACTAACGCCATCGCCTGGTGCCGCCCTTGACGCCAGGGGACCAGCGTACGCCGGCTCCCCCCGACTGCACACCACGCCACCGCGCCATCCAGGGTGGTGCCAGGCAAAGCGCTACCGTGAAGAAGGCCGTCAGCGCCGTAGTCGGACGATGGCCACCGCGCTGAGCAGCAGCGCGAGCGGCGCCGGCTCAGGCACTCTGACCAGCGCAACGGCGTCGATACCGGGGTAGCTCAGGACATCTTGGGTCGCGTTGTAAGGGCTCAGAATCAGATAGGGCAATTCAGCGGCATCCGGAGGCGCCATGAATACCACGGACCTGCCTTCCCAGGCCATATTGCTCAGAGTCGAACTGAGGTAGCCGAGGGGCACGGCATTCTGCATGCTTGCGGAAGGTGCCAGGAACACCTCGAAGCCGCCCATACCCGCCAGCGTGTAAGACGCGTGCAGTTGCGCGGAGAGTTCGTACGACCAACCCGGCACGAGCGGCGCGCTGAGCAATTGCCCAAAGGACTCGGAGACCCCGCTGCCAAAGCACGCCCCCGCCACCCAGCGGTTCCCATCCTGCGCCACCACTCCCGAAAAGTGTCCATATTCACTGGGCCACAACCCGTAGACACCGGATGTGTCATACGTATCGGCACCGGCGTAAATTCCGCTGGTTTGCACCCACTCGTTCGGCAGGATGCCCTGATCGTGATGAGCCCCCGGAACAAGCTCGAAGCTCCCATTGCGGAGCAGATCCGCAGACGCTCCCGAAACCACATACATGACCGCGGCACTCGCCCCGAAGACAAGAAACCGCCACATGGCTCGCCTCCTCCTCCCTGACGCAACGCAAACTCATGTGCAGTCCACACCACACACAGTTTCACCTGCATTGTACCACGAAGGCACATAGAACTGAGAGGAGCCACCCCCGCACTGCATTGGTTCATAGACGCAACGCGACCGCGCCCCCCAACGCGGCGCGGTGCACGTCTGAACCCTTCGAGATGGACATCAGCGCCGGTGCCGGAGGACTGCAGTAGCAACAAGCAACAGCGCGAGCGTCGCTGGCTCGGGCACGATCCGCACGTTGTCGACACCGACGATGTTGCTGCCCTCGTTGATGACGCGTACCTCGATCCAGCCGATGTTCGCGAACAGGTCGGCGAAGCTCGGGCTCACCGGCTCCTGCGTCCATCCGTTCGCCAGCGCCGTGGCGTCATCCCAAGTCGGGTCGAAAACCACGTCGTACTGACCCCAAGCGTTCCCGTCCGGCGTAACCGGACCGAAGTCGTAGTACCAGCCGTTCTCGTCCACATCACGGCGGAAGCGCAGGTGTGCTTCATCCAGCGACGTGTTGAACACGTTCAGGTCGAAACCCGCCCCGTTGATGCCGGCCGCCGCATAGTCGCCAAGAAATCCGGGGGTGACGCTGTTCCGGGTACCGATGTCGAAACCGGTCAACAAATCCTTGCGGATCTGCACGAACCCGTCGGGGTTACCGCCCGCCGCCAAGTGAATCTGCGTGGTGGCGATGGTACTGCCGACGAAACCCTCCGCATCCACATCAAACGTTGCAAGGGTACCGGGAATCGCGCCTGCCGCAGTCCCCACAAACCCAAACACGGCGGCTACGACAGCCATCCGAAGCGAATTGCACGTTCTCACGCATGCACCTCCTGTGCTGGTGGACGGCGGACCAGGATCGGTCCGGCTGCACGCGCAGACCGACAACAACCCTCGCCGCCGCCATCCATGTTTTTCGCCGAGGCCGGCCCGAAACCAGCCCGAATGTAAACAATGGTAGCAGCCCGCGACCTCAATCTCACGAGAGCAGAACTGATCGGCGGTGAATGCAAGCGCGGCGCCCCGGTCCGGCGGGGGCGCGCGGTGCTCGTCGCCTCCGGCCCCCGTCCCCCGCCCCGACTGGACGGGGCGACCCAATCACGGGACGCCCCCTCAGCCCTACTCGCCAACCTTACGGCTGCGGCTGCTCGTCTTCCTTCTTCGGTTCGACCAGCGTCTCACCCTTCAGCAGCTTGTCGATCTTCGCCGACAGATCCTGCTCCAACGACGGCGAGAAACCCAGATGCACCGCCTGAATCCGCCCCTCCTTGTCCAGGAGGAAGCTGCATGGAATACCGCTCACCTTGTACTGGCGGCCAAGCTTGCCATCCGGGTCTCGGAAATGGCGGAACGTCACCTTGCGCTCCTCCAGGAAGCGCTTCACCCGCCCCGCCATCTCCTCGCCGGCGCTGTCCTGGTTGATACCCACCACCGAGAACGGCTGATCCGCATACTTCTCGGCGATCCGCTGGATGAATGGCATCGCCGCAACACACGGTCCGCACCAGGTCGCCCAGAAATCCAGCAGCACGACGCGCCCGCGCAGATCCTCCAGTGCGATCGGCTTACCATCCAGCGCATCACCCGCGAACGGTGGCGCGTGCTGCCCCAGCAGATCGTTCGGGTCGGGCCCGCGACCGAAGTCGAACTCGTCCACCTTCGTCGCGCTCGTCGGCGGCTGGAAGGCGAACTCGCCCGCAGGAATGTCCACGTCGATCCGTACATCGTGAAAGGTCAACGTGACCGCCGCACGGTCGATCTGGTTGAACGGACGGAAGGCATCCTCCATCTCGTCCTCCTCGCCGCTTTTCGGCTCCTTGTCGAGCCCGAACTGGGTCCGGAGCGCCACGGTCGCGTCCAGCTCGAGTTGCTCGACCAGCCCCGTCTTGTCGTGAATCCAGATGCTGATCGGGACCACCCCGGGCAGTTCCAGCATCGTCTGCTCGGCATCCACCAGGGCGCGGATTCGCGTACCCGGCCGGCCGTCGCGCTCCTCGGGCTCCACCGCCGTGAAGCCCTTGACCATTGGGAAGAGTTCCGCGAAGGGCTTGTTTTCCGCCAGCAGTACGTACAGCACCGGGTGCGGCGGGCCCATGTCGAGCGACGACTCCAGCAGCGCCGTGAAGTCGAACCGTTCCGGCGCCGGCTTCTCCGTGTACTGTTCCAGGTCCTCCACGTACGCCCAGAACGTCTTGCCGTCGCTGTGGAGCGCCACGTCGTCGGTCGTCAACGCCAACCGGTTCGGCCGCGAAAAACGCAGTGCCGTTGCGAATTCGTTGACCTGCCCCGCGTCCTCACCCGCGCGCCCCTTCGCCGCTATCTCCGCCCGCGAGCTGATGCGGTCAGTGTAACTCTTGGCCGCACGGTAGTTCTTCAACGCCCGCTCCAGCAGTTCCGTAGCCCGCGCCTGCACGGCCGGATCGGCCGGTGCGGTGGTCGGTGCGGGTTGAGTCGTTTGCGCTACGGCGAAACCGCTCGCCACTGCGAGCCCCCATCCGAGTGACATGATGCGTTGGTACGTGCGGGAAGGCATCGCGGGTCTCCGTGCAAGCGGGCCGGGCTGTCGCGGCCGCGCGGCCACGACGTGGGAATCATATCCCGGCAGGCCCAGGAATGGGCCAACAGAGGCAGATTTCGGGCACCCCTCGGAGGCAGCGCCGGACCCGCACGCGTCCTCTCCCGGAGACCGCTCCCCCTTGTTCAACCGCCCAGATCCACACCCCGCGCGCGCGCCACCGCGAGCGCCTCGGGATATCCTGCATCCGCGTGCCGTATCACCCCGAGGCCCGGATCGGCCGTCAGCACGCGCTCCAGCCGGGCGGCGGCCGCCGGTGTTCCGTCAGCGACCACGACCATCCCCGCATGCAGCGAGTAGCCGATCCCCACCCCGCCTCCGTGATGCAGTGACACCCAGGTGGCCCCACAAGCCGTGTTCGCCAGGGCGTTCAACATCGGCCAGTCGGCAATCGCGTCCGAGCCGTCGCGCATCCCCTCCGTCTCGCGATGGGGGGAGGCGACCGAACCGCAGTCGAGATGATCGCGTCCAATGACCAAAGGCGCCTGTACCTGTCCGCTGCGCACCAGCTCGTTGAACACGCGACCCAGCCGCGCCCGCTGACCGTAGTTCAACCAGCAGATCCGCGCGGGCAGTCCCTGGAAGGCAACCCGTTCACGCGCCAGCCGGATCCAGTTGCAGAGATGCTCTTCCTCCGGAAAAGTCGTGAGCACGGCTTCATCAGTCACCGCGATGTCGGCCGGGTCACCCGAGAGTGCCGCCCAGCGGAAGGGGCCCGAGCCCGCGCAGAACAGCGGGCGGATGTACTCCGGTACGAACCCGGGAATCTCGAACGCATCGGCGACACCGGCATCCCGGGCGAAAGCGCGCAGGTTGTTACCGTAGTCGAAAGTGATCGCACCGCGCTGTTGCAGTGCCCGCATGTGCCGCACGTGCTCAGCCATCGTCCGCAGCGCTTCCCGCACGTACCTGTCCGGATCGGCCGCCCGCAGCGCTAGCGCCTCCGCATAGGTGCAGCCATTCGGCACGTACCCGTTCAGCGGGTCGTGCGCCGACGTCTGATCGGTGAGCAGGTCCGGTGTGATGCCGCGCTCAAGCAGTGCCCGCAACAGGTCGGCTGCGTTCGTCACCACGCCGATCGACACGGCTTCCCCGGCAGCGCGCGCCGTATCCGCCCAGCTCAGGGCCTCGTCGATGTGCTCGGTGCAGCGATCGCAATAGCGCGTCGCGAGCCGCTTCTCGATGCGGCGCCGATCCACTTCCGCCACCAGGCACACTGCGCCGTGGAAGGTGGCCGCAAGGGGCTGTGCACCGCCCATGCCACCGAGCCCACCCGTGACCACCAGTCGCCCGCGCAGCGAACCGCCGAAGTGCCGCCGCGCCGCCGCCCCGAAAGTCTCGTACGTCCCCTGCAGAATCCCCTGCGTCCCGATGTAAATCCAACTGCCGGCCGTCATCTGGCCGTACATGGTCAGACCGAGCGCTTCCAGCCGGCGGAACTCATCCCAGTTTGCCCAGTGCGGTACGAGCATCGCGTTGCTGATCAGGACGCGCGGCGCGTCGGTGTGCGTACGAATGACGCCAACCGCCCGCCCCGACTGCACCAGCAACGTCTCATCGTCTCCCAGCCGCCGCAACGTCGCGACGAGGCGTTCGTAATCCGGCCACGAGCGGGCGGCCTTACCGGAGCCGCCGTACACGATGAGCTGCTCGGGCAACTCGGCGACCTCCGGGTCAAGATTGTTCATCAGCATGCGCAGGGCGGCTTCCTGGAGCCACCCGCGACATTGCAGGGTAGTCCCGCGCGGAGCTCGGATGGATTGAGCAGTAGCGGCCGTGAACATCGCAGCGCCTCCGACCACGCAGTATACGGGCACCCCGCCCGCAGGTGCGAGGTCCCGCGTTGCCGCGGGTTCGCCACCCCATTTGCCCCCCCGCCCCTGCAGACGGCACAATTCCCGCTGCGCGGCCGCAGTGCTGGCCGGGAACAGGAGTGCAGCGTGGAAGAGCTGGTCGGTGTGCTGTTGATGTGCCTCGTCATCGTGACGGCGCGCATCGCGGACGTATCGCTCGGAACGATCCGCACCATCATGGTGGTTCAGGGCCGTCGCGGCCTGGCCTTCGTACTCGGTTTCTTCGAAATCCTCATCTGGGTCTCGATCGTCTCCAGCGTGATCCAGCAGCTCGGGCAGCAGCCGCTTTATGCGGTGGCCTACGCGGTCGGCTTCGCGCTGGGCAACTACGTCGGCATGACGATTGAACAGCGCCTCGCACTCGGCCAGCAGGTTGTTCGCGTGATCTCGCGCGACGGCGCCCAGCTCGCAGCCACGCTGCGCAGCCACGGCTACCGTGTCACGCAGTTCGACGGCTTCGGCCGCGACGGCCCGGTGCAGGAGCTGTTCGTGCAGGTTCACCGGCGCGACACGGCCCGGGTGATCGCGGAGGTGCGGTCCCAGGATCCGAAGTGCTACTTCACCGTGGACGACGTGCGGTTGGCATCCACCAGCGCACTCGCTACCCACCAGCAGGGTGGCTGGCGCGGCATGATGAAGAGGAAATGAGCAGGCCCACCGGGCCGCACACCCTCTGAGTCACTCCGGGAGGAAGTCACGTGATTGTCCGCACCGCCGGTCCCCGCCCTGCGACTCCGGGCGTCCACCGGTTGGCGGCGGGTTGCCCGGTTGCGCCTGCCCGCCTAGTCCTCCGTGACCATCTGCACGCCACTCTCGTCGACATCGAGCGTTTCGGTCGCGAGCCGGAACTCCAGAATCGCGCCCCAGCGGTCCGTCTTGGCACGGTTGAGCGCATTCAGTGCATTCAGCCGCGCATCCTCCGCTTCGATCAAGTCACGGTTGTCGAGCTCACCGTCGTCGTACTGGAGCCGCGCATACTGCGCCTGCCGATCGGCGATCTGCACGTTCTCGAACTGGATTCGCAGCAGCGCATCCTGCAACCGCAACTGGTTGACCGCCGCCCGCACCTCCACGCGCACCCGCTCGGCTGTTTCCACCTCGTTTCGCTCGGCCTGACGCACGCTGATCAGGGCGCGGCGCAATTGTGTTTGCTCCGCTTTGCGTTCGAGCGGCAGCGACAGCACCACTTCCGTCCGCCAGTTCGCCCGTTCGAAGTGAAACGCCCCCAGCCGATAGTGTTCCGGGTCAGTGTCGAAACTGACCTGCCCGGTCCAGTTCAGATCCGGCAGCAGCGCGTTCTTGCTGATGGCCACACCGCGGCGCTCGTCGTCGATCCGGTCGGCGGCGGTCAGCAACTCCAGCCGGCGCACCAACGCCACCTGGGTGGCCAGCACTTCCTCGGTAGCCGCGACCGGCGGCACTAGCAGCGGATACGCCCCCAACTTCGCCTGCTCCTCGATCGTTTCGATATCTTCGAGCAGCGCCATGTCCAGACGCTGCTCCACCGGCATGCCGATCAGCAGTTTGAAGCGGTCGGCCTGGGACCGAAACCCCTCTTCGGCGAATCGCAGGGCGTTCTGCTGCGACAGCATCCGCAGCTTGGCACGCTGCGTCTCGAGCGGACTCCCGCGCTCGGCGCGCTCGAACTCCTCGGCGCGCTCCGCGTCGTTGACGGCGCGTTCCAGACTGATACCGTTGTCGATCACCTGCTGCTTCTGCCGCACCAGGTCGAAGTACGCCTGCGCCACCTGGACGAGTTGCGACCGTCGAAAGCGCTCGAACGTGCGTACGGAGTAGGTGAGCTCGCGTTCGAGCTGGATCAGTTGCTCCCGGGCGATGTGACCCGCCCCCCGCAGCAGCGGCACCCGCACACCGAGGTTGATCACGCTCCCCTCGGCCGCGGTGATGGTCTGCTTCACGTCGCGGATCAGCGTGCTGATCATTTCCGCCGTGAACTCGCCGCCATAGGGCAGCCGCTGTGACACGCCGAGATCCGCGACAAAACGCATCGCTTGATCAAAGCCGCGGGCCTCGCCGTAGTTGCCGTACACCGTGCGCAGGTTTGACGAAAAGATCGGCGTCCACAGGTGTCGTTCCAGCGTCAGCGCAAGTGCCGCGAGGTAGAGGTCCTCCTTCGCGCTCTGGTACGGCCGCCGGTATTCCTGGGCATAGGCCAGCGCCTGCGTCAGGGTGAACAATTGCTCCCGCGGCAGCGCCGCCGCCGTGGTGGTCGGCGGGGCCATGGGCTGCGTGGTGGATGGGTCGGAGGGGGGTACTTCCGCCATGGTCGTAGAGTCCCCGGCCTCCGCACCGATCTCGAACCCCGGCGGCAAGTCCGAGGTCGTCGGCTGCGGCGCGGAGTCGTAGGCGCCCCGTGCCGGCTGCGGCAGCGCCTCCGGCTGGTGGATGCGGGCGGGCGTCGCGCGACCCAGCGCCGCACGTTGTCGCGCGGCAATCAGGCGCTCCACTTCCCGATCCGTCTGCCGCACCAGCGTGACGCAGCCGCCCGCCGTGAGCAAGGCCGCCGCGATCGCGAGGCCGAGCCACCTGTGCACTCTGCGTGTTGCGCCTCCGGCCGCCATCGCGTTCCTTTCTCGATCTCCGCCGAGACCGACACTGCGGCCACGGCCTGCATCCCTCCCCCAGGCCTCCCGTTGACTGCTGCGAACTATAGACGCGATCGGCCCCCGGCGGCAGTCCAGCGCGTGCGGATCAGGTGAACGGTGCTTGCCGTCGGACGCCACGCGGCGGATCATGGGAACCATGCGGCTCGTGCGAATCTCCCTGGCCACCAAGTACCGGCTCCTGTTCGGGCTCGCGGTGCTGCTCATCATCGGGGCAGCGCTCGCGGTGCCGTGGTACTACATGGAGGCGATCGTGCTGCAGCAACCCTTCCGCGAGGCCCGCAGTGTGGCCGAGGGCTACTTCCGTCACGTGCTGCCGCAGCCGGAGGAAACCCCGACAGAGGGCTTTCACAGCGGGCGCTTCGGCCTGCTGCCCGACGCCCCGCCACCGGTGCCGACATTTGCCCGGCTCACGAGCGACGTCAACGACCCCCTCTCCGTGGCGCAACGCAGCTTGCAGGACCCGTTCGTGGATCGCGCCTTCCGGACACTGCGCAGCAACCCCACCAGTCGCACCTATTACGAAACCACCTGGGCCGAGGACCGTGGCCGGGAGTTTCGGTATGCCCACGCCGTCTGGGTCACCCGGCAGTGCGTCGACTGCCACGCCGAGGGGGGGTTCGCGCGGCCCTACCGCGAAAACCAGCTTGCCGGCCTGATCCTCGTGGATCTCCCGGCCGAACAAAGCCGCCTCGCGTCACAGATCAACCGCGTGGTGATCGTCGCGGCCGGAACCCTGGCGGGCATCCTCGCGATCCTCGTCTTCTACCTGATCACGACGCGCTTCATCCTGGCGCCGATCAATGAGCTGCGGACGGTCACGCTGCGGGTGTCCGACGGTGACCTGGCGGTGCGCTCGAACGTGCAGACCGGTGACGAGTTCGAACAGCTCTCCGAGAATCTGAACCAGATGCTCGAGCGTCTGCGCGCGTCGCAGGAGGAGTTGCGCCGCGCCAACCGCCTGCTCGATGAAAAACTCGGCGAGATGGCCGAGACGAACATCGCGCTGTACGAAGCCAACCGGCTCAAGAGCGAGTTTCTCGCAAACGTCTCGCACGAGCTGCGCACACCACTGACCAGCATCATCGGTTTCGCAGAACTGCTGCGCGAGAGCCCACCCGGCACGCACGACACTAAGTCACTCCGCTACGCCGAGAACATCCTGATCTCCGGCCGGATCCTGCTGGAAATCATCAACGATCTGTTGGACCTCGCGAAAATCGAGGCCGGGAAGGTCGAGGTTCGACGCGAACCGATCGTGGTCGCCGCACTGCTGAACACGTTGTGTGATCACGTGCGCCCCCTGGCCGACCGGCGGAAACTGCAACTGGCGCTCGAAGTTCCAGAACCGCTGCCGAACCTGCAGTCGGATGCGGGCAAGCTGCGGCAGATCGTCTACAACCTGGTATCGAACGCGATCAAGTTCACGCCCGAGGGCGGCCTGATCCGCCTGCGCGCGGAACGCGACGGCGACACGTTCGTCCGACTGCTGGTGAGCGACACCGGTCCGGGCATCGCCCCGGAGCACCACGACCTGATTTTCGAGAAGTTCCGCCAGATCGACCAGTCCGCCACTCGCGAACACCACGGCACCGGCCTCGGCCTAGCGATCGCGCGCGAGTTGACCACGATTCTCGGTGGAACGATCGGAGTCGAAAGTGAGGTCGGCCGCGGAGCCACCTTCTGGGTACGACTGCCGACGGTCGCCCCCGAGACGACTGACCGCCCCCCCACGGCGATGTTTTAACGGACAGCACACCTTGCTCAAGTAACGATTGCCGAACCTCTCCGCGCCTGCCGGGAGAGGTTGGGGGTCGAGCAGCCGCTGAGAGTGCGCCCCGCGCACACCCCTGCTCCAAGGGGCGCAGTGGTCGGGGGATTGCACTCGCACGCGGCGCTCACCCAAAGTTAACGCCAACCCGTTTGCGAGCACTGCACCGGCACCCTACCTTGTCAGAAATTCGCAATCGAAAACCCTGCAACGAGGTTCGCTGACATGCCACACCCAACCCGCCTACTGCTTATCCTCGCAACGCTCCTCGGTCTGTTGCCCGGCACCCGCACCGTCACCGCCCAGGACATGCCCAACCCGGCCGATGCTTACACCCAGACCGCCCGCGGCCACGTTTTTGACGATCGTAACGGCAACGGCCGTCGTGATGCGGACGAGCCGGGGATTCCCGAGGTCGGCGTTTCCAACGGCCGAGACATCGTACTCACAGATGCCGACGGGGCCTACGAGCTGCCGGTGACCGAAGATACGATCATCTTCGTACTCAAACCGCGCGGCTGGCGCACCGCGGTCGACCCGCAGCTCAATCTGCCCCGCCACTACTACCTCCACAAGCCATCCGGCTCGCCCAAGCTGCGCTACCCGGGCGTCGCGCCGACCGGGCCGCTGCCCGCGGCCGTCGATTTCCCGCTCACCCGCCAGGAGGAGCCCGACCGTTTTCGCGTGATCCTCTTCGGCGACCCCCAGCCGCGCAACATCCAGGAGATCGAATTCCTCGCTCACGACATTCTTGAGGAAGTCATCGGCACCGACGCCGCCTTCGCCATGACGCTCGGCGACATCGTCTTCGACCGGCTCGACCTCTTCCAGCCGCTGAATGAGTACACCGCCAGGATCGGCATGCCGATCTACAATGTCCTCGGCAATCACGACCTGGATTTCGAAGCACCGCACGACAAGCTTTCAGACGAAACTTTCGAGCTCCACTACGGGCCGACGTACTACTCGTTCGACTACGGGCAAGTGCACTTCCTCGTCCTCGACACGGTGATGTGGTTCGGAGCCGTAGAGGGTAAGCGCGGGTATTACCGGGCGGGCCTCGGCGCGGACCAGCTCGCCTTCATCCGCAACGATCTCCGCCGCACGCCGAAAAACCGGCTCATCGTGGTCACCATGCACATCCCCATGCTCGAACTGCCGGATGAAGAGAAACGCGCGCTGTACGGGCTGCTGGCCGACTTCCCGCACACCGTGTCCTGGTCCGCACACCATCACGTCAATCAGCAGTGGTTTCTGACCGAGAAAGACGGCTGGCCCGGCACGGAACCACACCACCATACCACGCTCGTGACCGGCTCGGGCAGTTGGTGGGCGGGCTCTCCGGATCAGTACGGCATCCCCCACACCCAGATGCGCGACGGCGCACCCAACGGCTGGACCACCGTCGCGTTTGAAGGCCCGCGCTATGTCACACGCTTCAAGGCCGCTAGGCGACCCTGGAGTCACCAGATGCACATCTGGACCGCCGAGACCATCCCCCACGCCGATCTCGCCGCCGCTGAAGTGCTGGTCAACGTCTTCAACGGCTCGCCCCGCACCGTTGTCGAACTGCGCGTCAACGACGGGTCGTGGCAGCGAATCACCCAGGCCGATCGCGAGGACCCTTTCTACCTCGCACTCAAGGCCGGTGAGGAGCAGGAGCCGCCGCTCCGCGGCCGCAAGCTGCCCGCCACGGTGAAGAGCAGCCACCTCTGGCAGGGCGGACTGCCGACCACGCTCGAACCGGGCGTCCACCTGGTCGAAGTGCGGGCGACGGACATGTTCGGACAGCAGGACGTCGGCCGCCGCTTGTTCCGTGTGGAGAAATAGGACCGCGCTGTCGCGGCATTATGTCCCGGCAGATTCCTGCCGCGGCGTGCCGTTCATCGCCGGCCCCTCGCCCCAGCGCAGTTTTCGCCGCAGTGCGTGCCACTCCGAATGTCGCGGATTGCGCACCAGCAGGAAATCGGCGCCATAGCGCGTGATCACGACCCGGTCACCACTGGCCAGCGGTTTCGTGACACGCCCGTCGACGACCACCGTCGTGCCCTCGTTGGCGTGGGACGTCTCCACCGTAATGCGATGACCGGCATGCAGCACGAGCGGGCGGTAGGTCAACGCTTGCGGGCAGATCGGCGTGAGGATGAACACCTCGCCGGTCGGCTCAACGATCGGACCACCCGCAGCGAGATTGTGGGCCGTCGAGCCCGAAGGCGTGGCCACAATCAAACCATCACCCCGAATTTCGGCGACCGCATCACCGTCCACGGTGACATGCAGCTCAATCATGTGGAAAGGGGGACCGGCCGTCACCACGCAGTCGTTCACGGCGAGGGTCCGGCCACTCGTACCATCCGCACCCTCGAGCAGAACATCCATCATGGCGCGTCGCGTGATCTGCAGGTGCCCGGAAAAGAGGAAGTTCCCCTCACGCTCCAGGTCCTCGATCATGAAGTCGGCCATGTAGCCGAGCTTGCCGATGTTGATTCCGAGGATCGGTACCTGCCGCAGACCGAGGCCGTGTACAGCCGCGATCAGTGTGCCATCACCCCCCAGCACCATCAGCAGATCGGGGTCCGTTGCAAGGGCCTGGCCCGCATCATGCGTGATTTCGGCGTAAACCACCGTAGCCCGCGCGGCGACCCAGACCCGCACGCGCGGCAGCAGTTCCGCTGCCGCCGGTTTGGCCGGCGAGCCGACGATTGCGACGCGCTGGACGAGTTTGGCAAGGGGCTGCAACGTCTCTGCAGCACTGCCCGACAACGACCGGCTCGACATGCTGTGCCTTTCCCGGGTCCGTGCCGCGGCGACGCGGCCGGCGCCCGCCATTGCGCAGTATAACGACGAACGGGCCGCTACAATCCCCGGCAACACTGCTGTAGCCCGACCTGCTGGTGAGTCCCAACGCGTGAAGCAACCGTACGATCTGCTGGCGATCGACCTCGATGGCACGCTGCTTGACGAGCGGCACACGGTTCCACGCTCCAACCGCGCCGCGCTGCACCGGGCCCACGAAGCCGGGTGGCGAATCGTCCTGTGTACCGGCCGCGCGTTCACCGAAACGCGCCCCGTACTCCAGGAGATCGGCCTCGACCTCGATGCGACGGTCACGGTCTTCGGTGCGCTTGTATCGGATGCCCGCACCGGCGAGACGCTGCAACGCACGGCGCTCGACCGGCAGACGGCCCGCAGGGTAACCGACTGGTTTCTCGAACGCGGCCTGCCGGTACTGTGGCTCACCGACGCGCAGGAAGTCGGGCACGACGGCTACGTCATCGCCGGCCGGCGGCGCCACCCCGCGGTCGATCGCTGGGTCGAACGCACGCCGTGTCACGTCACCGCCGTGTCCACCCTGCCGGCGGAAGCGGCGGCCCCGGTGCGCCTCAGCGTCATCGACGACCTCAAGGCGCTCGACGAAGTGTCCGCCGCGCTGCACCTGGCTTTTGGGGAGAGTGTGCGACACAACATCCTGCGGGCCCCGCCCTATGACCTCTCCCTGATCGAGACCTTCGCTCCGGTGGTGAACAAATGGTACGGTATCGCGTGGCTCTGCCGCCGCTGGGGACTCGATCCACGTCGCACCGTCGCGGTGGGTGACGATGTGAACGACCTGGATATGCTGCGCAACGCCGGCCTCGGCGTCGCGATGGGCAACGCCCGTGACGTCGTGAAGGCCGCGGCAGCCCGCACCGTCGCCCCGCACCACGAGTGCGGCGTGGCCCAGTTGCTCGATGAACTGCTGACCCCCAGCGCCGCCTGAGCGCCGCCTGCGAGGATCCCCCTACCGATGGCCCCCTACGCCCGGACCGAAGTCACCGTGATTGCTCTTGTCGGCGCACTGCTCACCTTGGGCGTCGCCTGGTGGGCGGGCTGGTGGGCCCTGCTGCCCACACTGTTCACACTCGCCCTGCTGGCGTTCTACCGCGACCCCCGCCGTGTACCTGTAGCTGCGCCTCGTAGTATCCTTGCCCCTGCGGACGGCCGCATCGTGCGGATCGATCCCCCCACGGGCGAAGGCCCGTTGCGTATCATGATCTTCCTGAGCGTGTTCAACGTGCATATCAACCGCAGCCCCTGTGCGGGCACGGTGACGGCCGTGGAATATCGTGCCGGGGCCTTCCTCAATGCCCTGCGGCCTGAGGCGGATGAACGCAACGAGTGCAATACGCTGACGCTCGCCCCGGCTGCCCCGCTGCCGGGGCCGATTCAGGTGCGACAGATCGCGGGTGTCCTCGCGCGCCGCATCGTGTGCGCCGCGCGCCCGGGCACAGTGCTGTCCGCCGGTGCCCGCTACGGTATGATCAAGCTGGGTTCGCGCACGGAAATCACCCTGCCGCGCGCCGCGGCCTGGGAGGTGTGTGTGCAGCCCGGGCAGCGCGTGCGGGCCGGCCTCACGGTGCTGGCGCGCCTGCGCGGAACGGAACACGCTTGATCGAAAAACCACCGACCCTGCCGAACCACGGTCTCCGCCATCGCCGGCTCGTCGGGATCAGTCTGCTTCCAGCCGCCATGACGCTCGGCAACCTGCTGTGCGGGTTTCTGGCGATCCTGTGCTGCCTGCTTTCGCTGCGAGCCGAGTTTGCAAGCGAGTATTTCGCCATCCAGCCGCGGATGCCACTGGGGCGGCTCGAGCACGCTTTTCCTACCCACATCGTCGCCGGGGCGTACCTGCTTGTGCTGGCGATGTTTTTCGACGCACTCGACGGACGTCTGGCACGGCTCACGCGCCGCACCAGCGAGTTCGGCGCGCAGCTCGATTCCGTTTCCGACATGGTCAGCTTCGGCATCGCCCCGGCAGCGCTGTTTGTGACCATCCTGCTGCGGCCGGCACGGGACATGACCCCGGACGTGGCCGACGCCACCGCCATGCAGGTACGGCTGGGCCTCCTCGCCGCCGCGGTGTACGTAAGCTGCGCTGCCATCCGGCTGGCACGCTTCAATGCCGAAAATGTGAAATCGGAATCCAGCCAACGTGCGTTCAGCGGGCTTCCCAGTCCCGGTGCAGCCGCGCTGCTGATCGCGTTGATCGCGCTTCACGAGCAGTGGCGGCAGATCGGTTTCACGCTGGGGGGTGTCAGTGTGCCCGTGGTGCTGCGCTGGCTCACTACCGGTGTCACCTTCGGCGTGGGCCTGCTCATGGTCAGTCGCTTTGATTACATCCACATGTTCAACGTGTATATTCGCCGTAAGCAGCCGCCGACCCATCTTGTCTGGCTGATCCTGATCCTCGGGCTGGCGTGGTTCTCATTCGAATTGCTGCTCGTCGTGGGGGCCACCCTGTACGTCGTCAGTGGGCCCCTCTTCGCCCTGTGGCAATGGCGTCAGGTCCGCGCAGCTCCGCCCACCTGACCCATGGCCACGGCCCTACAATGCAGGGGTGCGCAGCGTACGGACCCGGCGCGCTACCGTGACGCCGCTGCCGCCCTCCCAGGAGTTATCCGGGTATGTCCACACCCGCCACTGCCACACTACTTGCGACCCTCCCGCCGGAACTCGCGCAACGCGTCGAGCCGCTGCTGCATCGTCTGCACACGTTGCGCTCCGTGGTAGTCGCGTTCTCCGGCGGAATCGACAGTGCGGTCCTGCTGTACCTCGCCGTCCGCGTCCTCGGACGCGACCAGGTCCTCGCAATTACCGGCCGCAGTCCCAGCGTGCCGGCCGCCGAGCTCGAAAGCGCCGCGGCGCTCGCAGCGCAGTACGGCGCTCGGCACGAATACTACGAGACGCAGGAATTCGCTGATCCGCACTACGTCGCCAACCCCACCAACCGCTGCTACTTCTGCAAAACCGAGTTGTACACCCAGCTCAACGCCCTCGCGCTGGCCCGCGGCTATGCCGTCGTGCTGAGCGGCACCAATGCCGACGACCTCGGCGACTTCCGCCCCGGCCTCCAGGCCGCGGCCGAGCAACGCGTTCTGGCCCCGCTGGCCGATGCCGGCATCACGAAAAACGACCTGCGAGCCATCGCCCGTGCGGCCGGATTGGACATTGCCGAGAAGCCCGCATCGCCCTGCCTATCGTCCCGCGTGCAGTACGGGGAATCGATCACGCCGGAAAAACTGGCACGCATCGACGCCGCGGAGACCTTCCTGCGCACGCTCGGCTTCCGCGAGTGCCGCGTCCGCCACCACGACAACCTGGCCCGGATCGAGGTCCCGGCCGCCGAGTTATCACGCTTCGCCGACGCCGAGCTGCGCGGACGGGTCGATCACGCCCTGCGCGAACTCGGTTACCAGTATGTCGCGGCTCGACCTGCGCGGCTTTCGCAGCGGCAGTCTGAACGAGGTGCATCTCGGAGCCGGCCTCCGCCACCGGTAGCCGGCGCACGCCCACGTGCCCACTTCCTGCCCGGCGCAGCTACAATTTCCGTGGGGTCGCCCGCCCGCCCCCCGGCTTGAATCGCAACGTGGGAGCCGCATGATCTCGACCGAAGTACTCAAGAAGGTGCGCCGCATCCAGATTGTGACCACTGCGCGCGTCAACGATCTCTTTGCCGGGCAATATCACTCCGCCTTCAAAGGCCGTGGCATCGAGTTCGAGGAAGTGCGCGAATACCAGCCCGGCGACGATATCCGCACCATCGACTGGAACGTCACCGCCCGCACGGGTCGCCCTTTCGTGAAGAATTTCCGCGAGGAGCGCGAGCTTACCGTCTTCCTGGCTGTCGACGTCAGTGCCTCACAGCAGTTCGGAACCCGCACTCAGCTCAAGAGCGAACTCATCGCCGAACTCGGCGCCACGCTCGCCCTTTCCGCCATTCGCAACAACGACAAGGTCGGTCTGCTGCTTTTCACCGATCGCGTCGAACGCTTCGTGCCCGCGCGCAAGGGTGCTCGACACGTCCTCCGTGTGATCCGCGAACTGCTCTACCACGAGCCCCGCAGCCGCGGCACTTCCGTTGCCGCCGCGCTCGATCACTTGAATCTCGTGCTGCACCGCCGCGCGATCCTCTTCCTCATCAGTGATTTCCAGAGCCCACCCTTCCAGAATGCCCTGCGCGTCGCTCGTCACCGGCACGATCTCATCCCGATTGTCGTGCAGGATGAACGCGAAGCGTCGCTTCCCGCGGTCGGCTTTGTCGAACTCTGCGACCCCGAGACCGGCGACCTCCTCGAGGTGGATACCCGTTCGCGGCGTTTCCGTCAGCGTTTCGCGCAGCTCGCGGCCGCAAGACGTACCAACTTGCGGGACGAGTTCCGGCGCCTTCGCATCGATACGCTGGAAGTGCGCACCGGCGAATCGTTCGTACCCGCTCTGCAGAGCTTTTTCCACCGCCGGGGGCAGCGGCGATGATGCGGCGCAGCACACTGGTAGCGGCGGCCGTCCTGTGGCTCGTGCTGGCGGGCTGCACCCGTCCCGCGCCGCCACCCGCTAGCGCCACCACGACGACCGAGCGCGGACCCTACCAGTTGACACTCGCGGCGGCACCCGCCGAGGCGCTCGTCGGCGACGACATCACCTTGACGATTACGGTCCGCACGCCGACCGGCACGCAGGTCACCCTGCCGGTGGCCGAGGAACTCGGAAACCTCGAGGCGGTTCTTGTTGATGACCCGCCGCCACTCCCCACGGAAGCCGGGCTGACCTGGCGCCGCACTTTCCGTTTCGTGCCGCTCCTCTCCGGGCCGCTGGACATCCCCGAAGTGCGTATCCGCTATACCTCGGCACCGACCGAAAACGGCGTAATCGCTCCCGCCCAGGATCTGTACGGCGGACCCCTGCGCGTGCTGGTGCGCTCGGTGCTCACCGCGGCCGACGATCCGGCCCAGCCACGCGACGTTTCCGGTACGCTGGTCCCACCCGAGCCGCCGGTTGCGCATTCACCATGGTTCTGGCTGATCGCCGTGGGAGGCCCGCTGCTCGGTGGTCTGCTTATTGGAATACTGGCTTGGCTGCTGTTGCGGTGGTGGCGTCGGCCGGCGCCGCCCATCGCACCCGATGTATGGGCCCTCGCCGCGGTGGATGCACTCCCCCTGCCGACCGAGGGAGACCGCGACGCCGCGCGCGGTTTCTACTACCGCCTGTCCGAGATCGTGCGGCTGTTCATCGAGAAGCGTTTCGCCATCGCCGCTCCCGAGATGACCACGGAGGAATTTCTCACGACCCTTGCCCGCAGTCGTCAGCCCGTACCCTTTGAAACCGTCGGCCTCACCGACCTGCTGCACGAGTCGGACATCGTGAAGTACGCCGCCGCCCTGCCCACCCGCACCGCTGCCGAGCGGGCACGCGCCACCGCCCGGACATTCGTGCACGCTGCTGCCACCGCCGCACGCCACGCCGAAGCCGCAGCACAGCGCCGCGACCGCGGTGAACTGGAGGGCGCTGCATGAGTCACATCCAACTGCCGCTCACGCCAACCTGGCTCTACTGGCCGCTGCCCTGGGCGTGGCTCCTGCTGTTGCTTTGCACCCTGCCCCTCTTCGCGTGGCTGGGGTGGCGGCCCCGCCGCCGTCCGATGGTGCGCTTCTCGAGTCTCACCGACCTCCGCACGGCCGCAAGCGGCCCGCGCCACCGCCTCCGCGGTGTCCTGCCCGTGTTGCGCATCCTCACGCTGGGCGCGCTCATCATCGGTGCGGCCCGGCCGCAGCGGCCGAACGAAAGCCGCGTGATCCACGTCGAGGGCATCGCGATCCAGATGGTGGTCGATATCTCCTCGAGCATGCTCGATACCGACCTGACGCCCCCGGGGACACCGCCGCGCAGCGCCTTCACCCGACTCGAAGCCGTCAAGCGCGTATTCCGCGACTTCGTCATGGGCGCTGGCGAACTGCCCGGTCGGCCGAACGACCTGATCGGCATCATCCGCTTCGCGCGCTTCGCCGATAGCGTCTGCCCGCTCACGCTCGACCGGGACGCACTGCTGAAGATCCTCGAGGACACCCGCACCATCCGATATCTTGACGCTCGCGGTGTCTGGAGCGGAAATCCCGACGAAGACGGCACAGCCATCGGTGACGCGCTCGCACTCGCGGTCGAACGGCTGCGCGAGCTCGAGCGCACAGGTGTCGGCGGGGAGCAGTACACCGTCAAGAGCCGCATCGCGATTCTGCTCACGGACGGTGAGAACAACATGGGCACCATCACGCCGCGCCAAGCTGGTGACCTCGCCGCCCTGTACGGCATTCGCGTCTACACGATCATCGCCGGCACCGGCGAGCAGGTCCCCCTGCGGCCGCGGCGCCCGGTCGACGACAGTGACCTGCGCTACATCGCCGACGTATCCGGCGGGCGGCACTTCGCCGCCCAGGATGTCAACGCGCTGCAGGCCATCTACACCGAGATCGACGCCCTCGAGCGCACCCGCACCGAGGAGCGCCGCTTCGTCGAATGGCATGAACTGGACCAGCCCTTCCTGCTCGCGGCGTTCGGCCTGCTGGCGCTGCAACTGCTGCTGGACGCCACCCTGTTGCGGAGGATCCCGTGAACGGCGCCGCTTTCGACGAGCTGCGCTGGCTGCACCTGCTCTGGGCCGTGGTGGCCCTGGTCGCGCTCGGGCTGCTCGCCCTCTGGCAGCGCCACCATGCACTGCAGCGCTTTGCCGGCGCTCCGCTCGCGTCACGCCTCGTCTCGGGCGGTTCGTGGACCCGGCCGCTCTTACGGCTCGCGCTGCAGACGGCGGCCCTTGCGCTGCTGATCGTCGCACTGGTCGGCCCACGCTGGGGCGAGGCCACCCAGACGCTCACGCGCCGCAACGTCGACGTTTGGGTGCTGCTCGACGTCTCCCGCTCGATGCTCGCCCGCGATCTGGCTCCCAGCCGCCTCGAACGCGCCAAATTAGCGATTCGAGACGATCTGCTGCCAGCCCTGGGTGGGGAACGCATCGGTCTGATCGCGTTCGCCGGCCGACCGGCACTGACCTGCCCACTCACGCTGGACTACGGTTTCTTCCGCCTCGCGCTCGACGACGTGTCGCCCCGCAGCGTGCCCCTCGGCGGCACCGCCATCGGCGACGCCATCCGAATGGCCGCCGATCTCATTCGCGAAGATCCGCTCGACACCCATCGGCTCGTCATCCTCATCACCGACGGCGAGGACCATGAGAGCTTCCCCGTCGAGGCCGCCACGAACCTCTGGCGCGACCACCGCGTCCCGGTCGTGGCCCTCGCGCTCGGGGACCCCGGTGAAGGCACCCGCATCCCACTTGGAAACAACGACTTTCTCGAGTTCCAAGGTGCGGTCGTCCGCTCCCGCGCCGACTTCGCCATCCTGGAACAGGTCGCCAGTGTTTCGCCGCAGGGCCTCTTCCTCCCCGTCGGCACCAGCAATTTCGATCTCGGCGCCCTGTATCGCAATGTAGCCAGCGCCACCCGTGCCCTCGATTCCGTCGAGGATCAGCGCGTCGCGCAACCTCCACGCGGGCACCTCTTCGCGGCCGCAGCGCTGCTGCTGCTGCTCCTTGATTCACTCGTGCGTGACCGCGGTCGGGCCGCCCCCTGGGCCCAAGCGCTGCGGCCAGCCCGGGAGAACGCCGCATGACCCGACACTCGTGCCAACCTTCACTCCAGCGCGCAGCCAGTTTCGCGCCACGACCTGCTACGTGCGTCGTGGAAAGCCGGATGCACCGGGCGCGTTTCACCATCCTCCTCGTCCTCGCACTCACCAGCGTGTGCAGTGCCGGTCCCATCCCGCCGACCACCCCGCCACGCGACCTCTCTGCTGCGCGTGCCCACCTGCTCCGTGGCAACCAGGCCCTTGCTTCGGGAGATCCCGCCGCCGCTCTGGAGGCCTACGCCAGCGCCGCTGCAACCTGGCCCGAGGGTCAGCCCTTCGAACTTGTCCACAACCGCGCCATCGCACTCTTCCGAACCGGGGCTCACGAGGCGGCCGGCGCACTCTGGCAACAGGCCCGCGCTGCGGCCGGCGACGCGCGGCAGGAAGCGATCGCCGTCTACAACCTCGGCACCTGCACCTACTACGGTGTGCTGGCCGAACTCGCAGCGGCACCACCCGGAGCACCCGAACGGTGCGAAGTGCTGAGGACCGCCGTGACAACCCTCGGCTCGACGGTGCGCATTTTCCGCGAGGCGGTGCTGCTCAATCCCACGCTTGAAGACACGCGGGCGAATCTCGAGTTGGCCGCCCAACTGCGGACGGCGTTGCAGGCGGAGTACGACGAATACTGTCAGCAGGAGAGTGAGCCGGCGGAGAACGGTGACGAATCGCCGGAAGAACGCGAGCAGCAGGAGGAACAACAGGAGGCGGGGGACTCCGAACAGTCTGCCGAAGAGGACCCCTCCGGCGGTGCTCAGCCCGATGAGAATCAGCAACAACGCACCGAGCAGGAAACTCCCGAACAACAGGAAAGTGAATCCGGCCAAGCGGGCGAGAACGGAGCCCCCCAACCCGGGGACGCGAACCCCAAGCCGACGGAAAGCCCGGGTGAGGTCCCCGAGTCACCGGACGGCGGCGGAACGCAGTCACAGGATGAGCCCGGCGGTACTCCGGAGGACTCGCCCACCCCTGGAGAGGCCGGCTCGGAGTCTCCAGACACATCAGCCGGAGATGCAAACCCCGCGGACGCTGATGGCCAGCAGGGCGAGGCTGCCGAACCACAGGGCGATGCACCGGACGGACAGCCGCAGACCGCGCGGCCGATCCAACTCACACCGGAACAGGCGGAGCGGCTGCTGCAACTCGTCCGCGATGCCGAGCGCGCCCGCCGCGCTGAACTCGCCCGTCGCCAGGCCGCCCGGCAGCCCCCCGTCGAGCGCGACTGGTAGACCCGCGCCGGGGGGCGGCGGCGCGGGCTCTCACCGTCCTCAAGGCACCGGCACGGTCGGCCCCAGGGGCAGTTCGAAGTCGAACTCCGCCCATTGCCCCGGTGCGCTGCGCGCGTCGATTTTGCCGCCGTGCAGCCGCACGATGCGCCACGTAGTGTAGAGCCCGACACCCGTGCCCGAACGCTGGCGATGCTCCGGCGAGTCCAGCCGGACGAAGCGTCGAAAGAGCTGCTCACGCTGCTCCGTCGTGAAACCGAGCCCCTCGTTCCAGACGGTGGTGCGTAGCCGGTCACCTGCGTGTACGACCGTCACCCGGATATCGCCACCCCGGCGCCCATACTTCACCGCGTTACCCAGCAGGTTCACCAGGGCGACCCGCAACAACTGCGGATCGACCTCCACCGACGGCAGCAGGCCCTCCGTCTGCACCTCGATCGTCATCTCCTGCGCATCCGCCTGCGGTGCGACGATGTCCCTGGCCGGCTGCACTACGTCGGTCAGAAAATCCACGCCGATTTTCCGCCGCAGCTTCAGCTCCGCCCCCTCGATCTGGGCCAGCGCCAGGTAGTCATGCACGAGCCCGAGCAGGTGCTCCCCCTTCGCCGCCAGCTTCTCGATGCGGCGACGCTGGTCCGCCGTCAGCTCTCCGACGTAGCCCTCGAGCAGCAACCGCGCTTCGACCAGCATCGACGCCACCGGGCTCTTCAACTCGTGCGTGACGAAGCCAAGCAATTCAAGATAGGCCCGGTTGGCCCGCTCGAGCTGCGCGATGCGCCAGGTCTTCTCGATCGCCTGGCTCAGGCGCTCGGTCAGCGCCAACTGGAGCCGCACATGGTGGAGCGCGTACGCGTCGGGTGTGCGGGCACTGCGAAACAGCAGGCCGACAATACGACCATCGACCTTCAGCGGACAGGTCATGCTGGCGCGCACCCCTTCCTGCACGAGCAAGCGAGTGGAGTGACTTGCGGGCCGATGCACGGCGTACGCGGCGAGATCCGTGATGATCCGCGGCACACCCCGCGCCAGCACCTCCGGCAGGGTACCCACGCCGACATCCTCGGCATACCCGGTGCGCAGCCGCAACGGTTCATAAAACGCCCGCGTATAACGCGAAACCAGCCGCGCGCCGTCGTCTTCGAGAAAGGCCAGCGAATAGCGATCGCAGGGGCTCAGCGCGCGGGTTCGCTCTGCGAACCAGTCGAGCAATTCCTCGAGAGTCGCATGCGCCCCGACGCGGGCGTGGATCTCCGCCAGTACTCGCCGCTCCTCGGTCGTGAACTCCGCCCGGTCAGGCGACTCGGCCGATTCCACGTACCGTACCAGCTCATTGAGTGGCGCCGCCATCTCGCGCTCCTCCACGCCGGCCGCGCGGCCTACCCGCCTCCCAACGCCGCCCTGGCCAGCACCTTGTACTCCGGCCCACCCGGCGCCAGCACGCTCTCGTAGATGACCACTTCGCGGGCATCCATCGACGGCGTCACCAGTGCGGGCGGCGCCGCGAGGATCCGCCGCAGAACCGCGGCGCCCGCCGAGGAACGAGCCCGCGCCAGCGTCACATGCGGGCTGTAGCGTCGCGTCTCCGGCCGAAAGCCCAGAGTATCAAACAGCACATCCGCGGCCGCCACCCACCGGCGGCAACCCTCCCCCGGATCCTCCACGCCAGCCCATAGCACGCGCGGGTTTGCCGCTGCGGGGAACACACCGAGCCCCGCCAGCCGCAGCGCAAACGGCGCTACGCTGGCGGCCGCCTGCTGCACCGCTGCACACACCGTCGCCAGCGTCTCGTCCCGCACTTCACCGAGAAACTTGAGCGTGATATGCAACTGTGTCGAGCGGCTCCATTTCACAGCACCGCGCTGCGCCGCCAACTCCGTCAGCACCGCGACAAGCGGCCTCCGCACAACCGGCGTCAGTTCGACCGCGATGAAGGTCCGCATGATCGCCGCCTCAGTCGAACCGCGTCAGTACGGCCAGCTCCTGCAGCCGCCGCTCCACATCGGCCTCTGTCACCCGGCTGAGCACGTCGATGGAGAATGACTCCAGCACGAACGAAGCCACCACCGAGCCGCGGGCCATGGCCGAGCGCAGCGCCGCCGGGTCATGCCGCCCGAGCTTCGCGAGGTAGCCCACCGTTCCCCCCGCAAAACTGTCGCCACAGCCGGTGGGGTCCACGACGTTCTCCGTCGGGTACGGCGGCATCAGGAAAAGCTCTTCCGGTGTCACGAGCAGACTGCCGTTCTCCCCCTTCTTCACGATGACGAACCGCGGCCCCATCTTCAGAATCGTCCGTCCGGCTTTCACGAGGTGTGTCTCGCCGGTCAGCAGGCGGGCCTCCCCCTCGTTCAGCACGAGGCCGTGAACCACGGCGAGTGTTTTCCGCAGTTCCTCCGGCTCATTCTGGATCCACAGGTTCATCGTGTCGCAGACGATCAGCTCGGCCTGGGTGCACTGTGCCGCAAATTCACGCTGCAGCGCCGGATGCGTGTTCGCGAGAAATACGTAGCGGCTGTCCGCGAAAACCGCCGGCAGCGGCGCCCCGCGCTCCGCCAGCACGTTGAGCTGGACGTCTACGGTCTCCGCTTCGTTCATCGCACCGGCGTAGCGCCCATGCCAGCGGAACGTCTTGCTGCCGCGCCGCACTTCGATCCCGCTGAGATCAACACCCTTCACCTTCAGCGGCCGCAGCAGTTCCATGTCGAAATCCGCACCCACCGCACCCACCACGCGCACCGGCGCGAAGATGGCAGCCGCAAGCGGAAAGTACACCGCCGAGCCGCCGAGGGCCTGTTCGGCACGACCCGTCGGCGTCTCGATGGTGTCATACGCAATGGATCCCGTAACCAGTACTGACATTGTCCGTGCACCTCCAGGGACGCGATCCGTTCGCCGCGGGCGCTTGGGCCCTGACCCCGCAGGCGCGAGGATAACGGCACGGATCACAGGGGGGAACCCGTACAGCGCCGTTCAACCTCAAGCCCCGCGTGACGCGGCCAGGCCGGCCCCTGCGGCCTGGGTGGCGGAGCGACCGGGCCGCTCGTTCGTTCAGAACAACGGCCACTCCGGCGGGAAACGCAGCCACTCCCAGCGCTCCTCGTACTCGAGCCAATGGGCCCAGCCCAGCCGCTCGTACAGGTCGCGCCGCAGCGTGTACCACTCTTTCCGTGTCGGCTGCTTCTCGATCTGTGCCGTGATCCGCTCGAGCGCCGCTCCGAGCCGGCCACGTTCGATCTCACGCTGCACATGCATCGTGAGATACTCCTCTGAGGTGGTGTCGGTCCATTTCTGCAGCTCGAGCCACGTGCGTTCGAACAGCGCCGCCGCCTCCGTCCGTGCCGGAGCCGTCGTCGCATCGGACCCGGCCTGCTCCGCCCGGAGGTGCGTCGCCCGCGCCTTGCGGAACAGCGCCGCCACCAGCGCACCTTTCTGCGCTTCCATCTCCTTGCGCACCTTGCCGGCCGCCTGGTCCTCGGGGTCGGGTTGCGTACCGAAATGCGCGGCCAGGGCCGTCGCGTCGATTGCACCCAACACACGGTCCGCTGCCGCAATGACCCCTTGCGGATCCTCCTTGCGGCGCTCGTCCGCCCGCTTGAGCTGTTCGACGAGCACACCGAGGTCATCCGCCTTGGCCGCCAGCAACTCCGCCGCGATGCGATCGAACAAGACCGCGTCCGCCGCCTCGCGGAACTTCGCCAACTGTTCCAGCTTGAAGGCCCGCAGCGCCTCCGCATAGCGCTCGGTCGCAGCCGGCTCGTCCTCGTCCGCCTCCGGCGCACGTTTCGCCGGAACTGGCTGCGGTGCCACGATGTAGGTCAGAGGAAATCCACCCGGCCGATGGCCCAGTCCCGGCAGGGCCTCATCCTGCGCTCCGAGCGTGAAGTGACCCAGCAGGCGATCCCCGGGCGCCGCCGCCTTGGGCAGTGCTTCGCTCGCCAGGGTGCCGAACCAGAACGTCGCCCACTCGCCCCGCGCCAGCGACTGCGGCCGCAATGCCCCGCCCAGCAGCAATTGATCCGGATCTCCGACCATGGGCAGCCGGACCGGCGATGCGAGCTTGTGATCGAGCAGCAGCGGCTGATCCTCGAGTTTCTTCAGCGCGGCGAGGTCGTCGTACCGCACGTGGAAGCGCACGGTGTAGTCACCCTTCTCAAGCTTTACCGGTTCCGGATCACTGGTGTTGGTCGTGATCCAGCGCTTCCCGGCATCGAAGATCATCGAGATCTGCGACCACCAGGTATCTTCGTACTCCAGCACGTCGGTCATCGCCACGCGCGGCGTCACTTCCAGCGCGGCATCCAGCGAGAACTGGTAGGTCAGCACCAGCTCATAGATCTGCCTTTCACGGTTCAGCTTGTCGCGCTCACCATCAAGAGTACGCACTTGCGCCTCGACCGGTCGCAACACCTTCCGCAGTGTGTCGAGCGTGTTCTTCGGTCCCAACCGCTCCGGCGCAAGCGTCGCCACAACCCGCACCGGCGTGCCCATGGTCGCACCATCCACAAGCACTGCGGTCGCATCGGGCAGCAGCCCATGGAAGCTCACCTCAACGTCGAGCTCGCACGCTCCGAGTGACGACCAGAACTGCGCCAGGCACAATTCCAGTGTGCGACCACCGGTCACCGCCAGACTGCGGACTTCATCCGCCCCGGGACCGAGTGGCAGGTACTCCTGCAACTCGTGCTGGGTATACGCCTCGCCGGGCACGAGCTGCACCGTGTGCAGAATCACCAGTCGGCGCTCCTCGTCATCCACGCGCCGCACACGCACATCCGCCCACGTGGCGCCCTCCGGCACCGCCAGGAACCGCCGCTCGATCTGACCCGCCTCGAACACCAGTCGCTCGCGCCAGGTCACACCCCCGGCGGGCAGCGCGTGCGGTCGAATCACGGTGATGGGCACGCGAAACAGCGGACCGCGCTGCGGATCGGCGGCGTCGAAACCACGAATTTCGGCATAATGCACCCCCGGACTGAGCCGCGTCGGATCGACTCGTACATCGAGTCGCCGGCCGCCGTGCATGACCATCAGGTGCTCGGCGCACTCGACCCACCGGGCGGTGCTCTCCAGTCGGCACCGCAGCTCATACTCCACGCGACGCTGGTTGTCCGCATCCTCGTGAAACACGGGCGTGATCGTCAGCCGCGCTTCGTGCGGACGATTTACCTCCTCCGGCTCCCGCAGGTAAATGCCCCGCGCGTCGCCACGCGTCGTCACGCGCACATCGAAACGCACATCGCGATCCGCCGCCGACCCGTAGCGCGCCAGGTACTCGTACGCACGGTCCACCTGGATCAAACCCGCCCCGAGTGCAAAGCGTTCCACCCCGGGGACATCCACGGCGGTGTTCTCGAAGGCACGGCGGATTTCACCGGGTGTCCAGTCGCGGCCCTGCGCCAGCAGGCCCGAGAGCAACAAGGCGATGTTGCCGCAGGCATTCGGCGCCGCCATGGACGTGCCGTTCATCAGCATATTCCGCTGCAACGCCCAGTTGGGAACCGGCGCAATCGCCGCACCCGGCGCACTGAAGACCACTCCGAGGGCGCCATCGTAGGTCGGCCCGCGTGAAGACCAGGTGAACTGGATCGGGGCGACGGTTGCCCGCATCGAATACTGCACGGCCATCATGTCCGGCGATACGTACGCACCGACGCCGAACAGCGCCTCGGTCGTCGCGCCGGGTGATCCCACCGTGGAGAGCGCCGGACCCTCGTTGCCCGCGCTCGCGACGAAGATCACGTTGTCGCGGTTCACCAGCTCCGAGTAGATTTCGATCGTCCGCCCGCTGTCCGGATCCGCCGTCGGCCCGCCATAGCTCATGTTGATGAGCTGGCAGCCGTTCTGGAGTACGGCCACCACACCGCGAATCTCGCCCGTACCGACCGAAGTCGAACCGAGCCGCGTGTCGCCGATCTTCACCGACACAAGTTGCGCACCGGGCGCAACACCGTTGAGCTCCGGCTGCTCGGGAAAGTACGCGGCGACGATCCCGGCAACGTGTGTACCGTGTGCCCCGCTGTCGCAGACGATCGAAAGCACGGCACCATCGTTGTAGATGTTCACCGCGAAGTTCATCAGGTCGATAGCACCAAAGGTGCCGTACTGCCGCTCGAGTCGAAAGTTCGTCAGCCGCTGTTCGTTCGTCAGATCCCCGTCTTCATCGGTGTCAATGACCGCCCGCCACACGCTGCCATCGTGGAATACCACGCAGTCGTAGACCGGCCCCGGATCCTCGTATCCCTGCTGGACCTCCTGTAACTGGCTGAGACGCAGTTCGAGATCGTCACGTTCCTTCGCCTGCTCGGCCGTCGGACTGGGGTTGGCGTTTTTCCACGCTTCGATCTCGCGCCGCAGCGCCGTGACCAACGCGCGCTGCCGCTCATCCCAGGTCTTGCGGCGCTCCGCCTTCAGCCGCCCGACCAGCTCGCGCGGAAACAACTCGTAGCCGGCCTTCAGACCCACGCGGTACTCCCCGCTCGGGTTCACCCAGTCCGCACCCACCTTCAGCTTGCGGCCACTTAGCCCCGTGATGAAGCCGCCCTCGGCCCGCACAACCTTGGTGGTCGCCACGTCCCCACTGCCGGACCCGTCCACCACATCGACGATCTTGGGCCGCCCGTCCGGCGTCGTCTGCAGGCCGGGCGCCCCGGGGTCGATGCCCGTATCGAATATGGCCACCACCACGCCGCGCCCGTCATACTCCGGATGCTGCTGCAGAAACCGCAGGGCACCCGTGTCCTCCTTGGGAAGAATGCCGTAGCCGGGGAATGCTCCACTCCGCGACTGTGCCTCCGCCCACCCCACGGCCAGCACTCCGGTGACAACCACGATCATTCCGCGCTGCAAGCGGCTCATGCACGCCTCGCTTTCTCGTTTGGGCAGTTGGATCCTACGGCTGTTCGACGGGTCGATGTGTCGATCGGGCCAACCAGGACAGTGTACCCGCGCTGGCGCCGGTTCGCCGCTCGCTGCACACGCCAGCTCCCTTGCGGCCGTCTTGCTATAATCGATCCCCAAGTCCTGAACAGGGATCGCGCGCCGGTGCTGCCGCGGCCACTGTACGCATGCGAAGGTCCGCCCGCCACCGTTCGCAGGTCGGGTGGCTGGGTAGTCGAGCGGTTGAACCGCTACACTGTGCGTAACGTGGCACCTGTCCGGACTTACATGGTGCCGCCGGCTGCCGGCCGGTCCCAACCGCAATGTACCGAATGATTGAACCATCGCATGTCTGAACGTGAACGTTTCGCTCACGACGAACTCGCCGAGGTGCTCAGCCACTACAACGTCGGCGTGATCCGCAGTGCCAAGGAATTCAGCCGCGGCTCGCGAAAATCCCCCAAGCTCCTGCTCGAAACCCCCCGCGGCCGCTATCTGCTCAAACGCCGGGCCCACGGCCGCGACGATCCCTTCAAGGTGGCCTTTGCCCATGCCCTGATCGGGCATCTGCACGCCGGCCAGTTTCCGGTCCCGGCCCTGGTCGGCACCTGCGATGAACACAACTCTCTGCTCCAGCTTCGCGGCTACGTCTACGAGCTCTTCGAGTTCGTCGAGGGCGAGCGCTGCGACAACTCGCTCGAGCAAACCCAGCGGGCCGGTCACACGCTCGCCCGCTACCATCGCGCGGTCACCGATTTCGAAACCACCTGGAAGCCCCCGGCCGGCAGTTACCACGACGCCCCCAATGTCCGGGCCGGCCTGAACGCCATTCCCACGGTCACCAGCGGCCACGATTCCGTCATGGGCCACGAAGCCGAACTGCTCGGGATGACGCAGCGCCTCTACGAACACTACGATATCGCGTCTGACGTGGTCGTCGCGGCGGGTTTCGCCAAGTGGCCACCGACCATCATCCACGGGGATTGGCATCCGGGGAACATGCTTTTTCGTCACGGACGCGTCGTAGCGGTGCTCGACTTCGACGCCGCCCGCCTGCAGCCGCCACTCATCGACCTGGCGTATGGCATGTTGCAGTTTTCGATCCTGCGCGGCACCACCCCACCGCAGGATTGGCCGGATTTCTTTGATGAATCGCGCATGCGGCGTTTCCTCGCCGGTTATCAATCCATCCTGCACGTTCCGCGCGAACCGCGCCGCATTCTGCCCGAACTGATGATCGAAGCCCTGATCGCTGAGGCCGCCCTGCCGATCGCGGTGACGGGTTCCTTCGGCCGGCTGCCCGGTTTCGGCATCCTGACGATGATCGAGCGGAAAGTCCGCTGG
Organism: Phycisphaerales bacterium; assembly: GCA_016716475.1. NCBI lineage: Bacteria > Pseudomonadati > Planctomycetota > Phycisphaerae > Phycisphaerales > Phycisphaerales bacterium. Next base: position 1,270,820 of record JADJWG010000001.1, read on the forward strand.
TTGATCGACAACGCCGACCGCATGCGCGCGTGGCTGGCCGAGTAGACCGGACGAAGAGGCCGAAACCCACCTTCCTGATCAGGGCGTGGTCGCGTAGACCGTCCCGCCGACCTCGACAGCCAGCAGGCGCCGTAGCCCCGGCACCGGCGCCACCACCACGCGGGCCGTACCGTCCGGCATAAATGTGCCTCCGTGGAACTGGGCCGACACCAGCCCCAGCCCTTCGTGCAGACGGAAGGATCGCAATTCCACCGGCCAACCCCCATCGAGCGGTGTGCCGTCCCAGCAAGCAATTGCGACCACGGCCTCACGCGACCACGGCAACCGCAGCCCGAGTTCGGGCACCACACGCAACAGGGCATTCCAATCCTGGCGCGAGCGGATCTCGAAGACCCCAAATCGCTCTCCCAGCGGCCGGCACAGGGCCCGCAACCCCACCGGGTCGGACGCCACGGCGAACCGGTTCTCACAGGGCTGCGCGGGCGCCGCGCGGAGTGTTCCCAGCGCGACGGTACGGGTGGGGGGCGCGGCACAGCCGGCCACCACAAGCGTGACCACCGCGGCGCACCCCAGCGTCACGCGCCGCGGACCACACGTTTCGACAGGCGTTGCACGGCGTTGCTTGCGGGCGAACCCGAGTGTCCGTAATGTCATGAAGGTTGCGGCTCCACAGATCGTGAGAACTATCGACCGGATCATGCCCTTGCAGGAGTTGCCCGAATGATCATCGGCGTACCCAAAGAGATTAAGGCGGACGAGTATCGCGTCGCGGTGGTTCCGGCCGGCGTCGAGCAATTGAAAAAAGGGGGGCACACCGTCGTGATTGAACAGGGCGCGGGGGTCGGTTCGGGTATCCCTGATGAGGATTACCGGAAGTACGGGGCTGAGCTCGTGTCCTCGGCGGCTGAGGTCTGGCAGCGCAGTGACTTGATCTGCAAAGTCAAGGAACCCCTCGCGGAGGAGATTCCCCGGATTCGCCCGAACCAGGTCGTGTTCACCTACTTTCACTTCGCGGCCAGCCGCGCACTGACAGAGGGCGTGCGCGATTCCGGGTGTATCGCGATCGCTTACGAGACGATCGAGGATCGCCAGGGGCGGCTGCCCTTGCTCGCTCCGATGAGCGAAGTCGCCGGGAAAATGAGCATTCAGGAAGGGGCCAAGTTCCTTGAAAAGCCGATGGAGGGCCAAGGTATCCTGCTCGGTGGGATTCCAGGGGTGGAACCCGCCAATGTGCTCGTGTTGGGTGGTGGGATCGTGGGAACCTGCGCAGCGAAGCTCGCTTCCGGGCTGGGCGCGAACGTGGTCATTCTCGATATCGATCTCTACCGGCTGCGTTATCTCGACGACGTGATGCCGGCGAACGTGACACCTGTATTCAGCACGGACGAAGCCGTCCGGCGCCACTTGGTCATGGCGGATCTCGTCATCGGCGCGGTGCTCATCCCGGGCGCCAAGGCACCGTATCTCGTCAAACGCGAATACCTGCGGACGATGAAGAACGGCTCCGTGCTTGTTGACGTCAGTGTCGACCAGGGGGGATGCTGTGAAACCACCCGCCCAACCACCCACAAGGATCCGATCTTCATCGTCGATGGCGTCGTCCACTACTGCGTGGCGAACATGCCGGGTGCCGTCGGACGCACGAGCACGTTCGGCCTGACGAACGCTACCATCCCATACCTTACCCGCCTCGCGAATCGTGGCTGGGAAGCGGCCTGCACCGCCGATCCGGGACTGGCAGCGGGTTTGAACATCGTACAGGGCAAGATCACCTACGCACCGGTCGCCGAGGCGTTCGATTTGCCCTTCGTGCCCTACCGGGCGAATTAGGATCAGGGGCGGCGGCGCCGCGGATGACCGCGCTCACGCCGCCTATCCGTCTGGCAGCCCCCGCGGCCGGCATCCCCACCGTGTGGATGCCTGGTTGGCACCGTGCAAGGGAACATGCCAAGCTTGAGAGTTGAGCTGATATGAACAAGTGGCTCGGGCTCGTGATGGTGCTGGCGCTGGTCGGCGGCGTGTGGTATGTGGCGCGCCAGCAGACTCTGACCCCGGTGTGGGCGCAGCCGAAGTTCGCCAAGGTCGAGCGCGGTGACATCCAGGTACCCATCGGGGCACCCGGCCTGATCCAGCCCGCACAAATCATCGAGGTGAAGTCGGAGGCCTCTGGCCGCATTATCGACGTCACCGTCGTTGAGGGACGCTTCGTACAGGAGGATCAGCCCCTCGTCGTGCTCGATCCGGCTGATGAAGAGCGTATGCGTGACCGGGCCAAGGCCGATCTCGACCGCGCCGACGCCATCCTGAAACAGGCCCGCGTCGCCGTGCAGCAGGCCGAAGCCAATATCGAGACGGCGCGCCACCAGCTTGCCGAGTTGGTCGCACAGGCGCGCGTCGCGAAGTTTGCCCGCGACGAGATGGAAGAGAACGTCGCGGCCGCCGAGCGCCGGGCGGCTGCGGGTGACGACCGCGCCCGTCCGGCTTACAGCATGCGCGAACAGAACGATCTCCGCGCCCGGGACGAAATGAGCCAGGCGCAGGTCAAACGCGCGGAAGTCGCCGTACGTTCCGCAGAGCTGTCCCTGGAAGATACGCGGGCGGCCGTACTGTCGCAGGAAGCCCTGGTCGAATCCGCCCGCAAATCCTGGGAAGACGCGGAGGAGCGCGTGCGCAAGACCACCGTCCTCGCCGCGGGCTCGGGGATCGTCACCGATGTCTACGTCAAGACCGGCATGCTGGTACAGTCCGCCACGCAGGGCTTCACGGGCGGAACGGTGCTGCTCCGTTATGCGGATGTGTCCACCAAGAAAGTCGTTGCCAAACTGGATGAGGCCCACTACGGCCGCGTGCTGAACGTGTCACCGACCGAAGCCCTGCCCGAGATGCCCAACCTGCGCAACGCCGCGGAACAGAATGCCGCCCAAATGACCACCCGCAGCGGTACCGTGCAGATCACGGTGGATGCCTTCCCCGACGAGATCTTCGAAGGCCGCATCATCCGGGTCGAGCCGCAGGGACGCTTGAATCCGGGCTCGTCCGTCATTCAATTCGACGTGCATGTCGAAATCACCGATGCGCAACGCTTCAAGTTGCCCTCGGCGCACAGGCCCAGGTCGAGTTCACCGTCGAGTTCGTGCGCGACGCTTTGAAGGTCCCCGCCGAAGCGGTGATGACGCTCGAGACGCAGCGGGGCGTGTATGTGAAGGTTCCCGGCGAGCAGGGCTCCGGCGAGCGCTGGCAGGAGAAGTTTGTCCCCTGCCGCTTCGGCATCACCGACGGCGAGTTCACGGAGGTGCTCGAAGTGCTCAGTGATTTCCCCCTCGAACCTGATACCGAGATTTACACCCGGCTGCCGCGGCGGGCGGCCGATCGGTGATGCCGACGGTGACCGCATCCCAATCGGCAGCAGCAACGGCCCCGGGCGGGCAGACCCAGGAGCGCGGCGGCTTGAACCTGATCGAAGTGCGCGGCCTGACGAAGCTGTATCGGATGGGTGATACCATCGTCCGCGCGCTGGACGGGGTCGACCTCACGATCCGGCGCGGTGAGTTTGTCGCCATCACCGGGGCCTCTGGCAGCGGCAAGAGCACCATGATGCACTTGCTCGGCTGCCTCGATCGACCCAACTCCGGCCGCTATGTGCTCAATGGCCGTGATGTCAGCCGCCTCTCCGACCGCGAACTTGCCAAGGTGCGCAACCGTGAGATCGGTTTCGTCTTCCAGACGTTCAACCTGATCAACCGCACCACCGCCCTGGAGAATGTGACCGTCCCGCTCTTCTACGCGCGGCTCGGCAGTACCCGTGAACCCGCCCGGCGGGCCCTCGAGCGGGTGGGTCTCACGCATCGGGCCACGCACAAACCCAACGAGCTCTCCGGCGGCGAGCGCCAACGCGTCGCCATCGCTCGCGCCATTGTCAACGATCCACCCCTGCTCCTCGCGGACGAACCCACTGGCAACCTCGATACACGCACCGGCGAACAGATCATGGCGATCTTCCACGAGCTGAATCGTCTGGGCGTGACCGTCGTGATCGTCACCCACGAGCCCGACATCGCCCAACAGACGCGCCGCATCATCCAGATGCGCGATGGCAAGATCGTGTCCGACCGGCCCGTTACCCCGGACGCGGACAGCCCGGGTGAGGTCGCACCACCCATCCCCGATGCAAGGGCGGAAAACCTTGTTCTGTCCAACCCACAGATTTCCGCCACCACGGCGGCGGAGCACCCACGCCCCATGCCGGGCGCTACGGGTGCCATGGGTTGCGGGCTCGGCAGTCTGGTCGCCTGGGCGGCCGTGCTGGCTCTACTCGCATGGCTCAGCGCCAATTTTGATGTGGCGTCCTTCGGTCCGGACAAACCGGCGCCGGCCGCCGCCGCCTACGCGGGCTTCGCCGCGCTAGGCGCGATGGCCACAGCGGTCATCCTCGCCCTCAGTGCGATCGTGCTTGCCCGGCGCGCACGCCGCACGATCCGACGCGACCCCGGACCCTGGCGCGGGGCCGGGCGCGCCCTGACGGGGCTGGTCTGCGGAACGCTCGCACTGGGCGTACCCGTCGCACTGGCGGTCGTCGCCATTCTGCGTAACCGTCTCGGCTTCGACGGCTGAACCGCCTCCGCAAGTGGCATTAGGGCAGCAACGGCCCCGTATAGCCCACCTGGAAAAGGGCGAAGTCCGCCAAGTCCACCGTGCCGTTACCGTCACCGTCGAAAAACTCGATGCACCACGGCGGTCGCGGGGCGGCATCCATGCAAAATACGAGCAACTCGAAGTCGTCGAAATCCACATCCCCATCGGTGTCCGCGTCACCGAACAAGTCGGGAACCACCCGCAGAACGAGCAACCGCGCATCCGTTCGACCCGAGTTGTCCGTGACCCGTAACAGCGGCTTGAAGCGCCCCGTTTCCGTGGGTGTTCCAAACAGCGTGCCATCCGGTAACAAACTCACGCCCGATGGCAGACGTGACAGGTCAAACTCAACGGAGTCGACCGCCGACAGTGCCGCCGCACCGTCGTACGCCGACAACGCATACCGCGCGTTGTCACCGGCGGATACGCCAATCGTCGGTGTCAGGTTGGAATTGCCGGCCGCATAGTCGAAGCGGATACGGCCGTCCGCGTACAGCGTCGCACTGAACTCGCACGGGAAGAAGCCCGTGTGCGTGACCGCCACCCATGTGATCGTCACCTGGTCAGGCACGCTCTCATCGATGTAGATATCACCGCCCTGATCGGTGCGCAAATTGTCCCACAACGGCGCGATTCTCCGATTTGCCGCCAGCAGCGCCGTGCTGTTGTTGAACGCCGATCCAACGAACGGGCCGAAGTTGATCCAACCGTCGATCGCGATCTTCACTTCCGTGTACCAGAAACCGTAGAACGGGAAGGCGAAAGGCAGCGTGTAGTCGAACACCTCGTTGCCGCCGATCCAGCCCTGCGGCACACCTGAAGGTGTAAACAGATTCGCCCCGAGCGGTTCCTCCACGTAGATCGGGCGCACCTCGAATGCCAGGGGCGGGTCGCCGCCCAGCACCTCGACCGCGACCGGCCCGTACGGGAGGTCCAAGCGCGCCGGCGGCAGCGTCGCCGTGCTGATGACCGGATCGCTGGTCCCCTGGATCAGCCGGATGTTGTCAAGCGCGATTCCATCCGACGGGATCGGCTGGTTGTCGTATTGCTGGAAGCGAATACGGAACGTGTCGTGGTACACCAGCCCCGCGGCCGCCGCGGCCTGGTCGAGGTCGATCAGCGTCGTGTTCCAGACGAAGTTCGTCGCACCCGTGAAATCCGCGATACGGTACCACGTATTCCCGTCGGCACTGATCGCAACGCCATCCCCTTCGAACGACCCCGTCCACGTGGCGGGCAACGGGTGCACTTCGTCGGCGAAGTTCTTCCAGTCGTAGGCCAGCCGTACAAATGATGCGCCGGACAGATCGACCACCAGCGTCAGCTCATTCAGACTGAAAGTGCCCGCGTACGAAGTGTCCATGGTCGCATGGTAGTTGCCGAGCGGACCGTCCAGCGTCGTCAGTCGAATGCGCCCGGTCGCCGTGCTCACCGGATACCAATACGGTGCGAAGGGCGGGCCCGCCTCGAAATCCTCCTCGAACGGGAAGGGGGCCGCGGCCAGCACCTGGACCGTCACCGTCGCGATGTTGGAGTCCAGCAATCCATCACGCGCGCGGTAGGTGAAAGTCGCATCCCCCACAAAGCCCGGCTCCGGTGTATAGAGCAGCGCCGCCCCTGCCAGGTTCACCGGGGCCACCTCGAGCGGTGGGCCGCCCGGCTCCCGCAACATACCCACGGTCGGCAGCGACACTAGCTCATAGACCAGCGGATCTTGGTTCGCGTCGATCGCAGCCAGCGCGACCGACACCTCCACGTCGCGCGGCGTGGAGACGTGAACCGCCTGCGCAAACGGGGCCTGGTTCTCCTGTGGCGTTCCGATCGCGAGAACCTGCACATCATCCACGTTCCAGCCGCCGAATACGTTCGTCCGGTTCGTCGGCCCCATCACCCAACGCACCTGCACGAACGACTGCTCGTCGGCCACCGCCGCGATGTTGTACTCTACAACGTTCCAGCTTGTGTCGATCAGGTTGCCGGTCGGGTTGTTCCAGACCGTGTGCCAGTGGACGCCGTCGTGGGTAACCTCGATGCTCGCACCGTCCGCACTGGCCGATTCCACCGTCAACCAGCGCGCGAAACGCAGCGACACCCGTGATAAACCCGTGCAATTCAGCGGCAGAGTCGTCAGACTCCGTGGGGGCATGTCGTTCGTATACGCACCGGCGAGGTTGTAACCATAGACCCGCGCACCGGTGTACCCGGTGACCGGATCGCCGGCATTCCCCTGCGGCTGGCCGTAGGCCCACAGGCCCTCCGTGAGCCAGCCCGGATTCGTCTGGAGCGGGAAGTCGTACGCCACCTGCGGCGTGCCGACGGAAACCCGCACCGGCGCCGCATTCGAATGCAGCCCGCCATCGAAGGCCCGGTACAGGAACACATCCGGGCCTTCATACCCCGTCGCCGGAGTGTATGCCACGATCGCTCCACCCGCTGAAAGCGTATACGGAACGCTCGTAATGGGGCCGGCGTTCGGATCGCGCAACTGCCCATGCGCGGGCAACTGCGTGATCTCATACGTCAGCACATCACCCGGATTGGGGTCGCTCGCCCGCAGCAGCGTTGCAACCTCCGTCTGGGCAGGCGTCTCGCGGTAGAGTGGTCGCGCCACCGGCGGCAATTCCCCGCTGCCCGCCACCACGATGCGCACATCGTCGATGAACCACCCGTCACGCTGCAGAAGCTCGTCCGCCTGCAGCCGGAACCGCACCTTGACCGGCTGACCGGCGAAGGGTGTCAGATCGTACACCCGCAGCGTCCAGTCGTAGTCCCCGCCGGTGTCCGCATCGAGCACGCCCAGCAGTTGGTCATCCGCATCGACCACTTCCACGAAGCAGGTGTCGTACGGAGTCTCGAGCAGGCACCAGTCCCAGTACTCGAGGAACACCGGCCGGGTCACCCCCGTCAAGTTCATGAGCGGCGTCTGCAGCCAGGCATTCGCATTGGCGTTGTAATTGGCGGCGCGATCCGTACCCCAGCAATTGTTCCCACCGATCGCACGCAGTCCGTTCAGCCCGGCCAGCGGGCCGCTGCCGAGAATCGCCTGCGTAAATACTCCCTGCGACGACGTGGGAATACCGCGGGTCCACTCGTTTTGCGCTCCGCCCGTGGTCCAACCCGGGTCGGGAATCTCACTGTTGTCGGCGAAAAGCGTGACGGCATCCCGCAGCACGTGGGCCCGGGCTCCAAAGCCATAGCGTGCGGTGGCGCTGTAAGGGTACACGCCGTAGAAGAAACCCCCGCTGTCCGCCCCGGCATCCACATACGCTCCTCCGGGCGCGCTGTAGATCACCGTCACACCCGGTGCCACCTCCGCTCCCACCTCATACGTCTCGCCATCCGTCGGCATCCACGCGAAGGGGACGCTCGACCGCACCAACAGACTACCGGCGTAGTCGTTGGACGGCGACGTCCATACCAGACTATTCGCGCTGCCCGCGGCCGACGCCGTCAGCGCCCGAATGCGGTCCGGCCAACGGATCCCCGCCAGCGCCGCATGCACCGCGGCCCCCGCGTCCACCTTGCCGAACCCGAAGCGGTGGCTGTGGCCGGTGATTCCGTCGAATCGCCCGTAGGGTTCGTCCAGCCGCACTGCCGTCCGCTGCACGATCGCCCGGGCCTGCGCCGCGGACATGGTTAGATCCTGCGAAACCACCAGCGCAAACACGCCCGCAGCCAGTGGCGTGGCCGAGCTCGTTCCGCCGAACGCGTTCGTGTAGTCCAGGTCCGGCAACCCGTTATAGCCCGAACTGCCCATCAGGTCGGTCGTCGTGATGTCGAGCCAGGGGCGCCGCACGCCGTCCGTGCCGCGATCATTCGTCGGCGCGACCACCGCCACCTCCGGCCCCACATCGCTGAATTCCGTGTGCTCCGCATGACTGTTCGAGCCGCCAATCGCCAGCACACTCGGCAGCTGCGCCAGCGCCGAGACTCCGTTCACCGTGTGCGCGCTGTTTGCCGCCGCAAACAATACCAGCGCCCCCTTGCCGTTGCGGCCGGTGCTCGCGGCCGTGTGAATCGCCGTCACGATGTCGGCCGGTGCGAACGTCCCACTGGCGAAGCCCCAGGAGTTGCTCAACACCGTGGCGCCATCACTGTGATCGCCGTCATTGTTCGGATCGATCGCGAAGTAGTACGCATCGGCCGTCGCACTCAGCGGCGCGCTGAAGAACTTGATGCCGATCAGCCCGCAGTGCGGCGCGGCCCCGCGCACACCGAGCGCATTCGCTGCGGCTACCGCGACGCCCGCGCAAGCCGTCCCGTGGCTCTGGCCCGAGTTCGGGCTGGGATCGTCCGTGGGTGGATCGACGTCGAGGTTCAGCCCTGTCGCCCAGTTCGGGAACAGGTCCGGATGCATTCTCTGGACCGCGTCGTCGATGATCGCGACGCGCACCTCCGGCCGCCCTAGCGCGAACGGGCCGTTCCCACTGTCCCAGGCCACTTCCGCGTTGATATCACTGCCGGCCGCCGCCCCCTTGAATTCGTCTCCGTCGAGGTGCCACTGGAGCGCATACAGCGGGTCCAGAATCGGGCCACTGCCGAAGCGGACCTTCGGTACGAAGAAATCGGGATGCGCATACAGCGCAAGATCCTCACGGGCGTGCACCGCGTTTGCCACGTCCAGTGGAAAGACCGCCTGCGTGTCGCGCACCACCAACAGATAGCGGTGGTTGCCGCGCGCCAGGGGCTTCACATCGCAGCCCAGCTCGTCTGCCAGTGCCCGGACCTCGTCCTCTGTCACCTGGGGGCGGAAACCGGCCACCACCTCATTCGTCAAGTAAAATGGCACCCCACCCTCGCTCGGGTACAGCACCGGCAGCACCCACGCCACCTCGCGATGTCGCGCCCAATCCTGTGACGCTAGCGGACCACGCACCACGAACAGCCCGCGCTGCTCCATCCCTAGTTCCAATTCCGCGACATGTTCAGGCAGATCTTCGGCCGCCGTGCGCTGCCCAAGAAACGCTGGCCGTTGATTTCGCACCCACGTCCCCGGCCGCAGCGCGACCAGCACCTCATCACCGGCGGGCGTGACATGCCAGACACCGTGAACATCGTGGAAGAACAAGCCCGTTTCAGGCGGAACCGCAGCGTCGGAAGCATGAACCGGGGCGCCAGCAAACACCGCCGTGCAGACCACCCCCAGCACCCAAGACAAGAGCCCCGTCGGGGCGCACCGTGCAGGCCAAACTCCACTGCTCATGCTGTGATCTCCATCGTTACCTCGGTCGGGTACGGTAGTCGTCACCGAGCCGCAGGCACTTTGCGGTCCCGAACTATCGGACATGGCTACCCTTGGCGTCCCGAACGGCACGCCACCCGCTCAGCGGTGCTTGCAATTCGCATACTGCCCCGCCACCCGCGCGTCGCGCCTCTCTGTCTGCCACTCCTCCACGTCGCAGTGTACTTCCGGCGCACCCGGGCTTCAATCAAAACCTTGGTGGTTTCGCGTTGACTCACGCCGGCGCATCTGGTCTACTGCGAATGGGAACGGGCGTCGAGGAGGCGACGTCAGGCACGGGCACACCGCCAACACCAGGCATCGCGAGGCACGTGCATACGGCCGGTGGGGTACCGGTTCCACACGAACTCGCAGGATTCGCCCGCATGTCGCGCGCCCCGTTGAGCCCGCTACAGAGGAAGGAGCCATTTCATGCTCGTCAGCACAGCGCGTCGTGCGCGCGTCGGTGTCGTGACCGCCGCGCTCGTTCTCCTTGCCACCACCGGTATCAGCGCGTTCGCGGCTTACCCACCACCCCCGAACGACACGGCCGCCACCGCTGAGATTCTCGGCGCTGCGCCGGTGATTGTCACGGGCTCCAATGTCCGCGGCACCAATTCGATCGGCACAACGACCCTCGGCAACCTGCCGTCGGTGCCTGGCCCGGATGTCTTCTACCGTTTCACCCCAACCACCACCGGCAACCACTGGATCACCATGATTCCGTGGGTCGAGGTGCCCGTGTACGCCAGTTCGGGCGGGACGGTTCCGATACCCAACCTGTGCGTCTACGTACTCGAGGCCGGCAGCGGCATCTTTATCGCCGGGTCCGATGCCAACAGCCGTGACGTCGCCGATACGGTCGTCGCCACGCTCACCGCGGGTGTCGAATACCTGATTGTCGTCGACAGCGCCGAGATTGCTCCGCGAGCCCAGGAATTCGAGTTCACGCTGGTCGTAACCCAGGCGCCCAGCGCCGGGCCGTACCATTGCGCCGCTCCGGGCTTCATTCCGAACACGTTGCCTACGGCGGTTGTCGGCACGCTGACAGGTGCCAGTAACAACATCACCTTCGTACCTGGTACCGGGCGCTGCGCCATCGTCGACACAGGCCCTACGTTCCTGCCCGGTCCCGACCACGTCTATACCTTCACCACCGGTCCCAATCCTTCCGATGCCGGCGACTACCTATTCTCGCTGGTGCCCCATGGGCAGGCCTGGAACGGCCTGCTCTACATCGTCGATTCGTGCCCCCCGTTCTTCCCGTTCGGCTGCCTCGGCGCTGCGAGCCACACTTCCAGCACGCTGCGCCAATCCGAAACCATCGTCGTAACGCTCGATTTCGACACCACCTATTACGTGGTCGTGGACAGCGGCACCCTGTCGCTCCCCGACGCCAAGTACACGCTGCTCGTCGATCACGCCTCGAACTGGGGGATCACCGAGGTGGAGCCGAACAACTTCCCGTTCGAGGCCTCCCCGCTGCTCCCCGGCCTGCTCAACGGCGGGCAGCTCGTCGGCCCCGGTGACATCGACGTGTGGACAGTGCCGCTCCTGGCGGGGGACCGGCTCTATGCCCTCTTCGACGTTGGCAACGCCGCACTGAGCAACATCGAGGGCACTCTCACGATTCTCGATCCGTTCGGTGGCGTGCTCGAGTTCGACGACGATGATGGCGAGGGCTCTGTCTCCCCCATCGCCACACTCAACTTCCGCACGTCTTCCTTCGCCTCCGCGGTCGCCGGCGTGAGTGCGCAAGTCGACGGTCCTCATTATCTGCAGGTCGCCACCGCCACCGGCCAGACGCTCGCCCGCTACGGTTTGCACTACGGCGTGCAGCCGGCCGGCCGCAGCCCCGCGCTGGAATGCGAACCGAACGACACGCTCAACTTCGCCGACGCCAGCGGCAAGGACTACTTCCGCGGCACCCTCCTGACCAACGGGGATCTCGACCACTACGCCTTCCATGCCGAGGCCGGCGAACGCATTTACCTCGCGCTCGACGGCGACCCCGAGCGCGACAGTGGCGGGGCCGATCCGACCCATCCGCTCGCCACCGATGCCGGCCTGCGCGTCTTCGATGTTGACGGCGATGTGCTCATCAGCAGCCACAATGACACTGGCCTGGTGAAACCCGGCCAGGCCCCCGACTATCCCGCCGAGGGCCTGGTTTTCACGGCGCCCGCCAGTGGCACCTACGTCGTACAGGTCTACGGTGCCCGGGCGAACATGTTCGGCCCCGGGCGCACCTACGAGCTCGCGATCTTCCGTGATGACGCGGCGCCCGCCCTGCTCGAGGAGCGCGATCCGGTCATCCTGTCCATCATGACCGACTTCTTCAACGATACGCTCACCGTCACCGCTTCGGATAACGCAGCGGGCGACAGCGGCCTGTGCTCCATCACGCTAGCCGCCGGCAGCGTGAACCTCACCCTACTCAACGTGAACTTGTCCCCCGGCGACCCCACGTCCGTCTTCCAGATCGGTCTGCTCGACCCCAGCATCTCCGGCGCGGGCAAGCTAATCATCACCGATTGCGCCGGCAACACCGCCAGCGCCGCGGTCGCGATCGACGCTGACCAGCCCGCCTGCGGGGGCGCCGTGCAGATCTCCGGCCGCCGGACCTTCTTCAGCAGCCACCCGCCGCTGCACGCGCCGGACAACCAGCCCGCGGGCCCTGGCGTCAGCGGAGATCTCCGCATCAACGCCACCGGCCTGATTCAGGACGTCGATGTCACCGTCACCGTGGAAACCTCGCGCGTGCCCGATGTGCGCTGCTACCTCATCCATCCCGACGGCACACCCATCGCGCTCACCATCAACCGCGGCAGCAGCAGTGCTTTCAATTTGACCGACGCAACCTTCGACGACGATGCCGCCGCCATACTCTCCATCTTGAGCGGCGATGAGCCCTACACCGGCCGCTGGAGACCGCAGGAGGCCGGCGGCCTCGCGCTGCTCAACGGACGCGAAGTCTTCGGCACCTGGCTGCTGAACGTCATCGACAGCACCAACAGCAACACCGGCGGCAGCAACCTGATTCGCTGGTCACTCGACATCGACGCCGGCTTCCCGAACCCCGAGTACTTCGCCGGCTTCGCCGAGGACAATACCGGCCTTGCCTCGATTCAGTTGAACAATGCCGACAATGTCGTGCTGGAACTGTCTGCAGACTTCCAGCCCGGCGACACATCCGTCGCGTACTTCGTCCGGCTCGTGAACCCGTCCCAGAATGGATCGGGCACGATCATCGTGACCGATCTGTCTCAAAACACCTGCGAAACGCCGGTCTCGCTCACGGGTCTGCCCGACAACGAAGTGCCCGAGAATGATGGTCGCGTCACACGTGACATCACGCTCGGCGCCGAAGTCCAGCTCGAGGTCGGATCGTTCGATCCCATCGGCGTCCCCTCCCTCGTCAACGTCTCCGACAACATGGCCGTTTCCGAGGTCATCGTAGATCTCATGATCAACACGCGTGACATCGGCCGTCTCGCCGCCACCCTTACCCACGACGACGCCATGGCCGCCCTGCTCAACCGCGTCGGCATGACCGAGCGGGGCAGTGTCGGCCTCACCAAGGACAACATCTGGGTGCTGCTCGATGACAATGCCCCGGTTGAGGATGACGCCCACCTCGAACCGGCGCTCGGCTCGATCGAGTTCTTCGGACTGCATCAACCGGACGGCCGCGGTGATTACATCGGCGACGGCATCTCGTCCGACCCACGCGACAACATGCTCTTTGTCTTCGAAGGCCGGCCCTCCGCCGGCCTCTGGGAGCTGCATGTCGGCGACTACCGCGAACAGGGGACCACGCGTTCCATCTTCCGCCGTTGGACGGCCACCCTGATCACCCCTGGCGCTCCCGAGCGTTACGTCGGCACCGCCCGAGAGCGCTATCCGCAGGCCGGCATCTGCGAAGTTCGCATCGGCCCGGGCAGCACCAACCTGCTGGCCCAGGCGAACTTCGCCCCCGGCGCCGCGGAGGTCGACTACGTCATTACTCTGGCCGACCCCACCCAGCCCGGCTCCGGTACGTTCGAATTGGTCGACTGCGCCGGTAACGTCCGCGCCATCCCACTGACCCTCGCCCCGCAGACAGCCGATCAGAATCCGCCGGTGGTGACCGGTGTCGTGAACCCCGTCACCCAGCTCTTCGAGGGGTTCGCCAGCGATGATGCCCCGAGCGACTCCAACATCGCCGCCGTCGAGCTGGCCCCCTGGTCCAGCAACCTGCAGCTTCTGAGCGTTACTCCCGATGGCCAGGGTAATGCCCACTTCGTCGTCGGCCGTCCGGATCCCAACGCCAACGGTCGCGGCTACGTGCGTGTCCGCGATGCCATCGGCTTCCGCCGCCACATGCTCGTGCATATCGATGCGACAGCGCCGGTCTGCACCGGCTCCATCGGTCATACGAAGCGCTACATCAGCACTCATGGCCCCCTGACGATCCCCGACAACGACACCGGCGGTGTGAATTCCGACATCGTCGTCCCGGATGTCGACCAGGTGACCGATCTCGATCTGACACTCAACATCACCCACGGATTCGACGGCGACATTCGCGCCACCCTGTTGAGCCCGGCGTTCATCACGCTGTTCAACGGTATCGGCAGCACCGGAAACGATTTCATCGACACCACGCTTGATGACGAAGCACCGTTGGCGATCAACGCGGGCACGGCCCCCTTTACCGGCCATTGGCGGCCCCAGGCCCCCGCAACCCTCAGCATCCTCGACGGCAACCCCGCGGCCGGCACCTACACGCTGAATATCGCGGACACCCGTGTTTTCAACCGCGGCACCTTCGACAGTTGGTCCGTGACCATCACCTCGCCGACCTTCCCGGAACGCTACGACGGCCGGGCCGAGGACAGCGAACAGTGGGCGACCGGGTTGTGTACGATCGAGCTTGCGGCGGACGCCCAAAACCTCGCCCTGCACGTCGACCCGTTCGAACCCGGCGCTGCCATCGTCCGCTACTCGGTCGCGCTGGCCAACCCACGGCTGCCCGGACTCGGTACGGTGCTCGTCAGCGACTGTGCCGGCAACTTCTGTGTTGTGCCGATCTGCCTGCAGCCCGCGATTCCCCCCCTCCTGGGCGACTTCAACGGCGACAGTGCCGTGACGCCGGCCGACTTCGGCGGTTTCAGTACCAGCTTCACCGGGCCGGACTTCGGCGGCTTTGAACCCTGCGACCCGCGCCGAGTGGGCGACTTCGATTTCGATGGTGACGTCGACCTGGCC
The DNA here is from genome assembly GCA_016716475.1 of Phycisphaerales bacterium. Lineage (NCBI taxonomy): Bacteria > Pseudomonadati > Planctomycetota > Phycisphaerae > Phycisphaerales > Phycisphaerales bacterium. The sequence goes on from JADJWG010000001.1 coordinate 1,285,923, forward strand.
GACCTCGCGCTCTTCCAGGCCCAGGTTCAGCCGTAACTCCGGAGACGCCCGCATCCGCACGTCCTAACGAAGAAGCCCCGACCGCTCCGGCCGGGGCTTCTCGTTTGTCCTGCCACACACCTTCTGCCGCGGGCCCCGCCCCTTCAACCTTGTTCGCCAACCGCCTCCGTATCGGTTTCGTCCGACGGCTCAGCCGGGCCGGGCACCGCCAACCCCATCTGCTCCAGCAGCGCGACCGCAAACCGGTTGTGCGGTTCCACTGCCAGAATCTTTCCGCAGATCTCTCCCAACTGTTTCCGCATCACCTCATCCTGCGACAGGTCCCGCCCGAGCAGTCGGCTGGTCAAATCCCGCAGTTGCAGGTGCGCACTCGCCAGATTCTGCAAATACTCCACGTTGCGCGGATCATACTGGTCGCCCACCGCCGTTTCGGCCAACAGCAGCGCATCATGCTCCGTCAGCACCATGCGCAACAACGCCTGCCGCCGATATAGCGCCCCCATGCGACTCAATGCCTGCGCTGCTTCCGGCCCCGTTCCGGCCCGCAGCACTTCCATGGCCTCATTGCGGAAATTACGCTCATAGAACGAATTGTGCAGCATTTGCAGGATCACGAGTTGCTTCTGGTACGCCGCATCGATCCGCGCCAGGCGTCCCCGGTCCCACGGCGCTGCCGCCGCGATCTCCACGGCCCGTGCGATCAGCGCGTTTGAGGCGTCAAGTGCCCGGTTGACCCGCTGCACATCCACCCCGCCGACGGTCTCCGCCGCAGCGGTCAGCACTTCGACCAGAATCTCACGCCCTTCCAGTGCGTCCGCGTCAATCCGCACGGCTTCCTCGGCCGCAGTCACGGCGTCGTTCGTCCGCCGCAACGCGAGGTAAGCGCTGGCGAGCAGGCGCTTCACCTCGGCCCGCTCACGCCCGCTGGCCACGTTGTCGGCCGCTTGTAGAAAATTCAGCGCCTGCCGTGGGGAGCGCGCGGCCAGCCAGATCCGCCCCAGCCCCAGGTTCGCCCGGTAATTGCTGGGCTCCCGCTCCAGCACGCGCTGAAACGCCGTCCGCGCCTGATCAAACCGATTGGTCGTTACAAACAAGTCGCCCGCCAGCACGTTCGCCCCGACGTGCCCCGGCTCCAGTGCCAGCGCCCGATCCACCAATTCGCTCGCCCGGCGAAAGGCCTCGCCACGCATCGTCTGGTCGGTCGCATCTTGCGCTTCCAGCCAGTATCGATTCGCCTCACGAATGATTTCGTCCGGGCTGCGCAATTCCGGCGCCACCGGCGACGGCGCCTGTGCCAGCACACCCGCGGAGATCCCGAGAAGTAACAGGCCAGCGGCCACCATTCTGCTGGGCATGCGAAAGACTCCTCTCGCGCGACCGGGACGATCGACCCGCCACGCACGTACCACCGCGGCCCCGCGGACGACTGCGTGCGGAGTGGGCCTGATAGACTATCGCCGTCCCTCATTATCGGCCACCGCCAAGGTCGCCGTGAAGCCGCACGAAATGAGCCGGGGCCGTCACCACGAAGGCCCCCCTTAGTTCTGACTAACCACCCGTGGCCGCCGGCTGCCCCAACCCGGGGCGCAGCGCCCGCCGGAGCCGGTCCAGTGCCACCCACGCCGCCCGCTGCCGTATCGCATCCCGGGGCGCGTCCGAGCCGAACTGGTGCCGCTCCGCTACCGTCGCTTCGGGCGTATGCAGCCCTGTGTACACAAGGCCGACGGGCTTCTCTACCGAGCCCCCACCCGGTCCGGCCACCCCGGTCACCGACACCGCGTAATCGCTCTGGAGGACTCGGGCCGCACCCCTGGCAAGCGCCTCGGCCACGGTTGCACTGACCGCTCCCTCCGCCGCCAGCAAACCCTCTGGCACGCCCAGAACATCGACCTTGACGTGATTCGCGTACGCAATCACACCGCCGCGAAAGTACGCACTGCTTCCCGGCACGTCCGTCAACAAGGCCCCAATCAGCCCCCCCGTGCATGATTCCGCGACGCTCACCGTCGCGCGCCGAACCCGCAACAACTCTCCGACCGCATCCGCCAGGGTCTCCTCATTCCGGCCAAACACCGCGTCACCCAGCCGCACCCGCACCTCCGCTTCCACTGCGTCACGCAACGCTTCGGCTTCGGCGATTGTGCGCCCCGTCGCGTTGATCCGTACGCCGATGATGCCCAAAGCAGCCGTCGTGCCCACTTCCGGATTGCGCCCCCGCACCATCAGATCCTGCAACCGTGCACCGACCTCGGACTCCGGCAGCCCAGTCGTGCGCAGCGTACTGGACAGGATCACCGCGCCGGCTGCGGCGCGCTGAATCGCCGGCGCCACTTCCCGTCGGAACATAGCCCGCATCTCAAATGGTACCCCGGGCAGGCAGTACACCGCCGTCCGGCCCACCACCGCGGCCAACCCCGGCGCCGTACCGCATGTATTGGGCAGTGCCCGCGCACCCTCCGGGATCAGCGCCTGCACCGCATTTTGCGCCGGCATCAAGCGCCCGCGGGCCGCAAAGAACGCCCGAATCTGGTCCAGACTGTCCGGATCGCTCACCAACTCCGCGCCGAGCACCCGAGCCATCGCCGCCCGCGTCAGGTCGTCGTCCGTCGGCCCCAGGCCACCGGTGGCCACCACTACCTCCGCGCGCTCCGCTACCGTGCGCAGCGCCTGCCCCAGCGGCTCCAGTTCATCTGCAACCGTCATGTGCAGCACAGTCCGTACACCCAGCGCGGCCAGCTCGGCTGCCAACCACGCTCCATTCGTGTCTACCGTCTGCCCGAGAGTCAGCTCGGTTCCGATCGATAGGATGCACGCGGTTTGCACAGCGGTCTCCCTTGGACAGCCCCCCGCACATGACCTACCCTCATTGTAACCGGCCGCCCGGGACTGACCTCCGCTACCGTCGCGGCACTCCGGTCGATCGGACACTCAGACCACAGGATAAGTGCTCGCCGATGTCTGCAATTCCACCCCTGATCGAATCGCCTTTCGCCACTGCGAGGCACTACCAGCCCCGTGGCCGCTACCCCTTCGCCGGGGTACCACTGCCGCACGACTTTGGCAATGTCGCCGCTGAGTACCAGGCCGCACATGCGACCGCCGCGCTGTTCGATCGCAACGATCGCGGCCTGCTCCGCGTCGGCGGTCGGGACCGCGCGAAGTGGCTGCACAACCTGCTCACAAACTCCGTCGCTACGCTTGACGAGGGCGCCGGCAACTACGCCTTTGCCGTCAACGTGAAGGGACGCACGCTCTTTGACCTCCATGTGCTCTGTCTGCCCGATGTGCTCTGGCTCGATCTCGGCCGCAGTCTTGCGGTTCGTGCCCTCCAGCATCTCGATAGCTTCCACATCACCGAGGACATTGCACTGGCCGACTGCTCACACACACACACCGCACTCGCATGCCTCGGCCCGCACAGCGCCACGCTGGCCAGCGCACTCGGTGTTGCACATTTCACTGCACTTCCGTCACTAGGCCACGTCGCACTCCCGGATGGCGCCCGCCTCGTGCGGCAGGATTGTGGCCCACTACCCGGCTTCACGCTGCTGACGCCGCTCGCCACCGCACCACACTGGTGGGATCGCTTGGCGGAGAGTGGCGCAAGACCGGCCGGTGCGGCCGCATTCGACACCTTGCGCATCGAGGCGGGTCAACCCGTGTACGGCCACGACATCGACGAGAGTGTCCTGCCACCGGAGACTGGCCTGGTCGAAGAAGGCATCAGTTACACCAAGGGCTGCTACCTGGGGTACGAAATCATGGAACGCATGCGGTCGCGCGGGGCGCTGCCGCGGCGCCTCGTGCGCCTGGTGACCCCCGTCACCCTCGCCCTGCCCCTGCCCACGCCGCTGCGACTGGGCGATACCGAAGTCGGCCGCGTAACTTCCCTCGTACCACATCCGCAGCAGCCACAATCCGTCGGTCTTGGGTATGTGAAAACCAATCTCGATCCCGCGGCGAAATTACACTGCGGCGCGCCTGCACATCCGATCCACCTGATAATCTCGTAAGCGCGTCGACCGAGTGCTACACTGCGCGGTGCCAACACGGGTCAGTAGCCCAACTGGCAGAGGCAACGGATTTAAAATCCGTCCAGTACGGGTTCGAATCCCGTCTGACCCATCGCCGTGCCGCGGCCAGCACTCGGACGTTGGCACAAAATCCGCGCTCCCCGTTATCGGCGATCCACACACGCCGCCCCCGGAAAACCTCACACTCCTGTCCCAAACCACCGATAAAGTTGTACGAAAAACCGCGCTCGAACACTCCTCGCCGCCAAGTTCCCCAGATTTACGACCGGCCAATTTCCCATCCCCCCACCACGTTTCGAACACTAAGCACGGAAGGATGCGCGCGGATCGATCAGAAACATGATGAACAGCGCACCATATGAAGAACGCCTCGCCGCTTTGCAGGTCGATGACCGTCGGCTCGACGAATGTCTGGCCGAACTCGACACACGCATGTCGGCCTGGCTCGCCGCCGTCCGAGCTGCCCATGACGCTCTGATCCGCGGCACGGCCCTGCAGGTGACGCGGCCGGCCAACAGCGCCGCGCCACCCACGATGACGCCCCGCGCCGACTCTTCGCCGGCCGCGCCGCCCCTCGATGGCGAAGCCCTGCTGGCGACGCTCGACGAGGACACGGCCAACGCGATTCGCGTGAAGCGCCGCCTGACGCATGGACGCAGGAGTGTACGTGATCTGCTGGAGGAATTGCGCAGCGCCCCGGCGCCGGCTGCGGCCGAGGCCGCGCCCGCGCAGAAGAAGCCCCGCTGGTGGAGACGACGCGATGAATGACGATACCCGGAAACCCGCCGCAGCGAACGCCCCGCCGTTCGACGTGACACGGTTCGAGGATCTCGGGCGGGATGTCGTCGAAACCATGCACACCCTCCGCGACTTGTTCGCGGAGCGCCTCACTACCCTGAATGCCTGTCGCGCTGCACTCGTCGAGTACCACGCAGAGCTGAACCGCGCTGAAGAGGAGCTCTCCCAACGCTCGCAGGAGCTGTGCGAACAGTACGAAAATCGTGAGGCCGACCTGACGGCCCGCGAGGAGCACTGCACCCAATCCGAGCAACTGCTCACGTCGACGCGGGAGGAACTCGCCACGGCCCAGGCCGAGGTCGACGCCGCCCGGGCGGAGATCGCCCCGCGGCTCGAGCAGCTCCAGGCCCGTGAAGCGGATGTCGCGAAGCGCGTCGCCGCCGCCGCCGAACAGGAGCACCGCGCGGCCGCCCGCGCCGTCGAAGTCGAAAAGCAGTCCGCCGCGCTGAACAAGGAGCGCGAGCGGCTTACCGCTCTCGAGCGTCGTGCCAACGAAGTAGCCGATGACGTCGCGGAACGCGAAGCCGCACTCGCTGAACGCGAAGCCGTTCTGGCCGCGCGCAGCGCGGAGGTCTCGGCGCAGGTCGCAGCATTCGACGCCCGTGCAGCCGAACTGGATGAGCGTCAGGCGGATCTCGAACAGCAGGAACAGACCCACGCCCGGCAATCCGCCGCACTCGATGAACGTGCGACGCAGCTCGCGGCCTCGGAAGACGAGTGCGCCGAGCGCGAGGGCCGGCTGGTCACGGCCGAAGAACAGTTGACCCGGTTGCGGGCGCAGCTCGAACGTGAGTTGCAGCAGCTCGCCACCCAGAAATCAGACGTCCTCAAGACGTTCGGGCTGATCGACGGTGAAGCGGGCGAGGGCGACGACCTGCCCCGCCCCGGCACCGGCCGGCAACGCGGCTCCCTGGAACGTTTCCAGAAGCTCTGCCGCGACGCCAAACGAAAAGCCCTCGGTGTGTAGCGCATGATGGAGTGACACGGATCGGCAACGGGCCGATCCCGGCCGGGCCCACGGCGTGGCCCTGTCAGATAAGAAGCGGCGCGCGTGCGCCGCGGTCCGGCGGCGCGTGAGGTAGTCTTGTCATGTTGAAAGGCCTGTTCGCACGTGGCCGCGCGGCGCTCGATGCTTCCGCGCTGTTCGGACGCGCTGCGGCGGAGGTCGGCGCACTGCCCCCGGCGACGACGGATCCCGTCACCGAGGCCCTCCGCACCGAGCGCCTGGGACTGATCCTCGGCAAGCGCGCCGAGTGGGCCGACCTGCCCAATTATGAGCAGGCCTTCGCCACCGCCGTCCGTGCCGTCGATGAGCGTTTCGCCTTTGTGCCCGAGGGCACCGTCTCCCTCGCACTCACCACCTACGACGAACCCGGCCAGCCCGAAGTCGATTGCGAGACGGAGCCATTCCTCCTTGCCCGTCACACCGTCACCAATGAGGAGTTCCAGCGTTTCGTCGACTCCCGCGCCTATGAGCAGCCCGAGCTCTGGCCCGAGGAAGTCTGGCCACACCTGATCGATTTCAAGGACATCAGTGGTGCGCACGGTCCCCGCTACTGGAGCCAGGGCCGCCACGACCGTCGTCTCGCTCGTCACCCGGTGGTTGGCATCTGTTACTACGAAGCCGCCGCTTACGCCCAGTGGGCCGGCTTCCGGCTCCCCAGCGAGGCCCAGTGGCAGATGGCTGCCAGTTGGCGCATCCGCAGCGCCGCTCACACTTACCGCCGCTACCCCTGGGGCGACGGTATGGAGTTCGATCGCTGCAACATCTGGCTTTCCGGCCACGGACAAACTCTGCCCGTCGATGCCTGCCCGCGCGGAGCCGCCCCCAACGGCGCGTTGCAACTGGTCGGCAACGTCTGGGAGTGGACGCACTCGGATTTCCACGCGGCGGATCGTGAGGGGCGCATGGTCTTCGGCAACAGCGTGATGAAAAGCATCCGCGGGGGTGCGTTCGATACCTACTTCGCCTGGCAGGCCACCGCCGCGTTTCGCACCGGGCTCGAATCTCTCGCCCGCGTGCACAATGTCGGCTTCCGGTGTGCCATGAAGCTGCTGGCCCACTAGGGTGCGCAGCGATCCGCATTGGTGTGTGAGGACTGATTGTGGCGACCGAACTCCTCGAAGCCGCGGCTCTGACGTGTCTGATCTGTGACACGCCCAACCGTACCGGCGCGTCCATCTGTGAATCGTGCTCAGCCCCCTTGTCGCTGGTGCTGGCCGCCACCGATCGCGAACCGCGCATCGTCAGCGTCATCGGTGACAGCAATGTCGGAAAGACCGTCTTTCTCGGCTTTCTGCTCGACATGCTCGCCCAGCGCGCCAACAACTTCGAGGCCATCCCCAAGGGCGCCTACTCGCTCGACCTGCCGCAAACCGTCATCAGCCACATGGCCTACCGCATGTTTCCGCCCAAGACGCCGATGGAGTCCCACCACTGGAACTGGGCCTATTACCAGGTCACCAAGCGCAGCAAGCACCCGAAGTGGGTCGATCTCGTCATGCCTGACATGGCCGGCGAGGCCATCGCCGCCGAGCTCGCTTCACCGTCGACCTTCCGTGTGATTGAGCGCTTGATCCACCGCTCGGCCGGGCTCCTGCTGCTGGTCGACGCAGCCCTGGCTGGCAACGGCTCGACCCAGCCCGATTTCTTCGCACTGAAGATGCTCAGCTACATCGACGCGATGTTTTCCAGCAAACGGCGCCAGAAGATCGACATGCCGATTGCCGTCGTCCTGACCAAGGCCGACTACTTTCCCGAGGCGTTCGACAACCCCGAGCGGTTCATCGGCGCCAATCTCAGCCGCTTCGCACACATGTGCGCCAGCCGCTGCAACAACCTGGCATTCTTTGCGAGCAGTGTCGTGGGCGCGCTCGGATACGCGACCAGCGAGAACGAAGACACCGCCACCCCAATCCCCCTGCACACGTCGCTTCGCGGCGTGATGGAGCCATTCGAATGGATGGTTGCACAGTTGTAGCTCCGCCGGCGCCCGTCGGCACTCATTGCACCGTGGATCAAGCCGTTTTTACCGCGATCCGCAACGCCTACGGCGCCGGATATCGCATTGTGGCGGCCAGCCCCGGACTCAGCACCGAGGAACAGCGCGAGATTACCCAGCGCGCCCCCTCGCATGAGAGTCTATGCGACCCCGGCCCCGCGGCCCACGGCTTCGCCGCATTCCACCTGCGGTCCGGACGTGTGTGCCTTTTCCATGTCCAGCATGCCGGTCGTGAGAAGACCAGTCGCGGCGGGCTGCAGGTCTACACCCGCATCTTCGTTCTCAGCCCGGCCGATTACACGGCGCTGGGTGCCGATCCGCTGCGCGTCATGGCCTTACTGCCCCCGAGTGCTCCCCCCGCGGCTCAACCCCCTGCGCACCTGCCGACGCTGCAGCTTGCCGTGCCCCCGGCGCCGCGCGCCGCCGCGCCCCCGGCGCCGCTCCGTGCCGGCGTACTCGCCCTCGCGACGACCGTCCTCACACAGCAGCCGGTTCTCGTCACGGAGGCCCCGGACCCACCGACCGTCCTGCGCGCCCTGTGGGGCTGCCTGCCACTCGCCCGCCGCCAGGTGTGCAGTGTTTCCCACGGTCTGCACTTCGCCCCGGCCCGTCGCTTCGACATCATGCTGGTGGACCGCCCCGATGCCCGTGGTCTGCATTTCGCGGCTGAGCAGGGCTGTCACGTTTACCCGTGGCGCGGCGTGCCCGTTACGACAGCCACCCCCTTCGACTCCTGGCTGGCATTCGTCGCACGCCGCTGGGCTACCGGAGACGCCTGGACTGTCCGACGCCTCTGTGAGCAGGCCAGTGCCCCCATCACTGCTGATATCCTCGCTGCCGCCGCCGAGTGGCAGGACGCCATTGATGCGGCCGCCGATGCCCCAGTCGGTGAACCCCTGGCAGCACTGCATGCCCGGTTGAACCAGTCCCGTCCTGTGGCACCCCTGCTGGCGACACTGTACGACGAGTTTGCTGCGACCCTTGCGGCCCGGCAAACGAAACCCTGAGGTCTCATCCGCGCGGGGCGCCGCCACCCGGCGCGCCCCGCACTCCCACTGTTCTTAAAAGCTGCTGATCCCGACCGACAGGAGCTGCACAAGCGCGTCCCGAATCAGGAGTTGTATGCGGTACTCCTGCGATGCCCGCTGGAACTCGCCCTGCGCCGAAAGCGCCCGCTCACCGGTGGAAACCGCGATCAGTTGCAGTCCTTCCAGGGGTACCGTACGTACCAGGATGTCGCTCTCCGTCCCGCGGGTCTCGGTGGCTTCCGTCGCCAGCGCATCGAGCACGGCGATGCCGTCCACGATCTCACCGAACACCGGCAGTGACTGACCGGTATCTTCGGTTCGCACGGCTCCGTCGGCGAGGTGAATCCGAAAGGCCGGACCGATCGTTGCACTGCCCGGCACCGGCAGCAATGCGACCGTCCCGCGCACAGGCGCGCGCGCGCTACCCTCATTGAAGTAAGTTACACCCCCCGCCTGTGGCTGCAGTGCCCGGCGCTGGAACCCACCACCCTGCACCACGAAGTCGGCAATCACCCGGTGAAAGATCGTGTGCTCGTAGAACTCCGAGCCACATAATCGAGGAAGTTCTCGACCGACACCGGCGCGGTGTCCGGAAACAACTCGATCAGCACCGCTCCGAGGTTGGTGCGAATCCGCACTCCCGCTACCGCCAATTCCCCCACATTCAGCACTATTTCATCCACACCGCGAATCGTCACGTCTTCGCGCGGCACATCCTCGAGTCCATCCTCCGTCCGCGTGGGAAGCTGACCGATGCGTGCGACGATCTCCGCTCCGGCTACGACCCGACCGAACACCGTGTAGCCCGGCGGATTTTCCTCCGGGTCCAACCCGGTATTGTCCGCGAGGTTGAAATAGAACTGCGACGTCGCCGAATCGGGCTCGTCGGTCCGTGCCATTGCGATCGTGTTCAGGGCGTTCGACCGGCCGCGGCGTCCTTCGTTGGCAATCGGCTCTCGGGCTGACTTCTCCGTGAGCTGGAGGTCGAATCCACCCGCCTCCAAATAGTCCGCCCCCGTCCGATGAATCACCGTACCGTCATAGAAGCCGTCGTCCACATACGCCAGAAAGTTCGCCACCGTGTTCGGGCGATCCGGTGCGAACAACTCCACGTCGAAACTGCCGAGCCGGGTCGTGATGCGCACCACCACCGCCGCGAACGCTTCGATCTGCGTGGCTACCCGGGCGACGGACTCCAGCACCAGCGGCTGCACCGGGCGCGAGAGGAACGGGCCGTCATCCACCGTCGGTTCCGCGGCCAGCGCATCCACCACGGCCAATCCGCGAATCACGCGGCCGAACACCGCGAACCCCGGGTCCGCTTCGGTCGGATCCGCGGCCGGCTGGTCGCTCACGTTAATGCGGAATTGCGCCGCGCCGCTGTCCGGATCGGCGCCGCGCACCAGCGCGATCGTGCCACGCACGTTCCGGAGCGGATTGCCTGCCTCGTTGCGGATCGGTGTACCGGCCTCCTTCTGCTCAAGCGCCAGGGCAAGTGCCCCGCCTTCGACCAGGGCCCCCGCGACCGCCCGATGCAGAAACGCACGGTCATAGTAACCGTTCTCCAGGTTCTCCAGGAACGCACTCACCGTGACGGGGGCCTCATCGACCAACAGCCGAATCGTGAACGCGCCCGCGGCGGTCTGGACCCGCACCCCCGGTGCGGTCACATCCTCGTAGTCGAGTGGGCAGCCGCCGAGTGACAACACCGCCAGGAGACCGCCCACGAAATACACTGCGGTGCGCATCATGTGCCTCGCACCTCGTTGTGCTGCCCGCTTCTCACGCACGAGCGCTCCTCCACTTGGACTTGTTATCACGCAGCAGTCTTCCCGCTTACGGCGCGACCGGGGCAACCGGCAGCGGCACCAGCAGATCCGAGAGTCCCACCCCGAAAGTGTTCAGGAGTGTGCGACGGAACACGCTTTCGTCATTGCGATCATTCCGCAGGATGCGCGCCCGGTAATCCGACACCGGATCGTAGATCGCCGTTACGCCGAACGGACCCACCCGAATGTTCTCCGCGAACCACTGCCGCAGCCGCGAATCCACCGTGTGCGGAACTTCGAGTATGTCCCCGGCCCGCAGCGCGATGTCTTCCGCCTCGCCGAGTTGAATCTTCGCCAGATCGAGCTTGACCTGCACGAAATCCCCGTTCGCGAGCCGCCGCCGCAGCGTCGCTTCGTTCGGACCGATGAAGTCCGTCAACCCACCCGACGCCGCCAGCACCCGCAGCAGCGACAGTTCCGTTCGCGGGGGAATCATCAACGGCGCCGGCGCGTTCAGTACGCCCGTGACGTAAATCACACTCGCCTCGGCGGCCTCCACGTCCACGATGTCGCCCGGCTCCAGCGGCGGCCCCAAGAGCGCCCGCCGCAGATCGTTCGGATCATAGAGGTCCAGGTGTATTTCACCGCGCTCCGGACGGATACGCGTCACCTTGATGCGTCCCGAGCTGGCCGGTGTAAAGCCGCCCGACAAGGCGACCGCGTAAATCACGTTGCGCTCGTTCTGCCGCAACGCCAGGATACCCGGCTGGTTCACCGCCCCCGTGACGAACACGGTCGTTGCTTCCGGTCCCGTCAGCTCGATGTAGACCGACATGTCCTTCACGACACTCGGCACATGCGCGGCGATGATCGCCTGCTCTGCCGCACCCAGTTCGAGCCCGCCGACCTGCACATTTCCCACCACCGGCAGACTGATCTTGCCGTCCGCATACACCCGCACCTGAAGGGGCGTCATGGCGTAACGATCTTGCTGTAAACCCACCATGCGCACCGCCAGCACATCACCCGGCCGGATCCGGTACGGATGCATGTCGGTCAGGGCCAACTGGGCCGGATCCACCGCGACCGGATCACGCTGCGCCAGGTGCGCCTCGATCTGCTTCATCTCGCCAACTGTGATGCGGTTGTCCTTGCACCCCCCGGCCGACCACACCAGCACCGCGAGGAACAGCCCGGTCGACAGATACCGCCCTTTGCAGGGTACGCACGGATGAAGAGCAGCACGCACACACGCCTCCTGCCACCACGGCGCTGAAGGGCGCGCAGCCACGATTCCCGACCGCGCAGCCATTGCGCAGTCCTGTGAGCCGGCACACGCGCTACGAACGGGTTCCGGCCAGACTCCAAAGGCCGGCGGGACGACACGGAGATTCGGCGACCGTTCGTCACCCGGGGCCCGCGCGACACCCGCCGCGCGTCCCATGATGCACTACCAACTGCGGTTGGGCCCCTGCGCACACCGCGCGGCCCACACGCTGTCCCTATTCATCGGCTGGCGAGCGGTTTTTATCAACCCTGACACGCTCTACGCGGAAAAATCAACCAGCCCAGGTCACGCCGCAAACACCCACCGCGCTATCGGCCCTGCGAAACCGCCCGGCCCAGCAGAGCCCGTTCCTCCGGGCTCAGGTACTCGGCACCCGCTTCACCCGCGAGCTGTTCCGCCTCGGCCACAAAGGGCCGCAGGCCCCGCCAGTCGTTCAGTTCCCCGCACACCTCCGCAAGGTGCAGCAGCGTGCGGGCCCGTGCCGCCCCCGGCGGCGCCGTGTCCAAACTGCGGGCGTACTCGCGCCGCGCATCCTCCAGCCGACCCGCCCGTCGCAGGGTGAATGCCAGCGTATCGCGGAAATTCGCGTCGCCCGGCCGTGCGTCCGTCGCGCGCTGGGCCAACTCGACCGCCTCCGCCACGTTCTCGCCGGATTCGGCCAACATCCACGCCAGGTTGTTCTGGGCATCAAGCTGTCCGGGATCGAGCTTCAGCAACGCGCGGAACGCCTCAGCGGCCCCTTTCAAGTCACCCTGTCGATAGCGGAGTTCACCGATGCGCGCGTGTGCCGGGGCGTAGTTCGCATCCAAGACCAGCGCTCGCTCGCACAACGTCAAGGCCTGATTCGCATGTGCCGGCGAGAGCGACAGTCCATCCGCAATCACCATCAGTTCCACCGGGCTGCGCTCGCGCTCGTCGGCCAGTGCCGCCACCGCGTCAAACTGCTGGTCGGCTACCAGCACTTGCATGCGCAGCTCCAGGACCCGCCGATCACCGGGCGCCAGCCGCTCGGCAGCATCGAGTTGTGCCGCTGCGGCCGGCGCCTGCCCCGCCAGACGATACAAGTCCGCGAGCATCAGCAGCACGTCGATGCTCTGTCCGTCACCTGCCGGCACCGCGTAGGCCGCGAGTTCGGCCGCGGCCGCTTCGTGCTCCCCCAGCGCAGCACGTACCCGCGCCCGTAACAGGCGCAGCGACACCGCGTCCGGCTGCTCTCCGATCCAGGTCTGGAGCATCTCCAGCCCCTGCACCAGTGCCGCCCGATCTTTCTGCTGCTCGGCCGCCGCCAGCACGATCGTCAATGCGCGCTCGTTACGCCCCGCATCCACCAGGGCCTGTTCCGCCAGATTCCGCGCCGTGGCGAATTCCTGTAGTGCAAACTCGACCTCGGCCTGCTGCACCCGCAGTTCGAGCTGGTTCGGGTAAAGTTGCAATCCTCGCGCCACGAGGGCCCGGGCCTGCGAACTCAGTCCACTGGCCAATGCTACCCGTGCAAGCCCGATGTACGCGGCCGCCTGCGCCGGTGCCCCGCGCACCGCGCGAGCCAGCACGACTTCCAGACCAGCCCGATCGCCGGCCTGATCCAACAATACGGCCTGCACCCAGAGGTTCTCGGTTTCGTCCGGCGCATCCGCGACCAGACGCGCGGCGAGTTGCGCAGCTCGCTCCCCGTCACCCGGGTTCGCACGCGTCAGCAGGGCCTTGGCAAGCCCGCGCCGCAGCGTCACGGAATCCGGGAACTTCTGCAGGCCCTCGTCCCAAGCAGCGATGGCGGCATCAAGCCGATCGGTTTGAGCAAAAAACTCGCCCAGCATGGCCGGCCCCCCGTCGTTGCCCGCCAGTTCCGCGACCGCCCGGTAATCGGCCTCGGCGGCGTCTACTTTCCCGGAACGCAGCAGGAAAGACGCGCGCAGAAAGTGCGCCTCCGCACTCGGTTGATCCGCCACCAGGGTATTCAGAACCTGTTCCGCCTCGTCCACGCGCCCCGCAGTACCCAGGATGTTCGCCCGGAAGTCCACGATCAGGAGAGGGTCGCCGCCCGCATCGGCCGCGCGTTGCAACAACGCAAGGGCCGCATCCACATCTCGATCACGCCCGAATCGCAGGGCTGCCAGCCGGATCAGGTTCTGTGGCGCCGCGCCATCACCCTGGCTCGCCGTTTCAAGCTGCCGGATCGCTTCATCCGTGGCTCCCTGTCCGAGCGCAATGGCAACCCGTCGTTCCGCCTGCGCGCGATCGTTGAGCCGTTGGTCCATCTGCGCCAATAATTGCCGGGCCTCATCGAATCGGTTCTGACGTCGCAACAGGCCCAGAACACGATCCAGCGCCTCGGTCGAGTCGCTGGCACGATACGTCTGCTCCGCCCGATTCCAGTCTCCCAACTCCTCATAGGCCCCCCCCAGCAGCAACAGCGGCGCAAGCCACCGCGGATCGGTCTGGAGGCAGTACTGCAGATGTTCTTCGATCGGCCTGAAATTCTCGCGCCAACCCGCCCGGTTCAGGGCAAGCCGCGCCGTGTGGAACCGCCACACGATGCCGCGCTCCCCTTCGACCGCCCGGATCTCCTCTAACAGCCGCGCCGCTTCGGCATCCGCAAGATCAGGCCGCACCAGTAGCAGCGCCCGGACCTCGATGTCCGAGGAATCTTCATCTGCCATCTCCCGCAGCCGAGCCACGGCCTGCTCCGCCGCTCCAGCCCCCATCTCAATCCCCGCCAGCCGCAGCCGAACCGTACGTCGCGCCGCCTCCACCGATAACACACTGAGCGCTTCTTCCAATGTGGCCCGGGCCCCGAATACATCACCGCCCCGCCGTTGATACTCAGCCAACGCCAACCACGCCGCGGGTTCCTTAGGCGCTGCCGTACAGGCCTCCCGTAACACCCGCTCCGCCTCGGTGGACCTTCCCGGCGAGAGCAACCGCGCCAGCGCCAATCGCGCTGCCAGCGGGTTATCCGACGATTCGATCGCGGTTCGTAGCTCCGCTTCCGCCTCCGCGCTGCGTCCCAATTGCTGCAAGGTCGCACTGCAGCAGCCGTGCATCCGCCCGCTCCGGGGACTGTGCGACCAGCCCGTCCAAGGTCGTCAGTACGGCCGTCACCTGCGCGTCGGTCGTCGCTTCCGCCAGTTCCAGCCCCGCCCACAGCAGTTGCCCCTCGATGTCCATCGTGCCCAGATCGCGCATCGGCCGCAGCGCCGCCCGCGCGTCGGCCGTCCGCCCCATCGAGAGCGAAGCCCGCGCCGCAACCTTGCGCAGGTCCGGTGACATCACATCCTGCAGCCCGCCGCTCGCCAGCGTATCAAGAAACCGGTTGGCCTGACCGGTTCGTTCGAACGCCTCCGCCAGCAGCGCCCGTAACACCGGACGTGATCCCTGCCGCGCCACCAGCGGCTCCAGCAGTCGAATCACCTCGTATGGTTCCTGCTGCGCCCGCGCGACCAGCGCGTCGAGATACGCCAACTGTTCTTCGAATGACGTGGTCGCACCTCGTAGCCGCACCGCATCTCGAAACTGCGCCAACGCGACCTTCGCATCTTCCATCCAGCCCACACCCAGGTACAACTCCACCGCGACCGGCAGCAGCCCGAATCGTTGCGGGCGGTCTGCCAACTCAGCCAGCACCTGCTTCGCTAGCGCCGCACCTTCGTCTCCCGCCCCCATCAGCACCAGCAGTTTGGCCTCCAATTCGAACCGTAAGCGCACCCAATCGCTGGGGTCGATCAGGACCTGCTGAACTACGTCATCCGGCAATCCGTGGGCCACCTCCAGCAACGCCTGTGCCCGCTGGAAATCCCCCAGTGCCGTGTATTCTTCGGCGGCCAGTACAACCGCCCGCGGATCCTGCCGCTCCGCCCGCTCCACCGCTGCAAGATCATCCCGCACGGCCGCCAGCAGCGCCTCGCCCTGCGACCCGGCCCCTTGCCCCGCCCACTCCCGCATGACACTGGCGCGCTGGGCACGGGCAAGCGCCGACTCCGGATCGTATTCCACCGCCCGATTCAGCCACTGCCGCGTCCATTCGCGCGCCCCTGCGATATTCTCCTCCGGCGCCAGCGTGCTCAGCAGCAGGCACGCCTCAACCACCTCTGGACGCCGCGGCCCCTCCACCTTTTCATATCGCTCGACGATCTGCTGCAGGGTTGCCCGCGCCTCCGCCGGCCGCCGCCGCAGGGCCTGGCTGCGAGCCACCGCCAATTCCGCCAGCGGGTCTTGGGGGTGCTCCTCGAGCCACCGCTGCGCCACCGTCTCCAGTTCGTTCGTATTCCCTCCAGCTTCATAGAGCAGCAGTAACCGACGGAACATTTCCGCGTCGCTCGACTCGTGCCGCCAGACCTGCCGGTAGGCCGTGGTCGCCTGGCCGAGCGCCCGCGTCGTCATCGGTCGCACCTTGAGACACGCCTCGGCGAAAAGACGCAGCGCATCACGATCGTCCGGTTTCATCGCCAGGTAGCGCCCCAGTGCCACCGCGGCCGCTTCCCACTTGGCCGCCTTGTAAGCCGCCGTCCCCTCATTCAGCATCCGCTGGGCATACTGGCTCCGGCGGATCTCCCGCGTGACGAACGCACCTACCACCAGCAGCGCGGCCACGCCGGCCACGATAATCAGCAGTTTGACGTTGAGTGCCCCGGTTGCCCGGAAGGACCGGAATGAATTGCGTCGCATCGATGTCTCCACCCGCTGACCAAGATCACGCCGCGGCTCACGCAGCGGTGCCCGTATCTTGTCCCATACGCGACGGCCGGACGCGGGTTCGCCATAGGACCGAATAACCGCCGCATGATAGCACGCCCCCGCACCGGCCGCACCACGCCGGCACCAACGCAAAAGGGCCGCCGAACCCTTGGGGTTCGACGGCCCTTTCATGTGATCTGTCCTGCTAGCCGCGTGTGGCCAACGAGGAGTCCAAACTGGAGAGTTACGCCATCCGACGCTTGAGGATCGCGCTCGCACCGAGGCCCATCAGACCCAGCAACATCGCACCCGGCACCGGTACGGTGATCAGGTGGCTCTGGACATCCTGAGCGTACCAGCGCTGCTGATCAGCATCCCACGTGAAGCCCGTCCACAGGTTCAGGGCATACGTGTGGTTGGCATCGGCCAGGTTCGCCGCGGGCGTCGCCAGCGGGAGCCCGAGGGCCTGCAAGGCCGCCTTCACGACGTTGTTGTTCGAACCGCTGGCTTCCTGCTCCGCCCACCAGATGGCCTGGCTGATCTGGGCGTTGGTCGGCGCCGCATAGCTGTAGACCGCCATGGATGCGGCCAGCGTGCCGGCCTTCCACTGGTCGTAGATCCACTCCGACACGACCGAGGGGGCATCGCCGAAGGTGCCAACCGGGCCACCACCCGAATAGCTCTTGCGATCCACGCTCGCCCAATAATCACTGTTCGGTGTGAAGTTGATCTGGCTCTCGATGCACCAGGTTCCGAACAGGTTCGTGTTGATCGGACCCGGGTGGTGCGGCAATTGTCCCACCGGACCGCCACCACGGTTCTGAACCATGAACGGCCCGCCCGAAGCGCCGCCCGGAGTCGTCAGCAGCCGCACTTTCGTCGGAGCGTACAACTGGACTTCGTTGTTGTTCGCATCCTTGTACCAGAAAACACCGCCGGTGAACGCCGCCATGGCCGGGGATGCCAGCATCAGCCCGGCCAGAACGACGCCCCAAGTCTTCAATGCCTTCATTTCCGCCTCCTCAACGTATGGGTTATGGCGCTTCATTCCCACAGGAATCACCACCACGTGCGCTGCTTCTTCCGAAAACGCACGCAAGAGACCGTGCTCTTTGTGGTAATGTTCGGAGCCCTCGCTCCCTACCGATGCCCACATTCTACCGACCTGCGGTTCGGAAGTCCAGCCCCACAAAGATACTTACGGAAATGCTAGCGATTGACCGGTAATGTGTCTCGCGGCGCATCCAGAGTAGCACGCACTCTCCGTTATAAGACGACACCACCGCAGAATTCTTCACCGAAGAGGTAGATTTCTCTGTCTCCTGACTGCACTTTGGAACACCCGAATACCACATTCAAGACTCCTGGACCTTCTTTGCGAGCACACAGAGCGAACCCCGTACCTCCCCTCTCTTGCGGGAGAAGCTCGGGAAGAAGGAATCTGCCGATAATCGTGCTTCTGACTGCTCTCCAAAGCGGAATAGGAGTCTGGGGTAATTTCACGTCACGAGTCGGGTATGGAGCGTGCTGCAACTTCTGGTGAACCCAATAAAGAACCCGCCGGGAACTGCCATTCGCAGTTCTCGGCGGGTCCATCTACTCAAGGTCCGAATAGATTGAGCGGGTGCTTAGATCCGCGTCCGACGCATCACCAGACCCAGCCCGGCCACACCCAGCAGCAGCGCCGCCGGCACCGGAACGGTAATCAGGTGCGACTGCACATCATTCGCGTACCATACGCCATTGACCTGCTGGAAACCTGTCCAGAGGTTCAGCGCCCAGGTGTGCGACGCCAGCGCCAGCGGCCCAGGGGCCGGGACGTTGTAGCCAAGCGCCAAGAGGGCAGCATCGGCAACAGCATTCTTCTGACCCGTCGCTTCGCCTTCCGCCCACCAGATGGCCCGGCTGATCTGGTTATTCGTATAAGCATTCAGATTGCCGGCATTCCACTGGTCGTAAATCCACTCGGTCACGTCCGAGATCGGATCACCAGCTACACCGGCGACACCGCCCGAATAAGCGCGCTTGTCAACGCTGATCCAGTAGGCCACGTTCGGCGTGAAGTTGATCTGGCTTTCGATGCACCACGTCCGGAAAAGAAAATCACCGATCGAACCGGGATAGAACGGCACCTGGCCGTCACCATTCCCCACCAGCTCTACGTTGAACGGACCGCCAGATGCCCCGCCGCCGATCGTCTGCAGCTTCACTTGCGTGTGGGCGTACAAATCGACAGCCGGGCTGCTGCCTGCACCACCCGGCGCCCAGCGGAACGCACCTCCGGTAAACGAAGCCCAAGCCGGCGCCGCGGCCGCGACTGCAAACAGCACACTCCATGCAACCAGTTTTCTCATTGCCATCTCACCTCCCGTGGCCCTCGCAGGGGCGACTCTTCGTCCCGCGCCACGCTCCTTCGACCCATTCTCTCGGAAACCGTCGCTTCCCGTGCCCTTCGCATTCAGGACCGCTTGTTGCACAGAAACCGTTCCTGCATCCCTAGCTGGAACCAACCAGGAATTCAGTACGTCTCAACAAGTTTCGAATCGGAAGCGGCCGCGAACACCGCAGCAATCCATCTAGTATAGGACGCGTGAGGGCTGTTCCGCTAGTGAAATTTTGTTGCCTGCCCGGTAATTTTCTGTTGCACCGTGCTCACATCAATCCGGACCTGCTCTAAATTCAGATCTATACGAGGTTTGCATCTACTCTATCCGGGAATCTGATAGCGATCTTCCATTACCAGACGAAATCAAAGCTCGTCTCAGATTTCCCATTTTACCTAAAACCTATAAAAGTATGCTTTTGGTTGACCCGCTGGGATGTGGCGCCGATCGTTTGAATTCACCCGCGAGAGATAACACGCTCCTCATGTCCGATCATGTGCCGGTGACGATGACCGCCCCGTACCAGTTACATGCAGAGCGGCTGGCTCATCCCCCGACGAAACCGCGGAGGGGGCGCAATTCCCCCCCGAACGAACGGCCACCGGCCGTGCTCCTGGGATCATGCGCCCCCCGGCGTGTTTGGCCGTGCGCCTCTACTTCACTTCTTGCCGACTGCTGCGAAGTAGCTCTTCGAGCCCTCGGGATCGGCCTTCATGGCCTTGTCGCCCGGCTTCCAGTTCGCCGGGCAGACCTCGCCATGCGTCTCGAAGTGTGTCAGCGCATCGACCATGCGCAGGGCCTCGTCCACGCTGCGCCCGAGTGGCAGATCGTTGATAAGCAGGTGACGAACCAGACCGTTCTTGTCGATCAGGAACAGGCCGCGGAACGCCACACCCGCCTCCTCGCAGAGAACGCCGTACTTGCGGCTGATGTCGTGTGTGAGGTCGGCGAGTAGCGGGAAGGCCACCTTGCCAAGGCCCCCTTCATTACGGGGCTGCTTCGTCCAGGCGAGGTGCGTGAACTGGCTGTCGATCGAGACGCCGAGCAGTTGCGTGTTGCGCTCGGCGAACTTCGCGGCCGAATCGCTAAAGGCCACGATCTCGGTCGGACAGACGAACGTGAAATCGAGCGGCCAGAAGAACAGAACCACGTTCTTGCCGCGGTAATCCGTGAGTTTGATTTCCTTGAACTGTCCATCGACGACGGCGGTGGCCTTGAAATCCGGGGCCGGCTTACCGATACAGGCAGTGGGGGTCGTCGCGGTGGGAATGCTCATCGGTTGCTCCTGTGCATATGGGGCTGAATGTGAACCAGTTTTGCGTGTGAACCCGAGACGTGCCGCCGGAACAAGTTGGCGCCCCAGGCACCGGTGTTCCGCGGCCCCACAACCGGAGAAACCGCTCGACTGAGCGGACCTGCGGGCGTGGCTTGGCACGTATGTGGCGATTGTATACCGGGGCTTCGCACTCGAACAGGTTGCCACACCCTGCGGGACCGTAACCGGTCCAAGGATTCACGCCCCCGTATCAAGGTGCCCCGCGACGGCCGTAAGGACCGTTGCCCGAGCAGCTTCCAGCGACCCAGTCAGTCGCACACCGGCCGCGCGGGCATGCCCGCCGCCTCCGAATTCCGCCGCGACAGTGGCGACATTCACCACGTTCCGGCTACGCAGGTTGACACGTACCACGCCTTCGGGCTCTTCAGTGAGAAGCACATATACTTCGACACCACCGAGTCGGCCTGCTTCATTCACGATGTCCTCAGTCATGGTGCGGTCGGCCCCGGTCGCTTCGAAATCGCTGTCGCGGAGGGTCATCACCGCCACACGGCCGCCGAGCTCAAGCGACAGCCCGGCCAGCACGCGGCTGACCAGTCGCAGTCGGGCAAGGGGCTCCTGTTCGAAGATGCGTCCAAAGAGTCGATTTGGCTCGGCGCCGGCCGCGACGAGTTCGGCCGTAACTCCCAGTAAACGGGCGTCCGTGTTGGAGAAACGAAACCAGCCGCAATCGGTGGCGATGCCGGTGAAAAGGGCTTCGGCGAGGGGAATGGTCAGCGGGATGTCGGCAGCACGAACCCACTCGGCAACGAGCAAACTCGCGGCACCGGCCGTCGGATCGATAAGCCGCAGGTCGTCCGGACGCTGCCCGTAGCCGTCACCCGTGACATGATGGTCGATCACCAGGAGCGGCGGGGCGGATTCGAGAAACGCCGCCGCGGGTTCGAGCTGGGCGCGGGCGCAGGTGTCGAGGATCACAACAGCATCGCAGCCAGCGGGCGGCCCGGCCTGGGGGTGCCACTGATCCCACGAAACCACGTCGGCCCAGAGACCGTAGCGGGCGGGCAAGGGCTCGAACAACGTTGGCCGGGGGGCAAGTCCGAGTGTGCGGGACGCGAGTGCCAGACCAACCATGGCTCCAAGCGCGTCGCCGTCGGGCCGACGGTGCGTCAGGAGGAGGGGTTGGCGCCGTGACGCAAGCCAGTCCCGAGCATTACGATAGGATTCCTGGGGGATCATCAGGCGGGCATTGTAGCCCCACGGCTCCCCGCGACCACCCCGAGGCGTCATGGCTATACTCGCGCAACTCGATCCGAGCCGCCCCTATCGCGCCTGCGACTGGAATCTGCGTGACGATGTCGCCGGGCGGACCCTCTGGTGCCAGCATTTTCGCTGGCATTTTCACGAAGTGCTCCGACCGCTGATACGGACCGAGTACCCCGCGCTGGCGGTGGAGTCGCTCGTGGCGCTGACACGGGCGTACGACGACCTCTTTGAACAGATCGAACAGGCGTCCGAACGCTTTCCACAGATTGACATCCTGATGATGGACGAGGTGCGGCACGCGCTGCTGGCATCGCACGGGTGCCCGGACCCGTTCCGCAGCGTGAAGGGGCATGAGACCGCGGCTGCACTGGCGGAATTCCCCGCCTGGTTGGCGAAGGTCGACGCGGCGCCGGAAAACGAGGCGCGCCTGTGGCTGGCCGAGGGCGTATTGGCGGGGAACATGTTCGACCTGGGCGCAGCGGCAACCATTGCGAAACATGCGGCCGGACACGCAGGTTTCCATACGGCGTTGGAGGCACTACCACCACGGCCATGGTTCGTGGATGACCTGAACGCGTTCTGGAAATACTGGGAACAGGGCGGGGCGCAGCACGTGTTATGGTTTGTAGATAACGCGGGAAGCGACATCGTGCTCGGGGTACTGCCGATGGTGCGCTGGCTGATACAGCGCGGTGCCCAGGTGACACTGGCCGCCAACAGCGAACCGGCGCTCAACGATGTGCTCGCGGCGGAACTGGTGGAATTGCTTGAGCAGGTGCATGCCCGAGACGCCGAACTGGGCACGGCGGTCGCGAACGGGCGGCTAACGGTGCGGGCCTCGGGCAACGCCGCACCGCTGATCGATCTGGCGCGGCTGGATGCGGATTTCGTCACGGCAGTCGCAGCCGCCGATCTGGTATGGCTGCACGGCATGGGCCGCGCAGTGGAGAGCAATCGGTTGGCCCGGTTTCGCGTGCCCGCCGTGTGGACCGCGATGATCAAGGATGAAAGCGTCGCGGATTACTGCGGTGCCAATCTGTTTGATTGCGTCTTTCGCTTCGTGCGGCCGCTGTAATCCGTGGAAGACCGGTTCACGGCTGGCCGGCCCCACTGATTACCAGGGACAAACCACTACCATCCGCGCATCACTCCGGGGCGAACAGGGCCTGGAACACGGCGACGTCCGCAAGATCGACGGTGCCGTCGAAATCGAGATCACCGGCCGCGAAAACGAGCGGATTGCAGTCTGCCGATGGCCAGTCCTGCGCCGGACCGCCGAGGCAGGCGGCGAGTTGTACGCCGTCCCAGCCGGTTACGCGGCAGTCGCCATCGAGATCGAGCGGCGGCATGGGTAACGCGGAAGACACGAGTACGAGCGGACTCAGTTCCGCCCCCCAGAGCCCGACGACCTTGGATGCAGGTGTGTGCGGTCGAAATGCCAGTGCACTGCACGGGCCCTCGGTCGCAAGCGCTTCGAACCGCAGTACCGCGAGTAGATGCGAACCACACGCGGGCGGCTGGCCGGCCATGGCGTTGAGGCCGGCGGCGAGCGTAAGCGTGCCGTCCTGAGCAGCGATGGCCAGGAGCGGCTGGCCGAATGGCGACGGCGTGTAACGTCCGCGGACGAAAACAAGCTGCGCGCGGTGGTAGTATAGAAAGGCCTGGAATCCGGTCGCGCGGGCGGTGGGATCGTCACACGGCACGTGCAGCCAAAGCTCGTAGTAGATCGTGCCACCGGGCTCGACAGGGGGACCGACGCGCACGAGTTCAAGTGACACCCCCGAGTTCACAGGCGAGATACAGAACAACATCGCGATCATCCCCCCGGTAACAGATCGACCCACCGTATTCATCAGCGCCTCCCGAGGCACGGGGCATGACCACCCCGGCACAAGAGGCAGCGTATCGCGCGGGACGGCCTGTTCCAAGCGCCGTCGAAGCGTCCCAATCTCCAGTCCACGGCCTGTAGACCGGTCCAAGAACATCGAAACCGTACCGGGAATGCGGTACGTGCGGGGACCTAAGTTGTCACGACAGCCCCAGCAACCACGACTGAAACGGTTCGAATTCTCTTTTCCAGCATCCTGAGTGCGGTACAATCTCCGGCCGTGAAGCGCTCTTCGGGCCAGAAGCGCTGGTCGTGACATTCGGGCTCACCCTGTTCCGATCGACCGCGTGCATACAGGAGAATCCAGCATGGGCCATCTTTACGACAACTCCCTCCAGGCCGTGGGGCGAACCCCCCTCGTCCGCATCAACCGCATCATCCCCGGTCCCGCGCGCGTCTACGCGAAGCTGGAGTTTTACAACCCGCTCAAAAGCGTGAAGGACCGCATTGGCGTCGCCATGATCGCAGACGGTCTCGCCCGGGGAAAGATCAAGCCGGACACCACCGTCATCGAGCCAACCTCTGGGAACACCGGCATCGGCCTCGCTTTCGTGTGTGCCACCCGTGGTCTGAAGCTCACACTTACCATGCCCGAAAGCATGAGCGTCGAACGCCGCAAGGTGCTGCGACAATTGGGCGCGGAACTCGTCCTCACCCCCGCGACCGAGGGCATGCGCGGCGCCATCAACAAGGCCACCGAGCTGGTCGAGAAAACCCCGAACGCGTTCATGCCGCAGCAATTTGAAAACCCCGCCAACGTCGAAGTTCACCGTAAAACCACCGCGGAGGAGATCTGGGGCGACACCGACGGGGCGGCTGACATTCTCATCGCGGGCGTAGGTACGGGCGGCACGATCACGGGTGTCGGCGAGGTCATCAAGGGTCGCAAGCCGGAATTCCGCTGCATCGCCGTGGAACCGACACACTCTCCGGTGATTACCCAGAAGCGGAACGGCGAGAACCTGCAGCCCGGGCCGCACAAGATCCAGGGCATCGGCGCGGGCTTTATCCCGGGCATTCTCAACCTCGACGTCATCGACGAGGTTGTGCAGGTCTCCAACGACGAGGCCTTCGCCTGGGCACGCCGGGCCGCGCGCGAAGAAGGTATCCTCTGCGGTATCAGCTCCGGGGCGGCACTGTGCGCTGCAAACCAGGTCGCCCAGCGCAGCGAGAACACGGGCAAACTGATCGTCGTCGTGCTCGCTTCGGCGGGCGAGCGTTACCTGTCGACCGCACTGTTCGAAGAAAACTGATCCCCCGCCGGGAACGAGCCGACCTGGAGAAACGCGGTGCGCTCCACGGGTCAGACCCGGGATCGCACCGCGTTGTAGGTTGAAGCTGGCAGTGTGCTAGTCCGGATTCGGGCAGAAGCACTCGTCCGGCATTTCGCTGAGCAGTTCGACACCCGCAAGTTGCTCTTCACCTGAGGGAGTCTCGTAGAATTCGACACCCCAAATCGAGTAGTTGTCACCCCAACGGCACTCGATATCGACCCATTCCAGGCCGAACGCGAGCAGGTCACCCGATTGCATGCCCCAGTGCGCGTTCAATCCGGCGACACTGTTAAGCGGGATGTCCAGCACCAGCGGAATCGTCAGAAACTCGGTGCGCGGTATCGGTGGGATTTGCACGCGCAGGTACTTCTCCTGGAACTGGATGTCGAACTGCCGCGCCGGGCGCCGCACCGATGCGAGTCGGAAAATCTCGCATTCGGTCGTCGTTTGACTGGTCAGTCTCAGCATCAGGAACACCCGCATCGTTACCGGGTTCTCACCGGAATACCGATATGGCAGTGCCATCTGCCAGCCCACGGGTTGCGCCAGTGTCGGACGGCTGACCTGTGACGAGAGCCCGGCAGCCGAACCAAGCCCGTTTGGATCTCGGGGCACACTCATGAACTCGTCGACCCACAAGTCGAAAAACACCGGGCCGGCTGGACCCTGCTCGCCCGGTTCACCCGCCGGACCTTGGGCACCAGGTTCACCCGTGGGCCCCTGCGGTCCCTGTGCGCCAGGGACACCGGCAGGACCCTGCGCTCCGGGTTGGCCCGCGGGACCCGGCGCACCCGGTTCCCCGGCCAAGCCCGGCGGCCCCGCCGGACCCGCCGGTCCGGCTGGACCGGGGATCGCCGGGGCATCCTGTCCGGACTGACCATCGGCACCCGGTGGGCCCGCCGGACCCGGCGGTCCCGGAGGTCCTGGGTCCCCTTTGAGCTGCCCCAAATCGGCAGGCGTCACGCTGGCGGCTGCCAGCGCAGCCACGAGTGCAGCCGTATCGAGCGTCAGGTTGCTGCCCGAGCCGCCCACGAGATTTTCCAGCAGCGTGCCTGGCACGCAGCCGAAGCCGAGCGCTCCCACCAGCGCCAGCGACACCATCGTCATGGTCCGCGCTCGTCTCTGCTTGATGCGCATGATCGTTTCTCCAACTCCCGGAATGGTCTCGGATTGGGGTCCGAACGCCTTCAAGTATATGGCCCGGCTGGGGTTCAGGCCAAGACCCAACCTGATTCCACCCGCGGGCGTTAGCGCGCCGCCCGCTCTGGCGTGACTGCCGTGGCCCCGGCCGCAGCTTTCAGGGCTTGTTCCAAGTCCGAAAGAATGTCATCCACATGCTCAATTCCCACGGAAAGTCGCACGAGGCCGTCTTCGATATGGGCCTGCGCCCGCGCTTCGGCCCCCATGGAGGCGTGGGTCATGCTGGCCGGATGTTGAATCAGGGATTCCACGCCGCCCAGACTTACCGCCAGGACGCACAGCCGGACGGCGTCCATCATCGCCCGCCCGGCAGGCAGTCCGCCGCGCAGACTGAACGATATGACCCCACCGGGACCGCGCATCTGGCGGCGTGCCAACTCGTACTGCGGGTGACTGGGCAAGCCCGGGTAGCGTACCCATGCGACCTGCGGATGCTGCTCGAGGTACTCCGCGATACGCTGTGCATTCGCGCAATGCCGTTCCATCCGCAGCGGCAGCGTCTTGATGCCGCGATGCACGAGGAACGATTCCATGGGTGGCAACACGCCGCCGAAGTGGTTGAGCATCCGCCGGAGCCGGGAGTAGAGCTCTTCATCCTTCACGACGATCATGCCGCCGACGACATCGGCATGCCCGTTCAGAAACTTCGTCAGACTGTGCAGAACGATGTCGGCTCCGAAGCGGAACGGCTGCTGGAGGTAAGGACTCGCGAAGGTATTGTCCACCACCAGCAGTGCGTTGTGACGCGTTGCGAGCTCGCGCATCGCCGCGAGGTCTGTGAGTGCGAGCGTCGGGTTGGCCGGCGTTTCGATGTAGAGCACGCGTGTGTTCGGCCGCATCGCCGCCGCGACGCGTGCCACATCGCTCGTGTCGATCATCGTGCCCTGGATGCCGTATTCGGACAGGATCTTGCAAACGAGGGTGCAGGTCGGGCCGTAGACCGCCTCGCTGCAGAGGACATGCTCCCCGGTCTTGAGCAGGCCGCCGAGCACCGTGTGGACGGCCGCCATGCCGCTGCCGCAGGCCAGGCCGCGGTAGCCGCCCTCGAGCAGGGCGACGGCGTGCTCAAGCGCTTCGACGGTGGGATTACCCATGCGGCTGTAGATGTATCCGTGTTCCGCGCCCGCGAAGAGGGCCGCGCCGTGCTCGGCGTTGCGAAAGCCGAAAGTGGAGGTCTGGTAGATCGGAACGACGACGGGCCGCAGAGCATTGTCCGCGTCGCCGCCGTGAACCGCCAAAGTTTCGAGAGCAAAATCGCGCGGGATCATGCGTGGTCTCTGGTGGGTGGCTAGAGATCGCGGGATCGGCGATCGAACGTGCCGGACCCGGCCGACTCCAGATTGGAGCGTACGCGTTGCGCGTGAATGATTCAACCGCGCTGGGTAGGCAACCGCAGCGAAAACGCTGAACCCGTTCAAGTCTGACCCCCTGTTGTCCTGCCCGGCCCACGCTATAGTGCCGGGCGAGCGCCGCCGCACGTACCGGGCACCCGCTTCCTTGGTTCAACTCAGCGCGAAATCGCAGTCGATCTCACCGAGGCGTGGCATGACATCATCCCAACTGGTTCGACTAAGCATCTCCCTGGAGCAGCCGCTTTTCGATCAACTCGAAGCGCTTGTGCAGCGCAGCAAGTACGGGAATCGGTCGGAGTTCGTTCGTGACCTGATCCGCGAACGGCTGGTCGAAGTGGAGTGGGCCAGTGCCACCGAGGTCGTGGGCACGATCACGCTGGTATACGACCACGACGCCCGCCAGTTGACCGACCGGCTGATCGACATTCAGCATGAGCACCACGAAGCGATTCTGGCGTCAACCCACGTGCACCTCAGTGCACACCTGTGCGCTGAAATGATCATGGTGCGGGGCAAGGCCGAGCACATCCGTCTACTCGCCGACACGCTGCGGCGGCAGCGCGGCGTGCTGCACGCGGCACTGGCAACGAGCTCAACCGGGGCGGAACTGCATTGAAGCGGGTGAGAGCAGTTCCGAACGCGGTTGCGGGTTGCAGCGGGCGCGGGGAGAATCTGTCACCCGGCGCGCGCCACGGCGCAGCCCCGACGGAGCAGTACCCCCATGCCGACCTCCTCCACCTCCCGGCGTACCTTCCTGAAATCCATGGCGGCCACGGCGCTCGCGCCCTATGTCCTGACGCGCCGCGCCCGCGGGGCGACGGCCGCGAACGAGCGCATCAACATCGGGCTTATCGGGCTGGGGAACATCGGTGTCCAGCACGTCGGCACACTCGCCAACCACCCCGAGGTGCAGTTGGCTGCGGTGTGTGACGTCCATGCGGACCTGCGTGAACGTGCGCTTCGGATCGTCCAGGAAGCCCACGCGCGGCGTGGGGGTGCGGGGGACGCAAGCTGTACGCCCTACCACGAATTCGAGCACCTGCTCGCGCGCAGTGATATCGACGCGGTGCTGGTCGCAACTCCCGATCACTGGCATGCCCAGATCGCCATCGCCGCCTGCCGGGCTGGTAAGGACGTCTATTGCGAGAAACCGCTCTCGCTGACGGTCGATGAAGCGTACGCGATGGAAGCTGCCGCCCACCGCTATGGCCGGGTCTTTCAGAATGGCAGCCAACAGCGGTCCGAGGGGAACTTCCGCCGGGCTTGCGCGCTGGTGCGGAGCGGCCGGATCGGATCGGTGCAGACGGTCCACGTCGGCATCGGCGGTCCAAGCACGGACAAGGTCTTGCCGGCCGAGCCGGTGCCGGCGGGCTTCGACTGGAATCGGTGGCTGGGACCGGCACCGTGGCAGCCGTACAGCAGCGAGCGTGCCAGTGGGACATGGGGCGGCGGCGGCTGGCGCGCGATTCGGGACTATTCCGGGGGGCTGATGACCGATTGGGGGGCACATCACTTCGACATTGCGCAGTGGGGCCTTGGCAGGGACGGCTCCGGGCCGGTCGAGATCATCCCACCCAACGAGGCGGAACGCGGCACGCTGACCTATCGTTATGCCGACGGCGTGGAGATGTACCACGGTGGCGCCAATGGGGTGCGGTTTACTGGAACGGAGGGCGTCGTCGAAGTTAATCGCGGCTACCTGCGCACGGAGCCCGAGTCCCTCGCACGGGCACCGTTCGGGGCGCACGCAGAGCATCTCTATGAAAGTCCCGGCCATATCCAGGACTGGCTCCAATGCATGCGCTCGCGCCGCCGCCCAATCTGCGACGTGGCCATCGGTGCCAGTTCCGTCGTGGTCTGTCACCTCGGCAATATCGCCTGGTGGCTCGGCCGGACGCTGCGCTGGAATCCCGGGACACGTACACTACTGAACGATCCGCTCGCCGCCCGCTGGCTCGCGCGCCCGCGACGAGCCCCCTGGCACCTGTAAATCTGCACGGACACCGTATCATGAAACCTCTCTCTTTCGCACTGACACTGGCTGCCACGCTTGGGTTGCCCGCCCTATTGTTCGCGGCACAAGTACCGCCGGGGAGTGCTCCATCCACGGCACCCGACGCGCGTACACTCGAAGAACTCGTCGCAGAGTTAAGTGGTACAGAACTACCTGCGACCGGGCTTGCGGAGCGGTACACGGAGGCCCTCACGCGGCTGCTTCCGCTGCTGACCGAGACGGATCCGGCTCAGCAGGAGGCCGCACTGCACCACATGGAGCGTATCACGTTGTCAGCCGGCCGCCCGGGAGCGATCGAGCAGCGCGGTGTGTGGATACAGGCACTCCTGCACGAACTGGCGAGCGATCGGCCGGTGGCCGTACGCGTTGCCCTGCTGCGACAACTCGAGTGGGTGGCGGGCGCCGAGAGCAACCAGCCGCTGGCAACCATGCTTGCCGCTTCCGAGCCCGAAGTGCGGACCGCCGCGCTGCGGGCCCTGACCAGCGGAGCAAACCGCGGCGCACGTGCCGTGCTTGCTCAGGCGCTCATGTCCGCCACCGACGTTCCCTGTCGAATCGCGCTACTGCAAGCACTCGCGGAAGCGGATGCCCTTGAGGCGGCGGACCTGATCGGGGTGTTCGCCGTGGCCGAAGATGCGACGCTCGCGGAGCTGGCGGTCGCGGCACTCGGGTCGCTCGGCACGCGCGAAGCGTGCGAGGCCCTGGCAGAGCTGGAGGAGTTCGTGCCGCCGGAGCGCCGCCGGGCGATCTATGCGGCCCATGTGGAAGCAGCGACGAAGCTTGCAACCATGGATCCGGAGACGGCGTACACGCACCTGCTTGCGCTGAACCCGCGACTGACAGACCCCGCCTTGCGCTGCGCCGGACTCCGCGGCCTGGCGAAGGCCGGACGCGCGGCCGCCATCGAAACCTTGCTGGCCGTGCTGCAGGAGCCCGAGGTGGCTGCGGCGGTGGCTGCGACGGTGGCGCAGACGTTGGCGGAACTGGAGGATGCGGAGGGACCCGCGGCGTTGTGCGCTACGCTGGGCGAGCTTCCGGCACGCGTCCAACCGTTCGCCTTGGCTGCCATCGAGACGCAGCGCCTCACCATGGCACAGCCGGCCGTGCTCGAACTGCTCCGGAGTGTTGCATCCCAGGTGCGCCGCGCGGCGATCGATACCCTGATCGTAGTCGGCGATGTCGCAGCGCTGTCGCACCTGCTACGGCTGGCGGCAGGCGCTCCCAGTGACGAACAGGCGGCGGCCGATCGGGCGCTCGGGCGCATCCGCGATCCGCAGATTGATCAGCAGTTGCTCGGCATTCTGTCGGGCGAGATGAGCACCCCTCTGGCACCAGAGACGTACGCGGCGGTTTGTCGCGCTCTGGCCGCCCGGCGGACGGCTGGCGCTGTGCCGATCCTGCTCGAAACCGTGTCGCTGAGTCCGGAACACCTGGTGCGCATGGCAGCATGCCGCGCTCTGGCGGAGCTGGCTGACACCCATCACCTGCCCACCTTGCTCCCGTACGTCCTCTCCACGACAGACGAAGCCGAGCGCAACGCCGGCGAGGAGACACTCGCTGCGTTGACCGGTCGCGGAGACGACCCGGACCCCACACCACTGCTCGTCGCTTGGGATACCGTGGACAGCGCCGGGCGCGTGACGTTATTGCGCGTACTCGGCCGGATGGGCGGCAACACCGCACTCGCCCGCGTCGAGGCCGCGTTGGAGGACGAGGAGGAAACCGTGTTCGACGCCGCCGTTCGGGTGCTGGCGGCGTGGAGCGAGGCAACCGCCCTCGATGCCCTGGGGCGACTCGGATTCGATGCCCATCCGCGGGCCTCGCGTACCCATCGAATCCTGTGCCAACAGGGCTATGTGCGGCTGCTCGCGACGGACCGCGCCCGCCCAACAACCGAGCAGTTCGCAGCGCTCGCCGAGGCCTTCGAGCGCGTCGAGCGCGTTGAAGAGCGGCGGCAGGTGCTGGCAGCCCTGGCGGGGGTGTTCGATCCGCGGACGTTGCCGTTCGTGGCGCGACTGCTGGGCGATGCACAACTCGGGCGGGAAGCAACGGCCGCCGCAGTGACGGCCGCGGAGAACGTCGGCCATCTTGAACGGAGTGTCGCCCGGCACGTGCTGCGACAGCTCGCGGATTCGGCGACGGATGACCAACTCCGCGCGCGCGCGGAACGGGCGCTGGCCACGATCGATCAGCAGGCCGGGAGACTCACGCGCTGGGAAATCGCCGGGCCGTACTGGGTCGACGGGCTGAAGGCCAATGAAGTCGCCGGACACCTTTTCGCACCCGAGGACCCGGCCGCTTCGGAGCCGGTCCACTGGGAGCCGCTGCAAGTACGCAATCGCAATGCACCCTGGAACTTCGACCTTACGCACCTTGGTGGCGAACATCGGTGCGTCTATGTGCGCACCGCGGTGTATGTACCGACAGCGCAGCCGGCGCGGCTCGAAGTCGGCAGCGATGACATGGTGCATGTCTGGCTGAACAGGGCATCCATCCACCAGACCCGCGGTACACGCGGCCACACGCCGTTTGAAGACGCGATCGCAGTTACCTTGCAGGCCGGATGGAACACCGTGTTGCTGAAGGTCACGCAGGAAGGGGGTGGCTGGGCATTCTCGTGCGCCGTGCGACAACCTGACGGCGGCCCCCTGGAGGGCGAGGATTACGCGACCGTGCCACCGGTGGAAGCAACGCCGGATTGACTCCAGCCGGTGGCTGTGGTCATTTCACCTGGAGAAATTGCGCAAAGCCCTGCGTCTGCTCGGTCCGTACTTCGTCGCCGGTGCGTACAAACCACAAAACCTCGAGCTCGGGTGCGTGCGGTTGACGCAGCAGTTCCTGTCCTTCCTCAACACTCATGACGCTGAGCACGGTGGCCCACGCATCGGCCGTGAGACCATCCTTCGCGATCACCGTCACGCTGGGAGACTGCGCCGCGGGCTGTCCGCTGCGCGGGTCGATGATGTGCGAATAACGCTCGCCGGCAATCTCGATGAAGCGCTCCTGCACCCCGGACGTCGCGACGGCGCGATCCTGCACCGCGAGCGTGAGGAGCACTTCACGCCCGGGCGCGAATGGATCGCGCACACCGATGCGCCATGGCTCGCCGTTGGCCTGCGACCCGAAGGCCAACACATCGCCTCCAATGTCCACAAGACCGCCGGTCGCGCCGGCAGCACGCATTGCATCGGCAGCGAGATCAAGGGCGTAGCCCTTTGCAATACCGCCAAGGTCGATCTGCAAGCCCGCCACGAGTGGTCGCACGGCACGAGTGGCCGGATCCAACGTGAGTTTCTGCCAACCGACCCGGGCGCGCGCGGCGGACAGGGCATCTTCACCGGGCCACTGCTGGGTTTTACCCGCCTCGCGCCACAACCAGACAAGCGGCCGGCAGGTAATGTCGAATGCCCCACCGCTTTGCTCGGAGACCTTCCGAGCCTCGTAGAGGCAGAAGAACGTCAGTGGGGATACGACCAGTGACTCTTCGGCGGCAAGGCGATTGATGCGGCCGACCTCGCTCTCAGCGATGTAGTCGCTCATCAGGGCGTTGACTTGCTCAATGAGTGCATAGCCGGCACTCACGGCGGCCCGTGCGCGCGTCGCACCCAGGGCGATGGCGGTCACACGGGCCTCGGTACCCATGACGAGTTGGGCATGCGTGTGCTTCGTGGGGACATCACGACTGCAGCCCGAAAGAAACAGGGTCGCGCTCAGAGCGCCCCAGGCAAGCGATGTTCTGGTGTACATGTCGCGGATGATACCACTCGGTGCGGACCGGGTAGACCCCCTGCGAAGGATCGGAATCCCACCGCTGGCACACGCACGGACACCTCGCAACCTCCGCGACAGAGTTATAATGAGCGCGCCAGCCGGGTGCGAACCACTCTGCTGCGGTGGTGCGCCCTGCGGAAGCGGTCGGGCTGCACCGTAGCACACCCGGCCCGAACACACCGGAGGTTGCTCTTGATACCACGAAGTTCCTTCCGTTTCGGATTGGCGACAACGGCAGGGATGATTCTCCTGCTGGGCACGGCAAGCTGTACTGGTCCGCTGCTGTCGCTGCTGCCGGAGGAGCTCCCCCAGGGCGTGCAGGGTCAGAACTACAGCGTGACGCTGCAAACAGATGTCGCGCAGGATACCTGGCGGCTGGTGGAAGGCACGCTGCCACCGGGGATGACACTGAACGCTGCAACCGGTACGCTCGCCGGACGACCGACCACCCCTGGTTTCTACGACTTCACCCTCGCAGCGAGCAGCCGCGGCTTGCCTGCCCGCAGCGGAACGCGAGCTTATACGCTCGTCGTGATTCCGCGACTCGAGGTCGCACTCGTGCTGCCGATCGCACGCGTGGGGGTGCCGTACGAAGCGCTGCCTACGATCGTGGGCGGCGTACCCGGCTACACCGTGCAGGTGGTGGGCCTGCCGGCCGGGCTCGACTTCGACCGCACCACCGGTCGCATCTTCGGGACGCCCGTCAACGGCGACATCGGCCGACGGATTGAAGTACAAGTGGGCGATGCGGGTACACCGGCACAGAGCACCACCGCGTCGGCGACGCTCGTTGTGAAGCCACCGGGCGTGGTCATCGTGACGGCGGTGCTGCCGGCAGCCACGATCGGGCAGGCCTACAGCACGTTTCTCGCGGCCTCGGACGGCCGGCCTCCGTACCAGTGGCGGATCAGTGGCGGCGTCCTGCCGGATGGTCTGCGGCTCGAACTGGCGACGGGTGAAATTCGCGGTACGCCGACGACGGCGGCCGTGTCCAGCACGATTGAAGTCACCGTGACCGACGCCGACAACCCGGCCTCGACGGCCACGGCCGAACTTACGATCAGCATCGCACCCTGAGGCGCGGACGTCGTGCCGCCGCCCGGACGCCGCCGCATACGGTCATACGAATCTCGCACGGAGATACAACCATGCTTCGTCGTTTCGCCTTGCTCGGCTGCGTGGCGCTCGCCGGACTGCTCGCCGCCTGCACCATTACGATCGGCCCCGCCGATCCGGATACGCCACGGCCTGGTGGCACCGTGCAGACGACGCTCGATCGCGCCCGGGCGGACATCGTCATCGCGGAAATTGTCGGCGCGGCGGCCGTAAACGTCAGTGCGACGCTGGTGGATGCGAGCGGCCGCACACTGCAACTGCGCAGCAATCAAGTCGTCGAAATCAACGCCCTGGAACTGGTCGGCCCGAACAGTGCTCGACTGTTCACGACGACTGTGCCGGTTGCGGCGGCGTACACGGTCACCGTGCGTGAACCGACGCGCGGGGTCGAACAGACGACGGTCGCGGGGCCCGGCCCCTTTGAGATCACGGCGCCGGGACAGGGTGGACCGGCCTCGCTCTCCGGCTTCACCGTCACCTGGACCGGTGCCGACCCAGGTCAGCAGGTCGAACTCCGGCTGTCCCAGACGGTCTTCGGCGTGCCGGTGTCGCGTGCGTTCGGCCCGTTCGAAGACGGGGGCAGTGTGACCTTCAGCGCCGCCGATCTGGCCGTGTTCGCACAGGGTGCCGACTTGTTCATCGAGGTCACGAAGCTGGTTCGGGCGGACGGGCTGCGCGGCTTCAGCAGCGGCAAGATCACGATCGGTCGCACGGCCACGCGGATTGCAGTTCCGCGGCCATAGCCGCCCGTGGCAGGAGAACGGAGCGCCGCGCGGTGCGTAATGCTCAACCTGGCCGCCTCGAAGAGGCACAGCCGGACGATGCGTTTTATCCACAGTCCGCGTCCACCTCCAGGTCCGCGTTGATCGCATCCGCTTCCGCGTCGGGCAGGTCAGCCCCCTCAAGTCGTATGCCGAGCGCGGGTGCGATCGCAACCAGCTCGTCTCGGAGGCGGTAGCTGGAAGACCTTCGAGTAATTATTGTTCCCGGCCATGACCGACGTAGCGGCACCTGTCATCATCGCGGGCGGTAGCGGGTTCCTGGGCGTGTCCCTGGCGAACCACCTCCGCGCCTGTGGCATGCCCGTCGTCATCCTGTCGCGCACGCGGCCGCGGCCGCAGGGGGCATGGCGGCACGTATCGTGGGATGCGCGCACGCTCGGGGCTTGGGCAAGTGTGCTGGACGGCGCCGGAGCCCTCGTGAACCTCGTCGGGCGCTCGGTCGATTGTGTGAAGACGCCGGACCACCAGGATGAGATTCTCCGGTCACGTGTCGAAGCCACGCAGGTTCTCGGGCGGGCGGTCCGCGCGGTCGGTTCGCCGCCAAAGACCTGGGTACAGATGAGCACGGCGCACATCTACGGTGATCCCTCCAGCGTGGTCTGTACCGAGGATTCACCGTTCGGATATGGGCTGGCGCCGTTCGTGGGGCGGGCCTGGGAAGACGCGTTCGACGCCGGCGCGCTCCCGGGGCAGCGCCGGGTCATCCTGCGCACGAGCTTCGTGATCGGCCGCGACCGCGGCGCGGGCGGAGGCGCGCTCAGGCGGCTCCGCACGCTGGCCCGCTTCGGCCTCGGCGGCCGGGTGGGCTCGGGTCGTCAGGGCATGAGCTGGATCCACGAGGCCGACATGAACCGCATCTTCGAGCGCGCGATTCGCGACGAGCGCATGCACGGCGCGTACATCGCATCCGCGCCCCACCCGGTCTCACAGGCCGAGTTCATGCGCACGCTGCGGCGCGCAATGCGGATGCCGATCGGTCTGCCGGCTTTCGAGTGGATGGTCCGCCTCGGGGCTCCACTGGTCATGCGCACGGACCCGGAGCTGGCGCTGTACGGCCGCTACGTCGTGCCGGATCGGCTGGTCCAAGAGGGCTTCGAATTCCGGTTCCCGCGGCTGGATGCGGCGCTGGCCGAGCTGCTGGGGCCCGCCGGGTGAGCAGCGCGCCACAGCGGGGAGACTAGCGCCCCATCTCACCCCTTCCGCTGCACCATCGCCGCCACCCACACCGGCACGTACGGCGGCGTGCAGCCCTTCGACACCGGCCAGTCCTTGTACAGGCCGATCTTCTCGCCGATGGCGACCGCGCGCTTGCGATGCGCGGCGTGGTGGATGCCGATCGCCCCGAGCGTGTTGTTCATCGTCCATCGTACCTCCGGCGCGGCCGTCGGCATTTCCTTCTCGATGCGATCGAGCAGCGCGGCCAGGTCGAGGCCGTCAGCGTCCTTGCTCACGCGGCTGGCGGTGAGATGCCAGCCCGCGCGGGCGGCCCAGCCGTCCTTGTCCTTCAGCCACTTCACGCGCAGCGCCTCCTTCTCGGCGGGGGGCTGCTCCTTGACAATGTACGACATCAGCCACTCCGCCACCCACCCGAAGCGGGCCGCGCGCACCATCTGGTCCAGCTCCTGCGCCGACAGCTCCTTCGGCTTCATGATGAGGATCGCCAGCATCTGCGCATCGCCGTGGCCGGTCCGCCACAACTGCAGCGCAAGTTCGTGATCGGTCTTGAGCTTCTTCGCGAGCTTGCGGAGGTCGCCGGTCTTGACGCCAAACTGCTTGTCGAGCGGGACGCCGGGGATCCCATCGGGTCCGACCTTGGCGTTGTACTTGCGGCGGGCTTCGTCGCCGAGCGACTCGAGTTGTGCGAGGACTTCCTGGACGGTCATGGTGGGGATCCTCCCGAAAGGTTGACTCATTCCTGCGTTCGATCATTCGGGCGGCGACGGCAGGTTGGACTGCCCGGAGACGCCCTAGCGGTCCTGGTTGAAAACGATTCGGCGCTCGGCTTGGGGCTCAGGATACTCGAGTGCAGAGTGACCTCAAGTCCCTCAAAGTCTACCGCAATCACCGTAGGGGCACAGACGATCCGGCTTGCGCTGGTAGTCAGCGGGCTGGCCGGCCCGGTCGCGTTCGATCGTGCAACAGGCCTCCAGCGCGGCTCGCAAGCGTTGCCGGGCACGCTGCACGCGCGACTTGAGCCCGGACAGCGACAGCCCGGCTTCGCGCGCCAGATCGGCTTGCGATTCGCCGCGCATGTCTACGCGTTGCAAGAGGATGCGCTCATCATGGCTAAGCACATCGAGCATGGGCTCCATGCAACGCGCGAGGTCGCTGGAGACCGCTGGATCATCCGGGAGATCGACAGGCGGCCCGTCGCGCATCTTGGCGGAATCGCGGCAGGACACGGCGCGCGACCGGTCGATGATTACCCGCCGTGCCACGGTGAACATCCAGGCATAGACAGATGCCGAGTGGATGGACTCATCGTGCTCGACGAGCTTGGTGAGCACATCCTGTACGATGTCCTCGGCATCATGCTCCGAACGCACCCGCCTCCGGACAAATGTCCGGAAGCGGGTGAGAAACTCAGCCGATAATGTCGCGGTGTTCGTGCTCACAACTCAACCCTTGCACCCACAAACCTCTTGCTTCGCACCCGCGCCGCAGCACTCCCCCCGCACGCTCTCATCGCAGCACATGGTGCGATCGCAGCAATCCTTGTCCGCCTGTGCGGCTTTCACCGTTGCGGCCTCGAAAAACCTGCGGAGATTGTCGGGCAATCGAAAGGTCTTGGCCTGCGGCACGGGCTCCCATGCTTGACTGTAGGCACGCAGAATGGCATCCACGATCAATGCTTGGGGCGCTTCCGTGTATTCCCGGCCCTGCCAGACCCACACGCGGCAATCGACCTGGCCCTCGCAACCGCAGATGTCCCCACAATCGCCGCAGTTGCTCTCACGGTATTCCAACGCGATATCGCGTCCGTTGATTCGGATCGTGGGAGAGGATTCGAAGCGGAGTTGTTCCGCCTGTTGGGCCGACGTAACGACCGTCTTGTGAATCTCCACCTCGACATTGGCTTCGCGGAGCACAGCGGCGCAGATCTCGATCGCGGAATCGAGGTTCGCGCCGGTGCCGGTGCAGCGGCCGCAGGCCTGGAGATCAAGCGCGAGCAGTTCGATGGTGAGTTTGCGGGAGGCGGTTTCAATGTTCATGGTGCCCTTCCTTTCCAGGTGACCCGCGCTGCAGCCGCAGAGAGCCAGCAACGCGAAGAAGCTCAGTGATCGCATCCATAACTCCTTGACACCACTCAAGACGGACGAGCACGCGGTTGGACGCAGGCAATCCGTCATTCCGCGATGAATTGAATCGTGGATCGATAAGAATCGGGAAGCGCGGGCCTTGCGGCCTCCGCCTCCCACACCCCCGTACGTACGGTCCCATATATGGATCGTGTGCTCCCAGAACCGCCGTTGCCACACCTCCCGCCCGCGCCGCCGCGGCCGCAGAGCGAATGCGACAGCGAGGTTATCGCGCTGCTGCTGGCCCGCGGCCGGGGCACGATCACGCGCCGCGCCGTCTGGGCGGCCGACCAGGTCGCGGGCGACCTGGCGCTGCTGGGCGTCTGGCGCCGGCCGGACCGGCTGCTGGTCGTCCGCCGCGGCAAGCCGCTGCACGTCGGCCAGGGAGCCGATGGCTACTACTTCGCCAGTCTGCCGGATGAGCTGCCCGGCCGGGTGCGGCCGATCAGCGACCCCAGCGCGCGCGTGCTGGTCTGCACCGCGGACGAATTGCAACTCGAGCAGTCGCCGCTCGCTGTGGCTGGCGGCGGCCGGAACGTAGCGTTCTGGGCTGCTACCTCCCGGGTGCCGCCTACGGCCGTGGGCTGAGGCCTCCGATCGCGCTCCTGTCCCCGGATCGCCGCGGACGGGGCATGCGCCGCTGGCGTAAACCGCACCTCAGCGCAGTCCGTAGCACCCCGCAACTTCCGCCGCCAGGCGTAGAACGAGGACTGCGAGTCGGCAAAAAGCGTCTCCCGGCGATACGTGACCAGCGTCAGGAAAAACGTGCCGCCGGGTTGCAACATCCGTCGATATTCGGACATCACTCCCTTGTACCTCGTTGCGGCTGAATGGTGGGCAGCGGAGTACCGCCGCCCACCATTCTACCTGGCTCAAACAGCCCGGCCGCCCTTCGGACTCTTCGGCCGATCCGGAATCCTGTCCGCCAGCCAATCCAATTGCTCATCCGTGAGTGTCAACATGCATCATTGTACAAAGTCAACAAGTGTCCCGGTTTTGAGATAGCCTCATGGCATTCCACCCTACCCGGCTCACGTAGCAGAATCTACTTTTCACTGATCATAATACTCCATGGCTCCTGTACACCCCATCTGGCAACTTCGGCAACATCCTCGTCGGCACGGTACTCAAATCCGAAGGAACCCATAATAAACCCACCTGTGAAGAAGGTTATCCGACGTGGCTGGCCCCAGACACGGATCCCGCGCACAGGATACAAACCGATTCTACGAAGCCCCCAGTCATACTGCTGGGGTCCGCTTGCGGCACCGGGCGACTGCACCAGATCATTCACGTAGCTTTCGAACGCACGACGACTGAGCTCGAACCGGCTATTCAGTAGCCAACTATTCGTAACCGCTACCGCCAGCGTTAGTGCGCACACTGGCGCAACACACCAAGTCCACAGAACAGCGACACCGTTGGCATGGACGCGCGGCTGATCCTTCTGGATGCGCGACGCTCCATTCGTTCCGCCTTCGCAGATGCAAGGGTTCCCGTCTGGCACGCCCTTGGCCCGCTCCGTTTGGCCAGCACGCAGTCTCCGACGAAGCCTTAGCATCCATGCGGTAACGCTCGTCAGAAGCCCGAGTGGAATAATCAGCGTGAGCATGGGCGAAAGAGGGTATACTCCCCAACCTAGCGCGAACAGGCCGCCTGGACTACTAAATGCATCGAGCAGAAGGACGGTGCTAAGTGCGCAGACGAGGCACTCTACCACCGTCGGCGGCGCGCCTTGCTGCCGGCCCCTCGTACGACTCTCACGTTCATCTTCGCCATGAAACATCGATCGATCCTGCCTCTCCACACACCTCCCCACACTGGCGCTTCGCACGTAGCCTCCAGGGAGAATGCGGCGGCAGCATTACTCCGATGACTCACTCTGTTATGCTGAGGGTCAAGCGGCCAACATGGCCCCACAGAGTCCCACTGTACTTCGTGCGACAAGGTGTGCAACCCGAAACCCTGGTGCTTTCGATGAGAAAGAGGTTCCAATCCCAGCCTGCTCTGATCATCCGCTCCCGGGCGACCGTGGGATCCAACCAGCCAGGCCGTTTGTATTGGCATTCTGTTTCTGCAATCCTGTGTATCGTGGTAAGTCTCCATCCTTGCATTAGAGAAATACTACCCCGAAGTGTAATATCATCGTTGATATCATGGATGCCCATGGCAACACGCAATATTGGATCCTTGACATTTAGGCTATCGGCGCATTTCCGGCGCATCCGACCCCACAGCAAGTAATTCAGCTCGGATGTCCAATAGCACCCGCCTCGATACGTAACTGTGCCCTCACACTGCCCTGCACCACATGTTCCGGCGCGGAAGCCAGCCAAAGCCAGCGAGTCACCGCTCCCCGCGGCATAGAACTCATGAATATCCCAGCCGCGCGCAGGATCTAGCATTTTTGAATGGCACAGGACATACTGCTGTTGTGGCTGAAGCGCGTTAAAGGCCCATTCAAGGCGGGCAAGCAGCTTGTCCAATTTTCGAGTGACATCGACGCCACACGCGCATTCGCTGCTTAGGCCCAGCCCGTCGAAGAGTTGCCCAGGACGGTTACCGACGTACGCGTAGAGATTCATCCCCCCCTCCTCCTCAATCGGGTCCCTCGACACCCACCGTCCCAGCGCGGGCGAGTAGTAGCGATAGCCCCAGTACCCCAGCCCGGTTTCGTCGTCCCACTGCTTCGTGCTGAAGCGCCAGGCGTTCTCGGAAGCGTACGCGCCCTCGGCCTTCGTCACGCCGCCGTAGGGGTCGTACTCGTAGTGGGCCACGACGGCGCCGGCCGGGTCGGATGCCGTATGCGACCAGTCCACCACCTGCCCCACGTTGCCGTTCGCGTCGTACAGGTAGACGTAATCCACGGGATCGTCGGGCTCGGGCGCGCCGCTCACGTCGTACTTCCGCACGGCCAACAGCCCGCCGATCGTCCCGGCCTGCTCCAGCGAGTTCACGGCGCCATTCAGACCCGCGAGGTCCAACCCCCAGGTGAACTTGCGGATCACATCCTCAGGGCCGCCCGCGGGCACGTCGATCTCCAGCAGCATCCGCCAGCCCGACCACAGGAACTTCCGGTCCAGCGACGGCGCACTCGCCCAGTTGCTCGTCTGCTCATCCCACGGCGTCACGGTCTTCCGCACCCGCCGCCAAGCCGAATCATACCCGAAATCCACCCGGCTCATCCCGGCCGCCTCCGTCCCCGCGACCGGCCGCACGCGGACCAGCCGGTTCTCGGCGTCCCAGTCGTAGGCGGTGGCCGGTCCGGTCCAGCCAGCCGTGATCGCCGCGATAAACATCGACTGGTCCGCGGTGGTCACGGTCCCGTCGCCGTTCAGATCGCCGTTGAGGGCCGGGCAGTCGAACGGCCAGGTCTCGGTGCCCGCGAAATACTTGATCGCCCGGATGAAGAGCGTCAGGTCGGCGAAGTTCACCACCCCGTCGCAGTTCATGTCGCCCGCCAGCGTCATCATGATCAGGTTGCCGTCGGCATCGCAATAATTCCGCGCCTAGCCGATCAATCCAAGGCTGTTTTGTTCCCACTCGCCAAACGACTGCCACCAACAACACGCCGCACGCCCCGCCATGCCGCACCTACAGCGACGCCAACACTATTATGAGGGCATGGTCTCATGATCTGATTCCATGATCACCAGCCGTGCGTTGACAGTGATGACCACACTCTGGGCATATTCCACTTACGTTTCCTGTAAGGTTGTATCCACACATTCGGCACGCACCAAGCCGCAGTTGATTCCTGGGCTTCAGCACAACCCAACCACAAATCAGTAGCAGTGGCACCGTGACCCACCAGATTGGAACACGCACGTACAGGATGCCAGACGTCCGGATTCTGATCCACTCCGGCATCCACGTGACCTTACGCCAGCTACGCGGCGTGACAAACACCGTATGGTCAATGGATGATTCCGCACGCGCGCTCTTGAACCAGAGGCGTACAGAGCACTCAGTCATTTCAATGTCAAAGCGCGGACAATAAAGACCCACCGTGACGAGATATGATGCCGTAGTGCCTAGGGCGCACGCAACGGCCACGGCGTATGCGCTCCAGGACGCAAATCGGCGATCAAGGACTAGCCCTGACGGCATAGCACAACCTACATTTCGGCATCGATACAGGAGTCGTCGACCGTTACATAGTCACCGGGCCCCTGCGCGCAGAAGTTCTCGACCGTAGGTTGGCGGCCTTGAAGCCATACATCTCCAAGTCTCTGGAGAGTATTGTCACCCTTCGGGTCGGCGACGGTATCCATGCAGCAGTGCTGTAACGCATTCTTCAACGCATCAGGCATCATTGCCATCCAGCTTATCTTCGCTTCACCAGTCTTCTTGTCCGGGCCGTAAAGTATTATCGCGACATCCGGAGCCGACGTGGCCCCACCTGAAACAAACGTCATATATGCTTCCATAGCGCTCGCTGCGTGCCGGACCACACCTCTGTTCGCTAAACTAGAGGTTACTCTCTGGAGTTCCGGGCATTTGCATCCTTCAAGTGTCATCCATTTTGCAAAGGCTGCCATTGGAAGCGTCTGATTGAGTAACAAGAGGCTATCTCAAAACCTCTGAAAGCAAGAGAAGCGTACAGGTCATATGCAAGAAGCCGCTGAACAGGCAGCTCGACTTCTCCCAACGGATGCAGAGCCGGCGGTAGTTCTGGATCCAGGAGATCGTCCGCTCCACCGTCCAGCGCCGCTTGGCGCTGCAGCGGCGGCGGTCCTGTGTCACATTCTCCGGCTTGCGGTTGCCGCGATGCGGCGCGATCATTTCCATGCCGCGCTGTGCGAGCTCTTCGTCGAGCTTGTCGCTGTCGTACGCCTTGTCGCCGATCACGCGCGGCGGCGTCTCGCGCGTCAGCACGAAGTCGAACAGCGCCTGCACGCAGCGGCTCGTGGGCGTCCGCCGGCGCGGTATCGATCGCCACCGGCAACCCGCGAGCATCGACCAGAACCATGATTTTCACGCCTTTTCCGAGGTGGCCGCGCCCGATCCCATCACCGCCGCCCCGGGCCTTGGCGAAGGTGCCGTCGATGAAGCATTCGTACACGCGGTACGCGCCGCGCCGTTCGACCAGGGCGTCCGGCGGCCCGCATGGCCTGCTCAAAGAGCCCTTCGCGCGTCCAGCCGCTGGAACCAACGGTGCACCGTGGCCCGCGCGCCGAACTCGCGCGGCAGGTCCTTCCACTTCGCGCCGTTGTCCAGCATCCAGAAGATGCCGCGCGTCCGCCGCTTGTCCGCGACGGGCCGTCCGCCCTTCGGACTCTTCGGCCGATCCGGAATCCTGTCCGCCAGCCAATCCAATTGCTCATTCGTGAGTGTCAACATGCATCATTGTACAAAGTCAACAGGTGTCCCGGTTTTGAGATAGCCTCAAGTCACCCAACACATCCACCTTTTGGTTCCGTCGAATGTCCGCACTAAGCGATTCAGTCTGTGCTAGATACGCTTGGTATGTGATGAGCCCTTTACGGAACTCATCGTGTGCTTTCCTGATCGTCGCGATGTCGTTCACAATAAGCTGGCGCGCCTCGTTGCGGGCCGCGCGAACCGCCAGGAATGGTGACACAAAGGTATTTTGCCACCAACTGATGCACTTTTGCATATCGAGACCAAGTGCATCAAACGCGAGCGAGGCAGCGTTGCCAATGTACCTATATACGTGACTATCCGCGCTCTCCCCAATCGGATCCCGCGACATCCACCTTCCCATGCTCGGCGAGTAGTAGCGGTAGCCCCAGTACCCCAGCCCGGTCTCGTCGTCCCACTGCTTCGTGCTGAAGCGCCAGGCGTTCTCGGACGCGTACGCGCCTTCGGCCTTGGTCACGCCGCCGTAGGGGTCGTACTCGTAGTGGGCCACAATGGCCGCGGACGCTTGACCGGCCGGCTTCGACCAGTCCACCACCTGCCCGACATTGCCCAGCGCGTCGTACAGGTAGACGTAATCCACCGGATCGGCCGGCGACGGCCCGCCGCTCAGGTCGTACTCCCGCACGGCCAGCAGCCCGCCGATGGTGCCCGCCGATTCGAGCGAGTTCACCGCCCCGCCCAAGCCCGCGAGGTCCAGACCCCAGGTGAACGACCGCAGCACGGCTTCCCCGCCGCTCGCCGGCACGTCCGTCTCCAGCAGCAGCCGCCAGCCGGACCAGAGGTACTTCCGGTCCAGCGACGGGGCACTCGCCCAATTGCTCGTCTGCTCGTCCCACGGCGTCACGGTCTTCCGCACCCGCCGCCAGGACGAATCATACACGAATTCGACCTTGCTGACACCCGCGGCCTCGGTCCCCGCGACCGGCCGCACTGTCACGAGCCGGTTCTCGGCATCCCAATCATAGGCGGTCGAAGGCCCGGTCCAACCGGCGTTGAGCGCCGCACTGTAGCCGTTAATGTCGGAAACCGTCACGACCCCGTCACCGTTGAAGTCGCCGTTGAGCGCGGGGCACTCGAAGGGCCACGTGTCGGTGCCGTTGAAATAACGAATGGCCCGCAGGAGCAGACCGGTGTCCGTGCTGTTGATCACCCCGTCGCAGTTCATGTCGCCCGCCAGCGTCATCATGATCAGGTTGCCGTCCGCATCATGATAGTACTTCG
The DNA here is from genome assembly GCA_016716475.1 of Phycisphaerales bacterium. Classification (NCBI taxonomy): domain Bacteria; kingdom Pseudomonadati; phylum Planctomycetota; class Phycisphaerae; order Phycisphaerales; species Phycisphaerales bacterium. The sequence goes on from JADJWG010000001.1 coordinate 1,330,741, forward strand.
ACTTGCCGGGCGCGCCGCCCGTGAGCATCGCAGTCTCGTACTGGTTCAGCGCGTTCGCCACGTACCCGGTCGCGAGCTGCACAAGCTGGCTCTGCTCGTCGCGGTACTGCCGCTCGTGCGTCACGCGGTTCCCGATCGGGTCATAGACGAAGCCCCAGATGTCGTCGCCGCGCTCCGAGGACGTCAGCTCGTTGCGGTCATTGTACCCGAAAGTCTGCGGGATCGGGGTCGCTTGATTTCACAATCACCGCACCGGATGCGATTCTCGCGACACCGCCACCTCGTCGGAAACCTGCCACCAGTGAAGAAGTACTCCATTGAGATCCCGCACCAAGAACTCCGCATTTACGTGCACCGGATCTCGTGGATCTATGAAGGGTTCTCGGTGAAGGGTGCTCAGAATAACGATATGCTCCGAATACTCAATTGGCGAGTACTCGCGGATCAACTCCGTACCCTGCCACAAGGACAAGGACAGAATCCGACACTCAAGTCTTATCGTGCGACACGCAGCTGGCGGAGGATTCCATTGCAGCGAGACGTCGAGACGATAACTACGAATGAGCCCACTCTCCGGATCGATTGCGTCATCACCATCAGAAGCGATCAAAAATGACCCCGTGCGATATGTCAGCCAGGAGTCTAGAAACCGCTCACGCAGCGCACTCTTGAGGTGTCCACCTTGATGTCGCCGCCATAGCTCATCGGCCGCTTCTGCGGAGCCTCGATTGACGTATCGCTGGAGGAGTGATTCCGAAGACATCAACCGGTGCGCTGCGGCGACTACGAGTGTGGGGCCCGACCTCATCGCTGCAGCTGCAACCACCAGCAAGGCAACGACTATAGTCAGGCATCGGAGCCGCCGCCACCACATGCGACCACGCGCATTTCTGTTGTCTGCATACCGAATCGTCATGACATCACAATGGCAATGACGTTGCCATGAGGCTATCTCAAAACCGGGACACCTGTTGACTTTGTACAATGATGCATGTTGACACTCACGAATGAGCAATTGGATTGGCTGGCGGACAGGATTCCGGATCGGCCGAAGAGTCCGAAGGGCGGCCGGCCCGTCGCGGACAAGCGGCGGACGCTGCGCGGCATCTTCTGGATGCTGGACAACGGCGCGAAGTGGAAGGACCTGCCGCGCGGTTCGGCGCGCGGGCCACGGTGCACCGTTGGTTCCAGCGCTGGACGCGCGAAGGGCTCTTTGAGCAGGCCATGCGGGCCGCCGGACGCCTGGTCGAACGGCGCGGCGCGTACCGCGTGTACGAATGCTTCATCGACGGCACCTTCGCCAAGGCCCGGGGCGGCGGTGATGGGATCGGCGCGGCCACCTCGGAAAAGGCGTGAAAATCATGGTTCTGGTCGATGCCCGCGGTTTGCCGGTGGCGATCGATACCGCGCAGGCGGACGCCCACGAGAGCCGCTGCGTGCAGGCGCTGTTCGACTTCGTGCTGACGCGCGAGACGCCGCCGCGCGTGATCGGCGACAAGGCGTACGACAGCGACAAGCTCGACGAAGAGCTCGCACAGCGCGGCATGGAAATGATCGCGCCGCATCGCGGCAACCGCAAGCCGGAGAATGTGACACAGGACCGCCCGGCCGCTGCAGCCAAGCGGCGCTGGACGGTGGAGCGGACGATCTCCTGGATCCAGAACTACCGTCGGCTCTGCATCCGTTGGGAGAAGTCGAGCTGCCTGTTCAGCGGCTTCTTGCATATGACCTGTACGCTTCTCTTGCTTTCAGAGGTTTTGAGATAGCCTCATGTTACAGCTTATGAACTTGGGCACGGTCAACCCCTCCCAGCAGTCTCTTGTCGCACGTGTATTCTATGCCTCGGTCTTCACGCCCTAGTTCAGACTCACTAACAGTGATCCCATCGCAACCACAGCAGATAGTGAAGAAATACGCCCATGTCGCCGTCGCGGCAACCTCCATGACATCGTCTGCCGAGATTGAGTATGCTGCTCCGATCGTCGGATACTTGCTTCCTGCGTTCCAACTTGCACCGACCGTAAGTCCGTGCTTGATCCTGCTACGCCTTTGCAGGAAATTTGCCTGGCCGTCAATTGTTGCGGTATAGCCCTCTTGGCCCCCCGGACACACCCGATTTCTTGACCCGTGCGTCGAGGCCTTGATCAGTTGCAGTCTCGCCTTCCGATTGACATTGTCGGTTCGCAGATTTCCTCCTGGGTTGATTACTCCGGGATACACAAGGCCCCGAGTGCGTTCATGACTGTATCGTGAGCGCAACGGGACGCCGTCCACTACGCCGCAGGCGCCGTGTTCTGTACACTGGCATTGTATTTCAATACGATGTTGCACGCAGAGAGACTCAATGTCAAGTTTAAAGGCTCCTCGCTGTTTTGTGTGGGTAAGACCGTGAGCTTGGTGACGTAAGTTGTGCGGGGTCTGGCGCTTTTCGATCGGGCGGCGGTCGGAGAGGATGCGGCGGATCAGGCGGCCGCAGCGGCATCCGATGGGGCTCCGCCCCAAACCCCGCCAGGGGCTCTGCCCCTGAACCCCGGCTTCTTTCCCTCCGGTGAGAAGGAAGCCGCCGGAAGTTCGCGGCCAGACTGCAAGGAAGCCGAGTGATGCGCGATCAGATGCAGGAGCTGTTCCGGGTGGCATTGGGGCTGGCCGAGCCGTGGGTCGTCAGCAAGATCGAGTTTTCCGGGGACCGGCAGCAGCTGGAACTCTGGCTGGACTTCCCTTCCGGCAGCCGCTTCGCTTGCCCGGAGTGCGGACGCGCCGGTTGCGGGGCCTACGACAGCACGGAGCGGACCTGGCGGCACCTGAACTTCTTTCAGCACAAGACGCTATTGCACGCCCGGCAACCGCGGGTCGAGTGTCCGGACCACGGGGTCAAGACGGTTGAAGTGCCGTGGTCGCGGCCGGGTTCGGGTTTTACGCTGCTGATGGAGGCGTTCATCCTGATGTTGGTGCAGGGCGGCATGACGCCGGCGCAGGTGGCCGTTCTGATCGGTGAGCACGACACGCGGGTGTGGCGGGTCTTGCAGCACTATGTCGAGCGGGCCCGCGCCGCGGCGGACTTCTCGCCGGTGACCGCCATCGGCGTGGACGAGACTTCCCGCCGGCGCGGCCACAACTACATCAGCGTGTTCATGGATTTGGGCAACGAGCCAAGCCGGGTGCTGTTCGCCACCGAAGGCAAGGATGCCCGGACCGTCGCGGCGTTCAAGCGCGACCTGGAGGCTCACGGCGGGCGGGCCGAGCAGATTGAGGAGCGCCTGCCCTGGACATGTCGGCGGCGTTCATCAACGGTCTGCGCGAGCAGTTCCCGGAGGCCCAACTGACCTTCGACAACTTCCACCTGATGAAGCTGCTGGGGGCTGCGGTCGATCAGGTCCGGCGTGAGGAACAGCGGACACACCCGGAACTCAAGGGCACGCGTTACGTCTGGTTGAAGAACGACTGGAACCGCACCGAGAAGCAGGCCCGCGTCTTTGACGAGTTGCGCTCCAGCAAGCTGGCGACCGTGCGGGCCACGCACATGAAGAGTGTCTTCCAGGATCTCTTCGCCTGCGACACCGTGGAAGAGGCTGAACCGCTGCTCAAGCAGTGGTACTTCTGGGCCACCCACAGCCGGATTCCGGCCATGATCAAGGCGGCCAAGACGATCAAGAAGCACTGGGCGGCGTGCTGCGGCTGGTTCACTTCGCGAATCAGTAACGGACCGCTGGAGGCGATCAACAGCCTGATCCAGTCGGCCAAGAGAAAAGCCCGCGGCTTCCGCTCGACCCACTACCTGATCACCATGGTCTACCTGATCGCCGGAAAACTCGACTTCAAGCTGCCGGCCATCGCTCAGGTTACCCACACAAAATAGCGAGGAGGCAGTTTAAACGGGTGTCTTAAATAGTAGTCGGGTGGGCGGGTGCTAGTCCGAGGGTCCGAGAAATCTAGGCGCACGCATACCCACCAAGATACTTCGTACCGTCCTTCACAGAGCCCTAACGGATCGACTTTGCTAGGCATTGCGTTATGAGTATATAGGTAGAGGCCGTAGCCGCCCTCCTCCTCAATCGGATCCCTCGACATCCACCTTCCCAAGCTCGGCGAGTAGTAGCGGTAGCCCCAGTACCCGAGCCCCGCCTCATCATCCCATTGCTTCGTGCTGAAGCGCCAGGCGTTCTCGGCGGCGTAGCTGCCCGCCGCCTTCGTCACGCCGCCGTAGGGGTCGTACTCGTAGTGGGCCACGATGGCGCCGGCCGGGTCGGATGCCGTATGCGACCAGTCCACCACCTGCCCCACGTTGCCGTTCGCGTCGTACAGGTAGACGTAGGCCACCGGATCGGCCGGCGACGGCCCGCCGCTGACGTCGTACTCCCGCACGGCCAGCAGGCCGCCGATGGTCCCGGCCTGCTCCAGCGAGTTCACCGCACCATTCAGACCCGCGAGGTCCAGGCCCCAAGTGAAACTCCGCAGCACGGCTTCCCCGCCGCTCGCCAGCACGTCCGTCTCCAGCAACAGCCGCCACCCGGACCATAGGTACTTCCGGTCCAGCGACGGCGCACTCGCCCAGTTGCTCGTGTTCGCATCCCACGGCGTCACGGTCTTCCGCACCCGCCGCCAAGCCGAATCATACCCGAAATCCACCCGACTCATCCCGGCCGCCTCCGTGCCCTCGATCGGCCGCACCGTCACGAGCCGGTTCTCGGCATCCCAATCGGACGACCTGAAGGGTGACATGGCCCGGGTCACCGAGGCCCTGGAGGGGGTCACGCGGTTGGACGAGGGGGCCACGGACCGAGCCCATGACCCTGTTCGAGTTTTCGCAGAACGCCGCGGAGGTTTGGCGCGGTTCAAACTCGGCCACGCGTCGCAAGATCCTCGACGCGGTGAGTTTGAACCGTACCCTGAGCGACGTAACTCTTTGTATACAAAAGAGAAAGCCCTTCGACGTGCTTGCCGAAGGGCCGTTTTCCGAGAAGACTCGGGGCGACAGGATTTGAACCTGCGACTTCCGGCACCCAAAGCCGGCGCTCTTCCGGGCTGAGCTACGCCCCGTGGCGTGCCACGTATTCTAACATGCTGAGGTGTTGCCTGCCCACGTTTCAACACCCGCCCATCCCTGCTCCACTTTCCGCTTCCCGCAGCGCAATGCGCAGGTCGTGCCCCGGCAACTCCGCCCAGTACACCGCCAGCGGCAGCGCCAACTCCAGCGGCCGCACCCCGGGCGCGATCATGCGACGCGCCTGCAGGTGCGCCACCAGCGCCGCTGGAAACGCCGTCGTACGCTCCATCGCCGAGAAGCCCGTGACCGGATCGTGCCGGTCGAGCAGATCGTACACCCGCACGACCGGTCGGCCCGCGCGGCGCCCGCGCACAATGCAGCGCAGCACCACCAAGTCCGGCACGTCGGGAAATGCCAGCACCCGCTCGCACAGCGCCAGCAGCACCACCCGCGGCACCACCCGCGCCCCATCCGGGAGCGCCACGGCCTCGGTTCCGAAGGCCCCCAGCTCAAAGAGCGCCCGCACGATTGCGAAGTGCCCGGGGTAGCGCACCGTCTTGTAATCGAAATTCCGCACGCGCCCCGCAAACGACTCCGCGCAGGTGCTGGTTCCGCCGCTGGTCACGGCGGCCTCACACCGTCCCAGCGGGGGCGGAAACTCCAGCTCCTCCAACTCCGTCAGGGCCGGCACCTGGCAGAATTCCCCGCCGCGCAGAAACTCTCCGCAGCCGCTGTACTCGTTGAGCAGCCCGTCGAAGTTGAACACCAGCTTGTAGCCCAGCGGTCCCACCGGCCGCTCCGGCAAACCCCCGCAGCGCACGTAAACGTCATCGACCTCCTCCAGGGCAGCGATCCCATGCGCCGCCAGGATGTTCCCGAGCCCTGGCGCGAGGCCGCAATCGGGCACCACGCTCACACCCGCCGCCGCCGCCGCCGCGTGTCGCCGCAGTTGCGCGCGCACGATCGCCGTGTTCCCGCCGAGATCACACAGCGAAACGCCCGCGGCGATCGTGGCATCCGTCAAGTCTTCGTTGAAGCGGTAGGGTACGGCCGACAGCGCGACATCGGCACCGCGCAGCAGGGGCACGACCTGGTCGGCGTCTGACACGTCGCACCCCACCGCCGTCAATTGGCAAGCCGTTCCAGGAACCAGCGCGTGCAGCCGCACGATCGCCCGCTCGGCCGCCGCCCGGTCCGTGTCCACCAGGGTCACCGCGGCGGCCTCACCGCGACACAGAAGGTCATAGGCGAGGGCCAGGCCCTGCCGCCCCGCCCCGAGCACGACGTAGCGATAGCGAGGATGATCCGCGGTAGCGACGGTACTCATGCGCGACTGTCCCACAGCGGCTCGGGTACGCCGCGCTGCTGATTCTGATAGCGGCTCATGACAAACAGCGTGTCGGAGAGGCGATTGAGATAGTGCAGCAGATCGGCGCCGACCGGCTCCTGGGCCGCCAACAGCCAGGCGTCTCGTTCCGCCCGTCGGCAGACCGTCCGCGCCACGTGCAGTGCCGCCGCGGCGGCATCTCCACCGGGCAGCACGAAATTCTGCAACGGCTCGAGCCCCTCACTCAGCCGATCCATGAGCGCTTCGAGCCCGGCGACGTGCCGTGATTCGAGGCGCGGTCCGGGGCGGGCCTGCGGACCCGGCGGCATGCACAACTCGGCGCCGGCGTGAAACAGCTCGTTCTGGATGGTGCGCAGCGGCGTAACCAGGGCCTCCTCGACACCACTCGTGAGCACCATTCCGATCTGGGCGTTCAACTCGTCCACCGAACCGTACGCGACGACGCGCGCCGCGGTCTTGGGGACCCGCGCGCCACTGCCCAGCATGGTCAGTCCGTCGTCGCCGGTCCGGGTATAGACCTTCGTAATCCGCGGCAAACTTCGCCTCCTTTGGCGCCCCGGGATCGCAGCAACCCGATCTCAGCCACCCGGCGTGATCCAATGAATCAGCCAGCGGGAGAACTCCACCTTGCTCATGGCCGCGCCATTGGCCGGTTCTATTACGTGCCCGTCAGCCGTGAGCACCGTCGCCTGAATGCCGGCCGCGCCCATCGTCTCCAGCGGGTTGGCGACCATCGCCGCGAGCCCCTTGCTCCGCAGTTTCTCACCGGCCCGCTTGCACAGCACGCCCGGCTCCTCCAGCGCAAAACCGATGATACGCTGCTCCGGTCGCCGACGTGCGGCGCAGGCTGCAACCAGATCCGGGGTCGGCTCGAACTCCAACCGCAGCGTACCCTCCGAACGCGGCAATTTCCCCGCGGTCGGCCGGGCGAGTCGATAATCCGCGACGGCCGCCGCCATGATCAACACGTCACAGGCCGGAAAATGCCCGTCCAACAGGGCGGCCAGATCAGACGTCGATTCGAAGCGGTGCAGGGCTACGCCGACTGGCGGTTCCACGGCCACTGGTCCGAGCAGCAGCGTGGTCACGTGCCCCGCGGCCTGGGAGGCCGCGGCCAGCGCTACGCCAAGCTTGCCGCTCGAGCGGTTCGCCAGGTAGCGCACGGCGTCGATGGGCTCGTGCGTCGGCCCGGCGGTTATCAGGATGTGCAGGGGTTTGCTCATACGTTCCGCCGGCAACCGTCGCTCCGTTCGCGCAGTGCATCATGTCCGCTCGTGGCACCCTCCGCCAGTCGAGGATGGTGGGGAGCCCTCCTGCTGGTCTCGTATCCCGAGAGTGCCGGCTCCAGCCCGGGGATGAGAGCCCCCAACCAGCAGCCACCGGCCAACACGAACGCACGATCACACCCGTGCGCACTCCGAAGGTGAACTGCGGCTGGCGACCGCCGACTCGCGCCGCGCCATTCCTGCCGTGCCCCCCCGCTATCGGAACGTTACAATCCCCAGCAACCATGCGGCGCGGCGCCGCACAATCCGTGTTTCAACGTATGGGTGCAACATGCCGGACGCGCAGGATCTTGTGCAGCGGGCTCGCGGCCTGGGAGAGGCCCTCGCCGCCCACCCCGTGGTCGTGGCCTACTTCGGTGCCCAGCACCAGGCGCGCAGCGACAACTCGGCCCAGAGCGTCCTCCGGGACTACCAGCAGCAGCTTGAGCACATCCAGAAGCTTGAGGCCGAGCAGCAGCCGATCGAAGTGGCGGACAAGCACAAGCTCCAAGCCCTGGAGCAGCAGATGGCCAGCAGCGATGCGCTCAAGCGCCTCATGCGGGCACAGGCGGACTATGTCGCCTTGATGAATCAGGTCAATGCCGCCATGGAAGAACCACTCGCGCGCCTCCGACAGGGGAGTCCGCAGTCTTGACCCTTCCGCCGTCGTCGTCACCGGTTGCAGAGCTAACACCGAAACGTATGGCTCGCCACACCATGGCGTGGTTCGGTGTGCTGCTCTTGAGCACGGCCGCGCTGTCCTTCTATCACCTCGACGGCGGGGCCGGGTTCGAGCCGGTCGATGCGTGGGTGGGCCAAACGGCGCGCGAGATGTACGAGGGGGAGTTCCCGCGCACCCTGATCGTCCCCACTTTCTCCGCCGAGACGCGCATGCAGAAGTCGCCCGGGCCCTACTGGGCGGTGATGCTGACGGCCTGGGTGCGCGGCCAGGCGACGATCGACGAGGTCGCAACGCGCATCCCCAATGCATTTGCTGCTCTGCTGTTGGTTGCGACCCTTTTCTGGCTGACCTGGCACATCGCCGGGGATCGCCCCGCCATCTTCGCCGGTTTCGCTGCTTCCGCGAGCGTCTGTGTCCTCTGGTGGTCACACCGCGGCGCCAGCGACCTCGGGCTGACGGCCTGCACAACACTGTCACTCGCGGCACTGTGGGTGGCGGCCGAGCGCTGCCGTGCCGGCGCCGGGCGCAATGCGCTGTTCCTGCTCGCCTATTTCGCGGCTGGGGTCGGCATGCTCTACAAGATGCCGATGCCGTTGGCGGTGGTCGGGGTACCCGCGTTGCTGTATGTGCTCGTGTTGCGCCGTTGGTCCGTGCTGGCACACTGGGTCCACCTGGTGGGGCTGGCCGTGTTTCTTGTGCCGTGGCTGCCGTGGGCGCTCGCCGCGGCCCAGCTCGAGCACGCGGCCCTGCACAAATGGCTGGTCGAATACCTCGACCGCTACACCGGCGACCTGCCGAATGTCGAGGATCAGGGCGGCTGGAAATACTCCTGGTATTACCTGCCGATGCCGCTTGCGTTCTGCCTGCCGTGGTCACTTTCACTGCCGGGCGCGCTCGCGCGCGTCTTTCGACGGGATGCGTTCGCGTTACCCGCGGCGACTACGCGTCCGGACGGTGGTGGCGATTCCATCGGTCGCCGGGGGCGGGTCTTCATGCTGCTCTGGTTCGTGGGTTTGCTGGTCTTCTTCACCGCTTCGACCGGCAAGGAGTGGCGCTATTTTCTACCCGCGCTACCCCCACTGTTCGTCCTGCTGGGGATTGAACTGGCGGCTTTTTTCGGCCCGCGTCCCGCCGGTCATTCCCACCGCCTGGCTCGGCTCGGTGTCCTGGGCATCTGGATCGGGTATCCGCTCGCGGTCGGCGTCGGTCTCACGATCGGACTACGTAAATGGTGGGCCATGCGAGGCCAGTTCGAGCTCGACGGGCTGGTGACGCTGCCGACGGTAGCCATGGAAGTCGCGGTGGCGGCCGCGCTGCTGTACATCGCGCTGGCGGTCTCTGCGTGGCTCTATCTGCGCGGTCGAACGCACGCCTCTTTCGGCTGCATCGTTGTGGGGATGTTCGCGCTCTGGCTATGGGCCTGGCCGATGGTGATGCCGCGATTTCTCTCCCAGCGACCGTTCCGCGATTTCGCCACACAGCTTGTGGAGCACGTGCCGGCCGAACAGCGGTCGGCGCTGCGGATGATCGGCACGCACGATCCACGCATCAACTGGTTCGGTGATCTGCGATTCCCGCGCATCATCGACCAGTTGGCCCTGCTCCGGGAACAGGTGGAGCGTGTCCAGAACGGGCAGCAGACTGCAAGGCGCGACCTCGACTATGAACTACAACGGTATGGCGAAGAAATCATCCGCGGCCTGCGCGGGACGGAACTCGTGCTCTACGTCTTCCCGTTCGAGTCGTACGTGCTCTTGATCGCGAGTGCCCCGGCAGAGCTGGCCGCCCGCGACGAAGCCATGCCTCCGCACTATCTCTGGCTCCAGACGCGCTACGGTAATTTTGATCGTCAGATGTTGCTGGTGAGCAATCGACCACCCCCCTTCCCTGCTCCACCACTCCGTCTGCCTGAGAAGCTCGCGGCCCGTCTGCAAGCCGCCGGCGCCGCCTTCCCCATCGGCGCTTCCGACGGAGTACCCGCCCAGTCCAGTTCCATTCCTGCCGAGAACGCGAACGAAGAGGCGCCCGGTATGCCCCCGACCCCAGCGCCCGCCTCCGACACACCGGCCGCAGCGGAGGAGACCGACCCAGCATGATCCACACGCTCGCCACGCGCCTCTGCCGCTACGCCCAGGCACCCACCGTCGGCACGGCGCTGGTACGCATCGGCGAGTACGCCCTCGTCCGCGCGTGGACCACCCTGATGAACTGCTTTCCGGTCGATGTCAACCTGCACACCGGGCGGCTCTTCGGGCGTATCTGGTGGTACGCCAGCCCCCGCCACCGCCAGCGGGCCCTCGACAACCTGCGCCCGGCACTGGGCGACCGGTACGACGAGGTCGGGCTGCGCCGCATCGCGCGCGAATCCTTCGAGCACTTCGCCCAACTCTACGCCGTCGAGCTCTTTCAGACACCGCGGCTGATCCATGAATCCTCCTGGTCCCGTTATGTCGAGCTGCAGGACATGGGGCCGGCGCTACGCGAGCTGCTCAGCCCGCGCGGGGCCGTGCTGCTCACGGGCCATTTCGGCAACTACGAACTGCTCGGTTACACCATTTGCAAGCTCGGCTTGCCGCTCAGCGCCGTCATGCGCCCACTCGACCGTCCGCTCATCAACCAGTTCCTCGTCGAGGCCCGCGCCCGCGGCGGCCTGACGCTGCTCTACAAGAAGGGCGTCAGCGCGGTTGCCGGACAAGTGATCGACGCGGGGGGCGGGCTCAGTTTCATTGCCGATCAGGATGCCGGGCGCAAAGGAATGTACGTCAATTTCTTCGGCCGCAAGGCCTCTACGTACAAGTCGATCGGCCTGTTGGCCATGGCAAAGCGCGTTCCGATCGTGGTGGGCTACGCCACCCGCGTGCGCACCGGCTTCCACTACCGGCTCGCGGTCGAGCGGATCATTCAGCCCGAGGAATGGGACGTGCACGACGATCCGCTCCGCTGGATCACACAGGAGTTCACCACCGCACTGGAACAGGCCATCCGCCGCTGGCCGGAGCAGTATCTGTGGGTCCACCGCCGCTGGAAGCACCGGCCAAAGGATGAAACGAGCGCCGCGCAGCCGTCCGCGGACCTTGTCTGAGAAGTGTCTTTCCAAGGGGAATTGGCAGTGGCCCGACGCGCGCAGTTCTGCGTGCTCCCACCGACGGGCGCCCCCTCGTTCCCCCGATCCCTGCTCACCCGTTCTCACCCCGCGCATAAGCAAGCGGGGCCGGCGCTGTTGCGCCCGGCCCCGCTGCACCTCCGTCCCCCTCTGGATACTCGTCCCGCTGCATTTTTTAACGACGACGCGCTGCGAGCAGCCCCAGACCCAGCAGCAGGAAGCTCGCCGGCTCCGGAACCAGAGCGAAGCTATCGAACCAGATGTCGCTGCGACCGCCGGCCGCACCGTCACCCAGGCGCACCCAGATCTGCTTGCCGAGCTCGTCGCCCGTCGCGCCGGTCGTGTAGGTGACACCATCGAGCAGGATGAAGTCCTCGACGCCGTCGAGATCATAGACCTGCGTGGCTAGCAGGGAGAAATCCGCCCGGCCCTCCGGCGGACCATCGGCTTCGGCATAACCGATCTGGTAGGGAATCGCCCCGAGGCGGTTGCCACCACCGATAGCATAACTGTAGAAGCGATAGGTGGTGTTGGGCTCGAAGACCACGGGGAGCAATTGGCCGACAGTTTCGGTCGTGTTGGCGCTGTAGAAGCCGAAATTACCGCCGAGGTCACCCGAGAGACCCGTCGGCGTCGGGAAACCGGCATGCGGCGCCCAGCCGCCGTTGGGTCCCCAGTTGGCGATGGCGCCAAACTGGCCCGTCACATTGCTCTCGATGTCCGCGTTCAGGAGCGGAATGTTCGCGAACGCCGCGGCCGACACCGCCAGCGCTGCCGCCAAGGCAAGCTTCTTCATGCTGATTCTCCTCCGTAGGGTGCTTGTGAGCACGATGATTAGGATACAACGAACAGGAAGCACCGGCGGGGCCGCGAAGTGCAATCCGGCAGACCGTCAGAGCCTGTTTCCCTGTCCAGTATAGCCGTCCTGGCAGACCCAATACAAATCCAAATTGTGTTCTTGACTTGGAATGAACCGCTTTCGGTCAAGTAGCACGCTTGGCGGCAGACCCTCTCGGACCCACCGCTGAACCCGTGCACCCATGACCTGACGATTCTAAGAAGGTCCGCTAAGATCGCAGCGTGATGACCTCCGACTCGGCTGAATGCGCTGCCAATAGCCCCCCCCCTGTGTTCCACCGCGGTACCACTGTCCGGTGGCGTGGTCTGTGGATCGGTCTGGCCGCGCTCTTCGCAGTATTCTTCCTCGATGCGTGGTTGGATCAATTTCTGGGCGTTACCTGGGGTCCGAAACTCACTCCCGCGATCGAAAAACTGAAACCCGTATTCCCACTGCTGATGCTGGGGGTGGTGTTTGCGAATCTTCCGAACGGCAAACGCCTCGCGATCGGTTTCTTCACACCGCTCGTCGTTCACCTGCCGATTCTGCATGGGCTGAAGTGGATCATCGGTCGCGCCCGCCCCATGCGAGGCGAGGGGCCGTTTCATTTTGTCCCCGCGGCGTGGCCCGCTTTGTGCGGGGACGAAACATACAAGTATCTCGACGCGTTCCCCTCCGGGCACACCACCGCGCCCGCCATCGTCGCGCTCCTCCTCGGGATCTACTTCCCCCGTTTCCGCTGGATCTTCTACCTGTGGGCCGCCGTGCTCGGCCTCGAACGCATTGTCACACGTTGGCATTACACATCAGACGTAGTGGCCGGCTGGCTGCTGGCGGCAGCGCTCGTCGGGCTCTCGGTTCGTATCCTCGGACCGCGCTACTACCACATGGGACCGTGGCAGCCCGCAGAATCGTCGCTGGGTCCCGCCTCAGCGCGCCACCCATAGCGGCAGTGCGGTCACCGCGCGCTGGCGCTTCGCCTCGAGCAGGTCACGGAATTCCCGCAGGGGCGGGGGTTGTCCCTCGCTACCGATCCAAAGCCGATATACCCCCGTCTCCGCCCCGCGCTGATCCAGCGGCGGCCCCGGGCGCAAACTCACCTGCAAGGGTCCATCGAACGCAATCGGCGGCAATCCCTCGAGCACTCCCAGCCGGTACCACGCACGTGCCGTCAGCTCCATGTTCCATTCGGCGTGGCTGAGCGCTGTCGCGGTCGGGACATAAACCACCCACCCGATATCGGGGGAGCGCTCAGGCCATTGAATGCGCGGCAGGAGTTGCGTCGTCTCATACCCGAACCACTCCGCGGCGGGCGGTCCATCCGGGGCGAGGATCAGGCGCGCGTCACGCCGCACCTGTCCACCGGCGAGCGGCAGTCCGGGCGCCCGCAAAGCCGCTTCGACGACGTCCTGCGGCGTGCTGCCAGTCACGATGTACGTCGCGAAGCGACTGGCATCGTTTACTGCGAGCGGATTGCTGTACTCGGTTGGATACAACGCCACGCCAAAGTGACGCGTTCCACCCTCGGCACGCAGCGCGCCGAGCTCAAGGTACAGGTACACCCAACTGCGCCCCTCACCACCCAACGCCAGGACGACCTCGGCGAGCGTAAGAGGGTTGACATCCGTGCCGGCGTCCGCAGCCTTCATCCGCTGCATGGCCTGCAACAACCCATCCGCAATACCGCGATCCGCCGGCGCCGCTTCGGCCCGCACCAACAGCTCGGCGGCGCTTCCCGGCCCGGTTCGCTCGGCGGCGCGCCGTGCGGCCCGGCGGCCTGCGTTGAAATCCGCCGCGAGAGGTTGCCGCCCGGCTTCCACCAGCCGGCCACTCGCCAGCCGCACGAGCCAGCCGTCGGACGCGGCATCCAACGCAGGCCACACTTCCGTGTTGACCGTACGTACTTCTCCCCAGAGCGCTTGCAGGCGGTTGAACACATCCGGGTCCACCGTCCCGCCGGCGGGGGGGGCCGCCGCGAGCATGCGCCCCAGCGCCGCCCAGAGGCGCAGGGCCTGATCGTCGAAATCCGCCGCCAGCGCCGCCCACGCTGCGGGCACATCGTCGTAAGGAATCTCACCAGGTTGCGCGGCGCGATCAAGTGGATCGAGACCCAAGGCGCGATCCAGCAGCGCCGCGGCCAACTGGAAAACGCTGGCCACGGTGCCTTCGGAGGGTGCGTCCGCTTCATTCGCCGTCGCCTGCCAGCGGGTGTACTCGCTGACCAATTGCTGCTTGAGCGTCAGCAGGCGGGAGAACCCCGGTGTCTCCGTGGCCGCCAGTAAATCCGTCAAGACGCGGCGCGGGGCATCCCAGGCCGGCGGTTGAAACGTGCGTCCGCCCGGAAACACGAGCGTCGGCGCGACACCGCGCGCCAAGAGCGCGAACTTCTCTGCGGCTGTAGCGGCATGCAGGTTCTGCCCCTCAGCCCGCAGGGTCGCGATCCGCTCCGATAGAACCGTCGGGTCGGACACTTCTAACAAGGGCCGCGGACCTGGGGGGCGGGGCGGTGGCGGCAGTAGCCATGTCAACTCGTAACCCGGACAGGCCGCCAACCACGGTGCCAGCATTTCCGCCCGTTGTTGAGCCCGCGTCGCAAGATCCTGCGCTGCGTCCGCCACATCCTCTGTATCGAGTGCCGCGATCCGCCGCGCCAGCCAGATGACCTGATCACACGGCGACGATAGCAGGCGGCTCAACGCAACGATCTGCTCGGCATCGGTCGGTGCAATTCCGGCCGCGACCAGCAACTCGTCGAGCGCGGTGATTTCGTCCGCATTCCCCGGGCGTGGCAGGGTTGGACGCGGAACCGCCGCTTCCTGCGCCTGGGCCCACATGACGCCGTCGAGCGCCACGCTCACAGCGAGCAACAGCAGGACGGGCAGTCCGCGCATCAGCGACGCCCACTTCCAGCACGCGGCTGATCCACGGGACGACCGGCGGGCGGGGCCGCAGGTTGCCGCTCACCGGACATCTTGGCGCGTTCTTCCTGAATGGCGTCCTTGGCGCGATCGGCATCCGCACCGGCAATGACGGTCGTCTGGGAGTCATTCGATACCTGACCGGGCGGGGGAGCGTCGGCAGGAGTCGTCTGGCAACCCACCAAACCCGCGAGGAGGGCTATCCCTGTGGCGGCGGTGTACCCGATCCAAATTCTGGCCCGCATGGTTCGCGCTCCTGCTTCGGGGCGACCGTACCCCAAGAAAGTGTACGCGACGAAGGGCAGGTCTGCACGATGTCAACCATCACAGGCCGTCATGCCATCCGTGGGATCCAAGTACCCCCGCGCGCCACGATGCTTGCAGCTTCAGCCGAGCAGTTTCAGAAATGCGCTGTGATTGGAGAACCGACTACAATCCACAACCGGGGGGCACGAGTACGGCGCAACGCAGCCGATTTCGTAGTATACTGCGTTTCGGACAAGGAAGTCCGCCCACCGAGCCGGCGAGCTCAGACTTGCGAGTAGTGCTGAAATGACCACTCATCCCGGAACCGCTACCGTCACTGCCCCTGCGGCCGCCTCGCATGCCCCCCCACAGCGCGCCCGGCGGGTCGTCTGGGTCGTGCCGGTGTTACTCACGCTGGGGATTCTGGGAGCGGCCGGTGCCGGTTGGTTGCGCCCCTGGTTCCGCTCCGATGGCAGCGTCATTGATATGTTCGTTGTGGCACCCACCACGATGATGATCACCCTCAAGGAAGATGGAGAGCTGCGCCCGGTCCAATCGATCGAGATCAAGAACGAAGTGCAGGGGGAACGCGTGACGATCGAGTGGCTGGTTCCGGAAAGCACGCGTGTCAGCGCGGGAGACCTGCTGGTCAAGCTGGCCTCGGACGATATTCGTGATCGGCTGGAGATGGACGAGCTCGAGTTGAGCAATGGCAAGACCGCGCTGGAGCAGGCCGAGAAGGAGCTCGAACTCACGCTGAGCGAAAACGAGAGTCGCATTCAGAAAGCCGAAATTGACCTGAAGATCGCCGAACTCGAGTACACCCGCTACACCGAGGGTGAATACGAAAAAGCGCTCAAGGCCATCAACATCAACATCCAGCAGACCGAGACCGACCTGGCCCGAAAGGAAGACGAGCTGGTGAAGAATCAGCGGCTCGAGGCGATGGGATTCGTTTCGCGGGCCAAGATTCAGGAGATCGAGGACACGATCGAACGCCTGAAGATGACGCTTTCACGCTACCAGCTCGAAAAAGCGATCCACGAGAACTACGAATGGGAGAAGAACAAGCTCGAACGCTCTTCCGCCGTTGACCAGGCGCGGGATGAGCTCGAACGGGAGCGGGCCCGCGCGCAGTCCCGTGAATCGCAGGCCCGCGCCAAGGTGCAAGAGCAGTTCCAGGGGCTCGCCATTCGCGAGACACGCTACAACCGCCGCCGGGAACAGCTCGATCGCTGCGAAATTCGCGCCCCTGTCGATGGCGTCGTGCAGTACGGGGAGTCCGGCCGGGGCCGCGGCTGGCGCAGCGAGCGCGTGGGCGTCGGAGAGCAGGTCTTTCCAGGTCAGATCATCATGACCCTGCCCGACACGTCCCAGATGATGGTTTCCACGCGCATCCACGAAGCCGATCGTCACAAGGTCGGCGAGGGTCTGCGCTGCATCGTGACGGTGCCGGCGGTGCCCGGGCGCACCTTCACCGGCACGGTCACCAAGATCGCCCGCTTTGCCGACTCGGAGCGAAGTTGGCTGAATCCGAACCTGAAGGAGCACGCGACAGAAATCCGCCTCGATGAACACGATCCGGCGCTGTCTCCAGGCGACACCGCTCGCATCGAAATCCTGATCGAGGAAGTGCGCGACGTACTCGCAGTACCTGTGCAGGCCATTTTCTCCCGCGGGCGCCAGCACTACGCCTTCGTGCAACGCGGCAATGACTCTGAGGTGGTATCCGTGGGCCTGGGTCGCGCCACGCCCACCATGGTGGAGATCACGGGGGGGCTGCAGGCCGGACAGCGCGTACTGATGGCGCCGACTGAACTTCAGCTTGCCAAGCTCCCCGCACCGGGCGAATCCACGGGCGAGGGCTTCAACGCGACCGAGACCGCCGCCGCCGACACCGACGGAACCAGTGCCGGCTGATTCGGTCACCCTCTCACCGCACCCGCTCCGGACGGTATACTCCGGACATGGCACCTTCCCACACCATCCGCATGACGTGCCCGCTCCGTTTTCCGCTTGCCGTCGGCCTGCTGGCGGCAAGCTTGTTGCTGAGCGGCTGCCAGACGAACGAGCCCACGCCCCCGCCGGAAGCCCGCCGCCCCGAGCTTCGCACGGAGCAGATGCTGGTAGCCGCCCGGGAAGAGCGCATCCGCCGCGGCGAAATCACGCCGGCTGGTGATGCCCATACGCAGCGCCAGGCCCCCGCCACCCGCGGCCAGGCCCCCACCGTCGCCGCTCCGGGCGCCATCGAAGGGGAAGTGCTCATCGTCAACGACGCGGTAATCACCGTGTCGGAAGTGCTCTACCCGCTCCGGGATCGGCTCGCCGAATTGCGCCGTACCCGCACCGCGATCGGTTTCGCCGAAGAGGCCCGCACGCTGATTCGACGCGAGGCGCAGGAGGAGATCGGTCGCCTGCTCATCTACCGTGAAGCCCACGGTCAACTCGACGAACAGCGCCGCCGTGCCTTCGACTTTGCGGTCGACCGTGAAACCGACGCCATCATCGCCCGCGACTTCGGCGGTAGCCAGGCCCGTTTTGACGACCACCTCCGGCAGTACGGCCTCACGCGGGACTTGTGGCGGGGCGCCCTGTTGCGACGCCTGCTCGTGCAGCAGTACACCCGTGAGAAACTCATGCCTCAGGTGCAGGTCCGACGCGACGATCTCCTCGGTCACTACCAGGCCAATCTGCCACGATATACGGCCTCGGAAACGCGCGAACTGCTCGTCATCGAGTTGCCGTTCGGCGCCTTTCTGCCCGAGGGGCAGGTGTGGGCCACCGCAGGTGAACGGGAACGGGCGGCCGCGCAGCTTCGCGCGACACGCGCCGCCCGTGAAGCCCACGCCGCACTCGCCGATCGGGCTTTCGCGGAGGTGGCGGCGGAGTTCTCCCGCAGTCCGAAAGCGGCCGCGGGTGGTTCCTGGGGCCGCATCGGCCGACCGCTGCAGGCCCCGTTCGATCAGCTCAGCACGCCCATCTTCCACTTCGCCGAGGGCCAGTACAGCGACGTGCTCGAGTTGCCCGACGGTCTCTACATCGCCGCTTGCGGTGCGATCGAACCGGCCACGCGACGCGACTTCCGCGAGGTTCAGGAAGAAATCCGCCGTGAACTGATGGAGAACCGCTTTCAACGCCTCTCCGTGACCTACATCATGAGACTCGCCGAGCACGCAACCATTTCGGCACTCCAACCCTTCGTGGAAGCGGCCCTGCGTCACGCGCAGCAACCGGCCTTCGCCGCTGTTCAACCCTGATCCGCACCCGGCCACTCTTGGGCTGCGGCGCCTTCGGCTTGTTTCCGGGCTCGTCGGCGCGGTACGCTTAGTCGCATGATGTTCGCCTACTCCCATACCGACGAATCGTCTCATGAAACCCTGAATCGCCGCACGCTCCTGCGTCTCAGCATGCAGGCCGCAGCCGGCCTGGCACTGGCCGGACTGCCGCGCTTCGGACGTGCACAGACACCCGCGGCCAACCCGACCAGGAGTCCCGCCGTGACACCGAAGTTCCAGATCTCACTCGCCGCCTGGTCCGTGCATCGCCTGTTCTACGCCGGCAAACTTCCGCAGATCGAGCTCCCGAAGTTCTGCCGCGAGCAGCTCGACCTCGGCGGTCTCGAGCTGGTCAACTCCTTCTTCCCCAGCCCGCACTACCACTACTGCCGCGAACTGCTCAAGAAGGCCGCCGACCACGACGTCAGGATTCTGCTCATCATGTGTGATGCCGAAGGTAATCTCGCGGCGGCGGATGCGGCCGAACGCCGCCAGGCCGTCCGCAATCACCGCAAGTGGCTCGACATCGCGGCCGTGCTCGGCTGCCACTCGATTCGCGTCAACACCGGCCCCGGCGATCCGCAGGATGAAGATGCGTTGCAGCGCTGTGCCGAAAGCTGTGCTGCGCTGTGTGAACTGGCTCGCCCGGATAAGTTAAAAGTACTGATCGAGAACCATGGGGGGTTGTCTTCCGATCCGCGCGCCATCGTGAAGATCATCCAGTACGCAAAAGACCCGCTGCTGGGCACGCTGCCGGACTTCGGCAATTTCCCCCCGGCTATCGACCGTTACGAGGCCGTCCGGCAACTGATGCCGTACGCGCAGGCGGTCAGCGCGAAGTGCCACGAATTTGACGCGGACGGCAAGGAGATTCGCACCGACTATGCCCGGATGATGCAAGTTGTACTCGACGCCGGTTACAACGGCTGGGTCGGCATCGAATATGAGGGTCCGGACGCGGACGAGCTGGCGGGCATCCTCAAGTGCCGCGACCTGCTGCGTCGCTTCCAGTGACGCTACCGCCGGCTTTCGCCCCCTTGCCGCGGGCTACGCGAAACGGGTGCGGGACCTGAAAATATCCCGCGGCCAGCCCCGAATCCCCCTTGGGTCCACACCCCGCCAACGGGCGTCGGTTGTAGCAGAGGAGCAGAGTGATGAACATGGGTCCATCGGTCGTGGTCAACAAGGGCGGGTTCTTCAGTGCCATTGTGAAGGGTATCTTCGGTACGATCATCACCGTGATCATTTGCGGCACATTGATCGCCGTCTACGCGCTGAACACTGTGCAGGATCAGGCCGCCACGGTGCTCATGCGGGCCTTCGACGGTGCGGAGCGGGTCATTACGATGTTGCCCGAATGGCAGCGCGCCCTGCCCCCACAGATCTCCGAAGCCCTCGACGATCACCGGGCGCCGGATTACCGCGACCAGCTCACCATCACAACCGAAGCCGCCACCGAAAGCGAACGGCGCGGCCACAGCCGCGTGGTCGTGACAGTCGCAAACCAGGGCGCGGAAACGGTTTCGATGCTCGTATTGCGGGTCGTAACGCTGGACAGCAAGGGTGCGCCGGTTGGAGAAGATAGCGTCTACCTGGCAACCCCGGTCGCGTTCGATGGCGAGTGGCGCGGCCCGATCCTGCCCGGAAATACGCGCCGTGTGGCCGTCGCCATCCGCGGCAGCGCCGAGCGCGTTCAGGGGATTGAGACCGAATTGGTAGACATACGGCTCTGGAACAGGGAACCCAAACCCGTACCCGCTGTGGCGGCATTTCCGACCTTGTCCACCCTGCCCGTGTTGCCTGATCAGGCAGATGTACCAGCCACACCCTGAGGATGAATGCCGCTCCGGACTGGGGCGCCTACGGGTGGGCGACGCGGGACCTGAAAAGCCGCTTGAGGCCGCCCTTCGGCCGCCGCATCGCCGCATGCGGACCGTTTCGCCACCCTTCACAACCCGACTGATGCCCTACTCCCCTGCGCCGCGGCGTTGACGCTTGATCTCGCCGCGGCGGCGCTTCATGTCCATGCGGCGGCGCCGCGCAGCCGCCGTGGGGCGCGTGGATCGCCGTGCTTTCGGCACATGCAGCGCTTCGGCCAGCAGCACGAGCAAACGCTGCTCTGCAACCGCGCGATTGCCGCTTTGCGATCGTTCCTGTTGCGCGACGATGCGCAAACGTCCGTCCGCCGAGAGGCGGTTCTCAAGCCGCCGTGCGAGGCGGAGCTTCTCCTCCGGGGAGAATTCGGTGCAGGCCTCGAAGTGGAACAACAGCGTGGCGCGCGTGGCGACCTTGTTGACGTTCTGCCCGCCCGGACCACTGGCCGGATCATAGCGCAGCTCAATCCACGGCAGCAGTGTTTCGAGTGTGGGAATAAGCACGTGCCACCCAACCTTGGCCTGGAATACTCATGCACGCGCGGACAGGGTACCCACGCAGATGCGTCGCACGCCAGTCCCGAAACAGACCGACGGGCGACGCATCGTGTGTTGCGGAGAGGGCGCGGGCCGCGGGCCATCAGCACAAGGCGATGTACGCGGCAAAGAAGTACACGACAATGCGAATACGCTGGGGGGTCCACATGAAGAGCATCTTTCGGCCTCCTGGGGCGATGCATCCGGCGGGCCAGAGGGCCCGCGGGACGGCGTTCTTTTCCTGCCAGGTTGTACGCCGGCCACCGGCGGTTTTCGACTTGGGTCGGCGCAAATGCACAGAAAGCGGCCTGGGCCGGAGTGTTATAGGCGGGGAAGGACGCCCGGTTGCAGAGGTCCGATCAAGGGTGCGAATGCCGGGGAAAACGCGCAAGGTATGCGCCGGGTCGGGCAGCGGACGCTACGCGCCGTGGTTGCATTCAGGATCGCTGAAGGGGCGATCGCGATACGGCTCATCTGCAAATGGACGGCCGAATTCCTGCACCCAGTAATACCCGTAGTCCCCTCCATAGCGGATGCCGATGCCGAGCTCGGTGAAGGCCGGGTTCAAAATATTCTCACGGTGGCAGGGGCTGGCCATCCAGGCTTCAAACACCTCCACGGGGGTGCGCTGCCCCGCGGCGAGATTCTCACCCACGATCCAGAAGTCGTAACCAAACTCGCGGCTTCGATCTCCCAGCGCAGAGCCGGTGACCGGATTTTCGTGGGCAAAGAAACGGTAGAAAATCAATTCACACGCGTACTGGGTGGCCTGCGCCTCGAGCAGATTGTTCTGTTGCAGGGGCGCAAATCCCCGGGCCGCGCGGGCCTGGTTCACAAGTCGGAAGATCTCGGCCCGCCAGAATTGGACCTCCGGGGGCTCCTCACAGCCCGAGAACCTTGCCGTCAGGGCGTCGGGAACAGAGGTGACCTGGCTGCCGCCCACGAGCGTGCCCGTCCCGCCGTTGACGTCATCGAGGGCGGGAATCGCCGCTCCCGATCCGGGAGCACGCGGTCCGACGTCCGTGGTGCCGGGAACCGCAGTGGTCGTGCTGTTGCCGGAGCCCGAACCACGATTGCCCGAGCCGGAAGTCGTGGAAACATTGTCGAGTCCGGGAATTTCCTCGAACGGCGCCCGCGGACAACCCGCGGAAGTGAGCACCAAAAGCGTGCTCCAAAGTCCGAGTTGCAACCCGATGCGCTTCACTGGAGCGCCTTTCCGCATTTTGAGGCCCGGAAGAGGGGCGACCTCCCAAGGTCGCCGCACATCCATTATATCGTGCGAACAGAGTGGGTCGATTCGGCTCTTGAAGCGACTCCCTGCCCGCCCCATACTTACGACGCTGATGGGTCCGTGGTAGCCCTGTAGCGAGGAGTCCCTCGATGCGTAGTCCCGCAACTCTCGGCGTTTTCGGACTGGCCGCGCCTTTTCTGGCCGTAGTCGCCGCGGTCGTGCCGCTGGGTTGCATCCCGGGCACTGGGGGAGGTGGTGGGTTGTTCAACCTGCCGCCGTCCGTCATTCTGTCCGTGGATCAGCAACAGGGGGTCGCCCCACTCACCGTGCGATTCTCTTCTGCGGGCAGTACCGACGACGGCATCATCATTGAACGCCGTTGGGATTTCGGGGACGGCGTCGGCACCAGCCGGGAGATCGAGCCCACCTATACGTACACCCGCACCGGCAACTACACCGTGCAACTCACTCTGGTCGATGACCGGGGCGCTTCGTCCAGCCGATCGATCGTCATCAGTGTGACCGAGCGTCCAGTCGCGATCTTCACCGTCGATCGAACGTTCGCCGAAACCGCGCCCGCCATCTTCAACTTTGACGGCTCGGCCTCGTTCGACCCGGATGCGGGGCCCAACGATGTCCTTCAGTATCGCTGGGATTTCGGGGATGGCTCCCTCGAGTTTCTGCCGGTCACCGCACATACCTTTTCAACGTCCGGTGTGTATCGCGTGCGACTCACCGTGACCGATGCCGTCGGCATTACCGGCTTCGCGGAGCAGGTCATCGAAGTCGGAATTACGCAACCAGCCCTGGAAGTGCGCGTGCCGCCCCGGACGGTCGAAAACCTTGTCGTGACGCAGAATTCACCGCTTTGGGTTGCGGCCGAGTGGGATGTGGAGCCGCTGGTACCCTACAAGATGTCGGCCGGGCTCGACGTGGATCGTGACCCCTGCGATGCGCAGGTCGCCGTCTTCGAGACCGTAGGCCACACACTGGTGGAACGGCTGCTGGGTTACGCGGACCGCGTGCGGGCCGCCGCGTTTTCACCCGATGGCTTCGTGCTCGCTGCCGGCGGGGACGACGGCGTGGTCCGCATCCACGACCTTGCGACCGGGGATCTGCTGCGCAACCTGCTGCACAATGGCAGTCCTGTCCGGGCGCTGGCCTTCAGCCCTGATGGCACCACCCTGCTCGTTGGTCATTCCGACGGCAGTCTGCTGCTACGGGACGCCCTGAGCGACGCCGTGCTGCAGGCCTTCGGCGGACACGCCTCCGCGGTTACTGCGGTTGCGATTTCGCCCGATGGCGGCTGGCTCTTCAGCGGGGATGCGGCCGGGGTCGGTCGCCTGCGGACGCTGGCTAGCACGGTACTGTTTACCTATGGGCATCCGGCACCGATCACCTCCGCGATGTTCTCGCCGACCGATCCCGAGCAACTGCTGACCGGTTGCGAGGATCGCACCGCGCGAACCTGGAGCACCGTGACGGGTACGCTCTTGCAGGATTTCGCACCGGTCATCAATGACGGTGTGCTCGTGGCCGGACACGATGGCAGCGTGAACGCGGTGGCCTTCTCCCCTGACGGCACGATCGTGGCAACCGGGAGTTCGGACCAGCGCATCAAGCTCTGGAATTCCCAGACGGCCGCAGAATTGGCGACCTACACCGGCCATACGGCCGCCGTGCTGGCGCTGGCGTTTTCGCCCGACGGGACGCGCCTGGCTTCGGGCAGTGCCGACACCACAGCGCGCCTGTGGTCGGTCACCATGAACCAGGCGTTGCAGACGCTGTCGCCGTGCGTGTCGCCGATTGTGACGGTGCAGTATTCACACGATGGCAGCCAGTTGCTGACCGGCATTGCCGCCGCGAATTCCATTCCGCTCAATACGGTGCCATCGCAGGGCAACGACCTCATACTGCGAACGCCGCAGGCCCTCAATCTGGCGAACGTACCGGCAGCCCCCGGTGGCACCGAGTTCTATCTGTGGGTCGAATTGAGCACCGATCGCTCGTCGCCTGAACGGCGTTACCGTACGGACACGACCATTCGGGTGATTCCGTCCTTCCCGGCGACGATCGCCGAGAATCCCCCTGTGATCCCGCTGCGCGACGACGCCGCGGACATCGTGCTCCCGGCGACGACGACACGGCAGATTTTCGACCTGGGGCCGCTCGCCGTCGGCGACCGTGTCTTCCTCAGTCTGTTGACCACACCGGGCTACGGCGAAGCGTTCACTCTGGCAGAACTCAATCCCACGGCTACGGGTGGTGGTTTCAGCGTGCTGCTGCTCGACGCGGATGAGCGGATGGTGGCCTGGTACGATTCCGGTCGCACCTTGTTCTCGCGCCAGACGCAGTTGATCGTCGGACACAACAGCCCCCGCTATTTTCTCGTGATCGACTCGCTCGGCGCGCGACCCGTGCCGAGCATGCGTGTGCGTGTGCAACGCGACTTTACCGACACATCACTTCCGCGCCGGCAGTACGTGCACCTGAACTTCACAGGCGCATCCAATCTCACGATCGCGGGTTCGACGCCGTTTGATCTGTCGCCTTTCGCGATCACAGGCAAGACGGACGGCGACATGATCCAGATTCGGCAGGCACTCGTACAACGTGTCACGACGTTGCTGGCGCCCTACGGGTTCGACGTCTCCACCGATCCGCCGCCGGCTGCAAACACTCCACGCCTGACAATCTATTTTGATGGCCAGAATCGCCTGCTCAATGTTCAGATTCCGGGCGTGACCAACGTCGCCAACCTCACCATGTTCGGCCTGCCCGGCTACATCGATCCGCGCAACTTCACGCTGAGCGGGCGTGCCGCGGTTGCCGCAAGCGAAATCGCCGCCGCGTTCCCGGCACTCTCCAACGCTGAGCTCGGTGTGGCACTCGGCAATTCCGCCGCGCACCAGGTGGGCCTACTGACGGGCCTGCGACAGACGGCGCAGCCGGTCGGCTCCATCACCGACGTGATGTCCAACACGGGTACAGCCGCTCGCCGCCAGGTGGTCATCGATCCTGCGTTGACGTTCACCGCGGCCCCCCTCGCACCGTTGACCGGTATGACGGCGATCGGCGAACAGAACGCACCACAGTTGCTGCTCGAACTCGTCGGACCCAATTAATCGTCGCAGCGGTGACTGCGCACACCGGCACACTCCCGCGGCTCGCACTGGTTCAGTGCGAGCCGCGTTCGCGTTTCCGAAATCACCCAGCAGGGCATTCGGGAGCGATTGCGCTGCTTTGGTCAGAATCGTGCCGCAAAATCGTTCACAGGTGGCTTTAATGCGATTGATATCGCCTTTTTTCGGACTACGCAGCGGCCACGCCAATATTGAGAATTGATTAGCGATTCAAATCTGCTAAACTAGTGAAGGCGTTCGGCTGCGACGGCCTCACTTCCTGCGGGCCTCGGCCCGCAATGAACAGCAAGGGTGGACTGGGCCATGGCAAAGGTAACCATTGAGGATATCAGCCGGCAGACAGGTCTTTCACGTGGCACGGTATCGCGCGCGCTGAACGACCGCCCCGACATCAGCGAGCAGACCAAGCAGCGCGTGTTGGAGGCGTGCAGCCAGTTGAATTACGTGCCCAGTCACGCCGCCCGCTCACTCGCGACCGGGCGGCGTTTCGCTGTGGCCGTCCTCGTTTCCGACTTGCGCTCGACTTACGCGGCCGCCTTTCTACGTGGAGTGCTGAATGTAGCGCGGAAGCAGCGTTACGCCGTCCACGTGATCGAAGTCTGCACGGAAGAACACGACCCAGGCGCGGCCTACGTGCAGAGTCTGCTCGCGGAACGGGTGGATGCGTTGCTCGTGTCGGATCCGCTCCCGGGCACCCTGACCGAGCGCATCGCCGGTGCGTTGGCTGCGCACCCGATGGTGGCGGCCTCGGCGAATTGTCCGATCGAATGTGATGTTCTCGGTCCCGATTGGAGCGAAGCGGGCCGGATGGCCGCCCGGCTGCTCACGCGCGGCGGCGAGCGAAGCATCCTGCGGGTAACCCGCGCCGGCACGTCAGCGGATTTTTGTGCCGGATTTGACGAAGTCCTCCAAATGCAGGGAATCGATCCCTTTGGAGTCGGCCTGACGGTGCCGGATTCGTGCAGCCCGAATCGGCTTGATGCCGTGGTTGAGCGCTTGGCAGGGGCGGCGCGCATCGCTACCGGGGATGACCTGTTGGCGATCGAGATCCTCGTAAGAATGGCTCTCCGGGGTCGTCTGGCCGGCCGGGACTACGCCCTGATGGGCGTAGGCAACGAGGCGGCCGGTACGGCGCTGACACCGGGGCTGACCAGCATCGATCTCAGCGGCGAGGAAACCGGACAGCGAGCAATGGAACTGGCTCTCCAGCGGGTGACCAAGTCGCGTCAGGACGGGCCGCAGCGGATCGCCGTGGCACCACAGATACTGGAACGAGGCACTACCGCCAACGTGATGATGTAACGGCGGTTGGGGTGAAAGGTGTACACTACGCCGGTCCTCAGAGGGTCGGGAGGGCTGCCGCCGTGTTCACTCGGGGCGGGCGGTGGCGGTTCGATCCGCTTGACGGTTCTGCAGTTCTTCCGCTACATTTCCTGCGAGACTGGGAGCCGGCTGCGCTTACCGCCGGGGGGTGTCCGCGCCCTGCCGGGTTGATCCGTGGACGGGGGCTGCGGGTGGCCGTCCGTGGCGTCCAGCCGCAGCAGTCGCTACGAACCGCGCGACCCGAGGTGCGAGGACAGTATGCAGATTACCGTGACCGGCCGGCACATGAGCGTCCCGGACGATGTGAAGCTGTACTGCGAAGAGAAGGTGGGGCGCCTGCCGCGACTGCTGGACCGGATTCAATCGGTGGACGTCGTGATCGACGGCCATGAAGGATTGCACACGGTGGAAGTCATCGTGCATGTGGCGGGGAGCGCTCCCTTCGTCGCCACCGCGGAAGACAAGGACAACTTCGCCGCACTTGATCTGTTGATGGACAAAATCGAGCAGCAGTTGCGGCGTTACAAGGAGCGGATGAGGAACCGCAAACATCCGCCGCGGTCGGCGGAGAACGAGTTGCCGGCCTGACCAACGGCGCGGAGGGGTGTGCGGAGAGAGCAGAGACAACATGAAGCTGCTGGACCTGATCGATCGAACTGCGATTATCCCCGAACTGGGCAGCTCCGACCGCAATGGCGTTATTCGTGAGCTGGTCGAGATCCTGGCCCAAGCCAAGCTGATCACCGCGGAAGCGGTCGACGGGATCGTGAAGTCGATCATCACGCGCGAGCGGACGCGCGGCACCACCGGTTTCGGCAAGGGCGTCGCCGTTCCCCATGTGAAGATCAACGGACTGCGGAAGGTCGTGGCGTCGGTCGGGCGGAGCAGCGCGGGGGTCGATTTCGGCTCGCTGGACGGGCAGCCCGTGTTTGGCATCTTCCTGATCGTCAGTCCGGAAGACCAGCCGGAGGAGCATTTGCGGGCGATGGATCTGATCTTCCGGCACCTGCAACTGGAGCAGTTCCGGAAGTTCCTGCGACAATCGGATACGACGGAGAAGATTTACGATTTGCTGAACGAAGCGGACGAGCGCGCCCCGGTGGCGTAGCGTGCTCGTGGCCGGACCGCAATGGCACGGATGGATCAGGCGTGGCCGTCGAAAGAGAAGTCATCATCCCGAACAAGGAAGGGCTGCACTTTCGGCCAATCATGCAGTTTGTCGACGTGGCCCAACGCTATCAGGCGGGGGTGACGGTGCATTGCGAGGACCGGTCGGCGGATGGGCGCAGCCCGATGGAGATGCTGATGCTCGTCGCCACGCAGGGATCGAAGGTCCGCGTGGTCGCGGACGGGGCTGATGCCGGCGAACTGCTCGAGGCCTTGGCAAGTCTCGTGGAGTCCGGCTTCGGCGAAGCGTAGCAACAAGATTCCCGATGCTTGCGGTCGCGGGCGGCACCCTGGGTAGCCACCGGCGCCGGGCCGGAAGCATCAGAACCAGTGCAACACGGCATACCGCGTGGCGGCCGGCCCGGTCGCGGCGCGCACCCCGCGGACACCGCGGCCGATGATTACGAAGAAAGGGATTAACGCCTCGCCTGGCGTGGCGATTGGTCCATCGCTGGTGCTGGATACCGAAGAGTACCGGATTCCACACCGCACGATCGATCCCAGTCAGGTTCCGGCGCACGTTCGCAACCTCGAGGTCGCGCTGGAAGCGTCGCGCCAGGAGGTAGGGGAGCTGCGCGTCGCCGCAGCGCGCAAGCTGGGGGATCAGACCGCTGTTATTTTTGCCTTCCACGAGCAGTTCATTGCCGATCCCAAGCTCCGCACCAGCGTCGAGGAGCTGATCACCCGCCGGCAGTTTTCCGCCGCCTATGCCTTTGGGCAGGTGATGAGCGAACAACAGCGTCGCTTCCGCAGCGTGAACGACCCGTACCTGCAAGAGCGGGTTCGCGACCTGCACGACATCGAGCGGCGCGTCCTGCGGCACATCCTTGGCCGCGATCGGGAGGACATGACCCGGCTGACCGAGCCGGTCATTATCGTTGCCACGGATATCACCCCTTCGCAGGCGATTTCGCTCGACCGTGCGCACATCCTGGGTTTCGCGATCGATGTCGGCGGCCAAACCTCCCACATGGCCATCATCGCCCGCATGCTCGGCATCCCGGCCGTGGTGGCCCTGGGCGATATCACATCGGACGTCTCGGGGGGGGAAACCCTGATCGTCGACGGCACCAACGGTATCGTCGTCGCCAGTCCCGATCCCGCCACGATTACCCATTTCGAGACCCGCCGACGCGAACACGAACGCAACGAGCGGCGCCTCGGCAAGCTGCGCGGGTTGCCGGCGACCACGCGCGACGGCGTGACCATCGAGTTGCTTGCCAACATCGAGGTGCCCGAAGAGGTACCCAATGCGGTCGAACTCGGCGCCGACGGCATTGGCCTCTACCGCACCGAGCTGCTGTTCCTGGGAAGCCCGCGGCTACCCACCGAGGAGCAGCAGTACGAGGCGTTTCGGGACGTGCTGGTCGCCGCGGGCGATCGCCCGGTCATCATCCGCACGATTGATCTCGGCGCCGACAAACTCTCGCCCGCCATGGCGAGCGGGCACCACGATCACAATCCCGTGCTGGGCCTGCGATCCCTGCGCTACTGCCTGCTGCACCTGGATATGTTCAAGACGCACCTGCGGGCGATCCTGCGGGCCAGCGTGCATGGGGATATGCGGCTCATGTTCCCGATGATCACGACGGTCATGGAGCTGCGCCAGGCAAAGGCCACCCTGGCGGACGTGATGGAAGATCTGGGCGAGGAAGGCATTCCCTTCAGACGTGACCTGCCGATCGGCATGATGGTCGAAACGCCGGCCGCTGCCCTGCTTGCGTCGTCTTTCGCGCGCGAGGCCGCCTTTTTCAGCATCGGTACCAACGACCTCACGCAGTACACGCTCGCGGTCGATCGCGGCAACGAGCGAGTGGCACACCTTTACTCGTCGCACAATCCCGCCGTGCTCGCGCTGGTGCAGCGGGTGGTCCGGGCGACGCGCGGGCGCAAGGTGGAGGTGAGTATCTGCGGTGAGATGGCCGGCACGCCGCTTTACACGCAACTGCTGCTGGGAATGGGCCTTCGGCGGCTCTCCATGGCTCCCAAGGACATCCCCGCGGTGAAGCAGATTGTGCGGGCGACGGATATCCCCTGCTGCGAACGTATCGCCCGCGAGGTCAGCCGCTTCGATACCGATCGTCAAGTGCTGAACTTCCTGCGGGATGAGATTCGTCGTGTGCAGGAGGAGCTGGGTGAGGGTGACGGCGAGACCAGTCCGGCACCCGCCGCGCGAACGCGCCGCGCGGCACGCTCACGCCGGGGCGAGGGTTCGCGGCCGCGCGACGGCGATTCCGGCGGGAGGGCTGCGTCGTGACCGCAGTGCCTCCGCAGGTACCCCCTCCCGCCGCGCCCCTTTGGGCGGAAGTTGTGTACGCACTCCGCGGCGAGTTGCGCTACTTGTCACACCAGGACGAGTTGCGCATGCTGCAACGGGCCGTCGTGCGGGCCGGTTGGCCGTTGGCGTTCTCGCGGGGGTTCAATCCCCAACCGCGCGTGCGAATTCCGCTGCCGCGCAACCTGGGGCTGGCCGCCGCGCAGCAATTCGCCTGGTGCGGGTTGCAGCGGGCGGAGGCACCCGCTTCGCTGCAGGAGCGACTCGGGGCGGCACTGCCGGGAGGTGTCCGCTTGGAGCGCGTGCACTTGCGGCGCGGCAAGGTGACTCCGCAGGTGCGGGCGGCGGATTACTGGGTGACTCTGCGGGATGATGCCCCGCCGCTGGGTACCCCGGTGGCGGAGCTGCAGGCGCGGGCGACGTGCATCGTGCCGCGCGAATTCGGCCCGGGGCGGGCACCGGGAACGGTGGATATTCGCCCCTCTCTGGAGGAACTCGAATGGGTCGGCAGCCGGTTGCGTTTCCGGTTGCGAACGGGTGCGCCGCGAACGGCTCGGCCCGTGGAAGTGTTGCATGCCTTGGGTCTTGCCCCCGAGTTGTATCACGATCGACTCGAGCGTGGCGAGGTACTGTGGACCGATACGCGGTCGCCGGACACCGGCGCCTCCGCAGATGAAAGGACGTAGCGTGTCAGCGAAGAAGACTACCAAGAAGAAGACCGCCAAAGCCGCCGCGAAGTCGGCGGTCAAGAAGAGCACCCGGCGCAAGACCACCGCGGCAGAGCCCGATACCGAGACGGCGCCGGAGGTCGCGGCCGAGACCAAGACCGCAACCCGCAAGACGGTGAAGAAGGCCGCGCGCGGTGGACGAGCAAAGCCGGAAGCGCCGGCCACGGCCGTGATGACTACGGCGGTGGCACCGGAGGCACCACAGGTGAAACCCACGACCGGGCGCGGCATCGAGGTTAAGCCACACGCGCCCGATGCGCAGGTGGAGGAGAGCAACGGCGCGATCGTAATCCGTTTTCCACCCGTGGCACCTTCACCTTTTGCGGAAGCTCGTCGGCCTCGCGCGGAGACTCCCCGCCCGGGCCCGGTGAAGCCGGTGCCGCAGCCGGCAGCGAGTGTCCCACCACCAGCTTCCGCGGTTACCTCGGAAGTACGCGGTCGGGATCAGGATCGCGAGCGTGGCCGTGACCGGGACCGTGATTCGAGTCGCGGCGGTCATCCGCCGCGTCCGGACCGCCGCGACGAACGCGCCCCGGAGGGACGTACGAACCGAGAGGACAACCAGCGGCGGGATGAGCGCCCGAACGAGCGGCGGGACGACCGCCGTGGAGGTCGTCAGGGGGCTGGACGCCGAGAACCGCGCCGGGATGACAACCGTGACGGAATCCGGCGGGACGAGCGCCCGGACGCACGGCGCGGGGAGCGTCTCGACGATCATCGGGGTGCCCCCCGTGAAGAACCACGGCGAGACGACCGTGACGGCCGTGGGCCAGCGGGGCGGGGTGCCGACGAGGGCTCCGACGGTGATCTCGGTCTGTCGCGCAGCCAACGCCGCCGGCGCCGCCGCCGCCGGGGTGGGGGTGGCGAAGGTGCCCCTGCCGCGGGCCCAGGGCCGAGCCCCAGTGCCTCGGCCACGCCCGAAGCGCGCCACACATGGGAGCCCGAGGAACACGAAGAGTTGGTGGTAAGCTCCGGGGCTCCACCGCGTGAGGAAGAACACCCCACATGGCTGGATGACGCCGACACGCTTGAGGCCGAAATCGACGAGTTCGATGCCCCGGAGGTCGAGGTGCTCGAGCCGGACGAGGCCTACACCGCCACCGAGATTGGTGCTGAGGACGAAGACGACGAGGACGAAGACGACGACGAAGGTGCGGCCGGGCCGGAGCGGGAAATCGCCACCGTCACCGAGGAAGGGGACGACAGTCGTCCCAGCCGTGGTCGCCGGCGCCGGCGTGGTGGCCGGCGCGGCGGGCGACACGAAGGCCCGGAGGCAGCCACGCTGGTTGACACCCCGACGGCGGGCGTGGCGGCGGGTCCGAAAGTGCGGCGTGAGATGATCATCAACACGCTGCAGCGCGAGGAGTGCCGCATCGCGATCACGGAGAACAACCGGCTGGAGGAGATCTACCTCGAGCGGGCGGCGGCCGAAAACCACGTCGGCAACATCTACAAGGGGATCATCACGAACGTCGAGCCGAGCATCCAGGCCGCGTTCGTGGACTTCGGCCAGGGCAAG
This sequence comes from Phycisphaerales bacterium, assembly GCA_016716475.1. Taxonomy (NCBI): domain Bacteria; kingdom Pseudomonadati; phylum Planctomycetota; class Phycisphaerae; order Phycisphaerales; species Phycisphaerales bacterium. The sequence continues at coordinate 1,363,197 of JADJWG010000001.1, forward strand.
AACGGCTTTCTGCACATCTCCGACCTGCACCCGGAGTACTTCCCGAACGGTGAAGGCAACACGGAGAACGTTGGGCGGAAGATGCCACGGCGCGCCCGACCGCCGATCCAGAAGTGCCTGCGGCGCGGACAGGAAGTGCTCGTGCAGGTCACGAAGGAAGGGATCGGCACGAAGGGCCCGACACTCACGACCTACCTGAGCATTCCAGGCCGGTTCCTGGTCATGATGCCGGGCATGCGGCGACTGGGTGTGTCACGGCGGATCGAGGATGACGGCGCGCGTGAGCGGCTGCGCACCACGCTGGCGCAGCTTGAGCTGCCGGAGGGTGTGGGCTTCATCGCGCGCACGGCGGCGATCGATCGCCCGCTGGACGAGTTGCAGAATGACCTGCTGTACCTGACGCGGTTGTGGCGCGCCGTGGAGAAGCGGATCAAGAACGATGCGGCACCGGCCGAACTTTACCGCGAGTCGGACCTGGTGATTCGCACGATCCGCGATGTGTTCACCGATGACATCGACAAGATCCTCGTCGACGACGAAGAAGTCGCGACCCGGGCGCGCGAGTTCCTCTCGATCTTCAGCCCGAAGTCGGAAAGCATCGTCGTCACCTACCGCGAACCCGAACCGATCTTTCACAAGTTCAGCATCGAGGCGGAACTCGAGCGGCTGCATTCACGGCACGTGCCATTGAAGTCGGGCGGTTCACTTGTCATCGAGCAGACCGAGGCCCTGGTCGCGATTGACGTGAACAGCGGTAAGTTCCGCTCGGAGGACGATGCCGAGACGACCGCGTACAAAATCAATTTCGAGGCCGCGGACGAGATCGCCCGCCAGCTCCGGCTGCGCGATCTCGGCGGCGTGGTGGTGTGCGACTTCATCGACATGCGGCTTGAGAAACACCGCCGGGAGATTGAGCGGCGGTTGATTGGAAACCTGAAGGCGCACAAGGAACGGGCCAAGGTTCTGCGGACGAGCGCATTCGGGCTGATCGAGTTGACGCGACAGCGGCAGCGGGCCAGTCTGACACGCAGTGTCTACCGCGACTGTCCGCATTGCCGCGGCACAGGTCTCGTGAAGACGGTCGAGTCGGTGACGCTGGACGTGATGCGGATCATCCAACTCGCGGTGACCCGCGAGCATATCCGCATGGTCGAGGTGGCCGTGGCGCCAGATGTGGCCTACCTGCTTCAGAACCGCAAGCGCGCCCTGATTCACGAACTGGAAACCCGGCATCGGCGCATCGTCTCGATCCGACCGGATCCGAGTTTCAGTCAGGACCAGGTGGAGGTGACCTGCACCGACGCCCGCGGCCGAGTGGTGCCCTACACCTAGCAATTCGGTGCGCGGAGCGGGTCGCGTGCCCGCTCCGCGCGCGGATCCCGCGCGCCACAGTGCCGCCACCGCGCTACCATGAGTAGAACCGCGGCGGCGCACAACAGACCGGGCGTGCTCCGTTTCCGGAGATCGGGTCCATGGATTCACGACACATGGGTGAGAGTCTGCCGCGCCTTGTCGCGCAGCTTGTCGCCAGTTACGCCTCCGACGAGCGCACACAGTACATCGACCGCGAGTATCTGCCCGCGCGCCACGTCATCGTCGAGATTTGTGAACTGCTGCTTGAACTCACGTATCCCGGCTACTTCGGTCGTACCGGTCTTACTCGTCACAATATCAGCTACCATGTGGGCGAGCTCCTGCCCCGGCTCTGGGAGCTACTGACGGATCAGGTCACACGCTGCCTGTGCCATCGCCACGAGTGCGGCCAGGGTTCTCGGGATGAGGTCGTCGAGCCGCCCTGCCGCGATGAGGCCGTGGCGCTGGTGACGAAGTTTCTCAGCCGCCTGCCCGCGGTGCGCGCCTGTCTGGCTGAAGACGTTCAAGCCGCGTACGACGGCGATCCCGCCGCAGAATCGACCTCCGAGGTGATCCTCGCGTATCCCGGCGTGCTCGCCATCACGATCTACCGCTTCGCCCACGAGTTGTACCGGCTGCATGTCCCGCTCGTGCCGCGCATCATGGCCGAGCATGCCCATCATCTCACCGGAATCGACATCCATCCCGGGGCCCGTATCGGCCGCTGCTTCTTCATTGATCACGGTACCGGTGTGGTCATCGGCGAGACGGCCGAAATCGGCGACCACGTCAAGATCTATCAGGGCGTGACGCTGGGCGCGCTGTCTTTCGAGAAGGATGAACGCGGCCGGCTGATTCGTGGCTACAAGCGCCATCCGACCGTCGGAAACCACGTTACCATCTATGCGAATGCGATTGTGCTTGGCGGTGACACGCAACTGGGCGATGGCTCGATCATCGGCGGTTCCGTGTTTCTGACGCGTGATGTCGCCTCCGGACACCAGGTCACGATCACCCCGCCCGTCTTGAAAGTGCGCCCGCCCCCCGGACAGGAACTTCAGCAGGGCCATCTCGGCGACGGGATTTGAGAGTTTTCCGGGTACCGGGAGTGCTCCGCCTACGGAGCGACGTGAAACAAGCGCGTCCAGAAGACCCATGCGACCGGCGCCGCCAGCAGCGGCGAATCAAGCACGTCCAGCACGCCGCCCAGACCCGGCAATGCCTGACCCGAATCCTTGACAGCCGCATCGCGCTTCAGCAGGGACGCACACAGATCTCCGGCCGCGGAAAACAGCCCCAGCAGCAGCCCGAGCAGCACCATCGCGAGGACGAACGGAACGCGCGGCTCGCGCAGCACCAGGTATCCGGCGCTCTGCAGCCACAGCCCGACGCCGACGGCGCAGAGAATCGTCGTCGCCATACCGCCGGCGAATCCCTCCCACGTCTTCTTTGGGCTGAGCCACGCCACCATCTTGTGCCGCCCGGTCAGTGAACCCACGAAGTACGCCCCGGTGTCCGTCATTTTCACGAGGAACACGGAGAACACCAGCAGCAAGACCCCGGTGCTGCCCTCGACCTCCATGCGCAGCTTCGTCATGAAGCTGCCCAGGCCACCCGCGTAGAAGACGATGAAAATGGTCGTCGCGATGTTCTCCATCGCTTTCTCGGTTTTATGCAGCAGGGCCTGCAACAGGAATACGCACGCCAGTGCGTTGGCCATCCAGAATAAGCCCCAGGATTCGTCGTAGGCGCCCGCCACCGGCTTGAGATGAAACGAAATGTACGGCCCGAGCACGAGGATCGTCGCAAAGAACTGGGCCGTACGCCCGAATGGGCGATAACCCCGCGCCCGGGCCAGCGCGACCAACTCACGGGTCGCACTGAAGGTCAGTACGAAGATGATGGCCGTGCTGATCAGGCCATGACAGGCCCAGATGCCCAGATCCAGGCCTGTGCCGGGCATGGGAAAGGAGAAAGGCCGGCGGTTCGCGAGCCAGCCATCGAGACCGACCCCGACCAGGATGACCAATGCCAGCGCTATGCCGACAATCAGGCGTTTCCGCATATCAAGTCCGTTGGGGCTCACCACCCGCAGCATGTCCCGTGGCCGGCGGTGCGATCACATCGCCGAACCGTCGGACGCGCCGCGCGTATTCCTGCAAGGCCTCGTTGAGCTGCGCCGTGGCGAAGTCCGGCCAGAGCACCGGGGTGACATAAAGCTCCGCGTAGCTGATCTGCCAGAGCAGGAAATTGCTGATGCGCAGCTCCCCCGCCGTCCGGATCACCAGGTCGGGGTCCGGCAGCCCGGCCGTGTAGAGTGCCCCGGCCACGATTTGCTCATCGATCTTGTCCGGTGCGAGCGTGCCGGCCGCAACGCGCTCCGCGAGTTTCCGGAAGGTATCCACCAGCTCGGCCCGCGCGCCATAGTTCAATGCCAGGCAAAGCGTCATGCCCTGGTTGTTCCTGCTCAGACCTTCGGTTACGTCGAGCTCGTGCAGCACCGCCGCCGGCAATCCGGCGCGCCGGCCCACCTGTCGTACACGGATGTCATTCGCCAGGATCTCGGCCCGTTCCGAAGCCAGATAGTGCGCGTACAGCGCCATGAGGCCGTCCACTTCCGGCCTGGGACGTTTCCAGTTCTCCAGACTGAAGCTGTAGAGCGTCAGGCACTCGATCCCCAGCCGCGCGCAGTGTGTAACCACGTCGCGGACAGCCGTCGCCGCGTGGCGATGCCCCTCGATGCGCGGCAGGTTCCGCTGCTGGGCCCACCGGCCGTTCCCATCCATGATGATGGCGATGTGGCGCGGCAGGGCGTGCGCCGGCAGGCCGAGCACCGCGACCGGGTCGAGCGGTGGCTGCGTCGGCATGGTCTCAGACCTCGCCTTCCACCAGAATCATCTGCGCACGTCCCGGTCCGACCCCGATCATCCGGACGGGTGTCGCCAGACGCTGGCGGAGGAACCGCACGTAATCGCGCGCGGCGGCGGGCAGCTCTTCAAACCGGCGGCAGTCCCCGAGCTCTTCGGTCCAGCCCGGCAGGGACTCATACACCGGCTGCACCCGCGCCAGCACGTCGATGTCGGCCGGAAATTCCTCCAGAACCTGCCCATCGACTTTGTACGCCACGCAGACCGGAATGCTCTCGAAGCCCGAGAGCGTATCGAGATGCAGAATCGCCAGGCAAGTCGGCCCGCCGAACATCGTCGCGTAACTCGCCGCGACAGCATCGAACCAGCCGCAGCGCCGCGGCCGCCCCGTAGTCGTGCCGAACTCGTTGCCCCGCTGCCGGATCGCGTCTCCCACGGCGTCGCGCAACTCCGTCGGAAAGGGCCCGGCGCCGACCCGTGTCACGTAGGCCTTCAGCACTCCGACCACCGACTGGCTGGCCGCCAGCGGCACGCCCGCACCGCTGGCGACACCGCCACCACCCGCGCTCGAACTCGTCACAAACGGGTAGGTCCCGTGATCAATGTCCAGCAGACTGCCCTGTGCGCCTTCGAACAGCGTACGTTTTCCGGCCTGCCGCAGCTTATACAGCAGCGGGGTGGTGTTGCAGATGAACGGCCTCAGTTCGGCTGCAAAAGCCAGGTACTCGTCCGCCATCTGGCTGGCATCAAACGGCTCGCGGTCCTCGTACACGCCGCGCAGGTAGGCGTTCTTGTGGGCCACGACCGTCGCCAGACGCTCGCGAAAACGCGCCACCGGGCTCAGGTCGCACAGCCGAATCGCCCAGTAACGCGCGTACTTGTCCGCGTAGCACGGACCGATGCCACGCGCGGTCGTGCCGATCCGGGCTGCGGCCGGCGAGGCCGCATCTGCCAGGGCATCCTCCCGCCGGTGGTACGGAAACACGACGTGCGCCCGATCGCTGATCCGCAGGTTGTCGCCGATGGTCACCCCGCGCTCCCGCAACGAGGCGATCTCCGCCAACAGGATGGCGGGATCGATCACCGCACCGCCAGTGATGATGCTGGCGACGCTCGGCCGCAGAATCCCGCTGGGTAACTGATGCAGGGCGAACTTTTCGTTCCCCACCACCACGGTGTGCCCGGCGTTCGCGCCGCCGGCGTAGCGCACCACGACGTCGTAGTCCTCGAGCAGCAGGTCGACAACCTTGCCTTTGCCCTCATCCCCCCATTGCAGGCCGATGACGCACGTATTGCCGAGATCGAGAAAGCTCATGGGTGCTCACTTCGGGTTCACGCTGGGCCGCAGGAGCCGGCGCGGGACCACGGCCGGGGGTAGCGGCCCGCGCCGGGCCGGGTTCGTATCCGCAGCGGCCGCGGCTGGTCGCGCAGGTGTTTTGTAGCACGTTCACCGGGTGCGGGCAAACCGGGACCGGGCCACCCGCTCGTACGCCCTCACCGCCGGTCCGCACCGCACGTATAATGCCCGCTCGCCCCCGGTCGGCGCTGGTGCCGGTCGGTTGAACGGCGCTCCGTGGCGCAACCCTTGATGAGTCCGACGCCGATGATCGATCTCAAGCTGATCCGTGAGCAACCCGAGCTTGTCCGCAAGGCCGCCACCGACAAGCGCATCCGGTTCGATCTTGACGGCCTGCTGGCACTCGACACGCGGCGCCGTGCCCTGGAAACGGAGTTCAACGAGCTTCGCAACCGCCAACGGACCGCCGGCGAGGAGGTCGCCAAGGCGCCCGGCGCCCGGAAAGCCGAGCTAAGCAAGGCCCTCGGCCAGATCAAGGCGCGCCTCAAGGAGATCGACAGCGAGCGCGAAACGGTCGAGCGTGATTTGCGGGCCCTGCTCCTGCTGGTTCCGCAGATTCCGGACCCCGCTGCGCCCGTGGGCCCGGATGCAACCGGCAACGTCGAGGTTCGCCGGCACGGCACGCCGAGGTTGCGCGCGGACTTCGGTTTTGCTTTTCGCGATCATCTCGAGTTGGGCACAGGGCTCGGCATCATCGACGTTGATCGCGGCGTGAAGATCGCCGGGAGCCGTAACTACGTGCTGCGCGGCGCCGGTGCCCTGCTGCACGAAGCCGTACTCCGGCTGGCCTGGGACCACATGATGGTCCGCGGCTTCACACCGCTCACCGTTCCGGTCCTGGTCAATGATCAGCTCATGGAGGGCACCGGCTTCTTCCCGCTGCATCGTGACGAGGTGTACCTCTGCGAGCGTGACGCCCAGAGTCTGGTCGGTACGGCCGAAGTGCCCGTAACCGGCTATCACATGGACGAAATCCTCGCGGAAGAGGAGTTGCCCAAGCTCTACGTAGCCCGCAGCACATGTTTCCGGCGCGAGGCCGGTGCTGCCGGCAAGGACACCCGCGGCCTTTACCGAATCCATTACTTCGACAAGCTGGAACAGGTGGTGATCTGCGCAGCAGAGGCGGCCGAATCCGCCCGCTGGCACGAGATCATCCTCCGAAATTCGGAAGAGGTACTCCAGAAGCTTGAACTGCCCTACCGCGTGATGGAGGTCTGCACCGGGGATATGGGGCAGGGCAAGGTGCGCATGTACGACATCGAGACCTGGATGCCCAGCCGCGAGGCCTACGGCGAAACGCACAGCGCCAGCCGCTTCCACGATTTCCAGGCCCGGCGGCTCAATCTGCGGTATCGCCGTGGAGACACAGGCAAACCGGACTACTGCCACACTCTGAACAACACCGTCATCGCCAGCCCACGGATCCTGATTCCGCTGCTCGAGCTCAATCAGAACGCCGACGGCAGCGTCACCGTGCCGGCGGCCCTGCGCGGGTACATGGGCGGACTGGAGTGCATCCGGTCCGACAGTTTGAAAAGCTGAGACATCCAGTGGGGGACGTGAGGCGTACAACATGAATGCTGCGCGCGGTGGTGTGATTTTCGGCGTGCTGCTCGGGTTTGTGGGAGTAGTGCAAGCAGAGCTTGAGCCGGGGCTGCTCGTCAAGCTGTACGACGTCGGAGTGGATCTGCGCTCCGTACCCGAACTGGTCACCGGGCAGACCCCCAACCACGTCCGTACCGTTCCGACGCTCGATCTCGTTCTCGACCGGGGCGATTTCGGCGATCTGCGCGAACAATTCGTCACCGAGGTGCGCGGTCTGCTGCGCACCACGGCGCCCGGCAGCTACCGGTTGCGGTTGCGCTGTGACGATGGCGCCCTCCTCTGGCTCAACGGACGGCTGCTGATCGATCATGACGGCTTGCACGGTCCGGAGCCGAAGGACAGCGCCCCCTTTGAACTGCCGCCCGGTGACCATGCGCTCTACATCCGGCATTTTCAGGCCGGTGCCGGCGCTCAACTCACGCTCGAATGGGCTACACCCGAGGATGGTCCCGACGCGTTCACCCTCGTGCCGGCCGACGCTCTCTGGCATACGGCAACGCCCACGCCGCAGACCTCCCCGGGCAGAAAGCACGTCATACCCGCCCTGCGGCGCGGTCGCCCGGGCGACGGTCGGCCGCTTACAGAACTGCACCCCGCATTCCGGCGCGTACCACGCGGTGCGCAGCTCGATCCCTATTTGCTCTCCTGGTTCAAGGATGGCCGCCTGTCCCACATGGGCACGCCGCGCCCGGAAGGCGCCGGACCCGTTGTTGTCTGGCTGCCACCGGAGGAACGACCATATCTCTATGGCGTCGCGATGCCGCTGTTAGGGGCGACTTACGCCGATCACGTTGCCGTCTGGCTCGTACAGGGCGGCGAGGCGAAACGTATCGTGGTCGTTGACGACGGTGCCGCACCTCCCCAGGGCGTCGTGTTCCGATTCGGCCTGGGGGGGCCATCCAGCATGGTCGAAAGCGGGGACGTCGCGTTCGAGCTGCGCGACGTGCGTGCCTTGGCCAACGGACTGGAGCTCGAGTTCACCCAACCGCTCGATCCGCGCGTGGGCTGGGAGACTGAGGCGTACTACCTCGAACAATGGCCATTCGACCTTCGCGCCAACCGCGAACCACAGCGTGACGGACGCGTCTATCCCGTGAAGTCCGCGACCGTCTCGGAGGATCGCCGCCAGGTGTTCCTCGAGACGGACGAATTGCGAACATCGCATGTGGTTTACCTCCGGCTGCTGCCGCCGTGCGTGTCAGAGCAAGGTGCTCTGCCGTGGACAACCGAAGCGTGGCTGACCCTGAATGCGCTACCGGAGCGGCGCGGCACCCCGCGCCCAGCGCCGCCCATCGAACCACAGAATATTCTAAGCCCTGAGCAGGTTCGCGCCGGATGGCGCCTGCTCTTTGACGGCCGGACGACCGCGGGCTGGCGCGGCTGGCGACGCGACACGGCCCCCGCGGGCTGGGAAGTCCGCGACGGTTGCCTGGTGCGTGTCGGCCCCGGTGGGGACATCTGCACGGAGGACCAGTTCGAGAATTTCGAGTTGGTGCTCGAATGGCGCATCTCGCCGGGTGGTAACAGCGGCATCTTCTTCCGTGCCTCGGAAGAGCGCAACTACCCCTGGGAGACCGGGCCGGAAATGCAGGTGCTCGACAACGCGGAGCACGCTGACGGCCGCAGCCCGCTCACGTCGGCCGGCGCGGACTACGCCCTGCATGCACCGCTGCGGGACGTAACCCGACCGGTAGGTTTATTCAACGAGGCCCGTATTCGCATGCAGGGGGCGCAAGTCGAGTACTGGCTCAACGGGGAGCGGATCGTGCAGTATGAAATCGGAAGCGAGGATTGGGAGCGCCGTGTCGCCGCGAGCAAATTTTCACAAATGCCGGGTTTCGGCCGTGCTCCGCGCGGACACGTGGTGCTACAGGACCACGGTGACCGGGTGTGGTACCGGAACATCCGCATTCGAGAATTGCCGCCGGGAACAACAGATCGCAAGACCGATTAGTTGGTGATTAGATTCACGGAACTGGGTATCGCTGGCACCGGCCAGGGTTGGACGGTGGACGCGGGAGGATTGTCAACCGAGGTTACTCCGGTGGCCCGTCGGCGCGGTACTTGAGCACACGCACATCTTCCATGGTGACCAGCCCCTCCGTCACCATCGCGTCCACCTCGGGCAGGAAGGCCTCGATCTTGGCCGGACTATCGACGATCTCGATCAAAATGGGCAGATCCTCTGACAGCCGCAGGATTTTGGTCGTGTGCAGCCGGCTGTGCGCCCCGAAACCCATCGGCCCGCGCAGGACCGTCGCGCCGGCCATGTGCAGTTCCCGGGCCCTCAGCACGAGTGCCTCGTGCAGCGGTCGACCGTGCCAGCGGTCGCTCTCGCCGATGAAAATCCGCAGCAGACAACCTTGTTCCGGGATCTTCATGGTGCTCCACTCCCACCCCACCAGACGACGAGGCGGAACCCCGCCCACACGGCCACCAATCCCAGGACCACACTGAGCAGCACATTGGCCAGCGCTCGCAGCAATTGTCCTGCTTCCAGCAGCTTGTACGTCTCCAGTCCGAGTGTCGAGAACGTCGTAAAGCCGCCGAGAAATCCGATCAACAACGCGATGCGCACATGCTCAGGGACCAGCAGCCGTTCCGTGAGCAGCGGAAACAGCACACCGATCGCGAAGCAACCGCTCAGGTTCACCGCGAGCGTTCCGAGGGGAAACGTCGGTCCCACCAGCGCCTGTGTCCAGCCCGCGAGCAGGTAGCGTGCTACCGATCCCAGCCCACCGGCCACGGCCACCACTCCGCAGCGCTCCAGCGTCACCTGCATACTGTGCCAGTCCGGCATGATGTCTCGCATCCGTCAGACTTGTGAATCGGTGGTGCCTTCATTCGTGTCAACGCCCGCGCATTCTGACGCGCACACCGGCCCTTCGCTACATCCGTACCCCGGATTGCCCTGCCCCAAGCCGGCCGGTACGCTACGATGATGCCCTAAATCACCGAGTGCCCCGTTTACCGGATTCGCGTGTGAAGACTTCCGAGCCCCGGCCATCGCGTCGTGCACAGCCGCAAAAAGAGTCGTGGATCGAGCAATCCGCTTCCTTCATCGGCTTCTTCATTTATCTGCTGATTCTCAAGAGCTTCTTCCTGCCACTTTTCATTATCCCCACCGGATCAATGGCGGAGACGCTGCGCGGCGCCCATGCCTTCTGCACATGCCCCAACTGCGGCGTCGCTTTCGCGGTCGGCTGGCAACCCTTGCACGGCATGCAACCCTACCACCCCGTTACCCAGTGCCCCAACTGCCGTTGGCGCCAGTCACCGCAGTCACCGGCCGCCATCGCCCCACCGCGCGGGCAACCGGATAACCGCTCCGCCCGTCCGCTCGCGGCCACAGCCGGTGACCGTATTTTCGTGCACGGCTGGACTTATGACTGGCCTTTCGCGGCCGTACCCGGACTGGGACCCGCCCGGTGGGACGTCGTTGTTTTCAAGGTGCCCACCGACGGGCAGACCAACTACATCAAGCGCCTGATCGCACTACCCGGCGAGCGCGTGGAACTCATCAACGGTGATGTCTTCATCAACGACGAGCTCGCCGCCAAACCCGACCTCGTGCAGCGCTCCCTTTGGTTTCCCTACTACAACCACGATTTCGCCCCGCGCCAGCCGGCAGGTCAGGCCAACTATTGGCCGCGATGGGCGCCACTGGGAGGAACCGGTTGGGAAGCGCTCGACACCCGCGCGCCACACTTCGCAGGCAGCGGCCCGGCCACGATTCACTTCGCCTCCGATCCGCTCGATTCACAGCGGCCCGGTCGCGTGCAGGATGTCTACGGCTACAACGAGCCGCGGGTGGACTTCCCCGTCAAGAATGTGTGCGATGTACGCCTGTCGACGGAAATTCGTTTCGACTCCGCTGCGCCTGCGGGCGGTTACGTGGAACTGAGTACCACCTACGATACCCACCAGTTCCACGCCCGCCTGCATCAGGACGGTCGGATTCAACTGCTACACAGCCGACATGCGACTGCGCGCGCTGAAGACATCGTCGAGCCCGTGCTCTGTGGCGAGCGCGCCGGGATCGATACTACCCACCCCCGACACCTCGCGGTCTACCATGTTGATGGCCGTGTAGGTGTTCAACTCGATGGTGAAACGCTGGATCTACCGCAGCCCGCGGGCTACAGGTTAACCTCGCAGAACGCACGACGCCTCTCCATCGAGCAGCCCACCGCGCGTCTGCGCATCACCGCAGTCGGCACCGCCCTCACGCTGCGGCACCTCCTGATCGAGCGCGATGTGTATTACCTTTCCGAAGTGCAGCACGGTCACTACGGCACACAGGGCAGCGCACTCACACTGGCCCGCCACCAGTACTACCTTCTGGGAGATAACAGCCCCAGCAGTCAAGATTCGCGCTTCGGTTTCGGCCGCGACCAGGCCAGTGCCATCGGCCCGCATCTGCGTGCCGCCGCGGCGGCGGGGGAATATCAGCCGGGCACGGTTACAGCGGATCAGCTCATCGGCCGCGCATTCCTGGTCTATTGGCCGGGTTTTCTGCGGATGCCCGTGGTCGGGGTCCCGTTACTGCCGGATTTCGGCAACGTCCGCTGGATTCACTGAGTCGCCACGCCGGGGAGGACCCGATGCGAACGGTACTTGTACTCAACCATGACCAGATGGGGCAGGGCGATCCGGCTCTGGGTCGCAAGATCCTCGGTACGTTTCTGCGAAAGGCCCCGGCGCTTCAGGAACTCCACGCAATCGTGTTGTTCAACAGTGGGGCGAGACTCGTGGCGGCCGACTCACCCGTCCTGATCGAACTCACCCAATTGCACGATAACGGCGTCGACCTGCGCCCGTGCGGCACGTGCCTCGATTTCTACGGCGTCATTCCGGCGATCGGGCAGGTCTCGAATATGGATGAGATCGTGCACGAGCTGGCGACCGCAGAAAAGGTCATTACGCTCTGAGATTCGTCCCGGCCAGGTCGAACCGCGGCAGCGTTTCCGGCCGCAGGCCTCCCAGCACCCGTGCGCAGGTGGTGAAGCGGTATGCTGCGAACAAGCGTGCGAGCTTCGCTTCTGTCCGGCCCAGGTTCACGCGGTGCCGCCACCGCGCCAGCCGTCCATGGGGCAGGACCGGTTGGCCGGGGTCGAGCTCCCACGGATGCACGTAGAGCACGGCCGGTTCACCCGCGCGAGTCGCCCGCCGGAGGGCCCGCATGATCCACCGTACGGGCAACAGACGCAGGTAGCCGCCGCCGCCCAAGGGCAGGCGCAACAGCGCGTGCTGCGCCGCCGGCCAGGCCTGCGTGAGCGGGGGAAACTCCAGCAGTTCGCGGCCGGAGGGAGCAATGGCTTGAAAGGGAGTCGCCGGTGCCGTCGGTACGCCGTAGCGGTCGTGCCGGATCGGGAAGATGCTGGCGTCGTAACTGAACCCCTCGTCAAGCAGCACATCGAGCGCCCAGGCGGTACGCGCCGTGATGGAGAAAGTCGGCGCGCGGTAGCCGCGCGGCGTCACCCCGGTGTGCTGCTGCAGCGCGTCGCGGGCACGGCGGACGTCCGTGCGGAACATGGCCGGCGTAAGCCGCTCAAGATGATCATGCCCATACCCGTGACAGGCGAGCTCATGCCCGCGGCGGGCGAACTCGGTCAACAACGGACCCAATTGCGGAAGCGTGTCACCCAGGACGAAGAACGTTGCCCGGCACTCACTGCGCTCCAACAGTCCCGCCAGACGCTCCAGGCAGGGCGCCGCCCGCCGCGGCAACTCCGGCCATTGCGTGCGCGGCACCGTCCGATAGAAAGTCTCGGCATGGTAGTACTCTTCCACGTCCACAGAGAAGGCCAGCAACGGATGATGCGTTGTTCCCGCGCCGGCCGTGTTGACCGGCTTCACCACCACATCGAGAGCACCCATAGCCGTGGTATCGGCAGGTCGGACTGCCGTGACGCACTTCGTATCACCACCGGCTTCGCCATAGTCCGCTCCGGCAAGGTGCCGATATGGAAAATGATGAGTCTTGCGCCGCCGACTCCACGGTCCACTCCCGCTGCGGGCACCTCACTGGCAACGCTCAGGCGTGATCATGGTCGGAGCGTGCGCGTCGAGCACCGGGCAGGATCACCCCCACTACGGGCGCGCGTCGGGCTGCTGCGTTGTTGTGCCTGCCAGGAACCGCTGCATGTACCACTCCGCGGACACCGGCTTGCGTGTCCGGGTTGCGGACGGCGACTGAGCGTACCGGCTCACACCCGAATCACCTGCGGTACCTGCGGCTTCGGGGAATTCGTACCGACACGGATTCTCAATGAGCCGCACACCTGCCGAGTGTGCGCCGGCGAGATGGAGTGCGCTGCGAACGTCACACGAACGGTACGTCAGCGGCGCCGACCACTGCGATCACACGAGCATCATCGCCTGTTTGCCGTGTGGGCCGTGCTCTTTGTGGCGTTATTGCTGCTGCTGGGCGCTGCCATCCTGCACACGGCCTGAGCATGGAGAATGCTCCCCGGCAAGTCGCGCTGCGGCTACACCGCCACAGGCACCTGTCGGCGCACGGGGTCCCCCGCGGGGGCATGCTCAAGTTGCTCCTGAGCACCCGTTGGAGTAAGGGGTAGTTCCTGCACCAGCAGCGCAAGATCCGTGATGCGGCGGCGCCAACCCTCGTCACGGACAAGGACCTGCCGCGCGACCGCCGGCACGTGCGCCGCCTGCTCCAAGGCCGCCTCACAGGCCGCAAGGAATTCGGGCAGCGTCTCGGCGGTCTGCACCGCCGGCCGGTACGGCAGCACCGCGGTCATCGGCGAAGAAACCACCGGCAGACCCGCTGCCAGGTACTCCCGTAGCTTGATCGGGTTGACCGCACGTGTCAGGCGGCTCATGCGGAACGGGATCAACCCCACATCGAATCCACGACAATAACGCGGCAGGTCTGCGTACGATCGCCCGCCCAGCACGTGCACGTTGCTCAGACCGGCCAGTTCACCCAGCTCACAGCGCGCCTCGCCGACCAGGACGAACGACCAGTCCGGTCGATTCCGGGCCGCGGCCGCAAGCAGCGCGAGGTCCACATAGTCGCTGATGAGCCCCATGTAACCGAACACCGGGCGCGGGTGTCCGCGCAGCTCGAGTGGAATCTCATGCGCCGGCAGGGTGGGGGTCACCGCGAAGTGCTCATAGTCGACGCCGTGCGAAACCAGATGCACACGTGTGTGTTGCCGCCGACGAGCTTCGAACAGTTCGGGTGACGTCGCCACGACGAGATCACTTGCCGCAACGGTCGCGGCCTCCAGTCGCTCGACCAGGGCAGCGTCGTATCCACTGAATCCGGCGAAATCATCCACGCAGTAATAAACCTTGCGCTCCGCGCCCAGCGGTCGGATCACCTCGGGAATGTCCGGTGCAAAGAGCCAGAGCTGCACCGGTCGTGCAGCATGCGCCGTGTCGGAGTGGGAGGCGTCCCCCGAAGCCCGTAGGGCCGAACGAATCTGCCGCGCCAACAGCCAACCGTTGATCCGCCGCGCGAGCGGGGATGCGGGCAAGGGAATCAGCAGGGGTGACAGCACCGTCAGCCGCGGCAACACCCGCTCCGGCGGGCGCAGGGCCTGCCGAATGCGGCGCCAGATCAGGCGGGTATCGGTGCCACTCAGACGCGGCCGCCGCGACGCATGGTAATTCACCCAGATCACATCATTCTGCTCGGCGAGCAGACGCATGACGTGGTGCTTGCTGGTGGGATGATCGTGCCAGTTGCTGGCAATGCACACGATCTGGCGGCCGCTGATCACAGGCGCGCCACCTCCCGCCGGATCACGGGATCCGGACGCTCAGCCGACACGATGGAGCGCGCGGCCGGTTGCACCTCGTCCGTACTACCGCGAAGCCAGCGCTCGATGCGCGGCAGCAACACACGCACGTCGTACCCACTGTGCGCCACTTTGTACGCCCGGATCGCCAGGCGGCGGGCCTGGGTGTCGTCCCGCAGCAGTCGCACCACCGCATCCGCGAACGCCTGCGGCGCACCAGCGATCAGGAATGGTGGCGGATCGCTGTAGTCGATGCCCGCGGCAGCATCCGGGGTAACCACGGCGGGACGGCCGGCCGCCATTGCGACGATCAGTTTCGTCTGAACGCCCAGATCACCGATGACGGGATTCACGAACACGCGCATTTCGGCGAGCGCCGCGCGGATATCCTGGACGTAGCCCACGACTTCGACCCCGGGCAGCCGACCCAGCGCCCGCACCCTGCGGACCGGCCGCCCCCCGACGACGCGCCACTGGGCATCCGGCAGCACGGCGCGCACGCGCGGCCACACGTGCCGGCCGAACCAGAGCGCGCCCTGCACATTCGGCGGGAAGAACATCGATCCGAGCATGCCCACCACAGGCGCCGTCGGAAGAGTCGCTGCCGGAGGCGCCAATTCCGAAAATTCCTCGATCGCCACAGGCGTGCGCAGGACCTCGGCCTCGATCGGGCCGACCCGCGCAATGAGCTTGCGCCGTTCGCGTTCATTCACCATCAAACACAGGTCACACGACCGCGCCACCACGCGCTCCAGGGCCTCGACGCGCGCGGCCTCCACGCGGTAGAGCAGTCGCAGGGGTGTATGGCTATTGCGGGCGTACCGCTGCCACTTGGCACTTTCTACGTCACAGAGGTCGAGAATCCGGCGGCCGCACGGCACCTGGTCACCCAGACGCGCCAGACCGGAAGAGTAGGTCCACAGCGCGTCGAACTGGATTTCCCGCCGCCAGCGGTCCAGCAACGCCACCATGCGCGGATCACCGAACCACCCTTCCGTCACGCTGCGCCCGCCCAGCAGACTCACGCCCCCACGCCACAGCCGTGGCCCGTGCCACTGCGGAAAAACGGCTACGTCCGCACACAAACGCCGCAGGTGTTGCAGATCCTCCGGCCGGGGCGGCTCTTCTCCCAACGAGGCCAGCCAGACCTGGTGCCGACGCGCAAGTGCCTGCAGGATCACCCACGGCCGCACCTTGTCACCGCGATCCGGTGGAAACGGCAAGCGGGGCGTGAGCATGAGAATTCGCATCGGTGCCATCGGCCTCCTACCCCGGAATCGCCCGCGCGACCCAGCCACTCAGCAGGCGGCACACCGGCAACGGCAAGTGCGGCCAGAAACGCCGCGCCAACGCATACCGCGGATTGGTCGGCTTCAGATCGGGTGCCGTGTGGCCGGGTGTGATGTAGCGCTGGTAACCGAGCGGTTGTGGCTCAAAGCCCTGGTTCTTCTTGAAGCCGACGGCTCCCGCATTGTCCGCCCGGCTGCGACCGAAGTCGAAACCGCGTAGTCCGGCACGCACGGCCCGCTCCATCAGACTGAGATATAGCAGGTTGGCTGCACCGTCCGCACGGACACGTTCATCGGCACCCATGATGTAGGGTGTCACAGTGTCACCGTGGACAAGACTGATGGCGCCGCAAAGAGGCCGCCGGCCGCGCCAGGCCACGCTCACCCAGCAGCTTTCCGCCAGCCGCGTGCGCAGTGCTGCGAAGAACCGCCAAGGATAGCTCAAGGATGCGAGCCGCCGCATGCTGCGGGTATAAAGCTCCCAGACCAGCCGCGCATGCTCCGGGATGTGGGTGATGGTGACACCGTCGCGCTCGCGGGCGTGCCGGGCCGCTGCGCGCGGCCGCTTGGGAATGAAGGCGGGAACGTCCGCCGGGTCGTCGGGCAGTGTCCGCAGAAAGCCCACGTAACCCGGGAAGAGTTCGAAGTCGGAAATGTCGGACTCGGCCGAGCGCAGTTCGAGCATCTGGGCACCCGCCGTCACGGCACTGGCCGCGGCGGCCAGCGCCAGTGCACGACGTGCCTCCGCATCGACAGCCACGACACCACCATAAGTCGCATAGGGCACGCTGATGTGCAGGCAACCCGCCAACAGACTGCGCACCTCCATCAGCGGCAGCACGCCCACAAGCGTTCCGTCCCTTAGCGCCCCGAGATGCAGCGAGCGATGTCCGAACGCCGTGGCCACCGCGTCGCTCCATGCCGGCGTGTGAAAAACGGTGCTTTCCGGCCGCGTGGCAAGCAGTGCATTCCACGCCGCGGCGTCATCACGGGCGTGCAGGCGGCGCACTTCGACCGGCGCCGGCAACGTCGTGAGACTCGCACGCGGAGCGGTGCGGGCTGCCGGCGTGACCCCGCTGCCCCGGGCGCGCTCAGCGGTAGTAGTAGGAAGAGTAGTAGTTGGCATAATAACCGGCCCCGCGATCGCGATAGCGCGACAGCACACAACCCAGAATCTTCACGTTGTTGGCCTGGAGCGTGCGCACCGCCTGTTGAACGGTGGGCTCCGGGGTGCGGCGCATCTCCACCACCAGGATCGCACCGTCACAGTAGGGGGCCAGTTGCGAAACGTCGGACACTGTCGTGACCGGCGGCGTGTCGATGAAGGCGTAGTCGAAACGCTCCCGCAACGACCCCAGTACCGCCGCAGTGTTCGGGCCGTTCAGCATCTCACCATACGCGTTCTCCCGAACTCGCCCCGCGGGCAACAGCTTCAGATTCGGGAAGGGCGTCGAACGCAGGGCTGCTTCGAGCGTCAGCTCTCCACGCAGAACTTCCGCCAGGCCGGGATGGTCCGGCACACCCAGCATTCGACCGATCGAGGAGCGCCGGAAGTCCGCGTCCGCGATCAGGATCTGGTGCTCGCCACCTTCGGCCATGATCAGACCAAGGTTGAGGGTGGAGACGCTCTTCCCCTCTTCCGGGATCGCACTCGTGATCGCGACAAGTTGTGGTGCATGAGTCGGGTTCATCGTGAGCAGCCGCGCACGCACCGATCGGTACTGCTCGCAGATGGCCGAGTAACGGTCGTGAAAGGCCACCACCACCGGATCCACCCGCTGGGCATCCCAGGCCACGGCCTGACCATTGGTTCCTGGTTGTGGTGTGGGAGGGGCAGTCGCGCGCAGCGGCGCGGCCACAAAGCCGGAAGTGGCCGCAGTTGCCGGTGTCTTGGCTTCCGGTGTGAAGTCGGATTCGCTGACGGTCGGCGTGTCGCTGCCGGCGGGGGCGGCATCAAAACCGGCCGCCGGGGCGCTATCTACATCGGCGGCCAGCGCCGCGGCATCCGCCTCGGCGTCTTGCAGCTTCTGCATCACCTTCGTCATCGAACCCATGACAAGACCTCACGCGCCGTCAGCGCGGCAGAGGGAGTACCACCGCCGCGCCGAGGGGACCCAGCAGCCCCCCGACACGCTCCATGGTGCGCTGGTGCAGCGCCGGCCGCTCTACGGCGGTGTACGCCAAGCCGGCCGACAAGAGCAGGGCACCGATCAGGACCGCCAGGGCCGGCGTCCACAACAGCCGTGCACGCAGGGCCCGGCGCTGCTCGCGCGGCGTCGGGATCACGCCGATGCATTCGAGTACCGGCACTCCCAGTACACGCGTGACCTGGCTCACGGACCGGAACGATCTGTCGAACAACTCCGCTAGCGCGACCAGCAGCGCTGCGGCCGCCAGTCCGAGGCCGGTGCAGACCGCGAAGATGGTCGCGACACGCGGCCGTGTCGGGCGCGTGACATCCTTCGGTTCTTCGATCAGGGTGAACTGTGTGCCGCGTTCGCCGCTTTCGGCCGTCAATACACGTTCGAGGTACGTCAAATGACCCTGCCAAACACCCAGTTCTGACGCAGAGCCACCCCGCTTCTCGCGTACCAGGCGGAGGGTTTCGGTATCGGCACTCAACTGCTCGTACAACGCGGCGAAACGCTCCGTGCGCTCGTTCGTCTCCTGCCACTGAGCCGAGGTGATGGCGAGCTGCCGTCGCAGCGCATCCAGTTCCATCTCGACCCGCATGCGCTGGGTGCGCCATTCGAGCTCGGCCTTGGTGGGCTCGATGCCCGCAACCGGCGTCGGAGTGGTATCCAGGATCACCGGTGACAGTGCCGCCAGGGCCTGCCGCAGCCCTTCCAGCGCCTCGAGTTTCGCGAAGAGTCGCCGCACATCGGGATGTTCGGTTGTCATGCCACGCGTGGTGACCAGCTCGATGAGTTGTGATTTGACCGTCCGGATGCTCGCCTCGAGGGCCGGGTCGAGTGGCGGCGGGGGCGCCGGTACGGCCGCGCTGCCGCCTTCCTGTACGCCGCGCTCGGACGCCAGGAATGTGGGGACCGAAGCGAGGAACGTCTCACGCGCGGCCATCTGGGCGTCGAGTTCGGTCTTCCGCTGGAAAATGGTGTCGCGGTGGGCCCGCATCGTCTCGAGTCGCGTGCCCAGTGCCGCGATGTCGGTGGGGTCTGCGACGCCGGCAAATTCGCCGAACACGCTGCGGAGGTGCTGCTCGGCTTGGTTCAGCTCGTTGTGCAGCCGCTGGACCTCGGCCTCGAAGAACGCCCGTGTGCTCGCGAGAATTTCCTGGATGCGTTGGCGGCTCTCCTCGATGTAGCCATCGCGGAGGGCCGTTACAAACTCGCGTGCCACCATTGGATCGTTGGCCGTGCAAGTTAACGAAATCGTGTCAAGACTCTGAGAGCTTTGCAGCAACCGCACGTTCGGGGCCAGGTCATAGCGCCCGAGCAACGCGTCCAACTTGCTGCGCTCCGTCTCGCTCAGCGCCCCCGTGCCGGGAAAATCCGTCGCCTCCAACAGGCCCGCACGCACGGCGCCCCGGGCCAGCGCCCGGGAACCCACCATGTCGAGCGCGAGCGTCGTCTTCAGGTGTCCGAAGCCGTACGGTGAGTTGGTCTGCACCAGGTTCTGGAGGACGGCGTCGTCGCGGCGCTCAAACAGCGTCGCCGCAACATACTCGCGCGGCAGGTACTGGCTGTACCAGAACGCCACGGCTCCGACCACGCAGAGTCCCACCACGGCGAGCCGCCAGCGCGCCCGTAGAATGCGTCCGCACTCGTGGAGCGTGTTGCGGAGATCATCGAATGCCTGGCCTTGCTGATTGGCCATAGTTACTTGTCTCGGCTGTCCCGCTGTCTACGGCGAGAAGCGTCGCCTCGTGCCGCCGCCACTGGATCCACCGCTGCCGAACTCGGACTCATAGGTCCGCGTCGAATCAATGCCCTGGGCCGGCGCGTTGTAGGCATCAAGGACCGGCTGTACCGGATACAGCAACTCACGCACCCGATGTCCAACCCACGCCAGCGGCGTCGGGGGTACGTGGATGATGTCCCCCGGCTGGAGCAGCATGTCCTGCTCGGTGTTGCCGGCGTCCACCATTTTGTCCATGTCAATGATCAACACCCGCCGTTCACCACCATCCGGGGAGGGTCGCACCACGCGAATCTGGCTCCGCCATGCAAAGAAATTCGGTTGGGCATCGGCCAGAGCGAGCAACAGACTGTCCCGGCCCGTACAGATCCGCGGCCCGGGGCTCGTGACCTCCCCGAAGACGTAGTAGTACTGGCTGCGATAATTGGCGACCGCAACGGCCACCTCCGGCTCCACGTAATAGCGCGAAAGCTGCGCCCGCAGTTTTGCACTGATCTGCTCCGTGGATAATCCGGCCACATCGACTTCACCCAACAGTCGCAGCACGATCTTTCCGTCGGGGCGCACTCCATAGATGGCGCCATCAATCTCCGGCGCCCCGGGTGCGTGGATCAACAATGCGTCCGGCGCTCGCACGATGTACGTCCCAACGGCCACTTCGGCCTCGTCGGATCGCACAAAGGCGACACTCTGGTCGTGCGTGGACGTGCAACCGCCCGCGAGGATCAGCCCCCCCAGGAGGGGAATACCGAACCATCGACGGAAGGTCGCGGGCCACTGCGCTCCGCGGATGGACCGTCGCATGTTGCTTCCTCGAGCCACTTTGGCTCACGTGGTAGCAGGCCATCCCTGGCCACCGTCAGCAACTCCTGTCACGGCAGTTATCGACCGAATCCACCGCGGCATGAAATTGACGCCCGGAGAATGTAGCAACGCGACCCCGGCGGACACGTCTCGTGCCGTAGCGCCGCGCCGACGGCACTTTTTTCCGGCGTTCAGACCCCTCCCACTCCGCGCCGATAAAGGGTTGAATCCCGGAGATTTCGTACCGTGACGGCAGTCAATGCGTGGCAACAGTTCGGTCTGCAGCGGGCGCCGTTCGAGGGGTCTCCGGACCCAGCTTTTTTCTATCCCAGCACCGGCCACAACGAGGCGCTCGCTACACTTCAATACGCCGTCCGCAACCGTAAGACCTGTACCCTGATCCTGGGCGACTCCGGGACAGGCAAAACCCTGCTGGCACGGATCGCCATGCGTGGCACCCGCGGCCGTGACGTCCTCTGGATTCATGGCCTGGGTCAACCCGCGGACGCCACCCGGGCCGTGTACTGGCCCGCCCGCACCAGCAGCGCGACCCCTCCGGAACCACACGATTGCCTGCTGGCCGAATGGGCCCGGACCGCCGGCGCACGACTGCCCCACGCCCTCATCATCTGTGACAACGCAGACGGCTTGCAGGCGCACAATTGGCGCGACTTGCTGGCACTTGCCACAATCGACCTCACGACCAGCGCGCCAACCTTTGTGCTGCTCGGCGTGCCGGATCTGCTCAAAGTTCTCGCTGCTCCGGCCTTCATCCGCCTGCAGCGCCGCATGTTCCGAACGTGCCGACTGGCACGCCTGTTGCCCATCGAGGTCGGCCACTACATCACCCACCGGCTCTCAGCGGCCGGTGGTGACGGGCGAGAACTCTTCACCGCTACGGCAGTCGATCTCATCCACCGGTTCACCGGCGGCAATCCGGCCCTCATCAACCAGCTCTGCGACAATGCCCTGGTCGATGCCTTCGGTGAAGATCGCGTCGTGATCGAGGCACCCCACATCGTCGCCACCGTACACAACATCACCGGCGGCCTGCAGCGCCGGCGGTATTTACCCGAGCCCGTCGATACCCAGCCCGCTCACCGCACAGTGTTCGACGATGTTCGTAGCACTCAGGGTCTTCGTCGCGTGGTGGCTTCAAAGCCCGTCACCGTGACCCGGGACCCGCCGGAAAACACCGCGGCGCCCATCCCCCCTCAAGCCGCAACGCAGGATTTCTGCGAAGTTCAGCCCGCCACGGAGAGTGTTCGTTCCGATTCGATGGCGGAGGTGGAGATCGTGGACGCAACGCCTTCTACGGATGACGATGCACCTTTTGATCTCAGCGATACTCCCCTTGACGAACGCCTGCGGGCACTCGAAGCACGGCTGAGCGATGCCCTCCACCGTGTCCGCGGCGCTCGCGTGCGTCCCGCCCTGCCGCTCGAGCCCTGCGCTTCGTCGGCACCGGATCACGAGCCGGAAGTCGCACCGGACTCCCGCGCGGCAAACTACCAGCCCAACCTCGCCGGCTCGGGGATTCCCGGAACACACCCGTAGCAATCCGATTCGAGAACCCGATAAACGCGTCTGAGTAAAATGTTATGGGACCCCTTTCGGGGATACCACCTCACCCGGTTGCTCGCGACAGGGGGAAGCGAGGCCGACGGGACTCGAACCCGCAACCTCCGGCGTGACAGGCCGGCGCTCTAACCAATTGAGCTACGGCCCCAGTCGCATGCCGCCCGTGACGTGTGGTCACCAGCGACAGTCCTTGAGTATCGCACGCCTCCCGGGGGCTGTCAAATCCCCCGGCGACATTGCCGGACCGGCCACCGTTGTGCGGTTATCGAGCCCCGCACGCCAGCCCTTTCCCGCGCCCGAGCCCAAAGTACGCATTGCCAAACCCGCACCCCGATCCGGACGATGCGACCCTAGCGAGTCGTGGCGAGCCGATTGGGAATCGGCCGCCGGCTCCAGGCGTGCGGCCGGGTCTTTCCCGTGCCGCGCTGGCCGGAATGGAGTCCGGTGGAGGACAGTCTGCGTGGACGTCAGTTACATCAACCCATTCATTGAAGCAGTGGACACGGTCTTCACGACGATGTTGCATGTACAACCGCGCCGCAATGGTCTAAAAGTCAGCGACGGCAAGGCCAAGGGCGAGTTGATCACCTCCCTGATCGGCTTGAGCGGCCAGGTCAGCGGAGTGGTCGCCTTGCGGTTCCCGCCGCCGACCGCGCTAGCGCTGGCCAGCCGCATGCTGGGCAGCGATATGAACGCGGTCAGCGATGAGGTCACCGACGCGGTGGCCGAGATGGTGAACATGGTGGCCGGCTCGGCCAAGGCCCGGTTCAACCATGACCCGCCGCTCGAGCTGGGCCTGCCGACGGTGGTTGAAGGCGCCGGCTATCGGCTCAAATACCCCAGCCGATCCGTTTGGCTGGAGGTGCCCTTCAGCTCCGACGCCGGGGATTTCACCATGGAAGTGACCTACAACCCGAACTAGAGGCCGTTGCATGAAAGCGCTTGTTGTAGACGACTCCATGACGATTCGTCGCATCGTGATCAAGGCCCTCGCCATGGTCGGGATCGCTGAGGCCACCGAAGCCGCCGACGGGACCGAGGCGGTCAAGGCGGCGCAGACCGAGCAGTTCGACGTCATCCTGCTCGACTGGAACATGCCCAAGATGAGCGGAATCGATGCCCTGCGCGCCCTGCGACAGGCCGGCAACAAGACTCCGGTCATCATGGTCACGACCGAAGCCGAGAAACTCCGGGTCATCGAAGCCATCAAGT
Organism: Phycisphaerales bacterium; assembly: GCA_016716475.1. Lineage (NCBI taxonomy): Bacteria > Pseudomonadati > Planctomycetota > Phycisphaerae > Phycisphaerales > Phycisphaerales bacterium. The sequence goes on from JADJWG010000001.1 coordinate 1,386,910, forward strand.
CCGGTGCCAATGACTACCTTATCAAGCCGTTCTCACCCGATCAGCTCGCGGCAAAAGTGAAGAGCACGCTCGCGCCGGCCGCCGCGACCACCTGAACCGGCGCGTCACTACACGCGCGGCGATCTCGATGGCGCCGCGGGAAGTGCGCTGACGCCTCTGGCCGCGCGCTGCGCCCAACGGTACGATGCCGCCCGGCTGTGGACGGCCGCTATGGCGCGCTTGCCGGCCACCGTGGCGCAGCGACGCCGCGCTGGAACCTGTCGACTGGGCACGCGTAGTACGGGTGGCGGTTCCGTCATTGCCCCGGAGTCTGCTCCCCGATGCGCGTGATCGTTCTCCAGAACGAGGCCATGATCGCCGACGTGATCTGCGGCCAGGAGGCCTTGTTCATCGGCTCGCGCGAGGGCTGCCGCATCCATCTCAACGATGCCCGGATCGCCGCACAACAGGCCGTCCTCTACCCCGACGCCAATGGGGGCTGGTTACTCGAACAACTCGACACACGTTGTGAAATCCGCGTGAACGGCACCCTCGTCGTCGATAAGGCCACCCTGAGCAATGCCGACGAGGTGCAATGTGGCGACTACCTGCTCCGAATCTATCCGGAGTTCGCCGACGCGGCTCCGGCGCGCACCGCCATCGGCACCTCCCGTGCGGCCCTCGAACGCTTCGCACAGGCCCGCCTCCCCGTCGGCGCGATCCTGAAAAAAACCGACGAGCCGTTGACCGTCTTACCTGGTCAACTCGACATCGTCGGCCGCACCGTCGTGGCCCTCGCCGGCATCGCCACCGTGCCGGAACTGATGGACCACGCGCTGCGGACTTTCGTTGCCACGTTCGCCGCGCAGCGCAGTTGGATCGGCCTGCGCCGCGTGAACTACGGGCCCATGGAGTACGAGGAAGGCCGGCTCATCACCGGGCAGCCCACCGATCTCAGCGAAATCGGCCACGAACTCAAGCCACGCATTCTCGATCGCTCGCAGTACATCCTCGTGCCGGTCGTCAGCGCGACCGACCGCACCTCGATTCTCGCCGGCCCGCTCGTCGGACCCGAGGGTGTGCTTGGCATGGTCTATCTCGACAGTGGCGACAGCGGCCGCCGCTTTGACATGCGTGAGCTCGACTACTTCGTCCTGCTCATGAGCGTGTTTGCGTACCAGCTTGACGCGATCTTCAAAGCCACGGCCCGGGCCCGGGCCGCGATGATCGAAGGCCAGGTCAGCGTCGCCCACGAAATCCAGTCGCGCCTTACACCCCGTAAGCTGCCACAGTGGGAGGGCGAGCTGCAATTCGGCGCGTTCCGCGAGCCCGGCCGCGAGCGCACCGGCAATATGTACGACATCGTGCGGCTCGCCAACCACAACGCGGCCGTGCTCATCTGCCACACCCCTGCCGGCGGCGCCCTCCCTTCCATGCTGATGGCCCAGGCGCAGACCGCTTTCCGTTCAGCCGGGATGCACCTGGATGCCCCGAACGTCTTCCTGCGCATGTTGAACTGGATCCTTTATGACGGTCAGAAGGACCATGCGTTGGAATGCTTCGCGGGCTACCTCGATCCGAAGTCCGGGCTGCTCCAGTACGCGATCGCCGGCCGTGAACTGGGCGCGTACATCATCGGTCAGCGCGGCGAAGAGCGTCCACTCGGCACCGACGAACCGGACCCGGCGCTAAGTCTCAACAAGACCGCCGAGTATCCGTTACTCACCGAACAGCTCGAGTCCGGTGAGACGCTCGTGCTCTTTACCCCCGGAGTGACCACTGCGAAAAACCGCCAGGAAGAAACCTTCGGCCACGACCGTTTCGTGAACATCCTCTGCGACGGCTTCGGCCAGCTTGCGAGCGTCATGCTCAAGGAGATGCTCAGCGACCTGCGCAACTTCACCGAGGGTGGTGCCCAGCCGGACGACATCACCGTGATACTCGCCCACCGCCTCTGACCATGTTACCCACAAAGTCAACTGCCCATCCGCAACATCCCGCGCCTGCGTAGGCCCCATGCCACCCGCCGACCTCATCGAGACCGACCTGCTTGACCCGCGCAATGCTGCGGAAGCCGGCGCTTGCCCGATCACGCGCGCAGTAATGCTGCCCTTCGACGAACTGCCGCGCCGTACGCACGAGCTGCCGTCCCGGTCAGTCCCTATCCGTATCGCGGGACCATCCGAAGAAGCCCCCCGTACGCTCGCCTGGCTCCACACACACGGTTGGCAGGCGGAGATCAGCACCGCATGGCAACCGGCCGACCCGCACGCACCGGTGCCGCGGTACCGCCTGTGGCGGCCCGCCGCGCTCGTGGCCGCGGTCTGCCCGCACCTCACACCGGGCCGGGCACTCGATCTCGGTTGCGGCAGCGGCCGCGATGGGGTCTACCTCGCAGCGGCCGGCTGGAAGGTCACCGGTGTCGATATTTTGCCTGATGCCCTCGAGCGCGCTGCGGACCGGGCTGTGCGATACGCGGGGCCTTCGGCATGTATAAGCTGGGTACAGGCCGACCTGAACAAAGCGGAGACGGCCGACCTTGTTCCCCCGGCGAGCTTGGATCTTGTGCTGGGCGTACGTTTTTTTTCCCGAGTGGCGCTCGCACACTGCGGCAGGTGGTTGCGCCCCGGCGGGTCGCTCCTTTGGGAGACTTTCACCGCCGAACACCGTATGCGGCATGGCCGGCCCGCAGCCACACGTGTGCTGTGCAGCGCAGAACTCGCCGCCCTGCTGCCCGATTTCGAGCTCTTCCGCAGCGAGGAAGTGTGGGAAGGGGACAGTCACACCGCCCGGGTGTGGGCCATACGATCCGTGACAGCGCGTTAGATGCTCTTCCAATGCCCCTCGCCCTTTGTGAAGAGGCGCTAATCAGCGGATTCTCGACCTGCCCCAACCTCTTCCTGTGAAGGCCGGGAAGTTCTGGGATTGCTTCTTGTTCATTCTTGGGCGAATCACGTGGCTCTGGAGCCGTCCACAATCGCCCTTGTTACCGTACGGGCGGCCCCTCGTTGTTCCACACCGGATCACTCGCCTCGACGTTGATGGACAGCCCCAACAAACCGTCCCGCGCGGCACTCCGCGCCCGTACAATCTGCCCGCTGCCCTCATCCAACCGCCAATAACCATGCAGCGTCGCTTCAAAGTCATCGATCCGGCGATCTTTACGTGCTGCCAGCTCCGCCGGGGTGCGAGCCGCGTTCCAATAGCGAATCTCGGCGAGTTGACCCGCGAATCCGACCCCCAGCGATAGACCGTCGATTACCGGCGCCGTGGCCACGGGCACCGAACCCAGTGCTACCGCGTCCACGTACACCGTGTACGTGCCCTCAGCCGGAGGGTTGTCCGGGTCGCCGGTGTCTGCCACTGGCTCTCGCACGACCGCCACGTGCCGCCACGTATCCACCAGCGCGTGGTAAGGGAAGTCTGTCGTGCTGATACCCGTGCGCAGGCGCAAGCCGCCCCCGCCGGGCGCCACCTCCAGTGCCAACCCCGAGCCCAGGACCGCGATCGCGCCCCCGGCGCCCGCCGCCTTCACCCATGCCTCGAACGTCAGTGCGCGGCGGGGCTCGCCGGCCGGTAGATCGATCGGCAGTGTTGCAACCGCCGTGCCGCCAAATTGGAGTGAAGCTGTGCGCGCCCCGACCTCGATCGTGACGGCAGCCGTGCTCTCCAAACCACCTCCGCTCACGATCCGTACCGTGGCCGAAAACACGCCCGCCCGCGTGTAGGTGTGTTGCGGCGCTACAGCCCGCGAGGTCGCCCCATCGCCGAAGTCCCAGTAATAGTCGAGAATACGATCTCCGAATGTCTCACTGGCGGCGGCACTGAATGCCACGGTGAGCGGTATTGCGCCGCGCGTCGCGCTGACATCGATTCGCGCGCTCAGCCCCGCGCCTTCAATCCGAATTTCGCTGGTGGTCACCCCCCGCGCGCCAGTCGCATCCCGCACCTCAAGCCGCACGAGGTACCGCCCCGGCTGCTCAAACGTGTGCGTCGTGGTGACACCCTCGGCCGTGCCCCCATCCCGAAAGTCCCAGGCATACTCGAGCACGCCGCTATTGCGGGAAGTGGACTGTGCCCCCGTGAAATACACCGTCAGCGGGGCTGGCCCGCGCGTCGCGGAGGCCGCGATCCGGGCCTGCACCGGACCCGTTTGGGTCGCGTCGCCCAGATTCCCCGGGCAGCCACCCAGCACAAACCCCACCACGCACCCGCACAACACCATGTGCTTCACGTGACACTCCTCACCCAGGCGGCGGACACGGCCGTCAGCACCGTCAGAGCCATTATACGAGTGCGTACGTGTCCGGCTACGCGCATCACATACCGGTCGCCGATCCGTCGTTCATCCGATACGATGGCTGCGCCGTGGGAGGGTGGATGCTGACAGGCGCTGCGTTCAAGGAGTGTTTCGCGATGCGGAAACTGGTCTTTCTCCTCCTCGTGCTCGGGATGGGTTTGCCCACACTGCAGGCCCAGGACACCCTGCGGGTGAAGAACCTGAAGGTACTCGCGGCCGTCTACCGCGGCGCCCCGGACGATGAGAAACGCATGGCGGACCACGATGTGGAGGCGTGTCGCCGCGGCTTCGAACTCGCCCGACTTTTCTATTTCCGCAACAGCCGGGCGCGTCTGAACATCGAGCTCGACTGGAAGATATTCGATGAGTCCGCCCCCGAGACAGCCGAGAACGGCGGTCCGACCATGCGCTTGATCGAGGAACAACTCCGCGCCCACGGCGTGCAGGACGGCGATTACGACGGCCTCATCGCGACAGGGATCGGGCTGAAGGGCAACTGGGGCGGGTTCCGCGTCCTCGGCGGCGCCGGTGGCTGCTTCGGCATCGGTGGCTTCTCGGGTGTCGGCTATCCGGAGTATGACGCCGATACCGGCTACGGCTGGGCATGGATCTTCGCACACGAGTTTCAGCACGCCCTCGACCTCGTGATCGTCGAACACTCCGGCTTGAAGATGTTGCACTCCCATCCCTACGTGGATCGCCTCGAGCCGCACTTTCGCGGTTACTACCTCGGGGGCGAGCACTGGGACTGGATCGCCGTCACGCTGCGCGAGTTCGACGATTACCTTTCCATCCGGGGCCTGCGCAACGAGTTTCTGGAGGTGGTCGACGCCGATGGCGATGGACTGCCTGATGATGATGCCCGCCTGCCCATGGACGAACGGCGCTTCGGCAGCGACCCGACCAAGAAGGACACCGACGGGGACGGGCTCGACGATCTCGGCGAATTCACCGCCGGGCGCTACGCCGGCAGCGATCCCACCCGCCCCGATACCGATGGTGATGGCCTCACGGACGATGTCGATCCCTACCCGCTGGTGGCCATCCGCCCGAACGTCACGTACCTCGCTCCCGCTACGCCGGCCGCAGAACAGCATGGCGCACTGCTGCTGGATTCCGTTTTCGCCCGCAACGACGCAGGTGGCGACATCCAGGTTTACGCCGGTTGGAACGAAGATCTGCTGCGGCTCTGGTTCATCGCCCCACGCACGTTCAGCGTCGAGATCAAGATCGACGGCAGCGCCGCCAACGGCTTCTGGGAAGGTGGCGATACCTATGTTTTCCGGGCCAGGGACGGCGAGGTCCGCTTCACCGGCCTGAGTCTGCGCGGCGATGTCCCCGGGGCCACGGCCGTCGCTGTGCCACCGCACCAGGGCGATGGCTATGTGCTCGACGTCACCATTCCCGCCGCACTCGGACAAGGCGGCAGCAAAGAGTTGAACTACGGTGGTGCGCGCGAGCTGGCCGACGTGGCCGACGGGCTCACGCTGGTGACCGGCCGCAGCATCGGCTTCAACTTCATCATGAAGTTTGACGACGGCACGGAGGCCGCACTCACTCCTCATCACACGATGTTCGCCAGTCGTCTTGTGAAACCCGCCACAGCCCCTGAGCGCATTCTGCTGCGCGGACCGGCACTCACCAACGCGGCAGCGCCCGCGGTCGACGTACTCGGCGTACACTCGACGACCCGCGTGCAAGTCCTGCTGGCCGAGGAGGTGGTCGGTGCCCGCGTCGGCCCGGGGCCCGTCCTGCTCGTCACACCGGCACTGGCGCAGGATGGCACGTACACGCTGCGCGCCCGCGTGGCAACGCCCGACGGTACGCCGACCGCGATCCAGAGCGCGCCGCTTCAACTGACGCTCGATCGGACGGCCGCAGCCCCCGTACTTGAGTGGGAGTCCGACGTCCTGGTCGCCACCTGCGAGCCAAGAGCAGAACTGGAGGTGTGGTGGGGACTCGACGGCGCCCCCGTGGCCCCCATCGCCGGCGCCCGCGCGGACGATGAGGGGCGCGCCACCGTCGCATTCCCCGACCCGCGCCTCCCCGGCTGGACCTTGACCGGTTATCGCGGAGTGGCCTTTGAACAACAGGTCTACGTGGAGGCCTGGCCCGAGATCAACCGCCTTTGGCGCGGCGGCGTGCCCGATGCACGCCTGCCAAACGACGGGTTCTCCTATCGTGCCGCCGCACTGCTGCCGATCACCGAGGCCGGACTCTACACCTTCGAACTCCACACGGACGATGGTTCGCGGCTCTATCTCAACGACGAACTCGTCGTGGACCACTGGGGGCAACACGGCATGTCTACAAAGCTCGGTCGCGTGCGGCTCGAATCCGGGCTGCACCGCCTGCGAGTCGATTACTACGAACTGGACGGCTGGGCCGGATTCCAGGTCCGCTACGCACCGCCTAGTGGCAAACTGACCACGGCCATCCCGGTCGTGCGAACACCACTGCCCCTGAACCAGGTTGAGCTGTACGCCGTGCAGGTCGATTCGCTTGGCAACCGTTCACCCTTTGTGGGGCCATGGCGATCGGAGTAAGCCCCGGCGCGGTCGCCGGCAGAGGAACAAGAACGATGTCCGCGTGGTTGCAGTGCTCCGGAGAACACACCGCTCGGACATCCGGGACACGAGACGGCTAAAATCACCGGGTAATCACACCAGATTCAGATCTGGTGGTGCCGTCGCCGGTGATGCGCCCGTAGCTCAGCTGGATAGAGCAGCGGCCTTCTAAGTCGCAGGTCGGTGGTTCGAGTCCACCCGGGCGCGCTTCGGAATTGTCGTGCACTCCCGCGCATTTTCGTGAAACGTCTAGGCGTTTTTGCCGATTGTCGCCAGCGCTACATTGTGTCGCCGTACGCGCGAGCTTGTGCGCCGTCGCGCGACGAAACGCGCCCCTACCGTCGGAACTACTGGCGGCATGGTCCGGCCTCGAATCTTCCGTTCCGGTCGCCTGAAGCCGCTCGGATTCCAGCGTCGGCCGGTTCAAGTCCGGCAGTACGTCGAGTCCGGCCGCGAGGTCCGTCACGCCCAACCGCGAGTAGACGTTCAGCGTGAGCTTGGGATCGGAGTGCCGCGCGAGGGTTTGCGCCGTCCGCACGTTCACGCCGCCGCGCACCAGCTCCGTGATAAACGTCACCCGCAGTCCGTGAAAATCGGCCAGTCGGCCCGCGGCGTCCTGATCGGCCAGGAAGCCCGCTTGCCACGCCTCGCGCGTCGCCTTGCCGCCGCCCGTCTCGCGAAACCACGCCCACCGCGCCCGGCGCAGGTCCAGCCGCAGCATGTGTGCGGAGCGTTGCGCCCACGTTCCAGGGAACGCCGCCGCGCGGGCCGGCTTTCCGTCGAGCCACGTCCGCAGCGTGTCGGCCAGGTCGTGCCGAATCGGTTGCAGTGTCTCGCGTCGATTCTTCGCCGAGCCAGCCACGAGCAGCACCGCCGGCCGGTCGCCGTCGAGCCGGAAATCTGACACGCGCAGCCGCGCGAGCTCGCCAGCACGGAAGCCGGTGCCGTGTGCCGTCCGATACAGCGCCGCGCGGCCGTGTCCGCTCAGGCCGCGGAAATCGGCGCCGTGCTCGGCCGCTTCGATGATGCGCCGCGCTTCTTCGGTCGTGAACGCTCGCCGCTCATATCGCTTGTCGGCGTCGAATCGCAAGCCGCGCAGGTGCGCGAGCGGATTCTCTCGCGTGAGCCGCTCGCGGTGCGCCCACCGCGTGAATTGTCGGGACGCTCGCAGGTAGTGATGAGCCGTCTGGAGAGCCATGCCGCCGGCCACGAGCCCGCCAACAGCGGTTTGAACCGCGGCCGCCGCCACGTCTGCGAAGCGCTCGCAGCCGAGCTTGTCGATCAGCACGCCGCGAGCACGTACGCCGAGTGTCCGCACCGTTTTCTCGGCAATGCCGCCCGCTCGCAGCGAATCAAGCCACCGGTCGATATGCACTCGAAGCGCAATCCGGCCGGCACTCGCGAAGCGTTCCGCCGTCTCGTCGATGATGCCGCGGCGCCTCAGAGCTTCGTCAGATATCCACTTCTGAAGGATTCGCTCGGCGTCCTTCCGGTCGCGCGTACCCGTGGAACGCTCCGGCCGCGAACTATCCGCCGCCGTCCACCGGCCGTACCACACGCCGCCGGCCTTTCGGCGATAGAGCGAACCGGCGTGCTTTCCGCGTTGCTTCGCCATGTTGTGCTATCCTCCGTCGCGTTTCCGCGGCGTCTGCCGCGTTTTTCGGCCTCGTGCCTTGCCGACACCCTTGGAAGCCGTCCGCGTTGAACCTAGGGCCGTTTCCGGCCGTTTTTCGGCCATACGTGCACCGTCGCGCACCGCCACCAGAGCCAAGCCGAGCGCGTCCATGAGCTTATCAGCGCGCGGCACCGTGCCGCGCGGCGGGGCGGCCGTCAAGCCGGGATTCTTTTTCCCCACACCCCGCGCGGGATGCGTCAGCATGTAACCCCGCGGGTGTATGTGTACCCGTAGGGTACTGTGATACCGGCACCGCCGTGCCGTAGTGAGCGGCACCCCGGTGCCGGTTGTAAGCGGCACGGCGGTGCCGGTTATGGTGCCACCCCGGACGGCATCAGTAAGCGATAAACACTTGGGCCGCTGGCCAGTGTGCCGCGCTTCACCCGGTCGATAAGCCCTCGGTCCCGAAGCCGCCGAAGCGCTTGGCGTACCGCCCGATCGGCGTATCCCGTCCGGCGCGCCAAGTCAGATACCGCGGCCGTCGCGGTCCCGTCACGCTGGCCGTGCCGATAGAGCACCAGCCATACCGCCGCGGCCACCGCCCCCAACCGGGCAAGCTCGCAATCGACAAACCCATTGAGCAGTGCAAACCGCCGCCGCACAGCGCCGCCGCCCCCGCGGGGTTTTCGCTTCAGGTGTTGCTCGGCATCCGTCGGAGCGCGCCCGTTGCGGTGTGCGGGCCGCTCGCCCAGGTCCATCGGCCGGAGCACTTCGCCGGGGGGGATGATGCGCGGGTCGATCATTCATCGCCCCCGTCATCGTCCGCCGCCGCGGGCGTCGAGCCCCACAACGCCCGCAGCGATGCCGTGAGCTTGCCGCGGTCCGCCGGCGTTGCCGGCTCCGGCTCGGTCGGGCGGAACGATTGAATGCGCCGCTCGAAACACAAGTTCACGTCCACCGGCTCGCCGTGCCGGTGTTTCAGGCAGCGCAGCGTCACAGCTTCGGGATCGTCGCAGCCCGGCACCAACACGTAAGCGGTGTCGGCCCCGTATTCAAGCTCCGAGCTTTCACGGAAGCTCGCCAGGCTCAGCCCGTCGGCCGCGTAGGATGAACGCCCGCGCTTGTCTTTCGTCCGCGCCACCGCGGACACCGCCAGCACCGCACAGCCGGCGTCCGCGAACTGACGTAGGTAGTCCATCAAGGCATCGACCGAACCGCGCTTGTCGGCGTGCTCGCCCGGCGGTCGGATGCGTTGTAGATAGTCAAGCGTCAGCAAAACACCGCCGAAGTCATCGGCCGTTGCGGCGATATTGCCCAGGTCGAACGGCGGCGCGACGAACGCCAGCCGGTCGGCCACGGATTCAAGCGTCGCAAGCCCGCGGTCGATACGGTCGGCGTGCTCGGCGCCGAGCTTGCGCTTGGCGATTGCGTCGAGCGGAACGCCAGACAGCCGGGCAAGCTGACGGTCCAGAAGCACGGCCGCGGACATTTCGACATTCGCGACCACGGCCCGCAGCGTCGGCGCCGCCCGCAGCGCGTCGATTACTAATTGCATCGACAGCGCTGTTTTCCCGCCCCCCGGCAAGCCGCCAACCAGCACCACACGCCCCGGCCCGATTTCGACGGTAGCAAGTGCGCCAGTGCCGACCGCGTACAGCGGCGGCGCGGCCCCGCTGAACAGCGCGTCGCGCCACGCATCGAACACGTCGGCCGCAGTTTGGTATTTCGGCGTCGCGGTCACGCCGCACCCCCTTCCGCGGGCCATGCCGAAGTGTCAGCCGGCGCCGACTGCACGTTGATTACTTCACCGTTGAACACGTCGCACGCTTCGCGCACGCCCGGTTGCATCGACGCCCAGCCGTTTTCAACAGCCCGGCGCACGTCCGCCGGGGGCAAGCCGCAATCGAGCGCGGATTCTTCCAGCAGCGAGAAGCACAGCGGCAGCGGGGCCCCCAGCTCGGCTAGGTTTGCCGCCGCGCTGTAGCACAGCCGATGCCGCCCCGCGCCCCGTTGTCGGTTTTCATCGCCCGCGCCGATTGCACCGGGCGCGGCGCCGTTGCGGATGAAGTCCAGCGTCAGCTTGTTCAGCTTCGTCGTGCCGTCCCCGTCCGTCACCGCGGCGCGGCGCTGGGCCGCCGCTTCGGTCTGCTCCCGCACTTGCCCCGCGGCGGTATCCCAGTGCGCCACGAGAAAGTCGGCGCTGTCGGCCGGCACGTCGGGCAGATCGAACGGCGCCGGTTTCTCGGCCCGGTCCAGAATTGCCGCGGCGCTTAGGTGCATCAGCTCATCCGTCGTGAGCCGCACCTTGTGCCGACCGGTTCCAGGATGCCGGGAGTTCGGCCCCCGGAAAGCGCGTACTTTGTCATACACGCCTGCGTCGATAATCACGGCCGCGGCTTCGGCGATTGTCTCGGCCAGTCGCCGCGCGACCCGGTGAAAGTCCGTGCTCGGGGCCGGCGCCCACAACGCCGCCGGGATGCCTGCATGGAAGCCCTTTGCGCCCGAGTAGAACCATAATTGCGCCGCGTCATCGACGCCATAGCGGTCCGACAACGCAACTGCGAGCTTGCGGGCATCCTGAAGCGCCGCGTCAATGCCGCCGGCGGTCGGCGCGCGGTCAATGTCGAACCACAACCACGGCGCCCAGCACGCCCCCGCGAAGCCCCGCGTCGAACCAGTGTTGCGCAGGTGCTCCGCGAAGTCACCGCCGAATGTGAACGCCGACAAGTAAGCTTCGGATTCAACGCGGGCGCGCGGGTCGCACTCGGCGTATGCCTGGAACGCGGCGGACCAGTCCACAAGCCGGCGCTCGGCCGAGCACGGGCCGACGATACGGTAGCCGTGTCGCATGGGGCCGTTCATTTCGCACCACCTTCCGACGTAGCGGCGCCCGGCGCGAAGTCCGGGTCTGCGGTCGGGTCGGCGTCGATGCCGATTACGTCGAAGCCGCGGACGCGGTTGTACTCGGCGCCGCCATCGTCGCGCCGCAGGGCGAGCTTCACCGTGCAGCGGATGCCCGCCGGAAGCGGCTGTTCAAGCTGTTCGATCGAAGTCACGCCGAGCTTGCCCAAGTCGCGCTTGCTCATGGGCAACGCCGCCGGCGTCAACCAAAGGTCATGCCAGAATTGCCGGCCGGCGTGCTCACCTTCCAGCACGCGGAAGGCGAGCTTGTAGCCGGGCGTGCCGCTCTTGGCGTTGAAAAGCTCCCCGCTCAGCACGCGGGCCGTGTACGTCGCCGGTGGCAGCGGGGCGAAGTCGGCCGCGGCTTCCGTGCGGTCCCACGCGTCGCGCAAGTTTCCGCTCTGACCGCTGGCAAGAATGTCAGAAAGTTTTCTGCCATTATTTGTCATGGGGCACCCCCTCGGCGGCGGGAACTGATTTACCGTCGAGCCACAACCTTAGATCTTCGATCTTGATCAGCGCCCGCCGCCGGCCGGGCAAGCGCGTGATGCGGAGCCGGCCGCAAGCAGCTTCGCTCCAGAGTGTGCGGGCACTTACCCCCACGGCTTCGGCCGCTCGCGGAAGCGACATTGCTAATGGTTCCGTCATTTTGATACCTCCAAGGTGATGCACCATGCGTCACACCGGAAGTATCCATGCTTGGACGGACGGAAATATTCAGAGCGATTTTGTCCGGCGGTACGCCGCTTCGCGTGTTTGCACGCTATGGCGAAACCCGGCTCCCGATTCCCCCGACGGACAAAATAACCCCCTTGACTAGCTGGCGAGTCGGTCGCGCCGCTCGCGCTTCCGGTGACGGTCGAGCACTAGCCGCACGTCCTGCTCGCGAACGTCGCCTAACTCGTCCGCACACTCCGCGTAGCTCCGGAAGTGCCCGGTTGCCCACGCATTCAAGATGCGGTGTTCCACACGTCCGCCGATCTGCCGCGGCCGGCCACGCTTGCCGGTCCGAAGTCGCTTCGCTCCCTCTGTTGCCACCGCGTCCGGAAGCATGTCGAGTTCGCGAAGGGATTTGCCGACTGCGGCGAACGCCGCCGCAAAGCCAGCCCGGCCGCGTACCACGCGCGCCAGCTCGCGTATTCTCGCCGCGGCTTTCAGCACGGCAGCGGTCGCGTACGGCGGTGAGCCGGAAAGCGCTGTGAGCGCCGCGCGAACGTGCTCAGAAAACGCACGCTCAATCGCGATTGATTCATCGAAAAGTGATTCCGGAAGCCGCACGCAATCGTCGGTGAACGTCGCCGCTTGTGAGAGTCCGGCGGCCGTGCCGGCTCGAAATCGGACGTTGCCCAAGTCGGCGAGAACGTCGCGTGCGTACACACTGAAGAGTCTAATTGCCATTTTCTACCCTTCCCGCCGGTAGAGCCCGGCGCCGCGTCGCGTGAGGGTAGTAGTGCACGCGACGCGGCGCCGAAGCGCTGTGGTAGCGAACCGCAGCCCGGCCGATAGATGATTGTAACACAAAAAAACCGGCCCGGCTTGGTTCGGACGCCGGACCGGCCGGAGAGCGCCTGCGCGGGAGTCTGTCGCGCCGGCAGCTAAGACTAGTGTGATTCGTTGTTCAGTGCCGCGTGCAACTCGGGGTGCCGCTCTGGCCACCTTGCCAATTCATCGCGTGCGGCCATTGCCGCGCGTTTTGCGGCGGAAGCACACGAAGAAGTCAACTTCAACTCGCGAAGGCGCCGTTCCGCGCTTTCGGCGAAAGCCACGACTTCCCGCACCGCCTGTTGCCGTGCCGCTTCACGCGCTGCAAGCTCGGATGCGAGCGATTCAAGCCGCTCACGCTCTTTGAGCGCTTCGTGCACATCGCGGAGTGCGTCCTCGTTCAACGAAAGCTCCGCCGCCGCTTCGGCGGCCGCGCGGAGTTCGCCGGGAGTCGCGCCAACCTTGCCCAGGGCGGCCACGACTGCGTACCAGCAGTCTGCACGTCGTGCTTGCTCTCGCCGCTCGTCGGCTAAAGCTTCGTCGCGCTCGGCTGCGCGGTGCTGAAGTAGTACGTCAAGCGGATCGTGCACAACGGTGGCGGGTTCAATGGTTGTAGATCGTCGCGCCATGCTATCGCCCCTTCCTGCGCGTCGGCTTCGTCGGGGTAGTGTTGACCGAGCGCGTGAGGTTGTCCCTGATGCGACGGTCGGTGGCGTGCAGATTCATCAGCGAAATTTCTTCGTCCGTCAGCCCCCGCATCAATGTTGGTAGTGGCACGCGCTGGTTTTTGGCAAAAGCCAGCATTCTGCTAAGGTGTGTAATTGCCAGATCTTCTGCACGCGTCATTTTTGTTTCACCTTTCGTGTTCCCGTAGTAGGTTGTGTGCCGAAATAAACCAGCAGCTTTTCGCCGGTGCGCAAACTACATCCGCGACCTTCGACGACTCGACGAAGTGTGCTTCTACTCACTCCCGCGCCTTTCGCCGTCGTGGCCAACGGTTGCAGCAGAATCCTGCGTCGCAGCCATTTTCCGATTGTGCTTGCGTCCATCGACATGACCAGAATTGTACATGGTACATAATGTAGAGTCAACTACTTGTGTAGCTACCACTACAGACCCCCACGGCCACCTTGCAGGATTGCCCCAATTCTTGCCGCGCACCCCACAAATGGCGGGTTGAAGTGTACCCGATGCTACGAATATCTAGAGAAAAACCCGTTATTAGCGTCCCAACAAGGCTCGCCGCCATTCGGATTGAATACCTTGTTTCGCTAGAATATCTGCGGCTCTTGTTCGCAGCCGCCGGGGGGGGTGCGAAAAGAACCTACGTCGCCGTCAGGAGCCGCGTAGCTCGGCCGTTCAGTCGCCAGCACCGCCAGCGCGAACACTTCGCACGATGCCGAGCACCGCCCGGCGTAGCGGCGGTGCCAGCGTCGGCCACGCCGCGAGCACTTCGGCGAGTTCCGAATCGTCGCCAACCGTCGGCACTACTGGCGGCACCGATTCGGCACCGCTCGTAAGTGCATTGTCTGTAGGCGCTTGCGGAAGAGAGCAGCGGCCTTCTAAGTCGCAGGTCGGTGGTTCGAGTCCACCCGGGCGCGCTTCGGAAATGTCACACCGTGCCGCGCCATTCCGCGCAGCATCCCGGTATTTTCCGCGATGATCACCCGCACTACCCTGCATTCTTCACTGGGCTATTCCATGCGCCCCGGTTGCACCGTACCGCGCTCCGCGTGTTCCGGTCGCGGGGTCCACACCCAGTAGCCAAGCGAATTTCACTGGCACAAGCCCGGGCACCGCGCCCCTCGACAAGCAGGTGTCCGCGCGGAATAGGGGCGCACTCTACGTGTAGCGCCCGTGCGCATGTACTGTGCGGTACATGACCTCCGCGTTTTCCAGGCAACGCGCTGTCAGGGGCACCATGAACGGCGCGGACGTCGGCAGGACGACGAATCCCCCGCCCGGCGACCCGTCGCGCAGAGCCGCCCGTACCTCGGCTTCCATCTCCGCAGGCGTCCCTGCTTCCAGCGTGCGGGCCTGCACGGCACCCATCAGGCAGAGCCGAACTCCGACGCGCCGCTTGATGTCCGCCAGCGTGACGTCCGCCGTCGGCATTGGCAGTGTTTCGAGCGGCTCCAGCGCATCGGCCCCCGTCTCAACAACCATCTCCAGCAGCGCATCGAGCATGCCATGACAATGGATGATTGCGAAATTGCCAGTCGCGTGAATCTCGTCGATCAGTAGCCGATCGTACGGCACGACGTAGCGCGGAAAGAAGCGGCGGGGATTCAACAGCGGTGCGCTGCAATACTCCGGCCCCCAGAGGCGGAAGGCCGCATTCTCCAGGTGCGGGCCGAGCGTTCGTACGCCGCGCATCAACTGGTCATTCGCACGTGCGAGCAGTGCCTGGATCGGGGCGTCGTCGCGCGTGCAGCGGAGCGCGAAGTCAGCATAGTCAAACAGGCCCACCACGCGTCCGACCGCATCTCCCGGGTTCGGACAAAGCACCCCGCGTTCTCCCACGCACGCGGCCAGGGCACGCAGCGCCGCCACGTCGTACTGCAACGGCGGATCGGGTAATGCCAGCACACGCTCGATGTCCGCGTCCGTTTTGATCAGCGGTTCGATCTGCCAACTCGTCATCAGGCCCGCATCGCGCCGCGCTACGCTGCGCACTGGTCCGCGGGGCGTCTGCACGGTTGTCACGCGTACGATGCTCCCGACGGATTGCGCTGCCACCTCGAACTGAACCCGGCCGGGCTCCTGCGCCGTAAAAAACACCGGCAGTTCGAGCGGGAGAAAGATAAAACTGTCACCGTACCGCTCTTCGAGCTCGAGGAGCGGAGCGTAAGACGATTCTCGGTTCGGCCAGTCATCGTTGAACCGGGAGTACTCGTAGAGCGTGACCGGAACACGGTCCGGCGTACTGCGCCGCAACGCGGTCAGGAGTCGGGTGCGCGGTGTCATCGCAGATCATTGTAAGGGAGAACGTGCGTGCCACAGATTCACATGGGCGGCACCGCGGTCGCTCCCGGGAGGGCGTCCTGAGCAGCCCGTAGTTCATCGAGGAACTGCAGGGCCGCGTCGAGACAGCTTTGCGGGTCGGGTGCGGTGTTGAGGGCATCGCCGAGACCGAAACGGACACGCTCGAAGAAGGGCTCAGAATTCAGCGACCAGGGTGCGATTTCGAGCTCCTGCACAACCTCAACAAGGGCCTCCACGAATGGATCATGGAGTCCGAAGCGCTCCACAATGATGCGCGCGGCGCACCGCCCCGGCCGCCGCGCCAACTCCGCGCCCGGTTCATCGAAAGGGATGCTCCCCGGCCAAGACTCGGCTACGAGGGCTCGGGCACCCGGGGACACCATCCGGGTCAGCAGCCAGGCGGCCACCGCCGTATCGGGTTCGAGCCGGCGGCTGGTACGGTACACTGGCAGTTCAGCGCCGCGGGCGGTTGTCGGAGCAGACTCGGACTCTGGCCCCGTGGCGAAAGGCGCAGCGGGATCGGATGACCACAGCAGGAGGGTCACAAGCACGACCAAAACCACCAGGATGAGAGCAGCGCCCACAGAGCGCATGGCTATTTCCAGTCCGGGTCCCGGCACGGACGCGGATCATCGGCTCCGAATGGAAAGATCGGTTGCGCTGCGCCACCAGCCGCCGGAAGCACCCATAGCCCCAGCCGCCCCCCGGCGCGGCTGGAGGTGAAGACAACCCAGCGTCCGTCGGGGCTGTAGCACGGGTGCATGTCACTCGCGGTGGATTCGGTCAGGCGTCGCAGGCGCCGGCTTGCCACGGACACGGTCCAGAGATTGAAGTGCCCGCCGGCGTTGCTTGCAAAGCAGACTTCCTGCCCATCGGGGGACCAGGCCGGTTGAATCGAATAGGCGTCAAGAAGCGAGAGCTGTCGCATTTCCTGGCGCTCGGTACGCATGATCCAGATTTCGCTGATGGTGATGGCGGTCGCCGCTCGGGCGTGCAGGTTCGAGTACGCCAGCCACAGGCCATCCGGCGACCAGGTGGGGTAATGCTGGTACGAGATCTTTTCCAGATGCGGCTCAAACGCGCGCCGCGCCTGGTGATAGATTACGAGGTCGGTGTTGTCGGTCGTGCGGTCCAGACTCGTGGCCATCGCAATCCGCAGATGATCCGGTCCGATCGCGGGGTGCATATCGAAGCGTTCTGCCGAGGCGAACGGGAGCTGCTGCGGTGTGGATCCCGCCCGCAGATCGAGTCGCCAGAGTTTGCCGTCGACCGTCTCATACACGATGTGCGAGTGATCCGGCGCGAGCGATGGCGCTCCCTCGTCGTAGGGGGTCTGTGTCAGCCGGCGAGGAGGCACGGCGGGATCAAGGTTCCAGGAGAACAGGTCCCATTGGCGCTCAACTTCCGCGCAGAAGACCAGCAGCGTGTCGGCGGGCGGATCGAACGTCGGCGCCGGTGCGGTCGTCGGCTGCAGCGGAGCCGGGCTAGCAGAGCGTTCAACCTCCTGCCCGGCGGTGACCAGCACCACACACGTGAGCACCGGTAACAATGCCGTCGCCGACGCGCAGCGAAGATTTCGATGACGGGGTGCGGCGCAGAGCGTGGCACGGGCGGGCGTATCGGTCATCGCTCGATCTCCACGACACGGCTCACGGTCCCGACGTGATTGCGGAACGTGGCCAGGTTCACGGTCAGCACATGGCGCCCCGGTGCCAGCGCAGCAACGTCCCAGGGGTAGGTGAACGGTACATGCCCCTGCTCGACCTCCAGCAGGCGACGATCATTCACGTAGATGATCAACTCGAAGCGCTGGTCATTGAGAAAACTTCGCTCGGCCGGATCGGGCACGTCCACGCGAAACAGGATGGTGTCGCCACGGAGCTTCAGAGGTGCGCCTGGTTCCGCGGGTTGAGTGGTCGCCGGCGCAGTCGTGGAAGGCGTCTCCTGTCCCAGAAATTCCAGCGTGAGACCCGGATCCCGATTGAGGTGCGGCGGAATGGCCGCGTGCGGGGAGAGAACGGTGGCTGCGTCTCGAACGCGCGTGACTTCCGGGTGCCGCGGGCGTGTGGCTGCAACGCGTGTGTAGTAGGCGCCATATCGCTCGGTGGTGTTACCCACGGTGAGAATGGCCGCGTCCGGCAGCGCAAAGGCAATCACACCCACACGCAACTGGGCGAGGCCTGTGACGACCCGCACGCGCTGTTCGTCATAACCGTCCCACGGCTCGATGTTCAAACCGGCGGGACGCGGTTCCCAGTTCACAATCGTCTTCAAAAGAGGACCGTTCAGTACGGCCGCGCGTACCAGTACACGGGCGGGTCGCGGCAGAGTGTAGCCGAGTTCGGTCGCACTCAACGGCCGAACCTCACCGGCATTCAGGCGCTCGCCACCGGAATGAAGCCACGGCGCCCAGATCGCCGTCTCCTCCCCCGCGACGGCCTGGAGGTGCACGCTGTAGGCCTCATCGGGCACATTGACGCCGTCCACGTCCCGACCATCCCATTCGAGAATGCACACGCCGGCCTGCTGAGGGACGCCATCCGCCACCCGTGCGATCAGTTCCCGGTTCGGACCGTGAATCGTGAGTGTGACGGTGGCGGGGCGCGAAAGCTCAAATCGAATAGGAATACGCTCTTCTGCGGCTACGCGAAACGGCCCGCCGAGAATCGTCACCTCGCGGAGGGTGAGCGGCGCCGGTGCAGCCAGAGCGGGGCCGGTGGTAACTGGTGGGGTGGCGTCCTGGGACCACGCTGCGGGCATGCACAGCCAGAGTCCGAGGAGACTCACGCAGATTCCGAAAGCGGCACCGGTGTGCCAGCGTATGAAAACGGTTGAATTGTGCGAGAACGACGGCATGCTACCACTCCCGCCCGGCCAAGCCGGACTCTCCGAAACGCCGCAACATTGCAACTTTGATGTCATCATCCGATAGTCCCTGCGTGAGCAGTTCGTTCACATAGCGCCGCAGTTCTTCGCCATCCGGGCACTGGGCCTCGATGATGGGGGTGCCGTGTGAACAGCGAATTCCGCGGAGCAGGGCGACCGCGCGCGGTGCCACCTGATTCAAACCGGATGCGCTCGGATGTGCCGTCGAACCGTGCTCGGCGCAACCACGTCCCAGGACCCAACCACCCAGTCCGGCTAATGCGACGAGCAGCACCGCGACGAGCACCATCAGTATACGGTTGGTGCGCAGCACTTGTTGGGTGGCGTCCAGAGGACGCGGGCCAATCGGATCAACGGGGGGCAGAGCCATTGCGACTCTCCTGGGTGACGTCCAGCAACTGGTGGAAGATATGAAATTGCATACGGTACCACTCGCGTTCGAGCGGATCCGGTGTCTTGTAGACTTGGCCCATGTACCGCCGGTTGAGCCACTCTGCCCCCGCCACAAATACGACCTGGCCGGAACCGACGTCTCGACGATGCACACTCAACGTGTGCGCCACGCGCGGCTGAACCGTGGCATCGATCCTGACAGAGTCAGCCCCGCTCACGCGCACACGGCCGGCACCGCCCGACACTTGCACGTCGAGTGCTTTCAGCAGGGTGATTGTCGCCGGTGCCAGGTACTGCGACGACTCGAACACGATCGCCCGGCCGCCTCCCTCGATGAACCTCCGAAGCTCGCGAAGCTGCTCGTCTGTCGGTGGCCGCGTCGGCAGGAGAAAGATACGGACGCCGGCCGGCAAGGCCTCGGGGCCGATGCCCGGCCCAAGCCGTGGCCGCAGGCCAAGCCGCACCAAGTTCAGGTAGAAGGCGTCATAGCTTCGATCGGAGTCGAAGACTTCGTACTCCAGACTGGATGGCAGGCGGTACGAGCAGATCACCTGATCCATCACCGCCCAGCGCGTGCGATCGGGGGGCGTTGGCTCCGGCGAGACCATGCGGGCCTGCGATGTGACAAACACACCGGCCGCCACATGCCCAGTCAGCAACCCGAGCGCAAGGCAAGTCACGATCCAACGCGAACGCGCTAGTACGCCGAGCCCGGCCGCCGCAGCTCCCAGCAACACTCCGAACCATCCGGCCCACACCAGCCCGTCACGCGCGCCCGCGTGGTAATTCAGAAACTCGGCTGAGCTGAGTGCAAACTCCGGGATGCCTGGCAGAAACATTGTGAAGTTGGAAAAAATCGTGCTGTCGCCAAAAGCTAGCACGCGCCCGGCGCCGTAAGCGCGGGCGGCCGCAATCAGGTACAACCCGAAGTCATCCTCGGGATCGGCCTTGATGTTCCCGAAGAAGTTGGTGTGGCCGTAGTCCACCATCTCACTGCCCATGCGGCGGCCGACCAGCACGGGGCGGGCATGGAGCGGTGCGGCGATTGTGCAGGTGGTCTGCAGCATGAAATGGTTCACACGCCCGACGGCTGGATGGCGCCCGAGCCATGGGGCGGCGTAGGGACTCGGCTGGCCGCTGGTCAGATCGAACGTATCGTCATGCCGGAAGTGGAAACCGAAGGGTGCCGCGGTCGGGTTGAGGAAGGTGCTCATGCCAAAGAGATTCGTGTGGTCCCCGTGCAGCCAGAGTCCGCCGCCGCGCTCGACAAAGCGCAGAATCGCCGCCTGCTCATCCGGGCGAATCGGTTGCAGGGGCGTCTTCAATAGAAAGACGTCCACATCGGCGAGCAGCGCATCGGAAATTGGTGCCTCCGTGTTGACACGTACATCGTAGAATTCGTCCAGCCAGTCGCGCAGCGAGGTGTAGGTATAGATCGTCCGTTCCCCCAGCGCCTCCTCGTCGAAAACGCCCGTAGTGACTTCCCAGAAATCGCTGTGCAGGTCGTTGATCAGAATTCGTCCCGGTTTCCGCGCGCCCTGCACTTCCCCGTACAGACACAGAGTCGCCCCCGCTGCTCCGGCCGCTGCCAATAGCCCAGCGCTCACCAGCAGAGCCGGCCGCGGCACCACCTTGGTGCGCCCATAGGAGAGTCGCGGCAGGCCGGCAGCGAGCAGCGGGACCAGCGGTAACAGTGAGACGAGCACGGTCCATGGGTTCCAGAAAATGGCGGGCAGCGCGAGTTCGGCCGCAAGCAGTCCCAGGAGCACCATCCGCACGATGGCATAAGCACAGATCAGCACAAACAGCGCAGGCAGCACCAGCCAACGGCGGCGCGCCAGCGTCAGGCCAAGTACAAGACCACCCGCGAGCACCTGCCCCAGCGGGTATACGCCGAACCGCTCCAGCGCCGGCCGGAGCAGGGTCGTGTTCCGCAACGTTTGCAGAGCCACCAGGGGGTCGCTGCCCACACTGCCCGACTCCAGACCGCGGGTCGCCTCCGGGTGGAGATCCTCAGTCGCGACCGCGTCCACCCCGAGCCCACTCCACAGGGCTGCCAGCGGCGCACTCAGGAAAGCGACTCGGTAAAAAGGCGCCACCCGCTCATAGCTCATGTGGAAAACCGCTTGCCCGGCGAACACACCGATCAGAAGTCCAGACGCCACCCCCAGACGCTGCCACCAAGGCGTGCGATCCTCCACAGCACGCCCGCGGAGCACCGCATCCAACAGGAGACAGACGGCTGCCAGTATGCCCAAGGCCAAGGCGTGCCCCGGACGCGGCGGTACGGTGAGCTCCACGACGTAGAGCCAGGCGACCGCCGCCAGCACCAGCCCGAGCCATGCAAGCATCAGTCACGCCCCCGCTGTGCGCGAAACTGTTCGAAGAGGTCGCGCAAGAGTTGGATGTTCCCTGGCCAATAGGCCTTTTCGGCCTCCAGGATCTTGTCATGCAGGAAGTACGAATCGCCGACGACGAGCGCGCCACCACGCCCAACGGCGCGAAAAACCAGCACGTCAAACGCGCCCACTTGATGCAGCACCTCCAGTGGAGCGCCACGCGTGACGACCGGCCAGGCCTCACGGAAGTGCGGGCGCTGCATGGCTTCGCGCAACTTCGCGATCGGATCGCCCGGTTCCTCAATGGGCACCGGACCGAGCGGCAGTCCCGCGATGTCGAGCTCCAGCAATCCGAGCAAACCTTCGGCACCGGCCTTTTCCTCAAAGCCAACGGTCAGCATCAGCAGGCCGCCTCGTTCAAGGAACATGCGCACCTGCGCAAGCTCCTCCGGCAGGTAGGGCCGCGTTGGCGCGATGACCACCAGCAACTCTGCCTGGGCCAGGGCGTCGGCGAGCGAATCGCCGCGGTGCAGCACCCGCGGAAGATACTGGTTCCGCGCAAGATTCAGCAGCAGGCCACCCACGGAACGATCGGTCCACGCCCCCAGTGAAAAACGATTAGCGTGCGCAGCATCGAGGTACGCGATCGGACGGGGACCGCTGAGGGGTGCCGGCGCCGGTTGAGTCAGTTGTGGCGCGGCCCACGCCAAGCCCGCAAGCGGCACCAGTACGGCAACCGCGGGTCGCAGACCAAGTGAGCCCCGGGCACCCCTCGATGCAAGCGTCGAGAACGCGATCAGCAGCAGGACAGCGCCGCCCTGACCATACCACATTGCAGGAGGCGCTCCATCCGTCAATGTACGGAAGGCGCGCACGAGCATGTCTGCGGAGTGCGGCAGGGCGATGTTCTGAAACGCGGAGGTATCACCGAACACCAACACACGCCCACGGCCATAGCCCGCCTCGGCCACGATGACCAGGTCAGACAGTTGTTCACGCAACTGATAACGGTAGTCACCCAGGAAGGCGTCCTCCGGCCGGGCACGGTTACCCAGATCGGAAAAGGACCAGCGCGCGTTGACCACCGGCCGCACACGTGGTCCGATCTCCAGTGATGCCCCCGTGCTGTGCTGCAGTTTCTCGTTGGCGTGATCCAGGCCGCGCACCAGCGGGTGCGGAAAGTACTCGCAGGCGTACGCCCACTGCGTCGCGGTGAAAGCCGAATCGAATCGGAAGCGGATGTCCACCGGTGCCAACAGGTGATTCAGAGGGTCGAGCGATCCGCCAATGTCGGTGTGGTCCCCCAGAACAAGCAAGCCGCCGCCCGCCGCCACAAACTCCCAGATCGCCCGCCAGGCATCGTTCTCGAAACGCTCGTCGGGATTGATAATCACGAGTACCGCGACCTGTCCGAGGCGTTCCGGCGTCAGGGGCTCACCCTCCGCCGTGACCTCGGCAACGAAGCCGACACTCCGAAGGTAGTGTGGCAATTGCCCGAACATGCCGGCCGACATCAACCCGAGCGCCTCGAACGATGGTTCGTTGAACGCCCGCAGATTTTCGGCCGCCCCCTGATAGAACAAGATGCGCTGCTCCGCAGGCAGGGGCCGCCCCCCGAGCCAGTGCGGGATCATCATGAGTACGGCACCGGCCACGACACAGGCGAGACCGAGCGGCGCTCCGATGAACGAGCGACCCGATCGTGGTGCGGGCGGGGACGCGGCCACCCTGACCGGTGGTGACGCAGAGCCCAGTCGCCACCATGGTTCGAGCAGCGCCACCCACAGTCCGCCTGCGATCAGCAGCAGCAGCGGCGAGTACAGGGCCATCACCGCGGTGGGTACTTCGGCTGCGAGATTCTGTTGCGGTTGTGAAGCCAGGGTACGCCCCGCGACCTGCATCATTCGGATTGCCAACCACGGTCCCTGTCCCAATTGGATCGCAGCCAGCACAATCACACCGCCCAGCCCCACCAGTGCGAGCCACCAGCGGTATCGCAGCAACGGCCACGCACGAAACAGGAGATAGCCGGCGAACGAGATACTCAGCAGCAGCCCACCCGTCGCAGCGCCTTGCTGGACGAAAGTACCCGCGCGTCTTCCGAGGCGTGTAGAGAGACTCAGACTCAGCGTTTGCCAGCCGTTCCAGGCCATCGGTACATGCCAGAGAACCAGCGCCAGCAGCAGATAAGCGGCGCTCATATGGCCCAGCGCGCGCAGCGCGCACCCGAGAACCGGTACGCGGCGCTCGATCAATCCTGTCACACCATAAAGATGCAGTGTCAGCCCCGCGAGCCAGACCGCCTGCCCCTGGGGTATGAGCAAGAGTGTGAGCCCCAAAAGCGCGACCAACCACGCGGCGGCCACGGCGCGGTGCTGGGGAGGGGGCAGCGGCACACCCGGCGGCCTCGCCGAGCGGCAGGCGGCCCCGCAGAGCACCCACACAACGACCAGCGCCAACAGCGCCCACGCGCGCCCTGACAACGGACTCACCGGGCCAAGATTGCCGGCCAGCAGGTGTAGCGCGGCGATGACGATGGGCACAACCACGTAACTGCGCGGCGGCATGGCTCTCCGAAGTGCGACCGGCGGAGCACCGACCGGGGTGCGTACAACTTAGCGGGACCGGAAGGTTACGTCATCCTCGGCGCCGACCGGCGTCAGCCACCGCAACGACTGCCGCCACAACTGGAGGGCCCGCTGCAACCACTTTGGCCCGTGCAGACACTCGAGACACCGGTACAGATGCTGTTCGCGCATGTGCTGATCGTCCCGCACCCGCTGCTGCCGCCGCAGGCACTGGCCGCACAAGCCGAACCTTCGATACAGGCCGACAATCCACAACTGCTCATCGCGCAGGCGCTGCCGTAGCACTGGCTGCCGAGGCACACGCTGCCGACACAGGCACTGGCGCCACAACCCGACCCGATGCACGCACTGCCGAGGCACCCGGTGCCCATGCAGGCGCTGCCGCCGCAGGCCGATCCGGCACAGGCACTGCCGAAGCACGCACTGCCGGCACAGGCACTGCCGCCGCAGCCGCTGCCGCCGCAGCCGCTGCCGGCACAGCCGCTGCCGCCGCAGCCGCTCGCGCCACAACCGCTTGCGATGCAGCCACTCAGACCGCAACCGCTGATGGCACAACCGCTGCCACCGCAGGCGCTGGCGGCACAGCCGCTGAGGGCGCTCAGACTGATCGGGTTCCAGATAAGCACTTCACCCGTGGGATCCATGTGATTGGACGGATCATTACCGACATAGATGTACTGGGTCGGGGCGAACTGCATCGTCGCAGAGCCGACCATCTGCCGAGCGGCGAAGAGCGGCGACATGTCGCGGTCGCCGGACGGCCCGCCGAGCGAACCGATCGGCAGACTGCGCTGGGCGTACGCCTCCATCGGGTCGAGCGACGTGAAGCGCCCGGCCCGGACACTGAGCTGTCGCTCGCGGAAGTAGTACTGGTTCGTCTCGGATTCCAGCCGCCGACCGGCGAAGCGAATCAGGTTGTCCACCGTCTCCGCGGTCTGGAACGGAGCCCCGAAACCCTCGTAGTCGTAGGCGTTGGCGACGTTGCCGGCGTTGTCGACCAATTGCAGCACCGAGTTCAGCCGGTTCTGGACATAGGCATAGTGCTGACCCGCGTTGAGCCGCCGCGCGATCAGTCCGTCGATGTGGCGGGCCAGCGTATACTTCACCTGGTCGCCATTCGGCAGCAACTCCCGGTCGACGTTGAGGTTGTCGTACTCGAACAGCGTGGTTTGTCCGTTCAGCGTGGTGGCGAGGCGCTTCCCGTCCGGCGCCAGCACGTGCGCGACGGTGTGGGTGGGCGTTTGCACCCCAACCACGCGACCGTCGGCATTATAGCTGTACGTAACCGTCTGACCGCCGCTGGTTTCACTGCTCAAGCAACCGTTCTGATCGTAGGTGTATTCGATGGTCGTCGGTGGGCCGCCGCCCCCGGGGGTCGTCGTCTCCGAGATCAACTGCCGGCCGGCATTGTAGGTGTAGACCGTCACGGTCCCGTCTTCGGTGGTCAGCGAGGTGCGATTGCCGGCGAGATCATACTCATAGACGCGTGTGTAGTAGGTGAGCGATTCGGACTCGTTCTTGCGTGTTTCACTGGTCATGCGCCCCAGTGCGTCATAGGTATAGCGCGTCACGCTCGCGTCAACCGTGTTATCCGGCAGCCGCATCCGCTGCACACTCCGCGTGACCCGCTGCATGAGGTCATACTCGTACACGGTGCTGGATACGAGCTGCGCACCGCGCTGCGTCTCCTGCACGAGCACATCCCCCACGCTGTTGTACTGGTACGTCGTCGTCAGTCCGCCGGGGCCGGTGCTGGCCACCAGTTGCCCGCCGAGGTTGTACGTGTTCGTCTGCAGCACGACCCCCCCCTCGCGCACCTCGGTGAGTTCGCCCGCCTGGTTGTAGCTGTACTCCGTCAGCACACCTTCGGGATCGAGCTTGGTTGCAACACGGCCGGAGGGGTGATACGTGTAGCTGTAGGTGCGGCTGCGGAGGTTGTCCGTCTCCGTGAGGATGCGGCCGTCGGCATCCCGCACATACGAGAAATCGAAGCCGGGCGCGAGCACCCGCGTGATCTCGTCAGCGAGATTGCGCTCCAGCACGACGGAAACGCCGCCCGGGTAGTTGATCTGCGTGAGCGCATTGCGCAGGTTATGTACGTAGGTTGTAACCTCGCCCTTCCCATTCGTCCGAGTCAGGATATTGCCCGCGCCGTCGAACGTGTAGCGTGTTTCCCGGCCGAGCCCGTCCCGTACCAAACGCAACTGTCCGATGGCGTCAAAGGTCTCCACAATCGTGTGGTTGCCTGCGTCGGTGACCGAAGTCGGCAGGCCGGCGGCGTCGAGCGTCGCCGACACCACCGCGCTCAGCGGCAACTGCGCCCCAATGGCCCGCATGGCACCATCGTAGAGATGCGTCGTCACATTCAGCAGCGGATCGGTCTGGGTCGCGATCTGGCCGTGCGAGGTGTAGGCATACGTGTACTCGGCGCCGTTCGGCCGCTGCATGGCCACCACCCGCCGCCACGGATCGAACTGCATCGTGGTCGTGCGGCCAAGCGGATCGGTGCGGCTGATCACGTTGCCGGCCGCGTCGTATACGTATGTTGTGACCCCACCGCGCGAATCCGTCTCGGTGAGCACGTTGCCGCGCCCGTCGTAGGTCATGGTGATTTGAAGGTCGCCGCCGGTCGATCGGCTCAACACGCGCCCGAGCGGGTCGTAGACGAAGAACGCCTCCTGCCCGGCGGGACTCTCGGTGCGGCTGAGGTTGTCCAACGCGTCGTAGTCCATGAGGGCCGTGCGATTGAGGGGGTCGGTACGGCTCGTCATCTGGCTGCGCGCGTTGTAGGTGTACTGCGTGCGGGCCTGCTGAGCGGTGCCCCACGCCACGAAGGACTCGATGATGCGTCCCTGCGGATCGTAGAAGAATTTGCTGACGGCCCCGCGCGGATTGGTGATCGTGTCCACCCGCCCATCGGCGTTGTAGGTGTACGTGGTGGTCTGGTTCAAGGCGTCGATCTGGGACAGCCGCCGACCGTTACCGTCATAGGTGAAACGGGTGATGCGGTTGGCTTCGTCCGTGATCTGTGTCAGGTGGTACATCGCGTTGTAGGTGAAGCGCATCCGGCCGCCCAGCGGGTTGCGAATCTCCGTGATGACGCCCTGCGAATCGAAGAAGAACTGCCATGTGACCCCGCGCTGGTTGTCTGTCTTGCGGGTTTCGGTGGCTGACGTGTAGGAGTAGGTGAAGTCCCCCTCGTCGCTGATCACGCGACTCGCCCGCCCCTGTGAATCGTAGGTCACTGCAAGCACGACTTCATTCAGCGGGCTGCGAATCTGCGTGATGCGATCATTGTCGTCCCAGAGATACGTCCACACATAACCGTCCGCATCCGTGAATGCCGTCAGTCGGCCAGTCTCGTCGTATTCGTAGAACACCTCCCGCCCGGTGAAGTCCGCCACCGCCGAGACAAAACCCGCGGCGTTATAGGCCAGCGTGAACGTGCGATTCCCGGGCAGCGTCACCGCCGCCGGGCGACCTTCGGCGTCGTAGCTGAAAGTCGCGCTGCGCCCGACGTGATCCGTGATCTGCAGCAACCGGGTGAAGTCGTCGAATTCCCACACGGCCTGGTCGCGCGTGATCAGACGATACCCGCCGACGACCTTCTCCAGTCGCTCGTTGCGCCCCAGCGACTGCGAATAGGTCTCGTCCGGTTGCTTGGTGAATACCGAGCGCTGCCCGTCCGGCCAGCGGAGAATGACCACCTCGTTCGTCAGGTTTCCCCGGAAGGTGGGAATCGCCATCATGTCGAAAAGCGAAACCATGCGCTTGCCGAAGAGTCCGACGTAGAACTCCTGGCTGAGGAACACGCGCTGCACCTGAAACTCGTCGAAAACAATGTCGTGCCGCATGTCAAGGAATTGGTGGTAAAGCTGCCCGGTGCGCACGAAGACCGGGGACCCCGAGCCGCTGCATGGATCACACTGCAACCCGGTGCACGGGTCGCAGTTCGGGCCCGTGCATGGCGGTCCCCAAGGCGTGTTCGGCTCGCCGATCCCCAGCGCCGGGTTGTCGTTGGCCCAGACCACGAGTGGGCCGAGCGCTGCGAGCATGGTCGTGACCAGCAGGGCACTCGCCCGTTGCGCATTGTTGCTGCACATCATCAGCTCTCCCGAAGGATTCGGCGCCGACCCGCGGCCGGCGCGTCACACATCCGCGCGCAGCGTCACTCACCGGGGCGCTAGTAGCGGATCTCCATGATACCTTCGCGTTCGATCGACGGATTCCCCGCCTGATCGACCGCGCGCAGCGACAGCCGGTAGTAACCGGGTGATACGTATACTCCGTCCGCGGTCCGGCCGTCCCAGAGGAACGTATTCACCCCGGCCGGCCGATTGGCGAAGCGGAAGGACCGCAGCGTGGCACCGTTGTCCATGCGGATAATGTCCACCGCTACCGAGGCCGGCGCGTTCAGTTCGTACAGAACTTCGGCTACCGCCGAACCCAGCGGCCGATCCGTCGGGCTCAGGCGTGTCGGCGTGATGAACACCGTGTGGATTGCGGGCTGGCCGCGCACCACCACCGCGTTGTCACCCAGCGTCCAGAGGTTCACGGTCCACAGGTACGTGCTCGCCGGAGCGAAATTGCCGTCCGAGGTCAGGCCGGACCAGTAGTACAGATAGTCACCGGCTCCCAGGGGCAGGTTGTCGAAGATCGTGGCCGTGCGATTCGTACCGCCCGGCAGGATGTACAGCGCAGCACGTGAGGACCGCGTGATCCGGAAGCGCATCGGTAACGGGTTGTTCGCGAGCGGATCGAACACGGTTACATCCGGCGGCAACTTCGCCGCGAACGAATGATTGCCTCCGGTCGTGTTCGCATCATCGAGCGTATCCGTCCGGCCGGGGTAGCTGTATTCCAGCACCGCGTAGTAAGCCCCGGGGCGCGCCACCTCGAACTCGTCATCGAGGCCGTTCCAGGGGTCGTCGTAGGTACCCGGCGCCCGCAAGACATGGTCAACCAGCGTACGAATCACCCGGCCGCGCTCAACCAATCCTCCCGGCCGAACCACATCCGGCGCACGGATGTACAGCCAGACGGTCGCGGGAGTCGTCAGCAGGGTGCGAACCGTCACCGTCTCCCCGTTCGCCGGTATGAGGGTGTCGCTCAGCAATTCAAGCGCGCCCGGCGCAAACGTCTCATGCGCCACGCGATCCACCGCCTGCAGACCGCTGTTGTCCGTCACGCGGAGCGTGGCCACCCGACGTCCGGCCGTGTCGAAAGTCCGGGTGGTGGCACCGGTCACCGCACTGGCGTAGTCCCACGCGCCATCGCTCTCGAAATCCCATTCGTACAGGACGATCGTCCCATCCGCATCACTGCCCGTCCCCACGAAATTCACCGTGAGCGGCAGGGCGCTCTGCACCGCCGATGCGATCGCCGTCGGGGCCCCGGCACCGGTGACGAGCAACTCCTGCTGAACGATCGGGTGCTCGATCACCGCTCCGGAAAGATGCGTCGCCCGGAAGCGCGGCCGGTAGATTCCTGGCAGCGCGTACACCCGGAGCGTATTGGGCTGGGTGGTGGAGGTGAAATCAGGCGTGAAGACGACGCCGTTGTAGTCGTAGTCCCATTCGTAGAGCACAATCGGGTCGTCGAGATTCGCCGCGATGCCATGCAGGAAGACAGTCAACGGCGCCCGCCCGTTGCTCGGTGAGACCGTGGCGTGGGTCTCCGTGACCGCCACGGTCAGCGTAGTCGTCGCGAGCGAGTTGTCACTGAGTTGCACACGGAAACGGATCGTGTGCAGGCCTTCCTCCAAAAACGTGAACTCGCGCAGATCAGGCCGCGGATCGACGATTTCGTACGTACCGTCGTTATTCCAGTCCCAGCTATACCACGCCGGGGCCGAGTCAGCCCAGACCACATCCGGGCGGAACGTGACCGTCAAGGGGGCAGGCCCGGTCCGCGGCGTGGCCGTCGGCAGCAGTGTCAGCCCAGACACCGTAAAGGTGCTCGACGCAGAGACTGCGTTCCCGAGAATGTCCGCAACCGTGATCTCCACGGTGTGGGGTCCGTCAGGCAAGGCCGTCTCTATCGGCAGAGCCGCTCCCGTAAACCCCCGCAGGAGGGACGCGGAGTAATCCGCTCCATTGAGCCGGGCGGTGATGGAGTTTACATCAATAGGCAGACCTACGGGGCGGTAATCGACCAGGATCACAGGCCGGCGGTCGCCGATCTGTGTGCCGTCCAGCGGAAACTGGATGAACAGCAGCGGATCCAAAGGCGAGCCCACAGAAGGGAAATTCTGCCGCCAGAGCAGCAGATCCGCCTGATCGACCACGCCATCGCCGTTGACATCGGCGTCGTTGAACCCACCGGGACCGGTCTGGCCAAAGGCGTTGCGGATCGCGATCAGATCACGCAGGTCCACGACCTGGTTGCCATCGGCATCGCCCGGCGGTTCCGCCAGAGTGACCGCGCTGCCCACCAGGGTGATTCCGATGCAGACTGCCAGCGCCCACGGTGTTTGTCCGCGCGGGCCGGCCTTCCAAGATGCTCGGTTCATGCCCAAGCTACCTCATCTCGGGCGGACTCGGTTCGACTAAACCGCCGAGCCCGCGACCCTTTTCGACCTTATCTATCTCCGCCGCCGCAGAACCAGCATCGCACCAAGCAGCCAGAGCACCGCTGCACCCGGCTCGGGCAGAAGCCCGGTCAATTGCACAAAGGTGCCGCCGCCGGACGTGTCGATCTGCGCCAGCGTGCCGTTGAAAGTACCGTAGTAAACGTTGACGCCATTCAGAATCAGCCGTGCCCCGGAATGTGTGAGCGTCAGCGTGCTCACGTACAGGGCATCATTTCCGGCTCCGTTACCCGGGTTATCCGCCAGATCGACAAGCCGCACATGGCCGTCGATGCCCGAGATCAGCAGGGTGCCCCAGGCGAAGTTGTTGGTCAGACCACCGATTCCGCTGCCGAGATCCACACCGGCCGCTTCCAGTTGAACCGGGTTGGCGACATTCGCGGCCGCACTCAGTTCCAGGATGGTGTTGCGGGAAGCGAAGGCGTTCGCCTGCGTGCTTTGGATGAGCACGTCTCCGGCCGTCAACAGGCGTGCTCCGCTGCTTGCGATGAGCGTCGCGTTCGGACCCAAACTCAACGGACCCGCGACATCCAGCGTCCGGTTCGCGAGGTCCATGGCGCCGTCGCTGGTGACAGCCGCATTGAAGTCCAGCAGGGCGGCACCCGAAAGATTCAGCACGCTGCCCGCGGCCGACGAGAAGGGACCGTTCGCAATCAGGCGACCATTGGCGGTGACGTTGATCTGACCGGAATTCGTAAGCCCTCCCGCAGTGACGGTCAATTCGCCGGCGCTGGTAATCGTCAGCGTGGAGCCACTATTCACAGTCATCGCCGCAGCCAGCGTGGAGCCGGTGCCGCTGATGAGGCCGGTGGCCCCGTTAGTGAGCGTGACGGTGTTGAAGAACGCATCCGCGTTCGAGAGCACCTCGAAGGCACTGCCGGCACCACTGGCACTCAGGGCGCCGACCCCACTCGGATTCGTGATCTGGGCAGTGCTGGACATGGTGATCTTGCTGCCCGCCGCGTGGGGGAGGGCTCGCAGAAGACCGTTGTTGAGCAGGTTCGCTGCGCTCAGGTTCAGGATGGCACCCTCCGCTTCCAGCGTACCCGCGTTCAAGCCGGCGCCGCGGATGATCAGCGATGTATTCGTGGCGCTGCCGCCTTGCCGGGCCCGAATCAGACCGTCGATCGTGTTGTTGTAGGCGCTGTCGAGGAACACGCTCTGGCTGTTGCCGGTCGAAGCGCTTTCGATGAGGCCACTGTTGCTGAGCGTGCCCGCGCCTCGCACGATGGTTCCGCTGCCGGAAATCGTGAGCCGACCGCGATCCGCACCGCTGCGCTGCAGGGCCACCTGGCCGTCCAACGTGGCGGTCGAGCCCGGCACTGTGACCGTACCTGTCGGCGCCACCGTCAACGCGTTGAACACCGTGCCGTTGTTGAGATCAAGGACACCCGAGGTAACGGTCACTGGTCCGCCCGCCAACTGCCCGGCCGAAGCCAGACTGAGCAGTGAACTCGCGCCGATGCTGAACGGTGTCACGACTTCGAGACGTGCTCCTGAAATCGAGACATCGCCACCGTTCAACAATGACATCCCACCCAGCCGCACATTCGCACCGCTCAAAAGCTCCAGCCGGCTCGCGTCACCGTCGACGGTCGCCGTACCACCGCCGGTAACGACCGCATTGCTCTGAAATCGCACGATCCGATCGCCCAGAGCGCGGACCTGCCCGCTGTTGTTGATCGAACCGCCCGTGAAGAGCAGGTTGCCGGTGCCGGTCCGTAGCACACCGCTGTTCGCGGTGGTCGGCGCGCTGATCTGGAGCCAGGCGGTGGTCGCACCGTTCGGCGGGCTTGCCACCACCTCGCCCTGGTTGATCAGCATCTTGCTGATCGTGGTCGTATTGGCGTTGTTGAATCCGCCGCCCTCGAACAGGCCGGCATTCGTGAAGGTGCCAGCTCCACTGAGCGCCGTGCCGTTGGTATTCAGCGTGAGAATGCCGCCGGCCGCGTTCAGCAGCACACCGTCATGCACGAGCGTGGTCGCCCCGCCCGTGACATCCAGGCGCCCGCCCGTCCCGATGGTCAGGGGCCCATCGATGCGCGACGCGCCGGCAGTGGCTTCGATCCTTCCGCCGCCGGCGACCTGCACATTGGAGGTGACGTTGCCCGTCTGCAGACTCAGTACGCCTCCGACCGTCGTGCTCGGCGTCAACAGCCGAGCGCCGGCACTTACGGTGACCGCACTCGGCGTTGCCCAGCTCAGGGGAGACGCGACGTGCAGCAGCGTGTTCGTACCCGTCGCTGTGACAGCCCCCCCGTTCAACAGGGCCAGCGCGTCGAACGTAGCCACGCTGGTCGATGTCAGTTCGAGCCGGCTGCCGGCACCCTCCACGGTGGCCGTGCCGCCACCGCTGACGAATGCGGCGGTACTGAGCAAACGCCCGCCATTGCGCGCCAGCCACTGGCCGCCCTGGTTCGTTACGACGAGGTTGTTCAGATCCAGCGTGGCCGCATCCGCTTCAAGCAGTCCGTGGTTGGTGATGTTGCCGGTCAGGCGAAACGTGGTGTTGGCGACACCGTTGTTGCTGAAGGCGCGAACGACGCCCCCCGTCAGGTTGTGGATCTCGTTCGCGAACGTCGTGACATTGTTCGCCGTGGGAGCCCCCCCCTCGATCACACCACTATTCTCGAAACTGCCGACACCGTCCAGAACGACGTTGTTTCCGAGCAGTCGAAAGCGGCCCGCCGTGTCGGCCCCGGTCCGGGCCACACTGACGGTTTGGTCGAAGAAGGCCGTGCCGCTCGTGATCTGCACCTGGCCTGTGGCGCCGATGCTCACCGGCGCGTACAGCCGGGCGGCCCCGTTGGCAAGCAGCGTTCCCTCCACTGCCACGCCTGGGCCTTCCAGCCGGGCGCTGGTTTGCGCTGTCAACTGGCTGCCGGGGGCAATCTGGACCTGACTGACCAAGCGCGAACCGGCATCCGTCAAGAGGGCGTTCGCACCATTCACAAGCTCAAACAGAGCGGGTTGGATGACGGCGCCACCACTCACCTCGACGAGGGCACCGGCACCATCGCCTCGGATCACGCCGTTGCCTTGGAGCGTCGCACCGCCGACAAAACGCAATTGCCGACCGGCCAGCGCGCGGGCCACACCGTGGTTGACAACCTGGGCCCCTTCCAACCAGAGATTGCCACCCTCAGCTTCGAGGACCCCGAAATTCGTGACCGCGCCGGAAAGGCGGAAGTGCGAGTTCGTCACAGCCCCGGGGGCGAACGCGCGCACCACTCCATCGACCTCATTCCACACGGGCAAGTCAAGGAAGGTGCTGCCGCCGCTGGTGGGCGAGCCCCCCTCGATCAGACCGTTGTTGTAGACCACCGCCCCACCATTGAAGCGCACGGTCGAGGTCACGAGCGACAGGCGGCCGAAAGCATCACCAAACCGCTCGACATGCAACACCCCGTCGAGCGTTCCGACCCCGCTGTCACCGCGGAGCTGTCCGCCCGGGCTGACGGTCACCGGCCCTTCGACCCGCGCGCCCGTCTGCAACGTCAACATACCATCGATGCGGAGATCGCCGACGGTGGCGCGCGTATTCGCCCCGGTCACCAACCCGGTCGTTCCGGGCGTGATGTGTACAAGCCCGTCGCCGTCCCACTGTGCGGCATCCCGCAGCGAAAAGCTGCCGCCCGGGAGCGTCCGGAGAGTTCCGCGGTTGGTCACCTGTGCACCCGTGAAGTACAGTTCGGAACCGTCCGCTTCGATCAGGCCGTGGTTGTCAATCCGCCCCGAGACCTGCAGCCGTGTGCCCGTGAATGCTCCACTCTGTCGGGCACGAATGATGCCGTCCGTTTCGTTGCGCACCGTGCTGAACAGATACGTTACGCCGTTGGTGCTCGTGGCTACTCCTTCGAGCAGGCCCCCGTTGGAGACCACGCCGCCACCGCCCAATCCCGCGCCACTGCCCTGCAGTGTAAACATGGCGCCCGGTCCGATGTTCACGCTCTGCTCGAACCGCGCCGGAAAGCTCACATTGGGATAGGTGGAGCGCGCGCTGGCCGTGGAGGTCAACGTCACGGGTGCGGTCACCGTCCCCCGTGACGACACGAACTGGCCGGCAACGGTCACGTGCGAACCCGCCAGAACGCCCTGTTCCGCAACCGTCACCGTTGAACCCAGCGGTACCGTGAGCGGTGCGGTCAGTCGGCTGCCTGCCCCGGTGACCAGCGCACCAGCGCCGTTCAGCAGTCCAACGCTGCTGAACTCGGCCGTACTCGCACCCGAAACCTCGAGCATGTTGAGAGGCCCGTCGATGACGGCGTGTCCTCCCTGGTTCTGCACGTTTGCGCCGCCCGCGATCAGTACCTTGCTGGCCACGTCCGGATGCGGAGCCGCGCGCAGCGTACCGGCATTCAGCACCGTGTTACCCGCCACCTGCACGTTCGCACCCACGCCCTCCAGCAGTCCAAAGTTCTCAATCGGCCCGGTCAGACTGAACGTGGTGTTCAGCGTGGCCCCGTTCCGAATGGCACGCACGACCCCTCCGGTTTCGTTACGCAATCCTTTCGCGAGCGTGACGCTTGTGTTGTTCGTCGTGGCGCCACCTTCGATCAGGCCCGCATTGAAAACGGTCCCCGCGCCGGCCAGGGTCACGTTGTTCGCCAGCAGCGCCAACCGTCCCGGATCGGCCCGCGTCCCGGCTTGCAGAGTCAGGTCACCGAGTTGCGTACCTGTTCCCGAGTTCATCAGCAGTCGTCCGCCAGGACGCAACGTCGTGTTGGCCTCGAGCGTACCGCTGCCGGTCAGGTTGACGGTGCCATCAACCAGCAGGGAGTCGGCGCGGAAGCGCCCGCTCGTCACGATGTTCAGTGTCCCCGCCGGACCGAGCGTCGTGGCGCCGGTGGCCGCGACGAGCGAGTTGGCGCCGGTGACCGTGCCGCCCGCATTGTTCGCCAGCGTGAGCGCTCCGAACTCCACCTGGGCCGCCGCGCTGACCTCAAAGCTGCTGCCTGGGCCGCTGAGCACCGTCGCGCCACCCTGGTTGAACATTCTGGCGTTGTTGAGGAAGATCAGTCGGCTGCCGGCCGGGTTGTCGACCGCGCGCAACGTGCCGCGGTTGGTGAACTGGGAGGCGACTCCATTGAAATAGAGATTGGCACCATCGGCCTCGAAAAGACCCTGGTTGTCCACGGTGCTCAGCACCTGCAGGAACGTGTTCGTCGCCGCACCGTTCTGAAACGACCGTACGACGCCCCCCGCCAGATTCGTCACGGGTTTATCGAGAAATGTGCTCGATCCGTTGCTGGTCGCTCCGCCCTCCATCCATCCGCTGTTGACGACGGTGCCGCTACCGCCGAAACGCGCATTGTTCGTCCGCAACGCGAAAGTCGAGCCCGCCGGGATCGTTGTCGTTCCCGACACATTCAGCGTGCTGCTGCCAAGTAGCGTGATGATGCGGTCACCTTCCCAGGTCAGCGGCCCCGTCAGCGTGTTCGTTCCGGTCGTGACTTCGAACCCAGCGTTCGGCAGCAGATGCAGCCCGCCGACGATCTGTCCGCCACGGTAGCGCACTGTCCCCCCCACCGTGACCAGCCCCGCCGTCTCCAGCCGGCTGCCACCGGTGAGGTCGACGAGAGAACCCGCGGCCGTTTGTGTCAGTGCCGGCATGCGCAGGACGGCGCTGGCACCGGACAGGTTCACCGCACTGTTGCCGCCCAGACTCGTGGTCTGGTCGATCTGGAGCAAGGCGTTCGTAACATTCACGGTGCTGCTGGTCGGCAGCGCGAGCGGCCCGGTCGCCAGTAGGTCGGAACCGGTCAGCACATTCAGCGTGCTACCGTGCGCCGACCACGCCGCCAGACCGAGCTGCGTGCGTGGGCCCTGCTTGCGATAATTCTCAAACCGCAACTCACCTCCGACACCATTCCATTGCATCTGCAACTGCGCAATGGTGGCATCGACATTTGTGAACCGCAGGTCGCCGCCGTTTCGCAATTCCGCCGACAGGGGCCCGCCGGTTTGGAACCACGTGGCGTTGGCAACGTTGAGATCCCCGCCATCGACGAAGAGCTGTCCGCCCTGGCTGTAGATCTCCCCGTTCAGATTGAACGTGGCGGTGTTCACCGGCCGCGAAACCGCGAACAACGTACCTCCGCTGTTGTGGAGCTCACCGTCGAACGTCATCGTGGCCGTTCCGGCGCCATCGTCACGTACGCCCAGCATGCTGGTGGCATCGAGGGATGCCACCACCTGCCGCAGGGCCGAAGTGCCGGTCAGCACAGTCGCCCGGCTAGAGTCGTGCAGGTCGAGCACACCCCCGAGCAGCCCGTGGTTGTTCGCGAACTCGATCTCCCCGCTATTCGCGTATAGCGTTCCGATGTTCTGTACCAGACCGTTTGTGGCGGCGAACCGCAGCTTGCCGCTCTCGGCCCGCAGGCCGCTCTGCGGCAAGTTCGTCAGAATCCGCGCGTTTCCGCTGAAGACAACCGTACCACCGCCGACCGCCGCAATGTCGCCCGAATTCAGTACATTCTGATCGATGGCCAACTGAGCTCCACCGACACTCTCGATCTGAGCTCCGGCAGCATTCGTGAGCCAGTTGCCGGTGATCGTCGAAAGACTGCCGCCGCTTGCCCGAACCACGCCTTCATTCGTCCAGAGATTGACCCGGATGTCAAGATTCCCAGAGCGTCCCCACAACTCGCCCGAGTTGGTCAATTCACCCGTTTCGATCGTCAACGTCCGGAGCGGCACATCCGCATCGATCAGCCCGTGATTCACCAACCGTCCGGCGCCGCGCAAAATACCCGCGCCACCATGAATCCGGTGATCGGCCGCGTTGGTCAGTGTCGCGCCCGCGGTGACTTCCACCGCCGGGCGTTGCGTGGTACCCATCTGGGAGGAGGCGAAATACAACTCGCCACCACCGCTCAGCGTGAGATCCTGCAAGACCCGGAGCGTCGCGGTGTTCGCGCCGCTCGTACCATTGCCGACCCAGAACGTGCTTGTGTTCAGCACGTCGTGTGTAAGCTGCAGCGACCCGGCCTCCACCCAGGCAAAGCCGGTGTTGTGCAGGCGGCCCGAAAGAGTCGATGTCCCGCCGTGGCTCACCCGCAATGAGCCGGAATTGCTCAATCCGGCCGGGTCCAGCACCGTCAAAGTATTCCCCGCCATGAACCAGAGCGTGCCCGCGTTGCTGACCGTGTCCACCGTGGCGCTCAGGTCAATGGAGACGTCGGACGCCGGGTTCGTGATGAACACGTTCCACGTGCTGCCACCACCGTTGTCCGGTACCGCCCCACCGCTCCACGCGCCGGCGTTGCTCCAGAGACCAGTGCCCCCTTGCCAAGTGGTGATCGTGCCCCCCGGCGCCATGGCAGCCAGCACCGCACAAACCCAACCGGCTGCCCACCGTCCGCGCCAATGTCCGCGGTCATTGCGTCGTCGCGCCATCACCACTTCCTCCTCCGGTCACTCCGCTGGAAACACTGGAGCTCCAACAATTCGCTGCATGCACTCCATCGCATTTCCGTTGTCGGACAGCCCGCTGCACCCGTCGGCCGCTCAGTCCCACTGCGCCCGAAGTCCTGTGCTCTTGCCACTTACCGCGTGGTTCCGAAGACGGCCTGGAACAAGGCGAAATCCGACATGTCCACATCACCGTCGCCTTCAAGGTCCGCCAAACTGAAGTTGAGCGGCGAGCAGCCCGGCGGCGGGAATCCGACGAACGGGCCGTTCAGGCAGCCCGCCAAGGCCGTAAAGTCCACGAAATTGACCACCCCGTCGCCGTTCAAATCACCGAACAACCCCGCGCCGACAAATACCTGCACCTGCCCTGTGCCGATGGCCGCATGCTCGAACAACTTTCCGTGCGGTGCCTGGGTCGTATGCACCGCGCTCACCTCCGACAACACAATGGTCAAGACGCCGGTGCCGGAGGGGACAATCGTGATTTCCTCAATCAGGACACCCGCTCCGGGCGCGAGACCATCCCCCGCACTGCCCGGCAGGCCGCCGAAATCGTTGTCGTAGGCCACTTCACGCACCGCGGCAGACTTCAAGTCGTGCGGCAAGTTGGCTTGAAAGGGGTTTTGCGATGTGCGCGAGACGTACGTGAGTCCGTTGGGTCCGGTGGGATTGAGCGAGCGCGCGGTCAACAGCGCCCCCGGTGCCCCGGCAGCGCTGAGCCGGAAGGCGATCCCGGAGAGCCGCGTATCGAATGTGGCCCGCACTTCCAGAGTAATAGGCGTCCCGGGCGTAACCTGCATGGGGCCGGGATTGACGAGGGAAACAGTGACGGATGCGCCCCACGCGGACGCGTTGAACATGCCGCCCAGCAATGCCACAGCGAGAGCGGTTACGACAAGTGCTTGAGCACGAGCCATCTTACACGCCTCCATCGGGTGCCTCGGCCGAACATCAGATGGGATGGAAGCCGGGCTCGAACACCTAGAGCCGGCTTGCTCCCTTCGAAGTGCTCCTGTTTAGAAACGTAACTCGCGCATGGGGCAGAGTCAAATCGTGCGCGTTTACGGCCACCGATTATTCACCAGAAACTTGGCGATCCACCCCGGGCGTGCGGACACCCGGCAGCCGATACCATGTGCTCGGCACCCCCACTCAGGAGGTACGGTGTGTTGAATTGGATCGGCGCAGCGACGCGCGGGCACACAGGCGCAGCGTTTCTCGGAGTCCTTACCTTCGCACTGACCGTCGCTCCGGTCGGCTGTACTCTTGAGTGGCCATTGATTCCGGGCGACGGCCGCACCACTGTCGGCCTGTTCCTGAACACTGATACCGCCGGCGAACCCCTTGCGGCTGGTCGGGTGGTAAACGGCGACGCGTTCTTCGTATACGGATCACGCACGAGCGCCGGTGGAATTGGGGAAGTCGATGCCATCCTGATCCGGACAGCCGCGGGTCAAGCCGAGATCCACTTTGAATTCGGGCGCCCCGTACGACTGCTCGCTGCGGACGGCAGTTCGGTACGAATCACCTACGCGGAAGCGGAACCGCTGCGCCTGACGGCCTCGGCAGACGTGTTTGACGCGGTCTCCGGCAGCACGGAGACCTTCGCCCTGCAGATTGATCTCACGCGCACGGCCGCGGAGGTGGCCGCCGCGATCGAACGGCAGACCGGCATTTCCATTCCACTACCGGATGTAAGCAGCGGGGTCGCGAAACTGCTGGATCGGAGTCAGGGTGCCGCACTGGCGGTGCTGTTGCTCGTGCCGATCATCGTGCTGAACAGCGTGCTCGTCACGGTACTCGGGCAGGTGTTGAACTCGATGTGGACGGTGGTTTCGACGGCGTTCCGCGCGGTGCTGCTGGTGGCCTTCTCACCATTCATACTGTTCACGGCCTTGCTGGGCCAGGTGGTGACGAACCTGGCCCAACGACCTTTGCTGGAAATCTTCATCGAGTTGCCATCGCGACCCGCGCAGTCGCAGGCGCGCTCAGCACCCGCCGTGCGACAGCGACGCCCGATTGCAGCGCACCTTCCATGTACCCGATGAACTTGTAGCAGACATGCTCGCCCGCGAAATGCACCGGCCCCAAGCCCGCGTGCAGGATCGGCCCTTGCAAGGTGACCTGGCCCGGCGCCGGGAACGAGTAGCCCGCCCGGGTCCAAGGATCGGATGGCCAGTCCATGAAGCGCGCTGTCTGTCGCTCGGCCGTGAAGCCGGGATACACTCGTTCCAACTCCTGGGCGTATCGCACGTCGCGTGTGTCCGTCGGAAATCGACGGCACGCCTCGGCCGCGGCACCGCCCGAAAACGAAACCAGCACGGCCGGACCGGCGGGTCGGGACTGACCGGCGGTGCCTTCCCATGTCCAGCTAACCGGCCCGTCACCGAAGCTCCACGGTGACAGGCCCGCAGCGCTCCAAAACGGCCGTGCCACCGCCGCGAGATACTTCACCGCGACACCCATCTGTGGACGCAACTGGGCCGGCAGAGCGGGCTCAAACCGAATGCGGTCCCAGACACTCGGGGGCACCGCGACGACGACAGCGTCCGCGGTGAGGCACTCGCCCGAAGCCGCTTCCACGACAACTCCGCGGTCGTCACTGCGAACCGCTGCGACCGGACACTCCAACCGCAGGTGCTCTTCGCCGAGCGCGGCACGCAGCCGGTGCGCAAGCTGTTGGTTGCCCCCGCGGCACCGGAACGCCTCGCTTTCGGTCCAGTATTTCTCCAGCCCGCCGCCTCGGATGCAAGCAAGCAGACCAAGCAGACTCTGCCGCACCAGGGGTACGGTGTTGTCGGCTTCGAGTTGCACCTCAAACGCGCGGCGGCACAAAGGCGAAATATCGCGCTGCGCCGCGAGCCACTCGGCCACACTCTGCTGGTCCAACCGCGCTGCGTCCGTGCTCAACCAGGGACGGTCGGCGTCGATGGGCCGGGCCAGATCCGTAAGCCGACCCAAGACCGTCTCGAGCTCTTCAAAGACGGCATCCACTTCTGCCGCCGTGAGCCGCCGACCGTTGAGGGTGACCGAAAACTCCAGTTCGTCCTCCTCCACCGCGAGAAAGTCGAGACCGAAGCGATCGGCATAATCGAGCCACTGCGGATGGTTCGCGCCAATCAGCTCGGCACCGCCCTCGGCCGTTTTCCCCGGAACCAGGTCGCCGAAGCTGAGCACGCGGCCACCAACACGCCGGCGGGCTTCGAGGACGACAACCTCACAACCCGCCTGCCGCAGCTCGTAAGCGGCGGCCAGACCAGCGAATCCGGCGCCGATGATAATGATGCGGCGATCGGCGCTGCCCGGCTGGGCGGCTGGCCCGCGCGGCGGCACGGTACACCCGGGCAGGCGGCCCAGCAGGACCGTGGCCGAAACAGCCCCGGCTCCAGCGAGGAAGTCCCGGCGGGACAGGCGCTGGGAGGCATTGCGCCGCTGCCACCAGCGCGCAAACAAAGAAACTGCCATGTGTCCGACTCCTACGTCAACATCCGACCGCCGCTGAGAGTCACCGTGTTGCGAATCTGTATCGCACGGGCCGGAGTCCCGCCACTCCCCGACAGAATTCATGCAAGACCTTGATAAATGGACCTATTGATGCGATAATGAACATATACGCATGAACGAATTGACCCTCCATCCGATCGAGCGCTACCAAGCCC
The DNA here is from genome assembly GCA_016716475.1 of Phycisphaerales bacterium. Lineage (NCBI taxonomy): Bacteria > Pseudomonadati > Planctomycetota > Phycisphaerae > Phycisphaerales > Phycisphaerales bacterium. The sequence goes on from JADJWG010000001.1 coordinate 1,428,606, forward strand.
GGGCCCAGGTTGCCAAGGCCTTGGCGCACCCCACTCGCCTATTAATCTTGGATGCGCTCAGCCAGCGCGAGTGCTGCGTATGCGAGCTCACCGCGTGGCTGCATGTCGATCAGTCCACAGTTTCGAAGCACCTTGCGGTCTTGCGCAACGCCGGCATCGTGGCCGATCGCAAAGAGGGGACCATGACCTTTTATCGACTTAAAATCTGCTGCCTGCAGGGATTATGGGAATGTATCGAGAACGTGTTGAAGGACAACTTGCGGACCCAGCAGGCCGCGATCAGCGCCTGACCGTCCAGTTCGTCTCCTTTTTTAGCTCCATCCATGGCCTTTTTGCCATGAAGACGTGGAGCTCAAGTGCCCGGACGACTGCCATTTTCCTGCTGATGCTGACGGTCTTTCTGCTGGCTTTTTTTCTGCCTTTTGCCCAGCTCCCAACGACTGGTGCCCTTCCATCCGCGTCGCGCGAAGCACTCCTGATGCTGCAGGACTACGCCCAGCATCACGTCATCCTCTGTCTCATCCCCGCGCTGTTCATTGCCGGCGCCATCGCATGCTTCGTCTCGCAGGCCGCGGTGATTAAGTACTTCGGCGCCAGGGCACACAAGGCCGTCGCCTACTCGGTAGCCGCGGTCTCGGGGACTATCCTGGCGGCCTGTTCATGCACGATCCTGCCGTTGTTCGCAGGGATCTACAAGCGTGGGGCGGGTCTTGGACCGGCCACGGCGTTCCTGTATTCCGGACCAGCGATCAACGTACTGGCGATCATCCTGACGGCGCGCGTCCTGGGGTGGGAGTTGGGGCTGGCACGCGCCATCGGGGCGGTCGTGTTCGCCGTCGCGATCGGCCTCGCGATGCATCTGATCTATCGCAAGGAGGAGGCCGCACGCTCAAGCGCAGGCAAACTCGCCCTGCCGGACGATGAGAAAGGCCGGTCGCTCGGACTGACGGCACTCTATTTCGCAGCGCTGATCGGTGTGCTGGTCTTCGCCAACTGGGCTCGACCAAGCGAGTACACCTTCACCACGATCGCCGGGGACAAAATCCAAGCGGTCGTGGTGGCAGTGCCAGAGCCGGGTACGGACCACGCACCACACTGGCGACTGACCTTGACGGCGGGAGCGACTGTGGGCGAGGAATTGCTCCTGCCGCAGCGTGAGGTGGCTAGTTTCACACCGGTTCCCAGTGTGATGGCGACGCTCTGGCGGGTGAAGTGGGTACTGACGGGGCTGTGCCTGCTCGGGGTGGTCGTGATGAATGCCCTCTGGTTTACGCGCACCGAACTGCATGAGTGGTTCGCGAGCACGTGGTCGTTCGCGAAGCTGATTCTGCCGCTGCTGTTCGTGGGCGTGCTGGTAGCGGGACTGCTGCTGGGGCGGCCCGGGCATCCGGCGTTGATCCCCGAGAGCTGGATCGCCGGACTGCTGGGCGGTAATGGCCTGGGTGCCAATCTGTTCGCTGCGGTGGCCGGTGCCCTCATGTATTTCGCCACACTGACCGAAGTGCCGATCATCGAGGGGCTGCTGGGGGCAGGCATGGGGCGCGGACCGGCGCTCGCGCTGTTACTCGCGGGACCGGCGTTATCGCTGCCGAACATGCTCGTCATCCGCTCGGTCATGGGAACGCAGAAGACCGTCGTTTACGTCGTCCTGGTCGTGGTGCTCTCCACGACGGCTGGACTGATCTATGGTTCGTACGCTGCCTGAGGAGCACACCGACATGAAAATCGTAGTCCTTGGAACCGGTTGTCCGAAGTGCCACGCGCTGGCCGACGCTGCGAAGAAGGTCGCCGACCAATTGGGGATCGCCTACACGCTCGAGCGCGTAACTGATATCGGCAAGATCACCGATTACGGCGTCATGATGACGCCCGCACTCGTGATCGACGGCAAGGTGAAAGTCGTCGGCAAGGTGCCGAGCGAGTCGGAGTTAAGCCAGCTACTACAGAAGTCCTGAGACCACGCGGGTGCTCGGGTAGAGCACCGTGTCGCACAGTCAAGCAAGAGGACAATCCAATGGTATCGAGCGGTTGCCAGGGGCAGGAAGCCGAAGTGTTGGCCTTCACTTGCGCCGGCGCCGCCTACAGCGGGCAGATCGCCAATCGCGTCGGCGTGCTTCTGGCGCAGGAAGGTGTCGCGAGGTTGTTCTGCACCGCGGCTGTCGCTGCACGGATACCCGATAAGCTGCAACGCGCCGGTGCCGCGGCCGGTCGTATCGTCATTGATGGCTGCGATGCGCACTGTGCGCGGAAAGTGCTCGAAGCCGCTGACCTTCCCGTCGATCTGCACGTCGATGTCACGGCACTCGGCCTCGAGAAGCAGCCGGAGAATCCCCATTTTGTACTCCACACCCGGCGCGTCGCGGATCATGCGAGGACTACGCTCTCCGCATCAGCAAGTAAGCAGTGAGTGGTGCCTTACGAATGGGATCGCGCGGGGCGGGAAGAGGCAATGAATACAGCAAGCACAGGAGCTAGGAGCATGAACGTGAAGGGCATCATCAGTATGGTTCTCGTCGCCTTTGTGGCGGTCAGCGTCGCGTACATGGCATTTCAGGAAACAAGCGCTGCGCCTCAACCACAGGCCCCAGAGGGGAATCCCGCAGCAGCCGTGGCCACCGGTCATTCAGGGAGCAGCCCTTCAGAGGCTGCTGAAGCGGGCGGTGACGCGGGCGCTACAGAGGTGGCGGCACCCAGCAGCAAGGTCATCGCCTACTACCTGCACTGGACGATGCGTTGTCGCACGTGCCTGACGATTGAGAGGCAGGCGGAGGAAGCGCTGCGCACAGCATTCCCGGATGCGTTTGCCGACGGTACGCTCGAATGGCGCGCGGTGGACGTGCAGGAGCCGGCCAACGCGCAGCTCGCCCAGAAATACGAGCTCGTCACCAGTTCGCTCATCCTGGTCCACTTCCGTGACGGGGTCGAGGACGCCTGGGTCAACCTGGAGAAGGTCTGGCAGCTTGTGAGCGACGCCGAGTCTTTCGGCACTTACGTCGTGGCCGAGACGCGCCACTACCTGGAGTCCTGAGGCGATGCCCGAATTCCTCGTTGGCGTGGCGGCCGCTGCCTGGATCGGCCTGCTTACCGCGATCAGTCCCTGTCCGTTGGCAACCAACGTGGCCGCCATCTCGTTCATCGGGCGGCGTGTCGCGAGCCCGCGCGCGGCGCTGGTGACCGGCCTGCTCTACACGGTGGGGCGCACGGTCGTTTACATCGGCATCGCCGCGGCGCTGGTGTCGGGCTTGCTGGCGGCGCCGGCGGCGTCCGGCTTCCTCCAGAAGTACATGAACAAGATACTCGGCCCGCTGCTGATCCTGCTGGGCATGTTTCTGCTCGGGTTGATCCACTGGCAGAGCCGCGGGTCCGACCTCGGAGCGCGGCTGGGCACGCGCGTCTCCGGTTGTGGCGTCTGGTCAGGTCTGGCGCTGGGCGTGCTCTTCGCGCTGTCCTTCTGCCCCGCGTCTGCGGCGCTCTACTTCGCCGGACTCGTTCCGCTGGCGATACAACACGAGTCACGCGTGCTGCTGCCGATGGTCTACGGCGTGACCACCGCGTTGCCGGTGGTCGCATTCGCGATTCTGATCGTGTGCAGCGCGAGCGCCATGGCACGCCTGTTCAACCAGATTACGGCGTTTGAGCGCTGGGCGCGCCGCGTGACGGGGGTGCTCTTTATTCTGCTCGGCGCGTATTTCACGCTGGCACATATCTTTCGAGTAATGCCGGCCGGTTGGTGAGCGGAGTGGGTCACAGGGGGCTGCGTCGCAGTGCTCGTGCGAAACACGAAAACAGCACGTTGCCAAGAAAAAAGGCACCTGCTGGGTGTCGCGCGCAACTTCTGTGGCCGCAGACACCAAGCGCGTTCGTGACAGCTAACACACAGGCATTTGACAGGTGTATGCACAGGGCGGCGCTTTGACGCGTCATGCGCGGGCTCCTACGTTTCCGCAGCACCCGTGTGTCACGGGCATCACGGAGAACTTCGCATGGCTTTCGCTTCCGGCGCGGTCACCTGCCGCCGCTTCGCCATTACCGGCCCGTTCCCCGAGTCCTGCGATGACGCGCTGCTGCGCGCTCTGCAGAACCGCACCTTCGGACGCGCGCCGGTACAATCCGACGACACGCAGATGGGCTGGATCGGGCCGGGGCACCTCTTTGAAACCGACCTCGCAGCCGAGCGACTGATCTACGGTGACTACGTTCATCTGGCGCTGCGCGTGGACACCCTGCGGGCACCGGCCGGTGTCGTGCGGGCCTACGTGCAACTCGAAGAGGAAGCACTGCGCACCGCCTCGGGACGCCCCTACCTGAGCAAGGGCGAGCAGCGACAGGCCCGACTCACGGCCCGGGAGCGTGCAACACAGGAAGCCCACAACGGCGACTTCCGCCGCATGCGCAGCTACCCCGTACTGATCGATGTGGCCCATCGCATGGTGTACCTGGGCACCTCAGGGAACAGTGCGGCCGACCGGTTGATGGCGCTGTTCGGTGATACGTGTGGGGCGAGTCTTCAGCCGCTGACACCCGAGGAACTGGCCACGCGCTACGCGCAGCGCGCCGGTCGGGCGCGTGCCCTGGAGGGCGTAACCCCCGGCGTGCTGGTTGAACCGCCGCAGGGCTACGAGGAAAGCGCCGGCGGGTTCCGCGGCGACGTGAATTTCCTGGGCAAGGAGTTTCTGACCTGGCTGTGGGCGCAGGCCGATGCCAATGACGGCCCGGTGCAATTGCGCTCCGGCGACGACGTCACCGTGCTGTTCGACAAGTTGCTACGGATGAAGTGCGACTTCGGGCTCACTGGCGTGGATACCATCGCGGCCGATCAGCCAACCACGCTGCCCGAAGCGCGCGGCGCTGGGGATCGGGAAGCAACCCGTGCGTGCCGGACTGGTGCTCGGCAGCCCTCTGGGCGAGTTCGCGCTGACGCTGACGAGCGATACCTTTGCCATCTCCGGCCTGGTGTTGCCGGAAGACGCGGCCGAACGCGATCCGCGCGTGCGGTTCGAGCAGCGGTTTGAGTCGGTCACCGACGCCGCCACGCTGCTGGATGCTCTTTTTGAGTTGTTCCTGGAGCAGCGGTTGGGGCAGCGCTGGGATCGTGAACTGGAGCGGCTGTCGGCGTGGGCGCGGGGGACCAAGAGCCCGCGGACGCCGAAACTGGTAGGGGCCTAAGCTCGGCTGCGTACGCCAACGCAGGCGGTGTACAGCCCGCCGGCCCCTGTGAGCCGGGGGCGGTTGGGCACGGGTCAGACGAAGCGGGCCGCGGGCCTTTCCTGACTAGTCACCTTCAGCCGCGCTCTCTTCGCGGTCGCGCTGAGCGCGGATCTGCTCCCATTCCTCCATCGACACGACGACTTCGCGCGCCTGACTGCCCTTGTACTCGCCGACGATGCCGGACTCGTACATCTGGTCGATCAGGCGTGACGCCCGGCCATAGCCGATCGTCAGCTTGCGCTGAAGTAAGCTTACCGAGCCGCGGCCGGCCTCGATGATGAGTGTGACGGCCTCGTCGAACAGGTCGTCGCGCTCGGTGGCACTGCCCGCGCCGCCGCCGCCGGCCGATGGAATCCGGACAAGTTCCGGGTCGAAGCGCGGCCCCCCCTGTCCCTTGCAGTGCTTGACCACCGCCCGCAGTTCATCGTCGTCGACGAAGGTGCCCTGTGAGCGCACGAGCTTCGAGCTGCCCGGCGGCAAGAACAACATGTCACCCTGGCCCAGCAGCAGTTCCCCACCGTTCTGATCGAGTACGATCCGCGAGTCGAGGCGCGACGATACACGGAACGCGATCCGGCAGGGCAGGTTGGACTTGATCAAGCCGGTCACGACGTTGGCCTGTGGCCGTTGTGTCGACACAATCAGGTGAATGCCGACGGCGCGGCTTTTTTGGGCGATGCGGCAGAGGTAGAACTCGACTTCTTTCGGCGACATCATCATCAGGTCGGCGAGCTCGTCGATCATGATGACCATGTAGGGCAGCTTGACGGGGATCTTCGCGAGTTCGGTTTCATCCTCGATCCCCAGCCGTTCCTTCAGGCCGGCCGGTCCCAGGCGGTTGTAAGACTTGATGTCCTTCACGCCGGCCTCGGCCAGCAGCGCGTAGCGCTCATCCATTTTCGTCGCGGCCCACTCCAGGATGCCTTCGGCCTTGCTCACCTCGGTGACGATCGGGCACATCAGGTGCGGCACGTCTTTGTAGATCGACAACTCGACCACCTTCGGGTCGACGAGGATAAGCTGCACCTGCGCCGGTGTACGCGTCATCAGGATCGACATGATCAGACTGGTGACGCAGACACTTTTACCCGACCCGGTCGTGCCCGCGATGAGCAGGTGCGGCATGCGCGTCAGGTCGGCGAGCAACGGCTGCCCCGCGGGGTCCTTCCCGAGAAACAGCGGGATTTCGCACTGCTCCAGCCGCGCGCCCGACAGCTCCATCACCTCGCGCAGCCGCACCTTCTCCTTGTCGAGGTTGGGGACCTCGATGCCGATCGTATTGCGGCCTGGCAGCGGTGCCACCACGCGCACCGCGGGAGCTTTGAGTGCGCGGGCCATATCGTTCGAAAGCGACTGGATCTGGCTGACCTTGATGCCCGGTGCGAGCTTGAGCTCGAAGACCGTGATGACCGGGCCGGTCTGGATGGAAACCACCTCGACCTCCAGCCGGAACTCATTCAACGTCTGCTCGAGGACGAAGGCCTTTTCACGGCAGCTTTGCTCGATCAGCGAGCGATCCAGCGGGATCGGACGCTCGAGCAGCGCCATCGCCGGCAGGTGGTAATCACTGTCATCCGCGGTGCGGCGCTCCGGCAAGGGCTTGGACCGCGGCACCGCTACAGGTCGCAGGTCCTTCACACCGACGGGCTCGCGGATGCGCGGAGCAGGCGGCGCGGCCGGGACATCGTCTTCCTCCTCCTCTCCGTCCGTCGCTTCCTCGACCTCCTCCTCGGACTCTTCGTCGACGACTTCCTCATCCGTCTCTTCGAATTCTTCTTCTTCCTCCGCCAGCGCGGCCGGATCGTCTTCTTCGTCTGCCTCCTCCGGTTCGGGCACAGCCGCGGGACGGCGGCCATGGGGTGGCTCCACGGTGGCGTGGTCGCGACGCGACGGGGATGGTCCGGCCGCATCTCCGCGGCCTCTCTGCACGTTCTTGAGCACGCGAACCCCGGCCGGACGAACATGGGTGCGGGGCGCATCTTCGCGGGTGGTCAGGGTATGCGCCACGGTCTGCACCACGGCCGCCCCGGCGCCCGCCACCGCGGTGCCGCCCCGGACAAGGACCGGCCCGGACTGGGTGCCGGCCCAGCGCAGGCCTCGCAGCACAGCCATCACGAGGTTGTCAGCGGCCAACAGCAGCCCGACGAGGAGTACGAGTGCCAGAATGAGTACCGTGCCAAACTGATCGAGATAGGGTAGCAACAAGCCAGCGGTCGCCTGGCCCAGGATCCCGCCGGGGCCGTCGAGCGTCCAGCGATCCGTCGGCGTGAGGAACACCCGACCGAGTGCCGCCGAGGACGCCAGCACAAGCAGCGTTCCGAAAAATCGTAGCCAGAGGTCGTTGAGTCGTCCCGGACGGCCGGCGGCAAGCACCGCACCGTGCAGCAGTGCCATCATCGGGTAGGCCGCAACCCCGAAAAGCTCGAAGGCGTGATAGGCCAGCCAGGCGCCCAACGGACCGCAGAGGTTCCGTACGTCGGTCGAATGCTGCCAGATCACGGTGGCCGGCGGATCGGCCACATGAAAACTGAGGAGGCAGGCCCAGCCGAAGAGGCAGACCAGCCACCCCAGCGCCACGAGGCAGAACCTCAACGCCGCCGAGCGCTCATCCGTGCGCAATGTGGTCGCCATCCGTGTACTGCTCCCGCACCCGCGCCGGGCGCGTTCCGCACTATATCGCAATCCGCAGCCGAATTCGATAATCTACGCGGCGTCGGCCCACGCGGGGTGTTAACCCTGCCCGACGGAATCCCCGGCCCCGCTCCGTACGGCGCTGGGTCGGCCCGCGAACCGAGCAGTGCGCATGGCCTACGGCAATCCCGTGCTTCGCCAGATCGAATCTCTCGGAGCGGCCATCGTGGGTATGCTCGAGCGGCTCGGGCGGTTCTGGGTCTTCAGTCTCTTCGCGATGTCGTTCATCGTGGAGGAGCTGCTGTCGGTCCGGGGCTGGCGCCGGCTGCTCCCGCAGGCCTATCAGATCGGGACACGCTCTGCCCCGGTCGTGATGCTGACGGGGATGTTCATCGGCATGGTGCTGACCGTGCAGGGCTGGGCCCAGTTCGATGCCGCCGGCATGACCGACCGCCTTGGCGCGATCATCATCATCTCCATGTGTTCCGAGCTGGGGCCGGTGCTGGCGGGTGTGATGCTCGCCGGACGTGCGGGTGGGGCTCTCACGGCCGAACTGGGTACGATGAACGTCACCGAGCAGTTGCTGGCCCTGCGGTCCATGGGCGCCGATCCAGTCCGCTATCTCGTAACGCCGCGTTTCATCGCTTGCGTGGTCCTCGCCCCCTTGCTGACTTGCTACGCCAACCTGGTCGGGACCCTGGGCGCGTATGGTGTCTATTTGTTCTATGGCGGCGATGCGAGCGCGTTCTGGTACTTTGCGCGGCAGACGGTCGAGCTGTGGGACGTCCATACCGGGCTCTTCAAGTCGCTCTTCTTCGGCGGGGCGATCGGTCTGCTCAGTTGCTACAACGGCTTTCACTGCGCGCCGGGCGCAGAAGGCGTCGGCCGCGCCTGCACACGAAGCTTCGTCAGCAGCTTCATCCTGATCCTGCTGCTGGACCTGTTCCTCGGGGTGCTGCTGAACGGGCTCTATAACCGTTGGTACGGCTTCCGGTCGCTGATCTGACGCCGCAGCGGGGGGAGTCCCCTTGCCCGCGGCCAACCGTCGGCCGTATCGTTCCCGCTTCACACTGCCAAAGGATCACCCCCTATGAACCCCGCTCCGCTGCGCGTCGCGCTCATCGGTACCGGCGGCATCGGCCGCTATCACCTGCGCCTCTGGCACGAGCTGGCCGAAGTCTCGTGCGTGGGTGTGTACGATCTGCAGGCCTCCGCGGCCGAGGCGGCGGCGCGCCAGTGGGAAATCCCCACGGTATTTCCTACGCTCGCGGACGCCGTGGGAGATGAGCGCGTCGAGGCCGTCGTCGTGGCCACACCGAACATGTTTCACCGGGAGGCGGTGGTGGCGGCCCTGCGTGCCGGTCGGCACGTGCTTTGTGAGAAGCCGCTTGCAGTCACGCCGGTGGATATCGCGGCGATGATCGCCGCGCGCGACGCCAGCGGCAAGCTGCTGATGACTGCCCAGCACATGCGATTCGAGCACCGCACGCAGGCCCTGCGTCGGCTGCTCGCCACCGGGCAGGTCGGGCCGGTGTACTACAGCCGCGCCTGGTGGCTGCGCCGGCGACGCGCCCCCAGTACGCCGGGTTTCCTGAAGAAAGCCCAGGCCGGGCGCGGCCCCGGCATGGACCTGGGCGTCCATGTGCTCGACCTGGCACTGCACCTGCTCGACTTTCCCCGGCCGGTCACCGTGAGTGGCATTTCCGTCCGGCACCTCGCGGAGCACGCTGGCCAGGAAAACGAGTGGGGTGCCTACGATCCGGCCGACTTCGAGGTCGAGGAGTTCGCCGCCGGGCTGGTCCGCTTCGCCGACGGGGCGGCACTCGCGCTCGAAGTGAGCTGGCTGCTCAACATGCTCGAAAAGGAGCTGTGGGGCGTGTGGCTCTACGGCACAGCCGGCGGCGTGCAGTGGCCCGACCTGCGACTTTCCCGCACGGCCGGCAATCTGCTGCTCGACAGCCAGGTGGCGAACGAGCTCGGACATGACGGCCATAAGAACGAGATGCTCGCGTTCGCAGCGGCGATACGCAGCGGTGGGCCGTCACCGGTGCCGGCGGAGCAGAGTCTGATCGTAGCGCGGGTGCTGGAGGCGCTGTACACATCCGCCGAAACGGGGCGCGAAGTCGTGCTGGCACCGTAGTGGGCCCACGCCAGCCGTCCGTGGGAGGATTCCCGGTGTCGCCTCCGACCTTGATACGTCTGCTGTTGAGCCCGGTGGTTGACCTCTGTGCGCCGGGCCGCGCGGCCCAACTCGTGACGACCGCGGAGCGGCGCACCTATCTCTGCTACGTGGCGTGCTCGTGGCTCGGCATCGTCGTCGGACTGCTTTTGCTGGACACGCTGAACGTCATGTACCTGCGTGATTTCCTGCTGGAACCGCAGTACTGGCCCAAGGCACTGGACCGCCTGCACATGTGGCTGGCGAACGAGCTTGATGGGAGTGGCACCGGCCCCGAAGCGATCCTTGAGGCCATCCTCGAAGTCGGCCTCTGCGCGCTGGCTGTGGCCATGTGCGTGTGCGGCTACGCGTGGTTCAACCTGCCCCTGCTGCACCGCACTGGACCTCTGGGGCCGGCATTTCGGCGGGGCTTGCGGCTGTCGTGGTCGGCGGCATGGACCGTGCTGCTGCTTCAGATGCTTGCAGGTGTGGTGCTCTTCACTGTCGACCTGCTGATCTATGGGGCCTTCGCTGCATACCGCGCAGGGCAGCCGAACTGGTCGTGGCACTGGAGCCAAAGCGTTTACCTGCTCCTCGAAACTCCGTTCGCAGCGGCAGCGCTCGCGACCGCCATCGCGTGGGGCCGTCGGGCGGTGCATGCCGTCGTTCCGCCTCCTCCAGACCTCGCAGAGCGGCCGCCTCATTGCGAGTATTGTGGTTATCTCCTGGTGGGGAGAACGCTCGCCGAGCGCTGCTCAGAGTGCGGCCGCGAGGTCGCGGATTCCCTTTTGCCCGACCGGTCTCGCCGCAGGCACCCGGCACTGACGGTGCTCACGAGCCACGCCCCACTGTACCAGCGGCACGCCGCGTGGTGGCGGCTGGCGTTCCTGATCCTGCGTGCGCCGCGCTTGTTCTACGGACAGCTACCGCTGCGCAGCGCGAACGATCCCTCGCAAACATTCGCCGCCTGGAGCTACGGTCTGCTCGCGTTGCACGCGCTGTCCCTGGGCATCGCAGGAGTGGCACTGTTTGTAGTGCTCTCGCAGAGTCCGTTTACCCTGTTGTCGGATGTCATCCTCTTGCTGGTCAACGTGCTCAATCTGGCCGTTGCCCTGCCGATCGTCGGATGGCTTGTGCATCGGGCACTGGCGGCATCGTGTTTCCTGATTTGGCACCGCTGGCAAGCGATACCGGACAGCGGGTGGTTGGCGCGCGCCATGGGGTACGAGACGGTGTGGCCACACCTGCTGCTGCTCTTGTCGGTTTTGTTGCTTCTCGGTGCGTTTGGATCGAGCTGGGCGCTCCCCGCGGTCCATCCCCTGCTCCTGATCGCGTACCCATTGATCCTGGGCGTGCTGATCAGCGCCCTGTGGCTGGCGGTGTGGGGTGTGCGCTACGAGCTGATCCGCCGTGCGATCCGGTGGGGAAACACCTGAGCAGTACGAGTTCACCGTAAGCGAGCCCGCACAGTTCCGGGTCTCGCTCCGCACGCTCCGGCCGCCGGTAGCGCCCACCGACGCGCTGCCGAACCCCGCGTGCCGTGCCGGTCTACCCCAGCGCTTCGACCACCTCTTCACTCGGCGCGAACCCACGGCGCAGCGTATTCTCCGTCACGGTGCGCGGCACAGCGTACTGCAACAGGTAGTCCGGGCCGCCCGCCTTCGTGCCAAGCCCCGACATCTTGAACCCACCGTAGGGCTGCAAGTCCACGCGCGAGCCGGTGATCGGCCGGTTGATGTACAGGTTTCCGCACTCGCACTCCGACCGGACGCGCTCCAGGTTGGCCGGGCTGCGCGAGAAGATTCCACCCGTCAGCGCATACGCCGTTCCATTGAAGACGCGCAGCGCCTCGTCGAAGTCCGCCACGCGAATGACGGCCACCACCGGACCGAGCAGCTCTTCCTGTGCCAGCGGCGCATCCGGCGGCACATCCGCGAAGATGTGCGGGCCGACATAATAGCCGCCGGTCTCCGCAACCAGGCGTTCCACGTCGACCGCCAGTACACAACGGGCCACCTGCTGCGCCTGGGCAATCGCCGCCAGCAGCGTGGCACGCGCTGCCTTGTCGATCACCGGCGGTATCGCGGTGGTCGGCTCGTCCGCGGGGCCCACGGCCTTCGACCGCGCCGCCTCGACCAGCCGCTCTACAAAGCGGTCGTAGATCGACTCCAGCACGATGACCCGCGATGCGGCCGAGCACTTCTGCCCCGCGTAGCTCAGCGCGCTCGCCAGCACGCCTTTCACCGCTTCGTCGAGGTCTGCGTTACCGTCGACAATCACCGCGTTCTTTCCGCCCAGGTCCAGAATCACCTTCTTCAGCCCCGGCCGCCGTGTCGGGGCCCCGGCCGCCGTGCGATAAAGTTCCTCACCCACCGCGCGTGACCCGGTAAACGCCACCACGTCCACGCCCGGGTGCTGCACCAGCGCGGCGCCGACCTCCGCGCCCGAACCCGCGACCAGGTTCACGACACCCGCCGGCAGGCCCGCAGCCGCCAGCACCTCCACAAACTTGGCGGCACAGCCGACCGCCGCGCTCGCCGGCTTCAACACCACGGTATTACCCATCACCACGGCAGCCACTGTCATGTTCGCGAGCAGCGCCAACGGGAAGTTCCACGGACTGAGCACCGCGACGACGCCACGCGGGGCGTAGAAATACTCGTTTGTCTCACCCTCGATGTCACGCCGTCGCGGGAACTCGGCGAAACGCTCGGCTTCGCGCGCATAATAGTTGCAGTAGTCAATCGCTTCACAGACGTCCGCGTCCGCCTCGCGCCATGTCTTGCCGCATTCGAATGCCAGCAGTGCGGCCAACTCGAACCGCCGCACGTCGAGGCTTTCCGCGGCGCGCCGCAGTACGGCGGCACGTGTGAACGGCGTCTCGCGGCGCCAGGCGCTCCAGGCGGCCTCAGCCGCGGCAACGGCCCGGTCCACGGCTTCGGCATCGGCGACGGCGTAGCGCACGACAACTTCATTCGGCCGGGCAGGGTTCACCGAGGTGCCCCAGTTCCCGGTGGTTGCCGCGGCACCACCAATGACCAGGGGCACTTCGCGGCCGAGCTCGGCGCGCACCTGGGCCAGGTCCGCCTGCATTTTCTGGCGTGTGGCGAGCAGGGCGAAGTCGCTGTTCGGCACATTCTCGAATGGATCCATCAACGGCTCCTCAAACTCATACCGAATGACGACGGCCGGCTCGGGGGGCGGGGTGGCCGCGCCCGTCACCAGCGGATTCTCCAGCAGTTCGCCTTCGTTCGCGTCATCGCCGGACTGGCGCAGGAACGACTCGTTGGCGGTGTTCTCCAGCAGGCGGCGGATCAGGTAGGCCATGCCTGAGAGCATGTTGCCGTAGGGCGTGTAGATGCGGGCGCGCTGGCCCATCTGGATCGCGGCGTACTTGATCGGGTCGCCCATGCCATAGAGCATCTGAAGCTCGAACGCCCACCCTGGTACGCCAAGCGCCTCCCGCAGCGCCATGGCGTGGGCCAGACTCCGCACATTGTGGCTCGCGAACGCCGCATGCGTATCGCGGTAGTTTTCGAGCAGGCGGCGCGACATGCGTTCATAGCACGCGTCCGACTGCCACTTCTGCTCCCAGACGGGGACGGGCCAGCCACGCTGCGCGGCCCAGACGGTTTCCGAGTCCCAGTACGCGCCCTTCACCAGGCGCACCCACAGCGGGGTGCCGCGCGCCTGGGCGTAGCGGATCGTCCGCTCCACGTCCGCATCGCCGTCGCGCAGGTACGCCTGCAGCACGATGCCGAAGTGCGGGTAGTCGCGAAACTCCGGCTCGAGGAACAACTCCTCGCACAGCTCCAGCGTGAGATCCTTGATCGCGTAGTGCTCCATGTCGATGTGGACATGGACACGCTGCTCCATCGCGCGCCTCAGCAGGGGCCGCAGCAGTTCCTTCGCCCGCGCCTTGCAGGCCTCGGGCGCGATCGGATCAAAACCCGGGTACAGAGAGGTCAGCTTCACCGACACATTCACCCGCGGCAGTGCCACGCCGTCCGCCTCATCCACCGCCGGCACGCCGGGCCACTCAGCCGCATGCTGCGGCAAATTGCCGATCAACTCCTCGTAGGTCTCGTGGTAGGCGTGTGCTTCGGTGGCGGAGAGCGCCGCCTCACCCAGCACGTCGATCGTGAAGGCCATCTGGCGGTCACGCATCCAGCGGATCGTCCGCACGGCCTCGTGGATGTTGGAACCGGCAATGAACGAGCCCGCCATCCATCCCGCCCCCCGCTGGGCAACGGCCGCCATCAGTCGGGCCCACGGGGTATTCAGCCGGCGGAAGTTCAGCAACCGGGAGACCAGCTCCACCAAGGCGCGACCGGCGGGCGGCGGGGCCAGTTCGCGCAAGTCGGCGCCCCCGTCAGCATGGTGATGCCCGTGGACATGGGTCCCGTGTCCGGCGTGTTCGTGCGGCGGGAGGACGAAGTACTCGCGGAGGTGGCGGGCCACCTCCTCGGAGGTCTTCATCATGGGGAGGACGTCGATGAAGCGGAAGGCCTGGACCTTGAACCATTCGTCCTGCATGCAGATCTTGAGCATCTGCTCCTGCCACCAGGCGAACTGGAAGCAGTGCGGCGCGGCGGCGCGCATGCGTTCGAACATCTCAAAGCCGAGCTTTTGCGTGAGCGATTCGACTTGCGGAGCATCGAGCGAGGCGGTCATCCGGCACCCATGAAACCGTTCAGCCGACGCACAGAACCCCCAGCAACGACGTTGCGGACCGCCCGCACCCGCCGATGCCAGTATCCTACCCAGCGGTCCGAAATTCGGCAACGGGCGGACCGCACAGGATCCTAAACAACCGGGCTGACGGCGGCGGGCATCGTATCCTAACCCCAGCAGGCCCTTCGCGCTTATGCTTCCGTCGGCGGCCCGCTTCCGGTGCCGCGCATTCCATGCAAGGAGCACCGCATGTTCACGCGTATGGTCTGGGTCTTCGCAGGATTATTCCTCCTGAATGCGGGTTGCACCACGGCGATCCGCGCGACCGCTGATTTCGAACAGCACGTCCCTTGGGCGCCCTACCAGCAAGTCGTCGTGTCCAGTCACAATGGCGCCATCGACGTTCGCATTGGCGACCGTAAGGATGTCCGTATTTCCGGGACCAAGCAGGTCAGCGGTCCAACACTTTCGGCCGCCACCGCCGACCTTGAGCGCGTCGTGATCCACACGGCGGCCGCCAGTGACGAACCGGGCACGCTGAGGGTGGAGCTGCGCTTTCCTCCCGAACTAGCGAGTCGCGGGGTCGGCGCGCAACTCAAGATCGAAGTGCCGGTCCCCTGTGCCGCCCGCGTGACTACCGGGAATGGACCCATCACGGTTCGCGGGCTCGTCGGGTCCGTGTACCTCGACACGAGTAACGGTGCCATCGTGGCCACGGCGATTGACGGGCCGCTGACAGCCGCCACCTCAAACGGCGGCATCGTGCTGGAAGGCGTGACCGAAGGCGCCGAGGCGCGCACGAGCAACGGGAACATCCGGGCGCGAAAGATTCGCGGGCCCGTGGCATTGGCGACGACCAATGGCAGTATTGATTTCGGCGCCGACACGGCCAGCACGGGGAGCATCGCGCTGCACACCACCAACGGTGGTATCCGGGCCGCGCTGCCGGTTGGTTTTGCCGCTGATTTCGATTTGCAGACAAGCAACGGCAGCGTCGACGTGCGCATTGCGGGCGCCACGATGGAGGAAGCAGCGCGCCGCCGAATGGCTCTGCGTGGCAAGCTTAACGGCGGCGGGGTACCGGTGCTGATGCGCTCGTCCAACGGTTCGATCTTGGTGACGGAACGCTGAGGGGACAACGTATGGCGGATGCTGAGAACCGCGCGGGCCGCGCCGGACGCCCGACGCCGCTGTGGTGGTTGCTGGTCAGCCCGCTGGTCAACCTTTTCCGGCCGCGCGCTGCGGCCCGGGCGGTGTTGGCGACACCCACACCGGCACTGGTGGCCTTCTACCTGGTCACGGTCCCGACACTGATCGCGTCGGCCGGCTTTGCCGCTCTCGTCGCGCCGCGCATCATCGACCTGTATTGGGACTTCTCGAGTGCGCGTGTGCTGGAGATGTTCACGATCGATGGACCGCTGGCCGTGCTGGCCGCAACCCATGTAAACGGTGCTGTTACCGCTCTGCACCTGGTTCTGGCGCTGGCATTAGGCGCCGCGCTGGCCGCCACATTCGCTTTCGCGTGGCTGCACCAGCCGTTGTTGCATAGTCGTGGTCCCATGCTACCCACCTGGCGCCGCGCCGTGGCACTCGCAACCGTGTGCGCGTGGCCCGCCAGCGTGCTGCTGCTGCTATTGCCGGTGGGCTTGCTCGTACTTCTTCTGCCGCTTGCCTACCTGAACCAAGAATTCCCCCGGTTCTTCTTCGATCCGGGGATCTGCCTGCCTTTTCTGCTGGCCGTCTTCGGAGTGGTATTCCTCGTCTGGACCCGCCGGGCCACCACCGCCGCCGCACCGCCGCCCCCGGATCTGTCCGACTTGCCGCCGCGCTGTGAGGGCTGCGGCTATCAATTGTACAACCCCAATCTTGACGCACTCTGCACCGAGTGCGGTCGGCTGATTCGCACCTCGCTGGTTGCGACCGAGGTGCGCCCCGGGCTGGTGCATTTCGGTGTGACAGCTTCCGCGGCAACCCGCCTGGGTCTGCGAACGTGGTGGCGCCTGTTGCGGCCGATTGTCATTTCGCCGCAGCGCTTTTACGCGCGGCTGCCGCTGCGGACCGGCGACGACGCAGCCGAGCGTTTTGCCCGCTGGACGTATCCGCTGCTCTGGCTGCACGGCGCCGGCTGGCTGGGCCTCGCGACGCTGATCGCGGTGGTTAATGAAGGCGGCTTGCCCAATACAAGCGATATTCCCACGTTCATTGCAGTGTTCTTGACGGCGCTAACCATCCTCACGCTGCTGGCTTGGCTACTGCACCGTACGCTGGGCGCACTGATCTTTACGGCCTGGCACCTCGCCAGGGCTCTGCCCGATGCCCGCTGGCTGGCGCGCTGCATGGCGTACGAGACCGCCTGGCTGCATGTCTGGCCTCTGATGGTCGGCCCCGGCCTGCTTTTACTGGTGGTGTTCGGCGACCCATTGGAGGCCAGCGGACTGATCCCCTTCGAGTTCCTGCTGCTTGCGAACTTCGGGGGACTGTCGCTGCTGTGGCTGGCGGGTGCAACGTTGCGGTACGAGCGGATTCGACAGGCGATTCGGTGGAGCAACTATTGAGTTCGGTCCACGCTTGCTGCGGGGACAGGGGAACTCGGCCCGCGCACCACATGTTCCAACTACGACCAAAGTGCTGCATGCTTGACACAAAGGTCCGAATGTCGTAGATTCCGTGGAACTCCGCGGTGGGTGCGGGGCTTGACTTGGTGCTCCCGCGTGCGGGATTACTGCGCAATTCGTGTGGATCGTGACGCGGGGGCTGCAGGGAGTGATGCATGCCGGCCGCCGAAGCCATGCCCAGCACCGTCCGCGCCGGGGTGCGCAAGCTCCTGTCGCTTTGCAACAATGTCGTCAGTCTATTCGGGCTGTTCATCGTCGCTTTGTCGGCCACCACGCTGGTGGCGTTCGCCCTGCTGGCGCTAACCTCGGGAACTGCGAACCCCTACCTCAACGTGATCGGTTACCTCGTGGTGCCGGGCGTGTTCCTGTTCGGCCTGGTGATCGTGCCGATCGGGGCCCTGTGGAAGCAATACCGGGTGCACCGCGCCCAGGGCCAGCCGTTGCCGCGCCACCTGCACCTTGATCTCACCGACCGGCCGACTCTCGGCGCGCTGCTGGTCTTCATGCTGCTGACGTTCTTCGTGGTGCTGCCGCTGATTGTCGGCTCCAATTACCAGGCCTACCGCTATTCCGAAACCACGGCCTTCTGCGCGACGGCTTGCCACACCGTCATGGAGCCGCAGGGGACGGCCCATGCGACTTCCCCCCACGCACGCGTGACTTGCGCCGAGTGTCACATCGGCGAAGGCGCCGGTTGGTTCGTCAAGTCCAAGCTTTCCGGCGCGCGGCAGGTCTTTGCGGTTGCGTTCGACACGTTTTCGCGACCGATTCCACCGGCGATCACGGAACTGCGACCCGCCCGTGACACCTGTGAACACTGCCACTGGCCGGATAAATTCCACGGCTCCAAATTGAAGGAGGTTGTCCACTTCGCACCGGATGAGCAGAACACGCGGCGGGCGGTGCGCATGCTGCTGAAGATCGGCGGTGCGGACGAATCGATCGGCCGCGTCGAAGGCATTCACATGCACATGATGGTCGCGGGGCGTATCGATTACGTCGCTCTCGATGAGCACCTGCAGGAAATCCCCTGGGTGCGGCACGTGACCGCGGACGGCGCCGAGACGATCTACCGATCTGACGGGCTGGCGCATACGGCGCCGCCGCCGACCGGCATCGCCCGCACGATCGACTGCATGGACTGCCACAATCGCGGCGCGCATCATTTCCGCCCACCCGTTTCGGCTGTGGACCTGCAACTCGAGGCCGGCCGGATCGACGCGACACTGCCCTACATCAAGCGCGAAGCAGTGGCGGCGTTGGTGGGGGACTACCCGGACGTCGCGACAGCGGAGGCGGAGATCGGGCGGCGGCTCACGGCGTTCTACGAGGAGCACTACCCGGAACTGCTCACAACACGGGCGGAGGCCGTGGCACAGGCGATCGCGGCAACCCGGGACGCCTACCGACGCAACTTCTTCCCGGCGATGAAGGTGGATTGGCGCACCTACCCGGAGAACGTGGGTCACATGTTCTCAGCGGGCTGTTTCCGCTGTCATGACGGGCGGCATGTCGACGCCGTGGGGCGAGCGATTTCTTCCGACTGCATCACCTGCCACACTTTCCTGAACCCGGTACCGGATCAGCCGGGACTCTTGCTCGAAGGCGCCTTCCAGCACTCGATGAGTCTGGAAATGCACCAGAATCTGCGCTGCGAGCAGTGCCACCTGGGGGGGCCACTGCTGCTGTGCCGCGACTGTCACTCTTCGTTACGCGGACTTGACGCGTGGTATGACGAAGGTCGCCTGCGCCCAACACACTGAGCGCCGGACCGCGGTCAGGACGTGCGTCATTCATCCGGCAAACAGAAATAGACCGCCCGCCAGCCGGCTTGCAGTGCCGTTTCGTGCTCGACTTCAGCGGGCAACAGGAGTGTGTCGCCGCGGCCGCAGGTCCGGGGGCAACCGGCGATCGTCACCCGCATGCAACCGGCGAGCACACAACACCATTGTGCGCCGTGCCGATGCGGGGGGATCACCACGTCACGGTCGGCCTGCATGAAAAGCGTGACGATGCCGGCACCGACGAGTTGCCAGCCGCGCAGGCCCGCCACGGCGGTGTCCACCGGCGGCAGCGCTCGTACAAAATCCGGAAAGGCGGCGTCCATCACTGGGGCCTGTTATGCCGGTATCCAGGCGAGGTCGAGGATCGTGTTCGTGGGCCGCTGCGTGTTGAAGACCGCCCGAACCGGCAGGCCGATCTCCGGTCGGCCCTCCTTGAGCCAACTCATTAACCTGGTGCAGACGCCGTCCAGTTCCACGCTGATCAGCGGGGTCTCGGGTGGCAGGCGGAATAGCTCGCCGGGGTACAGGACGATACTCCAGGTATAGATCCGACCGACAGTCGGCGCTGCGATCCACTCCATCTCATGCCAGCAGTCGGGACACTCGCATCGCGGCGGCAGCCACAGGCGCTGCTCCATGCACTGCGTGTTCGGGCAGCGCGTCGCGAGCAGTTGCCCCTGTTGCAGGCCCCGGAAGAACCGACCCCAGCCACCGTACGTGTGGAAGTGCTCCCAGGTCTTGGGATTCCGGACACCCAGCGGCTCCTCGTTCCAAACTTTCAATTGCGTGGTGGGCCAGTCGATCGCCATCGCCGCCTTCCTTTCTCGCTTCCGCTGGTCATCACGCGGAGTCGCCCGCCGTGCTACGGTTGCTCCAGGATTGCACATGTCACGTGGCTACCGGTCCCCGCATGGCTGATCGCACAGCCACGTTGCGGGTTCTTGACCTGCAAACTGCGCCAGTCCGCAGGCCGGGATTTGCCGTAACGCTCCCACAGCTGTGGGGTGCCGTGGAACCGGTCGTATTTCCCCTGAAGCTGCCAGAGCAGCTCGACCAGTTGAAAAATCCCGGTCGCACCGACGGCGTGCATCGTGCCGATCAGTCCACCCGAGAGGTTGGTCGGCAGCCGCCCCTCGAAATAGGCATCCCCGGACTCGATGAACTCGCGCCCGCGCCCGTAGGGCCGCAAGCCAATGTCCTCGTACGTCTGCACATCGCTGATCGTGAAGGCATCGTGGGTTTCGAGCAGGTCGAAATCACGCAGCGGGTCGCGGATGCCGGCCATGTGATAGGCGAGGTAGGCCGCCATGCGTGCTGCGAGGAACGAGCTGAACCCGGGCCACGCGTCACGCCGTCCCGTCAAGAAGTCGCGATAAGTCTCCTCGCTCTCGTGCGGCAGGAGCAGGATCGGCATATTGCGGCGGTCGGCGGTACGCAGAGTGTGTGTACCGCCGCAAATCGCACTGAGCCGAATCGGATGTGGGGTAAGACGGTAGGCCGTTTTCTCGTCGGCCAGCAGGAGTACGGCCGCCCCGACACTCATCACGCAGCATTCCAGAAAGGAGAGTGGGTGGGACACCATGCCATTGTCGAGGATGTCCTGCACGGTGTAATGGCCGGGGTTCTGCGAGAACGGCGAACAGCGGGCGTACTCGTGATTCTTGCAGGCAATCTTCGCCAGTGTCTCGCGAGAAACACCGTTCTCGTATTGGTAGCGCTGCGCCATCAGGGCGTAGTAGCTGGCATACATCCAGCCCAGCTCGCTCTCAAAGTCCTTGCACGCCGCACTGGCGATGTAGCTGTTGCCCACCTTGGTCGACACCTCGTCCATGCGCTCCCACCCGACCACGGGTACACAATCCGCGTAACCTGAGGCGATGGCCTGCGCCGCCGCCAGCACAGCGGACCCCCCCGTCGCCCCGCCGGTCTTCACCTCGATGTTGCCGAGCGGATCAAAACCCAGATAGTCGTGTACCTTGGCAGCCGCCAGCAGTTGATCTCCGAAGTGATCCGCAAACTGGGAATAGACGACCCAATTCACACTGCGGCGTACATCCTCGGGAGATACCTTGAGGTCGTTCTCCTCGACGGCCATCCGCAGCGCCTCGGTGCAGAGCTGGCAGGTATTCTTCTCAGGGTATTTTTTGCGGAAGTCCGTCAGCCCCCCCGCCACGAGGAAAACGGGCCGTTCAAACCGCGGAATGCGCAAGTTGCCCGGGCCGAACTTGATCATCGCACACCTTTCGCATGAGGGTGAACAAGCCCGGCCGGATGCCGGGTGAGCAGGGGTTGCGACCGCGGGTAGGCAACGGTCGGACGACGACAGGCCTTCGGACGGAGCGTTGTGACATGATCTGTCTGCTGAGAAGCTTCAAAGTGAGTCTACCGGGTGCCTGGCATGGGGTAAAGCATTCGAAGGCGCGCAGTTTCAGTGCTGCAACGGGATACAGCGTGGCAACCCATGGAAGTTCATCCTTCCTGCAACCGGATTCAGCATTCACCACAGCAGGCCTGTTGCTGGGTGCCTGTGGCGTACGATACGCTGCGGTACAACACTTCTCATTGCGAGGGCGCAGATGAATTCCACCGCCTATGACCGGATGTACCGGGAGTCCCTCGACAATCCGACCGCGTTCTGGGGTCGTGCCGCCGAGGAGATCCATTGGTTCAAAGCCCCGCAATGCGTGCTGGACGACCGTCGGCCGCCCTTTTACCGCTGGTTTGTCGGGGGGGAACTCAACACCTGCTACAACGCGATCGACCGGCACATTGAAGCCGGCCGCGGCGCGCAACCCGCGGTGATCTACGACAGTCCGGTGACCGGCACGGTGCAAGTGCTCACGTATCGTGAATTGCGCGACCGGGTGGCGCGGTTTGCGGGTGTCTTGCGGAGACACGGCGTGAGCGCGGGTGATCGTGTGATCGTGTACATGCCGATGATCCCGGAAACACTATGCGCCATGCTGGCCTGCGCGCGGCTCGGCGCAATTCACTCGGTAGTCTTCGGGGGCTTTGCACCGCAGGAACTGGCCAAACGTATCGAGGATGCCCGGCCCAAGCTGATCCTGAGTGCCTCGTGTGGCATCGAGGGCAAGAAGGTCATCGCGTACAAGCCACTGCTCGACGAGGCGCTGCGCATCTCTGCGCACCAACCCCACAAGTGCATCGTGTACCAGCGGCCACAGATGCACGCCGAGCTGGTGCCGGGTCGTGACCTGGATTGGAGCGAAGAGGTGGCCACGGCCGAGCCGGCGGCCTGCGTGCCGGTGGCCGCGACCGATCCGCTCTACATTCTGTACACCTCCGGCACGACGGGCATTCCCAAGGGCGTCGTACGCGACAACGGCGGGCATGCCGTGGCGCTGCAATGGACGATGCATGCCATCTACGACATGCGGCCGGGCGAAGTCTACTGGGCCGCTTCCGACCTCGGATGGGTCGTGGGACATTCCTACATCGTCTACGGTCCGCTGCTGTATGGTTGCACGACTGTGCTGTACGAAGGCAAGCCGGTGGGTACCCCCGACCCCGGTGCGTTCTGGCGCGTGATCGCTCAGCACGGGGTAAGAGCACTTTTCGCGGCACCGACTGCGCTGCGCGCCATCAAGCGGGAAGATCCCGAATGTCTGCACCGGGCGCGCTATGACCTGCGGGGGTTCCGGGCCCTGTTCCTCGCGGGCGAGCGCTGCGATCCCGACACACTGCAGTGGGCCGAGCAGCACCTGCGCGTGCGGGTCGTGGACCACTGGTGGCAGACAGAAACGGGCTGGGCGATCGCCGCCAACTGTCTCGGGCTGGCGCCACTGCCGATCAAGCCAGGTTCACCGACGCGTCCGACACCGGGCTACGACGTGCGGGTGCTGGATGAGTGCGGCGCAGCACTGCCGGCCGGGAAGCTGGGCAGCATCGTGGTGCGTCTGCCGTTGCCGCCGGGTTGTCTGCCAACGTTGTGGCAGAACGATGCGGGCTTCGTGGATTCCTACCTCGCCGCCTATCCGGGTTACTACCTCACGGGCGATGCGGGGTTGATCGACGAGGACGGGTACGTGTACATCATGGCCCGCACGGATGACATCATCAACGTGGCGGGCCATCGCCTGTCCACGGGGGGCATGGAGGAAGTCCTCGCAGCACATCCGAACGTTGCGGAATGCGCGGTCATCGGTGTGCAGGACGAGCTCAAAGGTGAGCTTCCGCTGGGTTTCGTCGTGCTCAAGGCGGGCGTCGAGCGTCCGGCGGCGGAGCTGGAACGCGAACTCGTGCAGATGGTCCGCGATCGGATCGGGGCGGTGGCCTCGTTCAAGCTCGTGACCATTGTGCCGCGACTGCCCAAAACCCGATCGGGCAAGGTGCTGCGTGGTACGATGAAGCGCATCGCCGACGGACAGCCGTATCAGACCCCGGCGACAATCGACGATTTGTCCGTGCTCGACGAGGTTCGGACGGCCTTGCGGGGGCTCGGCTTCGCGGGCGCTTCGGGCGGATCGCGGAGCCAGCTTTCCCCCAACCCTCCTGGCGCGTGAAAGACTCACTGCCATTCAGCGAGCCATGCGGTGCCACGGTTGGCTGATCGACATGCCCCCCGTGGGAATCTCATACGCTCAAATTCGCGCCCAGCTCTTGGCTCAGCGGCAACGTCGATATGCACAAACTCGACTCGGAGCTCAACACGCCAGGTCATGCGGGTGGGGAAGTGGTGGCGGTGCTCGACACGAATCAACTCTATGGCATGTCGCATTACATGGATGTCCTCCTGAAGCGGCCACGCGCACGATAGCGCGCTGGCGTGGTGGGACGGAGCGATGCTCCGTCCCACCGGCGTACCCGCCTACAGCTTCCGACGTGCACGTGCCCGGCCAAGGGCACCCAGCTTCTTCCACCTTTCACGCTCCGCCATCCACAACCGCACATCGTCGCGCCGGGCCTGGTAGCTCAGCTCGCGCCCGAGCTTCACATAGCTCGCGTAACGTGCGGGGGCCAGTGTGCCGGCGGCGAGCGCCGCACGCACCGCGCAGCCCGGCTCAACCTCGTGCCGGCAGTCGTGGAAGCGGCACTGCTCCGCGAGGGCGGTCACATCAGCGAATACCTGGTCAAGAGCGGCGGCGTCCGCCCAGAGCTGGAGCTCGCGCATGCCCGGTGTGTCGATGAGCACGCCGCCCGTGGGCAGCAGGAGCATTTCGCGCCGTGTGGTTGTGTGTCGACCGCGCTGGTCGTCCGCGCGCACCGCAGCGGTGCGCTGCCGCTCCGTACCCAGTAGCACGTTGATGAGTGACGACTTGCCCACACCGGACGATCCCAGGAGCGCGGTCGTGGTCCCTGGGCCAAGATACGGGCGCAACGCCTCGGCTCCGCGTGTCGCAGCCGCACTCACCGCAAGCACGGGGGTGCCGGGTGCGAGCCCCTCGACCGTGGCGACCCGTTCAGCGACGTTCGGGCATAGATCGGCCTTGTTCAGCACCACGACAGGTGCGGCGCCGCTCTCCCAGGCGAGCGTCAGGTAGCGCTCGATACGGCGTGGGTTGAAATCTCCGTCCAGGCCACTGACCAGGAAGACCGTGTCCAGATTCGCGGCGATCACCTGCTCATCCGCAGCGCCCTCTCCCACGCTCCTGCGGGAGAACAGCGTCCGGCGCGGCAGCACGCTCTGAATCACGGCGCCTTCACCCTCCACGGAGGAGACGGCGACCCAGTCGCCCACCGCGGGAAAATCAGCCCGGCGCGTCGCAGCGGCACGGAGCCGTCCACTGACCCGCGCGAGTTGCTCACCGATGTCGGTAAGAATGAAGTACGCCGCACGCTCTTCGCGGGCGATGCGCGCCGGGGTGCAGCCCGGCGGCGCGAATTCGTCAAACTGCAATTTCCAGTATTCAGACCAGCCCAAGGATGTCCTATCCATCGTGGGGAAAACCTCATATGCGGCGCTCGCTGCAAGGGAGCACACCGCGGATTGTGATTCAAACGGATACCACACCGATGCTGCGCACAGGAACAGCAAGTGCGCGCGGAATCGGCACGGAAACTGGAACGGGGAAGGCGCCTCGGGTGGGAAACTCAGACGGGTAGTGCTTGTCGGCCGTCACCGGGCGACAAGGCAGCGTTCAGGTCCGCGTCAGGCCGATACCCACCGGGGGCGCACCACGACGATGATCGCATGATCGGCAGTCATCCGGCAGTACCTCCACTGGGGGGAACAGCATGAATACAGTCAACGCTCAATGAGAAACACTAGCGATCGGCGCCATACACGTCAACTCGATTGCGGTGCAGCACGGATCGCCGGATTACCTGCATCTCGCCGCGGTGTCCAGCAAGGTGTGCGCATGGATAGTTTCTGCCCAGCGCAAGATCCGACGGACAAGGCAGCGGGAACGTATTTCTCGGCCCTGGCAGGAGAGAGGGGCTGTGGCCGGGCACGTGCCGCGACGCGCTCGTGCAGTCTTATCACCGTTCTATCAGAGAATCCGGATTTCGCTTGAACCCTACCTGCCCCACTTGTTACGCTCAGATAACCTGTTTGGAGAATCGTCCCGATTCACCAAAACCTAACCTGTTGCTCGTCATAGGCGAACGCGCTGCGGGTATTTTCAGCCGCTCGACCCCGCTGGCTTGTATGGGCCGCGCCAGCGGGGAGCGTACCACTGGGAAAGAGCGGCGGTCCGGATCATCAAGCGATAATCAGGAGGCGATGATGAAGTGGTGGCAGCAGGGTCTTGTGTTGGCATTGGCGGCGGGTGTGGCTTCAACCGCGTTCGCGGGGATCTACATCACCGAGTGGATGTACGACGGACAGGATGGCGAGTTCATCGAATTCACGAACCTGGGCGCCGCGCCGGTCGACTTCACCGGCTGGGGCTTCGTGGACAACAATTACCCGAATCTGGAGCGACGCTTTGATCTTTCGGGCTTCGGAAACGTACAGCCCGGCGAGGCGGTGGTGCTGACCGAAGCGGCCGAAGGTGACTTCCGCTCCGCCTGGGCGCTCGATCCGGCGATCAAGGTGGTTGGCTTGCTCGGCGCAAACCAGAACGGCTGGAACATCGGGCGCGCCGACAGCATCATCCTGCTGGACGCCAATGACAACATCGCGGATCGGCTGGACTACGGCGATCAGGCGTTCCCGGGCAGTATTCGCACACAGCGCATCAGCGGGAATCCGCTCACGCCGGCGGCGCTCGGCGCAAACGACCCGTACCTATGGGTGCTCTCGTTCGAGGGGGACGAGTACGGCTCGTACCGCTCCGTCAGCAACGACCTCGGCAACCCCGGCTACTTTGTTCCGGAGCCGGCGGCCTTCGTGCTGTTTGCTTTAGCCGCAGGCCTGCTTCGCCGTCGCTAGGAAATCAGAAGCGGGTGGGCGGCGCACTGCGTTGCCCCTGAGATGGAATGGGGGGGATCGATGCAACACCGCCCGTAAGGACCGATTCCAGGTCCAGCGGGCGGTGCTTTTCTGCGCGCCACCGCACCGGGGCCAGCGATGCGCGCCAGCCCAACGGCGCTGGTGCTCAGCGGGGGTTCCGTCGAAACGTGTCGGAGCCATGTGTAACGAACTTACACCCCTTGACTTCGAGCTCGACCCCATGCAATCTGTAATGAGTGAATAGATATTCATTATTGATCGCAGTCGTGGAGGATGGGAATGGCCAGGCCGGTCGAGAAACGGGAACACATCGAGCACGGCATGTTGACCGTCGTGGCCCGGAAAGGGTTGCGGGGGTCCACGATCCAGGAAATCGCGGAAGCGGCAAGTGTTTCTCCCGGCTTGCTTTATCGCTATTGGAAGAGCCGCGACGATCTCGCGGTAGAGGTCTATCGCAAGAACTACGCGGCGCTGACACAGCGGTTGGCCGGCTTGGCCTTGTCCGAGCGCGATGCGTCTCGACGGCTCGCCCTGCTCGTACGGGCCTTCCTGTCCTACGCAGACGAGCATCCCCTCGTGCTGCGCTTCCTCCTGCTGAGTCAGCACGACTTGGCGCGATCGGTCCCGACCGAATTCGGTGTACGGGCCATGGTGGAGCGCGTCCTGCGGGATGGCGTGGAACAAGGTACCTTCCGACCTGTTCCGCCTGGACTCGGGCTTCAGTTGCTGCTGGGGCTGGTGCTCCAACCGGTGGTGGGGGTGCTGTACGGAGACCTCCAGGGGCCCGTAAGTCAATACGGAGATGAAATTTGCGATGCATTCAACCGGTTGCTGCGGCCGTGAACCCCCTGGGCTTGCTACGGAACGTTGGGCTCGCAGGCGTATCGTTCGCGATGATGGGCCAGCAGGACCGCATCGCGATACGCGCCGCGTTTCCAGTGGCGGTCCGGGATGCGGCCGACCTCACGATAGCCGGCGTGCGCCAGCGCGCGCAGCGACGCCACGTTGGGCGCCATGACCTCGCTCAGCAATAGCCGTAAACCCAGCACCTCGAAGGCGTAGCGCGTACGCACCCGGATCGCATCGGTCCCGAAACCCTGTCCCCAGAATTTCCGCCGACCGATGAGAGTGCCTGTCTGGGCGGTCCCGTGCCGGTAGTCGATCTGATGTAGAGACGCCAAGCCGATATGTTCCTCCTCCTCGCTCAGCGTTTCGATTGCGAAGACCACGTCGGATGGGCTTGCCTGCCGGGCGTGACGCTCAAAGTACGCCTCTTCCTGCAAGCGTGTGATCGGAAAATCACCGACCAGTGTCCATTCGGTGACATAAGGATCGTTGACCCACCGGACGCAGTTCTGAAAATGCCGGTCCCGGTCGAGCGGCACCAGGCGCACTTTCTCACCCTCCCACCCGAAATGAATCGGCGTCGTCACAGCAGGAGCTCCGCGATCTGCACCGCGTTCAGGGCGGCGCCCTTCCGCAACTGGTCACCGGCACACATGAGTTGCAGCCCCCGGCCATCCGGCACACTGGGGTCACAACGCAAACGGCCGACGAGTACGTCGTCTGCCCCACTGGCCTCCAGTGGTGTCGGAAAGCGATTCGCCGCCGGTTCATCCACCAGTCTCACCCCCGGGGCGCGCGCCAGCACCGCGCGGGCGGCTTCCACGGTCATCGGAGCAGCAAACTCGAGCGCAAAGACTTCGGTGTGGGCGCGCTTTACCGGCACGCGCATGCACGTCGGTGCGATCCGCAGGGTCGCGTCGCCGAAGATCTTGCGTGTCTCGCAGATCAGCTTCGTTTCCTCCACGTTGTAGCCGTCCGATCCGACCGCACTGTTGTGGCTGAAGACGTTGAAGGCGCACGGGACCGGAAAAACCTCCGGGCGCGGCGGCTCCCCCGCAAGCACGGCGCGGGTCTGGGCTTCGAGCTCAGCCAAGGCGCGAGCTCCGGCACCGCTGGCCGCCTGATACGTTGCGACTACGACCCGGCGCAGTGGCACCAACTGATGCAGCGGCCACAGGACGATTGCCGCGATAATCGTCGAACAATTCGGGTTGGCGATCAAACCGTGATGCGCGTGCGCCGCCGCAGGGTTCACCTCCGGCACAACCAGCGGCACATCCGTATCCATGCGATAAGCCGACGAGTTGTCGATGACGAGGGCCCCGGCCGCGCGAGCCAGGGGGGCAAAAGTCCGGCTGATACCGGCACCCGCTGAAAAGAATGCACAATCAACACCCACGAAAGCATCCGCAGATACTTCGGCTACCCGCGCCGGACCGTGAACACCGGCGATGCTGGCACCCGCCGAGCGCGCCGAGGCAAGGTAGCGCACCTCCTGCGCCGGAAACCCTCTTGCGCTCAGCACGGCACAGAATTCAGCCCCCACGGCACCCGTAGCGCCGACGATCGCGATTGTCCGCACCGCAACAACTCCGATCCTGCAGAAATCTGCGCACCGGGCCTGGCCGGGAGGTGCTCTCCTCCGGTCCGGTGCGACGACGTATCCAGCAACCGGTGGGCATGATACCATCTTCCGGCGCACCGTCGTGCGAACTGACGGGCATGCAGCCCACGGGAGTGAAGCATGGGACGCTGGACGTACTATTCACCGTTGCTGATCGGCGTCATCCTGGTACTGTTGGTCAACGACACGATCCGGGCTGGACTCGGCACAATGGAGCCGGTCCAGCAGTGGTTGCGCGTGGCGGTGCTGGCCGTCGTGGTCGCCGTCCAGTGCCAGGTGCTGATGATTGGCGCACAGGGGGCCTTCGCCCAGGTGCTGCCCGTGCCGGGGGGGCGTTCCATCCGCGGGACCGGAGCCACCGCTGGCGGTTGGCTCCTGATCGTGTGGGTCGTGCTGAGTGTTGTGGCCGCCGTGCTCTATTCCGAGAGCGTGACCCTGGCGGCGTACATTTGCGGCGGTTCGGCGATAGCCGCACTGTTCGGATTCGGGATCGTGTACTTCTGGAGCGTTCCGACCGCCGTCGCCGATTTCGGCACTGAACGCTACCGGCTGGATTGACGGCTCCATGGCACGGGGCGCCACCCGCCCATGAGGATCCCTCCACGATGAACACCGATGTCGTCCGAGCACTGGTCGAACTCGCCGAACTCAGGCGCATGGTCCGCCTGACGTATCGGCGGAGTCTCTCCGCACTCCGGCCGGACCGGCGCATCGTGGAACCGTACAGTTTCGCCCATCATTTCAACGACATCGTGCTGCGCTGTTATCAGCACGAACCCGAGGCCGGATGGCGTTTTTTGCGACTTGCCCGCATCGACGCGGTGGAGGACGGCGGACAGGCGTTTCAGCCGCGCCGTAGAATCCACCTGCCGACAGAAGAGTTTCTCCCCGAGGCCCCTGCCACCTCTTCCCCATGGACACCTGAGCTGCGGGCCTATCGGGATTTGATCTACGACGCGCTGGCCGACGGAAAACTAACCGAAGAAGAACGCCTCAGCGCCCAGCAATTCGCGCTCGAACGCGGCATTCTCCTCTCGCAATTGCGGTTCGTGCATGCCGCCGTCTTTCACGAGTGCCTGGGACTCATCCTGGAGGATGGGGAAGTGGAGGACGACGAACGCGCTCAGTTGCGATTCCTGCACCGTGTACTGACCGCCCTGGGCTGGAGTGTGTCCGAAGGATGAAGGCCTCGCAACACACGCAGGGCGGCCGCCACAAAGTGCTTACCGCGAAGGCACTCGTGTTGCTTCTGAGCTTCGTCAGCGGGTCGGCGGGCGCCCAGCCGCAGATCGTGGATTTGGAGAACTGGACGCCACCGCCTGACCCACGGCCGGTGCTGGCCATCATGGGCTTCACGGCCGCACCCGAGAGCGATGAACGCGATCTGTGGATTCCGATCGCTTGCGAAGAACTGCTCGCCCGGCGACTGGTGCGTGCGCCGGGGGTGGTGGTCGTTCCAACCCTGCGGCTACAGCAGGCCCGGAGGGAACTGTCACTGACGGGTGACGAGCCACCGAATTGGGGTTCCGTGGCGGAGTTGCTGGGTGCGACACATTGGCTCCGCGCAACGTGCAGCGGAACTGGAGACCAGCTTACGATCGAGCTGCTCCTGCACGACCTGCGTCATCCGGAGGTCGTAACGGAAGTGCGGCTCCCGGCGGGTCGCCTCTTTGACCAGTTGGCGGCTGCCGTACGGTGGACCCTCGTGGCGCTGGGGGTGGGCACGGATCTGACCGAGGCGCAATGGGAGATGTTGACCGAGCCCGCTGCGCGGCGACCCGGCGCTGTGGAATACTACGCATTGGCTGTGCAGGCGGCGCGGTCCAACGATCTGCCTGGAGCGCTGCGTTGGAGCGGGTTGGCGCTGGATGCCGATCGGCGCTTCCGGGCCGCACTTCTGTTGCGCGCGCAGCTCGAAGCACAGGTCGGTCCGGAAGGGCGCGAGGATGCCACGCGGCGGCTGCGGGTGTTGAGTGATCTGGCACGACTCGCGGACGATCCCTTTGATCGCGTCCGCGCCGAGTTGGGCCTGAGTCTGCTGCTTCAGACTGTCGGCGGTTTCGAGGCGGCGTGTCAGCGCGCGGAAACCGCGCTGGCCCTGGCCGAGGAGTCCGGCGATGTCTACGGCCAGTTCACGGCGCTGACCGCGCTCTGCGATGCACACCTGTTACGCCCGTTTCCCGCGGACGACACGCTGACCGTCGATCAACGGGCCGGATTCGCGCGGTACCACGCCTGGCGGGCGGTGGAGTGGCAGCTCATTCTCGTGCGAATGCTCGAAGCACGCGGAGACCTCCTCGCAGCACTGCCGGCCATCAACAAGCTGGGCCTGATATACGACCGGCTGGACGAGGCGCAACGAGCGCAGGCGCGGCACAAGCAAACGCTGGCCCTTGCCGAGCGTGTCGGCACCCGCGCGCACCAGGCCACGGCCTGGCTGTACCTCGGCCAGTGGCATCGCCGGCATGAGCAGTGGCCGGAGGCGCTCGCGGCTTTGCGCAAGTGTTTTGAACTGGCGGAGGAAGGCACGCGACCGGCCGTGCGTATGGCCATGGGTGCGGTGTACCGGTCGACGGACCGACCGCGCGAGGCACTGGTCGAGTACGAGGCCGCCTATGCGGCGCTCCGGGACGGGGACGATCTGACCAGCCAGTTCGTATGCCTGCGCGAGCTGGCCGAGGTACGTGCGGCCGTTGGGCAGCGACGCGAGGCGGCGGACGCGCTGCGGGAGGCGTTGGACATCGCGCGGGTGCTCAAGTTACCGGAGCGCGAGGAAGTGGAGCGCGAGCTGGAAGCGCTGCGCTAGAAGTCCGCCGCTAGATATGCGGCGGACGGCTACGGACGCTGCCAAAGCTGCACGTCGGTCTGCTCGGCCGCTTCGATCCAGAGCGTGCTGCCGGTGTAGAAGAGAACATCCGACCGCTGCGAAAGCAATCCCAGGGCGCGCGGAATGCCGTCATAAGTCCAGAAGCAGGTGTCGCCCGAGCAGCCGAAGTAGATGAGCGGCAGAATCGGATTGCTCGAAAGCGCCTCGAGCGTGGCGCGGTTCTGGATCCAGGCCTGGTCATTCGGCCACAGGGGGTGGCAAATGCTCTGATCGACGAAGCGCGTATTGATGACACCGTTTACGAACGCGCATAGGTCGGCCGAACGTTGCTGCAGCCAGGCCTGCCGGCTGTGAACGCTGGGGAACCAGATGTACTCGATGTGCGGGGGCAGCGTTGAAAGGCCGGCGGCCAGTTGCGAGAAGTTGATCGTGGCGCCGCCGAACCAGTAGGACATGAGCGCCGTCTCGTTCTCCAGCACGAGTTGGTTGACGCCGGCGTTGGCGACCATCAGCGCTGCGGAGGTCGCAATGCGTTCCCAACCCAGGAGATTGTCAAAGGAGTTCGTACCCAGTCGCGGGGCCGTCTTGATACCTGGAATGATCTGCATATCCGGGACACGCTGCTTGAGCGTCGTGTAAAGCCATTCCCGCCCCGTGTTCGTCGTGACCACCGCCGTATGAGTCACTCGGCGCCACTTTTGCAAACCAGCCACGCAGTGCTCGATTTGGGCTTCGTCGGCCACGTTCACTTCCAGCCAGGGAATGATGAGCGGGGTCGTCAACGGCTTTTCCAGGTGCACCGTCACGCTGGCTGACAAGCCGGCCGTCGTCCCGATCGTAACCTTCGCCGTGTGGTCTCCCGTCACGAGTTCGAGCCGCTCCGCCGTCAAGGTCACCGTGATCGTCTCGGCTCCGAGCGTCCCGCTCGTCGTGCTGAGTGAGAGCCACGGCTGGTCGACCGCTAGAGTAAAGTCAAAGGCCGATCCCGTGTTCGCGAGCGTGAATCCGCGCGTCCAGCCGTCGGGGCCGAAGTGAACGGTGTCCGTGCTCAGCGTCAGAGTCGGTGCCGGTGGCGGCGGGGGCTCATCCGGATCATCCGGCACCGGGACGGTCATGATCAGGTTGACGATGTGGCTTTCGCCATTGCTCGCAGAGATGTTGACGAACCCGACGTACACACCGGGCGGCAGGTTGGCGCGCTGCACGAACACCACGACCGGATCGGGTTCGCCGGTGCTCGAACCCCCGGCAAGACTGATCGTGGCCCACGTCACGTCGGTCGCCACGGTGTAGTTCAGCGTACCCGTCCCGACGTTCGTAACGGCAAAGCCGCCAGCGGCCGCTTGCGCACCGAAGTTGAGCTCGATGACATCCACGTACAGAATCGGCGTATCTTCCCGCTGTTGCACGTCTCCGCGCACAATCGGGGTGATCGGATTCGTTACCACCTGCGGCACATGCGCAATTGAATCACCGTTGGGGGGTGGCGGTGGATTGTTCGTACCGCTGCCCGTTGGGGCCGGGTCCGACCCGCTCTGCGGCCGATCCCAGGTATCCAGCACAACAGGGTCAACGACGTTGCTGAGATCGCCTCCGCAACCGCCGAGGATGGCACCCGCCAGGAATACCTGGAGCATTGAGAGCACCAGGAGGGAGCGGACGGGGCGCGTGGAAAGCTTGATCATCCTTCGGATTCCTTCTCAGTCGTCGGACGGCACCCTCCCACGGTGACCCTCTGTCGGCCGACTGAAGCTCCGACAGTCCATAGGAAGGTTGGAAAACGGGGTAAGCTGGGTCAAGGCGATAAGTTGGCGCGGGGAACCGTGGAAGCTGAAACGGTTTGGGGCGGGCTGATTTCCGGACCGACACACGATGGCATGGAACTATAATCGCCCGGCCACGGCGGTTAGCCGACGCGCCGGTCTTTTTTCGTGATGTAGGTACATATGCACACAGTGGACTGGCCCGCAACCACGATCGCAGCACATGCCGAGCAGGCGCGCACTTACTTGGCCTCTGAGCTTGGCACCCGTGCGCCGACGGTGCTCCAGTTCGCAGCGGCGTTTGAAGAGCAGCCCCTGGAGGGCGAGGGCTCGGTCGCGCTTTTCCGCTTCGATCTACCGCCGGACGGGGGCACTTGTGCCAAGGAGCACACCGGACATTACGTCGTGGTGGGATGCACAGAACCCAACTACTTCCCGGCCTACGAACAGGATTCGGAGGGGGCGTACGATTTTCACATCGGGACGCGTTATGCCCTCGGCGTGGGCCTGGCGCGAGTGGCGTCTGAGCGGGAGCCCGCAACCGCCCGGCGGGCATTACAGCACTTGGTGAGCACCTGCAATCCCGGGATCGTGATCGAGCGCGAGGAACTCGCCGGACTCTTCGACACCGGCGCGCAGCTCTTCGCGGTGTACCGCCTGCGCTTGGCAGGACAGGAGGTCTACTGTCTCGGGGCCGATTGCCCGCCCGGCTTCTATTCCCTCACGAAGTATCCCCCCCAAGTGGTGCTGCGGTTGCACCTCGGTCGACTCATCCGGAACGAGGCACGGGATGAGGCCGAACATGCCGCCGCGCGGCGATTGTCGCGCGCCCGGGGCGGCGACTAACATGCGCGCAGGACGGAAGGCGGCGCGGGCCGCCGGGCGGAACCGTTCTTCGACTTTGCGACCCGCACGGGCGTACTGATGCGAAGGTATTTTGACAACGCGGCCACCAGCCATCCCAAACCACCGCAAGTGCTTGCCGCCGTGGTGCAATACTGCGAGAACATCCACGCCAGTGCCGGTCGCGGGGCCTACCGCGAAGCGCTTGCTTCCGAGCGCCTGCTGCAGCGCTGCCGTGACGCCCTCCGTCGGCTGTTCGGCTGTGCGCCGGACGTGCATGTTGTTTTTACCCTGAACGGTACGGACGCACTGAATCTCGCTCTCAAGGGACTGCTGCGGCCAGGGGATCACGTCGTAACGACGGTCATGGACCACAACTCGGTCCTGCGCCCCCTCAGTGCACTCGCTGCCCAGAGCGGCGTCGAGTGGACCACCGTCCCGGTCCATCCACTCACTACACAGCTGAATCCGGCAGACCTTGAGCAGGCCCTGCGACCGGAGACACGCCTGGTGGCGCTGAATCACGCGAGCAACGTAACAGGGGTCGTGCAGCCGCTCGCAGATGTCAGCGAGATCTGTCGGCGGAGGGGCGTGCGACTGCTGGTGGACGCGGCTCAGTCGGCGGGGCACCTACCGATCGACCTTGGATTGCTACCCGTGGATCTGCTGGCGTGCCCCGGACACAAGGGGCTCCTGGGGCCGCTGGGCACCGGCGTACTGCTCATCGGCGCTGAGGTGGCCACAGAGCTGCGCACCGTGCGCGAGGGCGGGACCGGCTCCGCCAGCGAGCTCCCGGTGCAGCCCGACATCTGGCCGGACCGCTTCGAAGCTGGCAGCCACAACGCGCCGGGGCTCGCGGGCCTGTTGGCGGCCGTGGAATGGCTGCTGGAGCGGGGCGTCTCCGCACTGCGCGCGCACGAACTGGAGCTTAGCCGGGTGTTGCAGGAGCGCCTCAGCGCGATCGACGGTTTGACCTGGTATGGCCCGCGCGATGCCCGTGAGCGTGTCGGGGTCTTCAGCATACGCATCGCCGGGCTCGAACCCGCGGAACTCTCCACCCTGCTCGAGGAGCAGTTCGACATCCTCTCGCGCAGCGGGTTGCATTGTGCCCCGCTGGCACACGCAGCCATCGGCACGCTTACGCTCGGCGGAACCACGCGCCTGTCGACCGGACCGTTTACCACTCCCGACGACATCGAGAGCGCCGCGATCGCTCTGGAGCGCATCACACGCGGCGCGGTGCTGGCATCGGCCGGCAACTGAACGCACCTGCTGCCTGCCGCGTCCACCGCTGCCCGGCGCTACCCGTTCGTCGGCCGCAGGCCCTGCGGTGTCGGCATGAAGCGCAGCGGCTCATGGAACTGCCCTTGTGTCCATGCAGAGCGGTCCTGCAGCGCCTGGCCCCACTTCGCCGTGTTTTCTTCGGCACTCAACAGGTCCGGCCAATCCGAGTAGGCATCGGCAATTGTCTCGTCGGTTAGGTAGTGGATGTAGAACGTGCGGCGCCTGCTGGCCGACTTGTTCTCCTTGGAGCCGTGTACGACCGCGACATGGTGGAACATCGCGTCGCCGGGTTCCAGTTCGAGCGGCACTGCACCAGGCAGGTCCCAGCCGTGCTCAGCGACCATTTTGTCCACGTCGACCGTGCCATTACGGTGTGTCCCGGGAATGGCGAACAGCCCGCCGTTGTCGCGATTGGACGGCTCCAGGTAGATGTCCGTCGTGAAGTTCGGGATCGGGTGCGTGGTGGACCGTCCTCGGTTCGTGTGCCCGCCGCTGGACCAGTAGAGATAAGGGATGTCCTGGTGCCAACGCACAGCCGCCCCTTCGTATGGCAGCTTGTAGACGAGATTGCCGCCCCGCGGCCAGAACGGCCGCTCGAGGATCTGCCAGGCGTTGTTGAGCAAGGTTTCGGCCACGGCCATCTGGGCGAAGATCGGATCCTGGGAGTAGAGGCGCTCGACACGGTGGAAAGAGAAAGCACCGTCGTCCTTCTCGCGATAGACGTAATGATCGACGGGGTGTTCGATCCAGTCCTTGTTGACGCGGTTGGCCTGATCGAGGTAGCCCGCCCGCTGAACCTTCGCGAGTGCGTCGGCCTGAAGGCGATCGGCCGCGGCACGCATCGCGTCAAGGTCACGTTGGGGGATGATTCCCCGCATAATGAGAAAGCCGTTTTCATGAAAAAAGCGAACTTGATCCGGCGTAAGCATAACGAACAACTCCTGAGATCGAGCGCGGAGAATGCGGTGCCTGAACCCGTTCAGTGAGGATAGTCCAACGATGGCGGAATGCCAACGGTTCCCGCGCCTCTGCCCCCCGACCCGCCAGACCAGCGGAACCGCAACCGGGTAGCGGGCACGCTCCTGCCGGTCGCGCGGGAGCCGCGCGAACTCCCCCCTTCGCCGAGCTTCCACATGCGGCCCCCAAGGGGGTGTGCGCGCCGTGGAGGCCTCCTCGGGGAAGATTTTTCGGACCCGACGGAATCTGCGCAGTCATCCTCAGGTAGTTCGAAGAACCAACCGATGGAACCGACGGCAGGCGGGGCTCACATCCGCTGCCGAGCCCATGTGGAGGTTCAACCGATGTTGGCTACCGCTACCCGAAGATCCCGTTCCAGCCCTCGCAGCAAGCCGGTTGAGGAGCTGATTCCGACCCTCAGCGGACCAACCGAGGAAGAGATTCGAGAACGGGCTTACCAGATTTTCATCTCCCGGGGAGGTACCCCGGGAAACCCGGAATGGGACTGGCAGCAAGCCGAGCTCGAACTCCGGGCCCGCTTTGCGCTGCTGGGGCGACCGTAGCCAGGACGGTGAATCGCCGGTGAGCGACGGCGCGTTGCCGCCGGTGCGAGTGATCCAGAGCCGACTCCCCACCCGTGCGCGTGGCGCCGCGCGGGTGGGGAGTTTGCATGGCGGGCCACAGCCGGCGTCGGGGCCGTGGTGCAAGCTACCCGGTCCAGCCCTCAATCCTCGCGGGCGAGGGTCGCCTTCTCGGCGGTCGGCAGGGCCGCGTAGAGCAATAGGTTCTGCATGATGCGCAGGGTGGCTTCGGGCTCATATCCGACCAGGTCATACACTTGCGTACCGAGCAGGCCGGCGGACAAATCCAGCGGCGAATAGATGACTTGCAGGCGTCGCCGGGTCCCGAAGGTGAGCAGGGGCGGAAACGTCTGTCCGCGTGCCATGCGACGCGCATTGCGTCGGAATGCCACCGTGCTGAGGTCCACCGCATCGGGGATACCGGCTCCTGTCACGATGTAATCCGTCGATCGGAGGGCGCGTGGCTCGGACCGTGTGGCGGCACGCAGTTCGGATTCGAGCGCTTCTACAAAGCCCGGCGTTGCGCCGGCGGCATCCGCGAGGAGCGTACCGCCCGAGTTGAGAAAATGGCGCAGTCCGCGGCGTTCCTCATCAGAGAGTGTGAATGGGCCGGTGCCGGTGATGTGGGCGATCGAAAAGTTGCTCAGCACCTCCGAGTCGAAGCGGATGCCGGACGTCACAAGCAGGTTGGTGCGAACTCTGTTGTGGAGGTGCGCACGCAGACGCGTCCAGCCGTATGGTTCCGGATCCCACGGGCCGTCGTACGCGATCCGCGCCATGGCAATGGTGCGGGTGGGCGCCGTGTTCTCGAGTGCGATGTTGGGCGTCTGCAGGCGACTGCGCGAAAAGACCTTGTCAGTCGCGTACAGGAACACATTCGCCGCCAGTTCGAAATCGCGAAGCTGAGCCCCGCGCGGCACCGCCCGGCTCCAGGTTTGTGCCAGGTCGCGATCGAGCAGCAGCAGCAGGGTACGCACTCCGTTCGCCACCTCGAGCAGTGGGTAGTCGCCTTCCAGCGGGAACTGTACGACGCCAGAGAGCAGCGGGTGCTCCGCCGACACGGGTCGCAGCGTGAGTTCCGGAAACGCCTGCCGGGCCAGCTCTTCAATGCTGCGCCGGAAAGTTCCGCTGGCATCACCCGAGACGGCAAACACCAGGCCCCCGCGCAGACAGTACTCACGGATTTTCTGCGCCTCCACCGGCGTGTATTCCGTGCGACCGGTGCCGTACAGGTACAACACCGGCGCTTCCAGCAACTCGTCGAGCGTGCTGTCGAGCTTCACGATCTGCCAGTTCATCAAACGTTCGAAACTGCGGCTGAAATAGCGCGTCAGGCCAGCGACATCACGCGGTTGCGCGTTCCAGCCCGCGCCGTGTTCGAGCTTGTTGAACGTGAGCGGGGCACGCCCGTGACACAGAACCATCAGGGCAAACGCCGTGTTGCGGAACTCGGTCATGTCGCCGCCGGTGCCTTCCCACGAGCCACCCGGACGCTGCTGCCGCAGGAGCCATGCCGCGCTGGCCCGAAACCACTCCTTGCCCGCGAAGGATTTGTACCCGCTCGCCCGGCCCGCCCGCTCAATGCCGTAGAGATAGTAGAAATGCCACTCATTCCCGGCCTGCTCGGGGTCGAAGCTGCGCCCCAGCCAGCGCAGCCCGGTGTCCACCGCGGCCTGAACTTCCGCGCCCTCGCGCGGGTCGCGCGTGAAGCGCTGATCCAGCACCACGAACAGCGACGCGACTCCCGCGGCCGTCATGCTGCCGGTGCTGTCTTCTCGTTCCATATACCCCCAGCCACCGTCCGCATTCTGGCTGCGGAGCCAATATCGCCCGACCAGGTCCCAGTAGCTGTCGGGTACGGCAACGCCGGCCTCTGCGGCCATCCACACGCCGAGTACGCCAAACTGGCTGTTGGAATTGTCCCAGCGCCGCAACGTGCCATCCTCGGCCGCGAGATAGTCGTACGCACCCGCGCCCTCTCCTTGGCGTCCCATGGCACTGACCAGCCAGGTGACGTCCGCTTCGAGCCGTGAGCGATGCATGCGATCGGGCAACAGTGCGAGCGCATGGGCCCGGGTACCGAAGGCGTAGGTGCTCTTGAGCGTTTGTGAATTCAGCCAACCGAGGGCGCGGCCGATTTCATCGCCGCGCGGGTCCTCGCCGGCGTACAGCAGCGCAAGCAGGGCGAGAGCGGTATCGCCGCCGTAGTGCTGATGCCCCTTGTCATGCTGCTCCCAGAATTCACCGGTCGCCTTGCTTTTGATCCAAGCGACCGCGCGCTGAACCGCATCCTCCACCCGGGCATCGGTAACGGTGGGGTCGCTGGCAACGGCGACAGGACCCGTGACCACGCTGACCAGAATGAGGCCGTGCATGATCGGACGGGTGACGGGCAAGCGTCGCTTTGGCATGCGCGGGTTCTCCCGGCGGGGCGGGCGCGGTTTGCTTCCACCCTGGTGGCTGCGTAAAATCCGCAGTTCTGATACTTACCTGTCCCGATCGACCACCGCGGGTAAGCGGAGTCCGCTCCTTGGCAGACGGATTGGAAGATAGCCAAATCTGCCGGTTGGCGGTAGAGCGCCAACTGGTAACAGCCGAAGAGCTGCGCGCCGCGGTCGACCAACAACGGCAGTTGGTTCGTGGGGGACGCGAACGGCCGCTCATCGACGTGCTGATCGATCTCGGATTTCTCACGCGCACGCAGTTGCTCCGGTTGCACGGCACGAACGACGACTCGGGCGGTCGGCCGGCACAGCAGATTCCGGGTTATCAGATCGTGAACAAATGCGGGGCGGGGGCCATGGCGGTCGTGTACCGGGGGAAGCAACTCAGTCTGGACCGCACGGTGGCCATTAAGGTGCTGCCGAAACGGCTCAGCAAGAACGCGGAATTCGTGGACCGCTTCTACCGCGAGGGGCGGGCGGCCGCCCAGCTCAATCACCCGAACATTGTGCAGGCCATCGATGTCGGCGAGGCGAACGGCTTCCACTACTTCGTCATGGAGTTCGTGGAGGGTTGCACGGTCTATGACGAAATCGCCGACGGTAAAGTCTACAGCGAGCAGGAAGCGATTGAGATCATCACACAGATCGCCAAGGCGCTGGCGCACGCCCACGCGCGCGGCTTCATTCACCGCGATGTGAAGCCCAAGAATATCATGCTCACGACGGAGCGGATTGCAAAGCTCGCCGACATGGGTCTCGCTCGCGAAGCGACCGATCACGAGGCGGCCCTGGCCGAAGCCGGAAGGGCCTACGGCACCCCCTACTACATCGCCCCCGAGCAAATCCGTGGCGAGGTCGACATTGACCATCGCGTCGACCTCTATTCGCTCGGCGCAACCTTCTACCACATGGCCACCGGTCGCGTTCCCTTTGAAGGGCCCACGCCGTCGGCCGTCATGCACAAGCACCTGCGCGAGCCGCTCGTCCCTCCGGACCACATCAACACGCAACTTTCCTCGGGCTGCGGTGCGATGATCGAAATGCTCCTCGCAAAGAACCGCGACGATCGCTATCCGAGCGCCCGGGAACTGCTCACGGACCTGGAGTGCCTGGCGCACCGCAGGCCGATGCGGCACGCGCAGCACCACGTTTCCGCGGACGCCTTCGACCAGCTCTCCTCCGGGCAGGCGATCGCCTCCGAGCCGAGCCGTGCGCTGCAGAACGCGTCCGACCCCGGCGTGCCGGCGGTTGTAGTGATCGTGCTCGCGGGCGTCCTCGCGCTGAGCGTACTGATCAACCTCATCCTGCTTGTCACCCGCTGAACGCTCGGGCGCCGCTTTCAGGTTGACATCCCGCGCACCAGCAGGCCGGCCAGCGAAAAATAGAGCACGAGGGTGACGACATCGGCCGTGGCCAGCACGATCGGCCCGGCCGCGATGCGCGGATCTCCACGCAACATCCGAATCGCCGTCGGCAGCAGGACCCCCAGTACGCAAGCCGTGGCGACCGACAGCAGAATGGTGCTGCCGATGGTCAGAGCGACCCAGGGCTGTTGATGCCAGACCAGCGCCACCAGGCCAACGAGTGCACCCGTACCCGTCCCGAGCAGAAGGGCTGTCAGAAACTCGCGTCCGGTGGCGCGCAGGATGAACCGGAAGTCGCATTTCTGTTCATGCAGGGCCTGCAGCGTGAGCGTCATCGACTGCATGCTCACACTCTCCGCCAGGGCCAACACCACCGGGATGAACAGCGCCAACACGACCACCAGCGCCGCATCCAGTTGCCCGGTGTAAAGTCCCGAGAGCAGGGCGCAGATCGTTCCGCCGGCCACATTGCAGAGCAACCAGGGGAAGCGCTGGCGGAAACTTTCCCACGGAGCAATCGTACGCGTCTGGGCCAACCGCACACCGATGAGCTGAAAGACGTCATCGGACGACTGTCGCTCGGTGAGGTCGAAGATTTCGTCCGTGAACAGGCCCACATCTACCAGTCCGAGCATATGCCCGCTCGGATCGACCACCGGAAAGGCCAGCAGTCGGTGCATGACGAAAAACTCGCACGCAAGCAGGAGGGTGGCGCTCTGCGGCAGCGAGATCACGTTCTTGTGCATGAGGGCATCGAGCCGTTGTTCCGGTTCGCCCATCAGCAGCCGACGTGTCGGCAGGACCCCAACGAGTTTGTCGGTGGCATCGACCACGTAAAAATACACCACCCGCTCGCCCAGACTCTGGGTACGCAAACCTGCCAGCGTCTCGGCTACCGTCTGGTCGGCCCGTAGCGCGACATAATCCTTGCGCAGGAAGTCGAGCACCGGACGGTCGAGTTTGTCCCTGGTGGTGGCATCCGGCATAGCGAGACCATGGGTGGAAACAGACCTGGGCGCCCCGCCCGCGGCGGAACTGGGTGGGCACTATAACAAAAAGGGGGACAGAGAGATGCGGCGCAGCTTACCGTCGCCGTGCGCGGCCTGGCACAGGGCTGGTGGCGGGCCGGCCTACGGATCTGACC
The DNA here is from genome assembly GCA_016716475.1 of Phycisphaerales bacterium. Classification (NCBI taxonomy): domain Bacteria; kingdom Pseudomonadati; phylum Planctomycetota; class Phycisphaerae; order Phycisphaerales; species Phycisphaerales bacterium. The sequence goes on from JADJWG010000001.1 coordinate 1,470,710, forward strand.
ACAGGTCCGCCAAGGGGTCGTAGCCCTTGATTCGGAAGGGCGAAGGTCGCCACAAACGCGCACCACGGTCGTAATATGCCTCCGTCAGTGCGGCTTTGATCAAGCCCTCATCCGCAAGTGCGGGGTCGTACAGGAGCCGGACACGGGCTGGACCCGGACCGGGCCAGGCCTCCATCCGCAGCGCTCCAGGCACAGCCAGGTCGTCGTCACGTTCCAGCAGGTACACGAGCAGGGACGCGCGCCCCCGGCAGGTCAGGTCGTACACGGCCAATTCGACCTCCGCCGTCTGTGGCGGAAGTACGCCGCGGGTGTGTACGAAAGATGGCAGCGGAAACGCGTAGCTGGCTGCAACCGCGACACCGACGCACAGCAGCAGTGCGGCGACCAGCACACCCTGCGACCAGCCGCGCGCGCCGCCGGCGGGCCCCCAACGCAGCGCCCCCGCACCGACCGGCGGACAGGCGCGCACACAGTTCAGGCACGCCAGGCAGCGGGCATGCGCCACGTGATCGACCGTGTCGACTGGAATCTCCATGGGGCAGACCCGCGCGCAGGCCGTACAGCCGATGCAGCGCTCCGCGTCGCGGTGCACTCGCGTGACCCCGAAACGCGCCACCGGGTTCAACACCGCCGCGAGCGGACACAGCCAGCGACAGAACGGCATGACGACGAACGCCGAGCCAAGCACGATGGCACCCGCGACGACATATGCCCAGAAGGTGATATCCTCCCCGTGCCGGCTCAACAGGGCATAACAGGGATCGTAGCCGCGGAAGACCAGTTCGCTGGTTCGCCACGTAAAAACGAGGATCACCGCGAGAACACCGTATTTCAGCAGCGCGAGGATCTTGTCGAGCACCGGCCGTACTCGCCGCGGCCGCAAGCCAAGCCGCCGCGCAGCGCTCTGAATCCACTCGGACAAAGCCCCCAGCGGGCATACCCAGCCGCAGAACGCCCGCCGTAGCAGCACGGTCATGACCAGAACGCCACCCAGGATGTACAGGTTGGAAATCCCGAGTGAGCAGATCAGGTTGCCATCGCGTACGTAGGCGTAGAAGGTCTCGATCCCGCCAAACGGGCACCACCGCTCGGCGTTGCCCCCGACGAAGAATACTCCCACCAGCGTAAGCGCAACAAATCCGGACTGGACGACGCGACGGGTGAGTGTGGCCTGAACACGCTGCACAGGTCCGCTCCGGGCCTGCTCTGGTAGTTGCGCTGTTGGGAGCACCACGCACCGCACAACGGAGTTGTCAGGTGGCGTGTGACCGTGGAGAGTGCCGTTTCACTTCGGGGTCGCACCGGGTTCCGGATTCGCCGGCGGACGTTTGGCCTCGGGCGGCGCGGGGTCCGACTTATCCTTGTCGCCGTCGCCGCAACTCGTCCGACTGGGACAAGCTCCGCAGGAGGTTCCCGTGCTGCATTTCGACTCCGGCACCTTCGACGTCGCCGCAAGCACTTTGGGGTAGTCGCCACTGCTCCGCACGGACGCAAGGTCGACACTCTGGTTTGCGCGGGACTTCATCGCTTCGAGTTGACTCGGGGGTGTCTGCTCCAAACTGCGTTGCAGCAGCGCCAGTGACTCCGTGCAATCCCCAGTCCGCGCACGGACACACGCCAGGTCGAACAGCAGCGCCCCACTCACCTCATCGGCACTCGCCAGTCCCTCGATAGCCGATTGTGCGGCCGCTGTTTCTCCCAGCCGTGCCAGCGCCAAGCCCAAGAGCGCGCGTGTCTCGGGACTGCTCTGATCGGCGTTCAAGCCGCGCAGCAGGCCGGCCGCTTCCGCCTCCCGACCAGCGGCCAACTGCGTCCGCGCGCGACGCGCAACCGATGCTGCGGACGGTGCCCGGGTATGCAACTGCTCCGCCAGTGACAGCGCCTCGTCGAGGACTTGGTGCTCGATATAGTACGTGTGCAGACTTTCGGCGCGCGCGAGCCATGCGGCACCTTCGTAGCGGTCCAGTTCCGCCCGCAGCCGGATGACGCGCTGGAGTAACGTGGCCTGTTGCCGATAGGTCTCGCTGGTCGGCTCGGCCTTCGTGGCGGCAACGAAGGCGCGCAGGGCTCCGTCGAAGTCGCCCTTGGACAGCAGGGCAGCGCCTTTTTCGCTGAGCTGCTCGGGGGTATCCGCGGCCTGGGCGCCGGGCGCCAACAGCAGGAAGCCGACCAGCAAGAGGCCGCAGGTCCATCGCACTGTTTTCATGGTCGCATCTCCATCGAAATTCTCATCCTGCATTACCGGCCAGCGCCACCCACGGGCGGGACAGTTGATCGAGTTATGTACCAGTATAGCCATTTAGCGGGGGCCATGCCGCGGGGGGAGCGTTGCTGTTACGCAACGTCACAATCCGTGCGGGTATCACGAGATCCATCTATGTAGCCCGGAACCAGCCCCCCAAGTCCGGACACCCCCGGTCGCAAGTACTGAATTGCAGCATCATGGCGCCTGTTTCCCGGACGTTGCGAAGCGCCTGAAGCTGATTCCACCTGTTGTGCAAAGGCCGCCCAGGCACTGGTCGATATTCGTGGCGTGGAATCGTCTCCCCACATTTGGGAACCGGTGCCGGGTGCCCCCGCGGCGGGCAGTCCGCTGACGGGCAGTCACGCGAGCCGCTTCCGCTGGCTCAACCGGTCACGGCGGATCCTGCTCCTGTTGTCCGCGATCTGGGTGATCTCGATCTTCGATCTCGCATTCACGCTGAACGAGTATGGGACCGAAAAGTTCGTGGAGTTGAATCCCGTCGCGGACCGGGTGTTGGCGGGTCCGGTCCACCACGTCATGCTCTACAAATTCGGGCTGCTGGGTGTCGGCACCCTGATCCTGCTCGCGCTGCGCCGACACACCGTGGCGGAACTCGCCTGTTGGTTCCTGTTCACCTTCAAAGTTTATGTGGGCGTGCGCTGGTTCGCGTACTACGACTGCCTGCTGTACGACTACGTCAATCCATTCATCCGGGTGGTGGTACAGGACGACTGATTGCGCAGGGGCCGGTGCTGACGCCGCTCAGTGGCGGGACGCCGGATCGGCCTGCGTGGGGGGCGGGTTCAACATGATTGCCCGTTGCCCGAGCATACCGGTGAGAGCTGAAACTCGGCCCGGCAGCCCGGCCGGTCACAGCGAATCGACATGGTGGGAATTGCCCCGAACTCTTCGGGCGCCGTATTGAGCATGCCCAGCAACGTGGGCAACAGGGCGTGGGCAGCATGCACACAAAGCCCGGCGGGCAACGTGTACGCCACATGCAGCGGTTCCGCCACGCAGCCCGGGGCAGGACAATGCTCCACGTCGGGAGCCCGGACGGCCGCGATGCGCACGCAGCGGGTGCCGATCGGGTAGGCGGCGGATTCGGGTTGGGTCGGGCCAGCCACCGGCGCGCGGAGTGCGGAACCGTCCGAGGTGCCGGTTTGACCATCATGGCCCAAGTTCCGCGGGTCCGTGTCGAGCGTCCCACCCTGCTCCGCATCGAATACAACGATGTCCGCCCGCCGATCCATCGCCAGGTTGGCGAGTTCATCGGCGCGCGTATTCTGCTCGCGCCGCACATGGCGAATTGTCCAGCGGCCGGCCCGGATCAACCGCAACTGGACCTGCTCGAACAGCGGCGCGAGGCCCGGATTCTTCACGCGGTATTCGCCGGTCACCTGCTTCACCAGGAGTTCGCTGTCGGAATGCAGATCCACCGCCTGCACCCGGGCGGCGATGACGCGATCGAGGGCGCGGATCAGCGCGTGGTACTCGGCGGCGTTGTTGGTCTGGTGTCCCAGGAAATAACCCGCCTCGAAAAACTGCGTGCCGTCTTCGCGACGGATGACCACACCGGCCCCGGCGGGGCCCGGATTGCCGCGTGACCCGCCGTCGATGTGTACCTTGAGCGTCAAGTGGATCTCACTCGCATAACGGCGCGGGTGCCGCAAAACCGTGGCGGGATTGTAACCAGCGCGCTCCCAGGCACAAACTCCGGCGCAGCCGGCACGCTCCATCGAGCGGGTGCGGAGCCCTGCCACGACATCGCAAGGGATGAGTCGGCTGGGTTCCTGAAGGCCGTGCGGTGCGGCTTTCAGTTGCGCGGCATGTGCAGGATGCGTCCGCAGGCGTCGCAGCAAACGACATCCCCGCGACTCAGGAGGGCATTGACGCGTTCGGCCGCCAGACTCATGAAGCAGCCGCCACAACTGTACTCCTGGCGCCGCGGGTGCGCCTGCTCGACCTTGGCCATGGCCTCGCCGTCGTAACGCTCCGACAACCGTTCGAACAACTGGAGTGTTTGTGGATCGAGGTGCTCGGTCGCTTCTGCACGACGCTGTTCGAGGGCATCCAACCGGCTGCGGAACGAGCCGGCGGCCTGTTCATACTGGATCTGCAGGTTGTCGAGACGCGCCTTTTCCTGCTTGAGCCCCTCCTGGTGTTCGGCGTGCGCCTTCTTCTTGGCCTCGACTTCTTCCATCAGCTCGTAGCCGCGCGTTTCAAGACGGGTCTTGTCGGCTTTCTCGGTATTGAGCTGCGAAAGTATTGCGGCGTATTCCTTGTTCGTCCGGACGCTGTTGAGATTGTCGCGGAGCTTTGCCAGGTCGGCTTCGCGGGCCTTCAGACTCACATTCACCTGGTCCCATTGCACCTGCGCGTGCATCAGGTCTTCGCGCTCACTGGCGAGGGCGACTTCCGCCTCCTTGACCTTGTCGCGCTGTCGGCTGACGGCACGCTCCCGTCCGGCGAGTTGGCGCCGGATGTCCACGATCTGCAGCTCGATGTCCTGAAGGGCGAGCAAGGATTCGAGCACAGCGCCCATTCAGATCCTCCGGCGGGTCGGCTTCAAGTCGGTTCTTTCCAGTCCCGCATTATTGCGGCAGGCGCGCCGCAGGGCAAGCGTATCGCCGGTACGGACATTCGGACAGCCGGCCACCGCCTGCTCCCGCGCCACCGCCGCTACAATCTTCCCTCCGCACACTGCCAGGTACAATACCGGTGCTTCGTGAGGAACAACCATGCCTGCCAGCCGAATTCAACCGCTCCTGTTCATGGCTGCCATCGTCAGCGTGGCCGTCACCAGCCAGGCCGCCCGGGCGGATAACCCCGACCGGGATCGGCGGCGTTCACCCGTCGTGATCGTTTTCGAGAAGTGTCGCGACGCCGTCGTCAACATCAGCACGACCCGCGTGATCAGCTACCGTTCGCTGCGCGGGTCGGCCTTCGACAGCCCCTTCTACTTCGGCCTGCCACCGATCAATAACCGCCGCGTGCAGAGCGTCGGTTCGGGCGTGGTCGTGCATGAATCCGGCCTGATTGTGACCAACGCGCACGTGGTTGCCCAGGCCAGCGATGTCCGCATCACCTTCGCCGACGGCACGGAGCGCCCTGCTCGCCCCATCGCCGTCGACACGGAACATGATCTCGCCATTCTCAAGGTGGAGGCCCCCGGCCCGCTGGCGGTGCAACCCCTGGGTCGTAGCGATGACATCATGATCGGGGAGACCGTCATCGCCATCGGCAACCCCCTCGGCCTGCAACACACCGTCACGCAGGGCATCGTGAGCGCCCTCGATCGCACCCTCGAAATTTCGGAAGACGTCGTCCACCGTGGCCTGATCCAGACTGACGCCCCGATCAATCCCGGCAACTCGGGTGGTCCACTGCTCAACGTCAACGGCGAATTGATCGGCATCAACACCGCGATCCGTGGGGACGCGCAGAACATAGGTTTCGCCATCCCCGTGGACCGCCTGGGCGAATTGCTGCCGAACATGCTTGACATCGAACGCCGCCAGCGCGTCCGCCTGGGCCTCACGGTCGACGGTACCGCTGCGGTCGTGACCGCGGTGCGCTCGGAGAGTCCCGCCGCCGCAGCCGGGTTGCGCCCTGGTGATTGCCTGGTGGGTTTCAATGGACATCCCCTGCGAAACGGCATGGACTACTATGTGGCACTGCTCGACCAGCAGCCGGAGGCGGAGTTGCGGCTCGACGTCCGTCGTGGCGATGTGACCCGCGCCGTGACGGTCAAGCTGGAGGCCATTCCGCTACCGGACGGTGAACGGCTCGCGCGCGAGCTCTTTGGAGTGCTACTGGTAGAAGTGACACCGGACGTGCGGCGCCGGTTCGATTTACCCGCGTACGCGGGCCTGATCGTCGCGGAAGTGGAGCGCGGCAGCCCTGCCCAGTCCGCCCGGTTGCGGTCGTCGGATCTCATTCTGCGGGTGGAGCGGGTGCCCGTGACGAGTCTACAGGAACTCGGGCTCGTTCTAGAACAGGTCAAGCCCGGGGAGCGTCTGCGGATCGAAGGGCTGCGGATCGATGCCAACCCACCGTTCTTCTGGACCCTGATGATGCCGACGCGCTCCACGGTGCCACGATCGTAAACCTCCGTGCGCTGCGCCACGGGCTCGCCGCCTCCGCGGTGCGGTGCTAAACTGGATGCGGACCCGCACGTGCTTGACCAGGCGGTTACCTACGGACCCGCGGTCGGCGCAGACGGGTGCGCCGGGGGCTTTGATACGCGAGGAGTCGCGCTCATGATCTTCGGTGAAGAGGACTCACAGGCCCGCGGGCCGCAATCGAACCCTCAGCAGCAGATCCGCCTGGATATGAACCAGATGGACACCCTCTACGCGAATTTCTTCGCGCTGGCGGGTTCGGCAGAGGAGCTGGTGATTTACCTGGGCGCCAACTCGCCGCTGCCCAACGTCACCCAGCCGGTTATCAAGGTCTCGCACCGCCTGATGCTGCTGCCGGCCAATGCCAAGCGGCTGCTGCTCGCCCTGCAACAAGCCGTCAAGGCCCACGAAGACCGATTCGGCCCCATCGAGCTGCCGCCGCCGCAGCGTCCACCGGGTTCCAACTCGTAGTCCCCGAGCGGAGTCGTCGATCTCGTGTGGAAGCTGTTGAAGACGTTGTTTTCCCCCGAGTTGATCGCGCTGGGGGTGCGCGACTTGCGGGCTCACAAGCTGCGTTCCCTGCTGACGGCCCTGGGGGTGATCTTCGGAGTGGCGGCCGTGATCTGCATGCTGAGCATCGGGGAGGGCGCTTCCGCCGATCAACTCCAACAGATTCGCATGCTCGGCAGCCAGAACATCATTCTGCGCAGCGTGGAGCCGCCGCGGTCAGATTCCGTCACCGAGGCGCAGGACGCGATTCAGAAGTTCGGGCTGACCCGAACGGACGTCACGCGACTGCGGGCCCTGGCCCATGTGGAAGACATCGTGCTGATGCGCGATGTCGCGGACGAAGTCGTGGCCGGCGCACGCCAGTACGCAAGTGCCGTACTCGGAACCACGGAGAACTTCTTCCGGATCGTCAATATCGAGGTTGCCCGCGGGCGTCCACTGACTTCGCTGGACAGCGAACAGCGCGACAAGGTGTGCGTCATCGGCCGGGACGTGGCCGACAATCTTTTCCCGAATGCGGATCCCCTGGGACAAACCGTAGCCGTACAGAGCCGGACCACCGGTTCCGTGCCGTACACGGTCGTGGGCGTGTTGGCGGGCGTGCGGACGGCGGGCAATCCCGCCAAGGGGCTGGCGGCGCGGAACATCAATCGGGACGTCTACATTCCGCTCGGCACGGCTGACCTGCGCTACGGCGACTGGCGGGTAACGTTTCGCGGCTTCTCGCGCGAGATCAAGGATGTGCAATTCAGCGATGTGTACCTGCACATCGAGCCGGAGGAGCAGGTCCTGCCGGTGTCGCGGCTGGTCGATCGCACACTTCAGATCGGCCGCAATGCGCAGGATTTCGCCATGACTGTGCCGCTCGAACTTCTGCAGCAGGCGGAGCAGGCGAAGCGCAATCGGCAGATCGTGCTCGGCAGCATCGCGGGCATTTCGCTGCTAGTGGGTGGCATCGGCATCATGAACATCATGCTCGCCTCGGTGACGGAGCGCACCCGCGAAATCGGCATCCGTCGCGCGTTGGGGGCGAAGCGTCACCACATCACCGCGCAGTTTCTCGTGCAGACGATGATCCTGAGTGTGCTCGGCGGCGTGCTCGGCATCATCCTGGGCATCGCGCTCGCGTTCCTGGTGACGCAGATCGCCGAGTGGGAAACGATCATTCCATTGTGGGGAGTGCTGCTCAGCTTCGGCGTGTCCGCCTTCATCGGGATCGTCTTCGGTCTTTATCCGGCCCGGGCGGCAGCCCGGCTCGATCCGATCGAGGCACTCAACTCCGCCGCCCGTGTCGCGTGACCGCCCGCTTGCTGATCTACCGTGATGGTGCGCTCGACGGGCCCACGAACATGGCCCGTGATGAGCACCTGCTCTACGCCGAGCACGCCCGTCCCGCGGCGCTGCGGATCTACGGCTGGAACCCACCGACCCTCTCCCTCGGCTACTTTCAGCCACACGCCGCGCTCGCCGAGTTGCCACCCGAGGTGCGCGCTCTCACGACCGTGCGCCGGCTTACCGGCGGGGGCGCGATCCTGCATGATTGCGAGATCACCTACTGCCTGGCCCTCGACGCGACCCAACCCCTGGCCCGCCAAGCCCCCATCGCGCTTTACACCCACGTGCATGCGTGCTGGCGGGCTGCTTTGGGCGCCGACGGCATCAAGACCGAGCTCGCGCCCGAGAGTTTTCCGCTGCCGACTCCGCGCACGGGTCCGTTCTTCTGTTTTGCCAAACCCGGACGCACCGACCTGCTCGTGGGCTCGGACAAACTGCTCGGCAGCGCGCAGCGCCGCGTCACCGGCCGAGTCCTGCAACATGGCTCGCTCCTGCTCACGCAGCGCTTCGCGGCGCATCCGGGTGCGGATCTCGGAACACCCGCACCGGAGCAGGTGAATCGCTGGACCGAGCGCTTCATCTCGGAACTGGCAACCATCCTCGGCCTCCCGACGGCAGCAGCCACCTGGCGCCCTGAAGACCTCGCAGATATTGCTCTCCGGCGGGTGCGATATACGGATCCGGCCTGGGTCACCCGCCGGTAAACACACGACCGCGATCAGCGCTGGCTGCGCAAGACACGAATGCGGCCGTCCACCGCGGTACGCAGGGGTGAATCGGGCTGGATGTTGCGCCGGGTCTGTTCGAGGATGCGAATGGCATCGTTCCGCCGACCCACGGCTGCCAGCGTTTCGGCGTAGTTGAGGCCCGTGCGCGGATCACTCGGCATCAATTCGTAGGCCCGTCGGGCATGCTGGAGCGCCCGCTCCGGGGCGACGGACACCAGCAGGTACCCAAGATTCGCGTGCGTCATCCAGTCATTCGGATCCTGTTCAAGCACTTGCTCGTACGCACCACGGGCTTCCGCAGTTCGACCCAGGCCCTGGTAAATCTGCCCCAGCGCACGGCGCGCAGACAGGTCCGTCGGATGCGCAGCCACCACGCGCTCCAGCGGCTCGCGTCCGAGTTCCGGCCGACCCAGGTCCAGCATCAACAAGCCATACGCGCGCAGCGCCACCCAATCCTCTGGCTCGACCGCGAGGCGGGCCTCGAGTGCGGCGCGCCGCGCGGTGGTCTCCGCGTCGGTTCCCCCGATCAGGTCGACCAACTTGCGGGCGTCACGATTCTCGGGATTCAACACGAGAGCCGTCTCTGCATCGCGTGCTGCCGCCTCGAGGTCGCCGAGCAGGGCCCAAGTCCGCGCCCGTGCGAGCAGACCACCCGTATTCGCCGGATCGACCTCGAGCGCCCGGTTGCAATGCTGCAGCGCCAGCCGCAGCAACTGAATCCGCTCCTCGCTGCCGGGGCGCGTCAGTGTCTCCGCGCGATCGAGCAGTGTCTCCGCGTGCCCGACATTCAGATGCAAACCCTGGGGCCAGTTCGCGACATCACGCTCGAACAGTGTCGCGTTGTCCACCCAATCCGAGTTGCGCAAGACGGTGCGCAGCCCGAACGTGGCGATGAGCAGGGTACCGAGTGTCGCGAGCAGCCGCGCACGATGGGCCAATGGCCGGCCGGGCGCGCACTGGTGTCGCCAGAACGCAACGGCTCCGGCCGCAAAAAGGATCAGCACCGGTACCGAGAGCCAGTACACCAACCGCTCGGCGACGGTCACACCGATCAGCAGGACCGTGTTTGAAATGAGGGCGTAGCTGGCGAGCGTCAACGCCACGAGGACGGCGATCAGTCGCCATAACCCGTCTTTTCGCAGATAGCCGGCGAGACCGATCAGCAGGGCGACCGTGGTCCCCAGGCCCACCGCGGTCATGGCATTGAAACCGGCCTGCGGATCGACGATCGCGACACCGTAGTCGCTGCTCAGTTTCGCCGGGGCGATCAGCAGCCGGGTGTAATGGCCCAGGATGGTGAACGCGGCGAGAACGCGCTCCGGCCACTGCGCATCGACCAGCGGGTTGAACCAGTGGGTGGGTGGGTGCTCACGCAGCAGGCGGTACTCGAGCGCGATGAACCGTAGTGGGAAATAGACCACCAGTGGCAGCACCAGCACGCCAACCTGCCGTGCCCACCAATCCAGGCGCGGGCGTGCCACACGGGTGTGATGATGCAGCACGAGGACGGCCAGGGCGACATAGCAAACAGCCGTCTCCTTGGCGAGCAGCGCAAGCAGGAAGAACGGGGCCGCAGCGAAACCGCGGCGCACACTCGGCGCCTGTCCGGGGGGCAGCAGCACCACGAGGCCCGCGAGCAGGAACAGCGCGGTGAGCACTTCAGCCCGACCGACGATGTTCGCCACCGCTTCAACATGCACTGGATGTACGGCAAAAAGTACGGCCGCGAGGGCCGCGATAGTGGCGTCTCCTGTCAATCGTCGCGCAAACCACCAGACCAACCCACACACGGTCGCGTGCAGCACTACGTTCAGCAGGTGAAAGCCGAACGGCCGCAATCCACCGACCGCATGGTTCAAGACGAAGGTGAAAACGGTCAACGGACGGTAGAGCCAGTCGCGACGGGGGGCGATGTCCGAGCGACCCTCGGGAGGATACCACCAGTCGCGCAGCCAAATCTCGCGCGCGGCCAGGTGCTGCTGCGTACGCGGGTGCTCCTCGATGATCGGCTTGTCGTCGTAGGTGAAGCCGTTGCCGAGGGAATTGAGGTAGCAGAGCACGCCCAGGGCGACGGCCAGCCACGGTGATCGCAGTCGGCGCAGCCAGACTGCTGGCTTGCCGGCCGATTCCGACAGCGGCTCAGCGGCTCTTCTGCCCATCGACCACCGTCACGTTGTTGTAGTGCAGCAACGTGCCCTTGGCCTTTTCGAGCTGAACGAGCGCGATGTTGTACTCGATGATGACTTGCAGCAGCGTGGACCGCCGGGCGGCCAGGTTTTCGACCGCGGTCAGCTCGGTTTGGAGATAATTCGGATCGAGCTGGGCCGTCCGCGCCTGCAGCGCCCGCAGGTTCGCGACCGCCGCCTGCACCGAGCCCAGGGCGGGCGGCAACTGCGAATACCGTACGGTCAGCGTGCGCACGCTCTGGTTCACTTCTTCCACGATGAAATCGACGATCTGATTCAGCGCCACGACCGACTGTGCTTCCTGGTGGCGGGCGCGCTGGTGCGCGGCGCGCGCCCGGCGCTCGCCGAAGTTGTAGGCGAACTGCACACCGACGGAGTAAGAGATGAACCGGTTGGTCGTCAGGTTGTCAAACGAGTTATCCGCCGTGCCGCCCATCCCCTGGACCTGATAGGTGAAGTTAAGGTCGAGCTGCGGCAGGATCGCGTTTTTCGCGGCCGACGTACTGATACGCGCCTGTTCAATGCGCTCACGCGCCTGGCGGATCTCGCTGCGCTCGTCGATGGCCGTACGCACCTCGGCGAAGTGATCCAGCAGCATCGGAGAAACATACGGGACCTCGGTCGGCAATAACTCGATGTCCGCTGCCAGGGTGAGTTCGGGATCGTTCATGAGGTTCTTCAACCGGTCCTCAGCGTCCTTGACCAGCTTCACGGCCTCGAGGAACTGCACTTCCGAAGTGCGCCAGCTCGAGGTGGCATTCTGCACCTCAACTTCGGTTGCATCGTGCGGCAGGCGCTCGACCATGTTCTCCTTGGTCACGAAATTCTGCGCGACCGTTTCCGCCAGGATGCTTACGCGGCGGCGGGCCTGGGCAAGCTGCCAGTAGGCCTGCTCGACTTCGAACAGGGTGTCCCGCACCCGCTGGATGAACTGCTCACGACTGACGTTGTAGTCCCGTCGGGCGATCTCGATCTGCGCGCGGTTCAGATCCAGTCCGAAGCCGCGCATCAGCGGTTGCCGCAACTGCGCGGTGAAGGTCGTATCGTAGGTGGGGTTCATGGACTGGAACTGCGCCGGCAGGTTCGTGCTGGACCGCGCCTGACCCAGCGCGACCGACGCCTGCGCCCCGGTCGGTAGTAGTTGTCGGAACCCGGCCTCAATGGAACGCGTATCCGCCTGCCCGGCGGCGAAGGTCTGCGCCGTCGGTTGGTCGCGCAGGGCATACGCGGTATCGAGATAGAACTCGACGTCGAAACGCGCCTCCGCCTCGACGATCTGCGTCTGGCTGATCGCGGGGGTGTACGCTTCGATCCGAATCCCGTAATTGTGCTCCAGGGTTCGCAGGAGGCATTCCGCCAGACTGAGCGGCCGAGCCGTCCCGGGCCGGTCGAGTTTCTGCAGGTACTCTTCCGACTTCTGCACCACACGCTCGAACATCTGCACGATCCGTTGATCGCGGCGGCCGGCCTGGTCGTCCCGTAGGCGTTCCAGCCGCACGCGAAAAACTTCGCGGGCTTCGGCCGGATCGGGCAGTTCAAACAGCACCTCGGTGGGGCGCGGGACGTAATCGACCTGCGGCTGCACAAGCAGCGCCTCGCGCGGGCCCAAGGCCTCCTGCCAGGTAACCGGAACGGCCACCGGAGCCCGGGCGGGCCGCCGCGCGGTCTCTGCCGGCGCGTGCTGCGCGTGTTCGCTCAGCATGCGATCACGGTACGCCGCGATCGATCCGTCGAGCTCGGTCGGTTGAGATTGCTGGCATCCCAGCAGCAGCAGTGCGGCGGCAACGGTTGCAAGACGCATCCAGCTCATACCCTCTGCCTTTGCTTCCCGTGGTTATGCGACGTACCGGCCGCCCAAGCTGCGGTGCCCACAGCCGGCTGATCCGCGCGGGCCACGAATCGTGGGGCAATGATAGAGAGCCGCGCGCGCGCGTGTCAAACGGACCACGTTGTGTCGCCCGGGGGCTGTAACACACCGTGTGGACGCTTGGGAACACCCGCGGAACCGCCGGAGGGCCTTGTGAACGGGCGGCCGGATCGTCCCTTCCGGCCTGCGAGCGGCAATTTGTCGATCGTTGTCCATCGCCCGCGCAGTACCGTCGGGTGCATGGTAGAATGGCGCGATTGCGCGGCAGTGGTATGGCAAGCCGCGCGGGGTTCAGGACGGGTTTGATGTCGGCAAGACAACAGGATGGCACTCCACCTGCGGGCGGATTCCTCCACCGCCTCCGCGTGGCCGTTCCGGTGCTCGGCGCCGCTGTCGCACTGGTCGTGCTGGTGGCCTGGATTCCGGGACAGCAGGCGGAGGTCGTCGCCACAGCGCGACCACCGGTGAACGTAGACGTGCTGACGGTGGTGCGGGAGCGCGATTTCCCGGACAGCTTCGAGTTGACCGGCATCGTGGCCCCCAACGCGGTGGTGCGGGTCTCGTCGGAAATACCCGCACGCGTGGAGCGCTGGGCACCACGCAGCACCGAACCCCATGCGCCGCCGCTGATCGAAGGCGATTTCGTCATCGCGGGTCAGCCCCTGGTCTATCTGAACGACGAGCTACTGCGGGCCCGTCTCGCGCGGACCCAGGCGCAGTTCGAGTTCGACGACCGTGAGTTCCGCCGTCTGCAGGATCTGTACGAGCGCCGTTCCACCTCCCCCACCGAACTCGACGATGCCCGCACCCGCCGTGATATCGCCGCCGCCGACCTCGCTGAAGCCGAGCGGGCCCTCGACCGGGCCACCCTCTATGCTCCGCGCAGCGGCGTGCTCAACAAGTTGCCGCTCGAACCTGGTGAGTATGCCAACATCGGTGATTTCGTCGCCGAGATCGTCGAGATCGACCCCGTTCGCATTCTCGTCGATGTGCCGGAACGAGAAGTCGGCTGGTTCTCAACCGGCGGCCCGGCCACCCTGCTCGGCCTGCCCTCCGACGTCATACCCACGGCCCGCATCGTCTACATCGATGCGCTGGCCACCCCGGAGACCCGCACGACCCGCATGGAATTGCTGCTGCCGAACCCCACAGGACGGTTGCGCAGCGGGCAGATCGTCCGCGTGCAGCTCACCCGCCGCGTCCTGGACGAAGTGGTCATGATCCCACTCGCGAGCGTGATTCCTTTCCATGACGCCCGCATCGTCTTCGTGGTTGAGGATGGTGTCGCCATCCGCCGCACCGTCGAACTCGGCTTCATCAAGGGCACACGCGTGCAGATCCTGGCCGGCTTGAACGGCGGCGAGGCACTGATCGTCCGCGGCCACCGCTACGTGGGGCCGGACCAGCCGGTGCAGATCACCGCGACGCACCCCGCGCCGACGGAACGGGGCGAACCGGCGACGGAATGGGTCGGGAGTGCGGCGCCGTGATTCTGTCCGATGCCGCGCTCTACAACCGTACGACCGTCGGCGTCCTCACGCTGCTGATCTTCGTATTCGGCTTGCAGGCCTACATCGGACTGCCGCGTGAGGCGTCGCCGGACGTGCCTGTTCCGGTCATCATCGTTTCAACACCCTATGAGGGGGTTGCGCCCGCCGACATCGAAACGGCCGTCACGCTCAAGATCGAGAAGGAGCTGGCCGGTCTGAAGGGTGTCAAGCAAATGACCTCGACGAGCGCGGAGGGGCTCTCGACCATCGCCATCGAGTTCCTGCCCGACGTGCTCGTCGACGACGCGATGCAGTACGTACGCGACCGGGTGGATCGCGCACGGCGGGATGTGCCGGACACCGCGGAAGAAACCACGATCACGGAGGTCAGCTTCGCCGACTTTCCGATCATGATGATCAATCTTTCGGGGTCGTTACCGCCGCTGCAACTCAAGGAGCTCGCCGACGCCCTCGAGGAAGAACTCGAAGCCATCCCCGGAGTGCTCAGTGTCGAGATTCTCGGGGCCCCGGAGCGCGAGATTCGCATCGAGACGGATCAGGATCGCCTGGCGGCTTATGATCTGACGCTCAGCGAGATTCTGGGCCTTGTACCGGCCGAAAACGTCAACATCTCGGCGGGTGGACTGGCGACACCCGGCGTGCGGTTCAATGTCCGCGTGCCGGCCGAGTTCGTCGATCCGGGTGATGTGGACGGATTGATGCTCGCCATCCGCGACGGCCGGCCGATCTACCTGACCGACGTCGCGCAAATCCGTGATACTTACAAGGATCGCACCCAGTTCTCGCGCCTCAACGGGCAGGACACCGTCACGCTGACGGTGCAGAAGCGCGTCGGTGCGAACATCCTCGAAATCGCCGGCCGCGTGCGCGCCGTGCTGGCCGAATTCGAGCGCCTGGCCCCGCCCGGCATCTCCGTCGCGGTGACGCTCGACCAGTCTCAGGATGTCGAAGCGATGGTGCGCGACCTCGAAAACAGTCTGCTCTCCGGCATGCTGCTCGTGGTCGTGGTGCTGGTGCTGGTCATGGGATGGCGGCCGGCCCTGGTCGTCACCACGGCCATTCCCGCGGCCATGCTGCTCAGCTTCATCGTCATCGACTTGCTGGGCTACACGCTCAACATGATCGTGCTTTTCAGTCTCATCATGGCGGTCGGCATGCTGGTCGACAACGCGATCGTGATCGTGGAGAACATCGACCGACACTACGCCTTGGGCGGGCAGCGTTTGCAGGCGGCCCTGATCGGCACACGCGAGGTCGCCTGGCCCGTCATCACCTCGACCTTCACGACGGTGGCGGCTTTTGCGCCCATGGTGTTCTGGCCGGGCATCATGGGTGGGTTTATGAAGTACCTTCCCATCACGCTGATCATCGTGCTGCTCAGTTCGCTGTTGATCGCGCTGGTCATCACGCCGGTGCTGAGCGCTCTCCTCGCACGGGCGCCGCGGCGGCGTACCGGACAGGAGCCGCTTCTGTTGCGCACCTACCGCCGGGTCCTCTCCGGCGTACTGGGCTACCGCATGACCACGATTCTCACCGTGCTGCTGGTGCTGGTGGCGATTGCCATGCTCTACACCAAACGCGACTACGGCGTGGAGCTGTTTCCGGAATTCGACCCGCGGCGGGGCAGCATCAGTGTCCGGACGCCGCAGGGCACCAATGTTGCCGAGGTCGATGCACTCGTGCGGGAGATCGAGAGACGGCTCGAACCTTTCGCGGCCGACCTCGTCAATGTCGTGGCGAACGTTGGCTTCAGCGGCGGCGGCGCGGATTTCGGGAGCACTTCCGGCGAGCATCTCGCGAATATCACACTGATCTTCCACGAGTACGAGCACCGTCCGCGCCCCTCGGCCGAGGCCCTCGCCGAAATCCGCACGGCCCTCGCCGATCTCAGCGGTGCCGAAATCCGTGTTGAGAAGGAAGAGGAAGGACCGCCCACCGGCGCCGCCGTCACGGTGCGCATCAGCGGCCGCGACTTCGCATTGCTGGAGGAATTGAGCGAGACCGCCCGCACCCGGATTGATAACGTGCCCGGCCTGGTGAACCTGCGGAGCGATCACGAGAAGGCCCGCCCGGAGCTGGCCTTCCGCGTGGACCGGCAGCGGGCCATGCTGCTCGGTGTGAACACCGCGATTGTGGGGAATTTTCTCAAGACCGCGGTTTTCGGTTCGGAGGTCGGCAAATACCGGCAGTTCAACGACGAGTATGACATCACCATCCGCCTGCCCGAGGCGCAGCGCACCCAGATCGATGATCTTTTCCGGCTACGGGTTCCCAACCTGCGGGGCGCTTCGATTCCCCTCAGCTCGCTCGGGGAGTTCGAGTATACCGGCGGCTTCGGCACGATCCGCCGTATCGACCAGCGCCGCGTCATCAGTCTTCTGGGGGATGCCGAAGGCCGTCTCTCCACCGACGTGCTCGCGGACGTCCAGCAGGCCCTGGAGCCCTTCGTCGCGTCGCTTCCGCCGGGCTACCGCCTCGACTATGCCGGTGAGAAGGAGGAGCAGGACAAGGCGGCGGCCTTCCTGTCCCAGGCGTTCCTGCTCGCCGTCTTCCTGATCCTGCTGATTCTCGTCGCGCAATTCAACACGCTGATTGTCCCGTTCATCATTCTCATGACGGTGGTGCTCTCGCTCATCGGCGTCTTCGCCGGCCTGCTGATCAACCATATGCCCTTCGGCATCATCATGACCGGGGTCGGGGTCATCAGTCTGGCGGGCGTCGTCGTCAACAACGCCATCGTGCTGCTCGCCTACACGCGCCAGCTCCAGGCCGAGGGGATCGCGCTGGTCGCTGCTGCGATACAAGCCGGGGCCACGCGCCTGCGGCCGGTGCTGCTGACGGCGGTGACGACGATTCTGGGCCTGATCCCAATGGCCGTCGGGATCAGTTTCGACTTCCGCGAACTTTCCTGGAACCTGCGGAGCGAGTCGAGTCAATGGTGGGCCAGCATGGCGATCGCGGTCATCTACGGGCTCGCCTTCGCGACGCTGCTCACACTGGTGGTCGTGCCAACGCTCTATGTCATGCTGATGCGTGCCACACATTTTCTCCGGCGGCTGTCCGGGGGCACACCGGACGCCGTCCACGGGCCGACTTCCGGTTGACATCGGGCGGCCCACCACAGCCCACTCCCACCGGTTCGCGTGCGCCCGCCACAATGTGCTATTATTCCTCGTTTCGCCACCGTGGTGTGGCGAACATCCTGATGCCTTCGGCCCTGGATCACCCGGCGCATGCCACCGTCACCACGTTCCAAGCCGGCTCCCGCCGCCGGACGGTCCGGCTCTTCTCCTGCACCGAGCGCGGTTCGACCCACTGCCGCCGGGTCGGCTGCTACGCCCACCAGCGGTTCCGTGCGCTGGCTCACCATTCGTGGTGCGCGACAGAATAACCTGCGCAACATCGACGTCGGATTTCCGCTGGGGCGCTTTACCTGTGTGACCGGGGTTTCGGGTTCCGGCAAGAGCTCGCTGGTCAACGAAATTCTGTACAAGGTTCTCGCCCGGGAACTCAACGCCGCGACTTCGCTCGAACCTGGTCTGCACACGGCCGTGGAGGGGAAAGACGCCCTCGACAAAGTCATCGCGATTGACCAGACGCCTATCGGTCGCACACCGCGCTCGAATCCCGCGACCTATATCAAGGTCTTTGACGAGATTCGCGCGCTTTTCACCAAGCTGCCCGATGCCAAGCTGCGCGGTTACAAGCCCGGCCGCTTCAGCTTCAACGTGCCCGCCGCACGCGGGGGCGGCCGGTGTGAGGCCTGCGAAGGCAATGGCGCAAATCGAATCGAGATGGACTTCCTCGCCGATGTCTGGGTGACCTGCCCCGTGTGCGAGGGACAGCGCTTCAACCATGCGACACTCCAGGTGCGGCACAAGGGCAAGTCCATCGCCGATGTGCTGCATATGGAGGTCGCGGAGGCCCTCGCGCACTTCGAGAACGTGCCGCGCATTCGCGGCATGCTCCAGACGCTGCATGACGTCGGCCTGGACTACCTCCAGCTTGGTCAGGCCAGCACCACGCTCTCCGGCGGCGAGGCCCAGCGCATCAAGCTCGCGCGTGAACTCGTCAAGAAACCCACCGGGGGTACGCTCTATGTGCTCGACGAACCCACCACCGGCCTGCACTTCGCCGATATCCGCCGCCTGCTCGCCGTTCTGCACGGTTTCGTCGACGCCGGCAACACCGTCGTCGTGATTGAGCATAATCTTGACGTCGTCAAGACGGCCGACTGGGTCATTGATCTCGGTCCGGAGGGCGGTGAAGGCGGCGGCCACATCGTCATCACCGGCACCCCCGAAGACGTGGCCCATTGCGCTGCCTCCGACACGGGCCGCGCACTCCGCTCGGTGCTATGGCCGGACCGCTATCCCCCCGAGAGCACGTCCGCTCCGGATTCGGCCGCAGCACCTCGATCGCCTGCACCGCCCGCACATACCGCCGTCACGGTCGTCGGCGCGCGGCAGCACAATCTGCGCGACCTCTCCGTATCGTTCCCCCGCGAGCGCTTGACTGTCTGCACCGGCGTCTCCGGTTCCGGCAAGACCAGCTTCGCCATCGACACGGTCTTTACCGAGGGCTACCGCCGGTACGTCGAATCCCTGTCCGCCTATGCCCGCCAGTTCCTCGGCCAACTCGCCAAGCCGCGCGTCGAGCATGTGGAGGGGCTTTCACCCGCAATCTGCATCGAGCAGCGCAGCGCCGGCAAGAGCCCGCGTTCGACGGTCGGCACCGTTACCGAAATTTATGACTACATGCGGGTTCTCTGGGCCCGGGCCGGGCGGCGCTATTGCCCGAAGTGCGCCGTTCCCATCGGCACGCAAACCGCGGACGAGATCGTCGAGCGCGTGCTGCAGTTCGGCGAACGCACACCCATCATCATCCTGGCAGCCGTGCAACTCGGAGATGGGGAGACGTATGCCGGCCTGTTCCAGCGGCTCAAAGCATCGGGCTACACGCGCGTCCGCATCGACGGCGAGATCGTCCTGACCGCCCAGGCCACCACCCTCGATGCACGCCGCAAGCACCGCGTCGAGATCGTGGTCGACCGCACCGTGGTTCGCCAGGCCGGTCGCAGTCGCCTCGCAGAGAGCATCGAACATGCTTTGGCCCTCGGCAACGGCCTGCTCACGCTGCTGGTGGAAGCGGTCGAAACGCACGAACCGCACGATGACACGGCCCCTGACACGGAAACCGTCCCGGGGGACGGGACAGCGGCGCCGGTGGCGTACCGAGTGCAACAGACGCCCGCGCGCGAGTTCCTCTTCTCGCAACGGCTGGTTTGTACGCGCTGTGGCACCAGCTACGAGGAGATCGGTCCGAATCACTACAGCTTCAACAGCCAACTCGGCTGGTGCGAGACCTGTGAGGGTCTCGGCGTACAGCGCGGCGCCCCCGCCGCCGCCATCATCCCACACCCTGAGCGCTCCCTGTTCGATGGGGCCGTCGCCGGCTGGTCGAAGATCGGCCCCGGCACTCCGCTCGGCCGACTGCTGGTCGCGCTGTGCGGTACGCTGGGGGTCCCACCCCAGACCCCGCTGTCCGAGTGGACTCCTGCGCAGAAGCGCGCCTTACTCTTCGGGACGGCCGGCTCGGGCGGCGGAGCGCGCGGCTGGATCGACGCCGACGGTGATGGCCTCCGCTTCCGTTGGAACGGGTTCTTCCCCACGATCGATGCGGCCACGCGCAACTCGTGGTCATTCCGCTTCAAGCTGCGGAATATCGTGACGGAGATTCCCTGCGTCACCTGCCACGGCGGGCGCCTGCGACCCGAATCCGCCGCGACGCGACTCGGACACGCAGGCACCGGTCGCACCATCGTCGAAATCTGTGACCTGCCACTGAATGCGGTTGCGTCATTTTTCCGCGACCTTGACCTGACACGCGAGGAGCGGCAGATTGCGGGCGAGCTGCTGAAGGAGATTCACGACCGGTTGCATTTCCTGATCGACGTCGGGCTTGATTATCTCACGCTGCACCGGGCCGCACCGACGCTCTCCGGCGGCGAGGCCCAGCGCATCCGCCTCGCGAGCCAGATCGGCAGTGGGCTTTCCGGCGTGCTTTACGTACTCGACGAACCCACCATCGGTCTCCATCCACGCGATACCGGGCGACTCGTAAGAGCGTTGCTGCGCTTGCGCGATCTCGGCAATACGTTGCTGCTCGTCGAGCACGACCGCGACGTGATCGCCAGCGCCGACCGCCTGCTCGATTTCGGCCCGCGCGCCGGCAGCTTCGGCGGACGCATCGTGGCACAAGGCACCCCGGCCGAACTGGCTCGGCCGCCGTCCCCTGGCACGGGCGTTGAGCCCGAGGGGGAGGAGCTCTCCTCGCTTACGCGGGCCTACCTCAACGGCGAGGCGGCGATCGCTATTCCCACGAACCGCCGACCCGTCCCCGCCACGGGTGCCCCGGAGGTTCGCCCTGCGGCAGCGCCGGGCGCCAGGCGCCCCCAACGCCCGCGCGGCAGCCAGACAGCACGCCGGCCGGTTCGCGCTGCCTTGCGCCGGCCACTGCCCCAGCCGTTGGATCCAGCCGAACCCGCCGGCTGGCTGGTGGTACGGGGAGCACGCCAGCACAATCTGGCGAACATTACCATGGAGATCCCCCTTGGTCGCTTCGTCTGCGTAACCGGCGTTTCCGGCTCCGGCAAGAGTTCGCTGGTCAACGATATTCTCTGGCCCGCGCTCGCCAACCGCTTGCAGCGCGCCGGCCTCACCGTCGGCGAACACGACGAACTGCTCGGTAGCGAGCACCTCGACAAGGTCATCAACGTCGACCAGTTGCCTATCGGCAGCACGCCTTCCAGCAATCCAGCCACGTACACCGGTGTGTTCGACTGGATTCGTGAGCTCTTTGCCCGCCTTCCCGACTCCAAGGTTCGCGGCTACACCGCCAACCGCTTCAGTTTCAACCGCCCCGGTGGACGTTGTGAAGCTTGTCAGGGGTATGGCCAGCGCTGCATCGAGATGCATTTCATGCCTGACGTCTGGGTCGAGTGCGAGACCTGTCGCGGACGTCGCTACAACCCCGAAACCCTCGAAGTTCGCTACAAGGGTCGTACCATTGCCGACGTGCTCGAATTGCGCGTCGCCGAAGCGCTCGAGATGTTCGCAAACGTGCCACGCATCCGCCGCATGCTGCAAACGCTCGCGGATGTCGGGCTCGACTACGTGCAACTCGGCCAGTCCGCGACCACCCTGTCCGGAGGCGAAGCCCAGCGCGTCAAACTCGCTACGGAGCTCGGTAAGCCGGACACCGGCCGAACACTCTATATTCTCGACGAGCCCACCACCGGCCTCCATTTCGACGATGTGCGCAAGCTGCTGACGGTGATGCAGCGCCTGGTCGACCTCGGCAACTCGGTCTTGGTCGTCGAGCACAATCTCGATGTCCTCAAGTGCGCCGACTGGATCATCGATCTCGGTCCCGAAGCCGGCATCGGTGGAGGCCGCCTTGTCGCCGCCGGCCCCCCTGAGACTCTCATCGCCAGCACCACCAGCCATACGGCCGCCGCCCTCGCGCCCGTGCTCGCGGCTGGACCCCATGCGGAACGCGAAGTTTACGATCCTGCCACCCACGCCGCGGAGACCCTCGCCGCGGAGCGTGCCGGCCTCGGCAGGATCGGCACCGAAGTGCGCATGCCGTGGCAGGTCGATGGCCGCAAGTGGCACCTCGAACAACGCAGCAGCCGATCCGAGCGCCCGCGGCGTTGGGAACCGTCCGCCCTCGCACTGGTGATCGAGCTTGTGGAGCGGGAAGGACGGCGTCTCCGCCGGCCGGGTACGGCGAGTATTTTCACCGAGACCCATTGGGGCGAACGCGCCAGCGTTGAAGTCACAGCCGTCGAGGCACCGGTTTGGTTCCTTCACGCGCTGACCGGCGGCGAGTGGCTCGTCGAGCTCTACTTCCGATCCGCACCCGGGGTCTTTCACGCCGCCACGCTGAATGCCGAACTCGGTCTCAAGACACTCGACGAACGCACCGACCTGGAAACCTACGGCGATTGGCCGAGAGTGGACGTCCGTCCCCGGCGCGACGGGTACGACGCGGTGGTCGTGTACGTGCATGACCGCAAGGAGATCGACACGCCCGCGTTCCGCCGCTTCATTCGCACAGCGGTGCAGGCCTACGCCGACCTGTTGACCGCTTCTGGCGTATAACGGGCTGCCATTCGCCCGGTGTGGCCCTGTCCAATCAGACCCGGGGCGGTTACCGTTTCGCACCAGCGTCCAACTTTCGCATTCTGCCCTGAAGATCGCCCTGCGAGGTCGTGTCATGCGCCATTTGCTTGCTCTCGCCGCCAGTACCACGTTGGTGACACTCGGCCTGGGGGGGTGCCCCACCCCCGCGCCGTTCGTGGCCCCGGAGCTGCCCGCTGGAATCGCCTTCGTCGTCAACCACGACTTCCTGTTTGCCCAGTTCGCGGATACTCCGGACGACACCACTACACCGATCACCGACGCAGGCCGGCTTGTCGGTTGCTGGGCACGTGTCCGGCTCAACAACATTGTTTCCGGTTCCAGCACTACGGTGGACGTCTACGAAGCCCTGCGCTTCCGCAGCAACGGCACCGTGCGTCAGGAGTCTCTGCTTTCCAACGGTGCCACCGGCGTCCAGGTTCTTCTGATTTCTGAAGGAACGTACACGTTGGATGCCGCCGGCGTGCTCACGATCGCGATGACGACATTTGCTGGCAACAACCCGCGTACGGGTGCCATAGAGCCGATTCCGGCAGCACAACCGACCAGCACCACGGCCACACTGCTCGGCACCACCGGTGCCCTGTTCTTCGGTACAACGGACGACGCCGGCAATCCTGCAAGCAGCGGCTTCGGCACATTCACTTGCCAGGACTGACGCTCCGGCCAGGTCAGAGCAACACACGGGGGGCATCACTGGTTGGGATTTGCGGAGCGGGTTGTCGCTCACGATACCACGCATTCCGCGCACCAGGCGTACAATCACGGCATCATGATCGATGCTCTCTGCCGTCGTGCCTTCTTCCAGTTCGAGTTCCCGGTCCATTACCTGCAGAAGCCGCCGCGGGTGGATGGCCATGTCCGCAAGTGGAATCTGCGTTATCTCGCACCGCCCCTTGTGGAGATCGAGGGTACGCCCCCCATCGCGGACGTTTACTGGGGCTGGAACGAAGATGGCTTCTACGCTGCCTTCCAAGTCACCCAGCGGCGCACGAAACCCCGTTGCGATCTCGACTCCTGGTGGAAAGGCGACGGCCTCCGCCTCTGCATCGACACGCGCGATACCCGCGACCTGAAACGCGCCACCCGTTTCTGCCACTTTTTCTACCTGCTGCCGCTCGGCGGCGGCAACCGTGGCCTGCAGCCGGTCGTGGGTACCCATCGCATGAGCCGGGCCAAAGAGCCGCCACCGCCCGTCGATGTGCGGCAAGTCCGCGTGGCGGCACATGTCGAGCGCACGGGCTACGAACTGGAAATCGCGATCCCCGCGAGTTGCCTGAACGGTTGGGACCCCGCCGAGCACCCTCGCATTGGCCTGTTTTATAAGATCAAAGATACCGAACGTGGCAGCCAGCACCTCACCGTGGACGACGAACTGGGCTGGAACGTGGACCCCAGCACCTGGGGTACCGGTGTCCTGAGCCGCTCCGTGTAAGGATCGCAACGCCTGCAACCCCACACTGGACGTAAAAAGTGCGAGGGCTCCTCCGCCGGATTGTCATTCCACCACTGATTACCGTGCGCGATACCGGTCCCTTGTTGTGTCCCGCGGGGCAAGATTTTTTGCCCCAGGCGAGTTTCGCGTTGTAAACTTCCGATGAACGACGCCTCTGATTGCAATCCATGTCTTCCGGAGGCCTGATGGTCGATTCAAACTTGCCGCTCGAGTTATCGCTACAACCGCCAGTGCAACTGCCGCCGGATTGGGCCCGTTGGTGGCGCCGGGCCGCTTGCGCGCTGCAACGGGAGCTCGACGCACGCGGTGAGTTACGACCGGAAGAAGTGGCCCAAACGGTGACGGGTGCGCTCCCGGATCCCGTGGGGCCGGTGTTGCTGCACCGCTTGGAGCGTCTGGGATGGCTGGCTGCCGACGCACAGTTACCCTTCGATTTGCTCGACGGTCCGGCCTGCCCGCGCGAGTTTTCCGGCGCCTCGCGGGAGGTCGTGCGGCTGGCGGTCTTCGGGCTGCCTGGGCAGGGACTGGCCGCGCGCGATAAGCGGCGCCAGGACGTGTATCAGCAGATCTGTGCAGACATCATGCGCTCGGCCGTCGATGAGCGCTCCCTGGAGGCGGTCGCCGCCCGGGCGATGAACCATCCGGAGGTAGCGGCGGATTCGATCTTGGCGGGGCTCGTCCGAAGTTTTGTGGCCGAGCGCTATGCGGCGCTGCGCGGCCGCGTGAGCCCAACCGAGCAACACCAGTTGCGGATGGAGGAATCCAAACTACGGGGGGGATTTCGGGTGCGCGGGTGCGAGTATCCCACTCCGGAGGAGGTCCAGGCGGCCCGTGAACGGCTCGTACATGATCTGGAAACGGCCGTGGGGCAGCACGACATCGCTAGGGCGGAGTATGCCCTGGATAAACTACGCGACATGCGGCGACGGTATCCGGTCCATGTCGCGGCGCAGGAGTTGCAACAGTGTGAAGAGCAGTTTGATGAACTGCTGCGGCGAGTCGCTACCTATCAGCGACAGATCCGTGAGCTGGCGGAACGGGGCAAGCAAGCCGCACGCGCTGGGGACGAGGACGCAGCGGGCTGGATCGCGCGACGGCTGCAGGCCCTGCACATGCTCATGCCGACCATCCTGGCGGAGCAGGAACTGGAGAAGCTGCTGGCGGCGATCGACATTGGTGAACAAGAACACGACACGCGTGTAGCGCGGCAGGCCTTGCTGTCGCAGGAGCGCGCGGTTGCCGCCCAGATCAAGCGCCTCGCCGCGGTCGTGCAGCGTTTCCACCAGTTGGCGCAGCGCCTGCCGCCGGAAGACACGGTCTACCAGCGGGCGGAGCAGGAATACCTGCGCGCGGTTGCTGAAATCCGGACACTGAACACGGAGTGGCTAACGGGCCTGATGCTGCAGCTTGAAGCCCTGCTGGATGACCTCGACGACCCGGATGGGCAGATTCAAAGCCAGTTGGACGTGTTTATCGCCAAGGTGCGGCAAGCCCTGAATCGGCTGTGCCTGGAGATTCGTACGTGGCGAGCACGGCAGGCAGCGGAGCCGAACCCGGCGCCAGCTCCACCGGTCGAGCGGCGCGTGGCCGAAGGGGGCGCGACGGCCTAGGCCGAATTGAATCTGACGGCCTACGCCCGGCGGAACGACGCCGAGCGACCTATTGCGTGGGCTTGAGTCAACCCGCACAATGGCGACAGTGAATAGCGGTAACGCCGATCCGGATCCCCAGAGGTCATGCGATCAGTTTCATGCACGAGCACGCGCCCTCGACAGCGGTTTCACCGCCCGTCGCCCCGACCGAGAAGCAGGTCTCAGGGCTCGATCGCCTGAAGTTTGCACTCGTGCGGGCGTTCCTGGCGGGGTGGGTGCGACTGTTCAGTCTGAAGGGGCTCTACCTGTTCGGCCGGTGGTTCGGATACGTGGAGTACCTGGTTAACTTCAACCGCCGGGCGCGGTACCGGCGCGAGTTGGCCGGTGTGTTTCCCGAGGGCCTTTCCCGGGCGCGGGAAAACACAATCATCCGCGACTACTTCCTGCGCACCCGCTGTGACAAGGTGTTCTACTTGATCTTCGACCGGCTGCCGCGGGAGAAGATCATGCGGCGCATCCGGTTTCACGGCCAGCAGCATCTGGATGCCGCGTTGGCCCGGGGGCACGGAATCTACGTGATGCTGAGTCACCACGGCTCGCACCATGTCGCGGCGGTGCTGATGGCGCTGCTGGGCTACCGGTGCGCGGGCGTGCGTGACCGGAATGAGGGGTCGCTGCGAAGGTACATGCAGGAGAAGTATGCGCAGACGTTTCCGGAGTATGCCTCGATCCGCATGCTGTACGCGGACAGTTTTCCGCGCGACATCTACCGGTGTTTTCAGGAGAACCGGGTCGTGGGCAGCGCGCTGGATGTCAGCCGGGTGCGGGGTGTGACGCTCAAGACCTGCCCGGTGCAGATCTTCGGACAAACGAAAGAGTACCTGATCGGGACACTACAGGTTGCCCTGCGTTGCGAGGCGCTGATCTGTCAGGCGTTCGTCGTATCGCGGCCCAACTTCTATTTCCGGCTGATCGTCAAGCCGCCGCTGTATGTGCCGGGGGCGGATGACGTGGCGAGTGCGGACCTGATTCCGACGGTCATGCAGCGCTACGCGGACGGGATTGCAGCGCACGTGCGGGAGCATCCCGACCATCTGAGTCGGGTGTAGCTGGGGTGACGGAAAATTGGGGGCGGCCCGGACCACTGGCGGGGCAGGACGGCGCTGGCTACAATTCGCCCCAATTCCGACGGGCCAACGGTGGCGCCGGCGTGGTGTCTGACGGGGCGGGCTGGTGGCCGGCAAGTCCGGGTTCGCCGGCTTGGCGTGAGAGATCGGGTAGCTGCGCGTGAAGTTTGTGCTCGTGGATCGGATTGAGGAACTGGAATCCGGGCGGCGGATTGTCGCGCGGAAAGCGGTTTCGCTGGCGGAGGAGTACCTCGCGGAGCACTTTCCCACGTTCCCGGTGCTGCCGGGCGTGCTGATGGTGGAGGCGATGGTGCAGGCGGCCGCGTGGCTGGTGCGCGAGGCGCTGGATTTCGAGCCGAGCTTGGTGTTGCTGAAAGCCGCTCGGAACGTTAGGTATAAGAGCTTTGCGGCCCCCGGCCAAATTCTGACCGTCGAAGCGGAGTGCAAGGCGCTGTCGGCCGACGAAAGCACCTTCGCAGCGCGGGGCCAAATCGACGGGCAGGAAGTCGTGAAGGGATCGTTGACGCTGCGGCACTTGCGGCTGGCAGCGCAGGATCCGGCGTATGCGGAAGTGGACGAGCAGTTGCGTGCGGGTCACCGCGCCCTGTTCGCGTTGATCTGGTCGGCTGCGGTCGCCGGTCCGGGCAGCGCTCCATAGCTGAATAACCCCAAGTGCCTTCGATTGGAGGGAGCCGTTCATGGCCACACCGTCGCGGGAAGAGATTTTTGACAAGGTCCGGACAGCGCTGGTGCAAGCGCTGAGCGTCGATCCAGATGAGGTCACGGAAGACGCGACGCTGACCGGCGACCTCGGAGCCGAGTCGATTGACATTCTGGACATTGCCTTCCGGCTCGAGAAGGCGTTCGGGATCAAAATAGGTCAGGAGGAACTCGCACCGCCGGACATCCTGCAGAACCCCGATTACGTGAGCAACAACCGGTTGAACGCCGCGGGTCTTGCGGCGCTCCGGGCGCGGGTGAAAGATCTCAAGTGGAGCGCGTTCGAGCAGGATCCGGATGTGGGCAAGGTGATGGAAATGTTCACCGTCGGCACGATCGTGAGCTTCGTGGAGTCGAAGCTGACGTCGGCCAACTGAGAGGCCGACACGTGCGGTGGGTCTGGCTGGACCGCTTCGAGGAGTTCGTGCCGGGCGTGCGCGCGGTGGGCGTGAAGAACGTCACGCTGGCGGAAGATCATCTGCATGATCATTTTCCCGGCTTCCCGGTGATGCCGGCCAGTTTGATGATCGAGGGGATGGCGCAGACGGCGGGCATACTCGTCGGGCACGCGCGTGGGTTTCGTGAAAAGGTCATCCTCGCCAAGCTGAAGGAAGCCGTTTTTCACGAACTGGTGCGGCCCGGAGACCAGTTACGCTACGTCGCCGAGTTGGAGCAGGTTTCTGAGACCGGGGCGGCCAGCCGTGGGGAGGTGTGGGTGGGCGACCGCCTGGTGGGAACCATCGATCTCGTGTTCTCGCATATCGACCAGAACGCGAGCGGGTTACAATTCCCCGAGGAGAACTTTGTCTTCAACGAGGGTTTCATGGCCCTGTTGAAGACGTACCTGCCCAATAATGCTGAGAGGATCAAGTTTTGAGCAGCCGCCGTGTCGTCATCACCGGGCTGGGGCCCGTTACGCCACTGGGGACCGGCGTCGCGGACTACTGGAACGCCCTCCTGGAGCAGCGTTCCGGCATTCGCCGCCTGCATTCCTTCGATCCGGCGCGCTTTCCCTCCCAGATCGGTGGCGAAATCGACGGACTGAGCGTGGTCGAGGCGGTGCCGAAGAACTACCGCAAAGCCGCCAAGATCATGGCCCGTGATATCGTGCTCGCCGTGGTTGCGGCCTATCACGCGGTGAAGGACGCCGGCCTGCGGACCAAGTGCCTGATCGACCGGGGTGAGGTCGAGGGCCCGCCGACCGTCCCCGGGCCGCGCTTTGGTGCGAATATCGGCTCCGGCCTGATCTGCGCCGACCTCGCGGAACTGAGTGAGGCCCTCGCCACGGCGGTCGAGGATGGCAAATTCACTTTGCGCAAGTGGGGTCTGGAAGGTATGCAGACTCTCACGCCGCTGTGGCTGCTCAAGTTCCTGCCCAACATGCTCGCGTGTCATGTGACGATCGTGCATGCCGCAGAGGGCCCCAGCAACACCATCACCTGCGGCGAAGCCAGCAGCCACCTCGCGATCGGCGAGGCCTTTCGCCTGATCTCACGCAACGCGGCCGACGTCTGCATCTGCGGCGGGGCCGAAAGCAAAGACAACCCGATGGCCGTGCTGCGACAGTCGCTGGGCGGCCGCCTGAGCCGGCGCAATGATCGGCCGGAAGCGGCCTGTCGCCCTTTCGCGGCTGACCGCGATGGATTCGTCGTTTCCGAGGGGGGTGGGCTTGTGATTCTCGAAGCCCTGGAACACGCTCAGGCACGCAAGGCACGCATCTACGCGGAGGTGGTGGGATTCGGGGCCGGACACGATGCCTATTCCTGCCGGCAGCCCAGCACGCCGCACCCGGAGGGGCGCGGGACGGCGGTTGCCGTGCGGAAAGCTCTGCGGGATGCGGCCATCACCCCGGAGCGCCTGCATCTGGTCATCACTGCGGCAGCGGGGCTGGTCGAACATGACCGGGCCGAAGCCCGCGGCCTGCATACGGCGCTGGGCGCGCGAGCGGCCGAAGTACCCGTGATGAATGTCAAGGCGGGCCTGGGCAACAATGGGGCGGGCAGCGGGGCGCTGGACTTCATCGCAGCGGTGCTGGCGGTGCATCACGGGACCGTGCCGGCCGCGTTCAACAGCACGCCGGTGGATCCGGCCTGCGGGCTGAACGTCTACACCGAGGGGCCGCGGGACGTTGCCGTGGAATACGCGCTCTCGACGGCGTACGCACTGGGCGGGGGCCAGAACGCGGCGCTGGTCATCAAGCGTTTCGAAGGTTGACGACGGCCACGTGCCCGGCTCGGCCGGCACGGCGCCGATGGAAATGCACAGCATGAACCGACGCGTAGTCATCACCGGCATGGGCTGGATCACACCGCTGGGCCACGATCTCGAGACGGTCTGGCGGCGGTTGCTGGCCGGCGAAAGCGGCATCGCCCCCATGACCATCTTCGACGCGCGGACCTATCCCACGCAGTTTGCCGCCGAAGTGAAGGGCTTCCGGCTGGAGGATTTCCTCGGGCCATACTACGAGCAGCACCGGGGTTGCAGCCGCAATGCCGGTTTCGCACTCGCGGCGGCGGAGTTGGCGTGGAAGAGCGCCGGCCTGGATCATCCCGGAGCTCCGGTGGAGCCGGATGCGGTCGGCGTGTACCTCGGCGCCGGCGAGGGTCCGATCGATTTCGAGAACTTCGTCGCCGCCAGCGTCGCCGGCTGGGATCCGGAGCGGCATGAGCTGAACGCGGTGCGGTGGGCGGAAGTGGCCGCCCGTGTTCTGTCGGCGGACCGTGAGTTCGAGCAGGATCCCAACTGCGCCGCGGGCCACATTGCCTGCCGATTCAACGCGCAGGGACCCAATATCAATACCCTGACCGCCTGTGCCGCCAGTACGCAGGCCCTCGGCGAAGCGAGCATGATCATCCGCCGCGGCGATGCGGACATCATGATCTCGGGCGGCGGGCACAGCATGATTCACCCGCTCGGCGTCACCGGTTTCAATCGGTTGACGGCTCTCTCGACACGAAACGATGCCTGCGTGACGGCTTCACGCCCGTTCGATCGCACGCGCGACGGCTTCGTGCTGGGCGAGGGCGCCGGCATCCTGATCCTGGAAGCGTACGAGACCGCCCAGCGCCGCGGGGCGCCGATCCTGGCGGAGATTCTCGGCTACGGCTCGACGGCGGACGCTTTCCGGGTCACCGACATGCACGAGACCGGGCGCGGAGCGATCGGTGCGATGCGCGGGGCACTCACGGCGGCCGGTCTGCAACCGCAGGATGTCGACTACATTTCCGCCCACGGTACCGGCACGGAAGAGAACGACAAGATCGAAACGCTCGCCATTCGCACGGTCTTCGGTGAGCACGCGAAGAAGGTGCCGATCAGCAGCGTCAAGAGCATGCTTGGGCACCTGATCGCGGGCGCCGGCGCCGTGGAATTGATCACGTGCGTGCTGGCCCTGCGCGAGCAGGTGATCCCGCCCACGATCAATTACCACGAGCCCGACCCGAACTGCGATCTGGACTATGTGCCCAACGAACCGCGCCGCCGGCCGGTGCGTGTCTGTCTGAGCAACAGCTTCGGCTTCGGCGGCCAGAATGATACGCTCGTCATCCGCGCGCCGCAGGACTAGCGGCGGTCGTCCGATGGCGCCGCGCCCACCAAGCGAACGAGAGATCGCGGTGGAGTTGGGGGAAGTCCGCACCCGACGGCGGCTCTGTTGGTTCCTCGCGGGGTTCGTGGTGCTCCTTTTCGTGCTTTTCGCCGTACACGCCCTCTGGCACGGGCAGTGGGCGAAGGCGTGGCCGGGGTATGTGCGCGGTCTGGGCCTGAGCACCGTGGTTGTGAATCTCGCCTGGTTGCGCATGTTGTGCAGCCGTTGTCCACGGTGCGCACACTGGTTCTTCGCCGGGGGACGACTGAGCGATCCCGGCACGTGGCGGCCTTTTGCTGCGGCATGCGTACACTGCGGGCTGCCCCTGGACGCTGAGTCGGACAAAGCCCGCGGGGACTGAGGCCAGGCGCACGCCGGCCGAAAGCCCGACCGGACCTCCACGGCTCGCGAATCGCGGCCTCCTTCGCTACCATGCCGCGCGCTGCGGCAATCCGGCCACGACCGCCCGCGCGGACGGCCGCTCAGCCAGTTTTCCGCCGGCCGGAAATACCGCAAGCGAGGTTTTTCACCGTGCCTCTCACAAACACACACCCAGAATCATCCCTGGACACCACCGCAACCGAACCCGTGGTCACTGCCGACGGCAATTCCCGCCGCGAGTTCCTCAAGCACGGACTCGCCGTAGCCGGCATGGCCGTCGTGGGCGGCTTGGCGGGCTGCGCGTCACCCGGGAAGCGTGAACCCGGCCCGCGCTGGGCGAGCAGTCTGCCCGCTGCGCGGCCGCTGCGCGCGCCACGCCGTGAGCAACTTCGCATCGCGTTCATCGCGACCGGTGGCATCGGCGGGCATCATCTGGAAACCACGAAAGAAGCCGGAATTCTCTGTCCGTGTTACTGCGATGTCGACACACAACGCATGGACATGGCCCGCGAACTGTATCCGGCCGCGAAGGCGTACCAGGATTACCGCCGCCTGTTCGAGGAGATGGGCAGCGAGTTCGACGCGGTCATGATCGGCACACCGGATCATCATCACTATCCGGCGACCATGCTCGCCCTGCAGATGGGCAAGCATGTGTACCTCCAAAAGCCGCTCACGCACACGGTATGGGAAGCTCGGCAGCTAACCGAAGCGGCCGCACGCTACGGCCTTGCGACCCAGATGGGCAACCAGGGCCACGCCCTGGAGGGCTGGCGCCTGGTTTACGAATACGTGCACAGTGGTGTGTTGGGCGACATCGTGGAGACACATACCTGGAGCGATCGGCCGATCTGGCCGCAAGGCATGGGCCGGCCGGAAGGCGAGTCACCGGTGCCCGCGCACGTGGACTGGGATCTGTGGCTCGGCCCGGCTCCGGAGCGGCCATACGTGGAGAAGGTGTATCACCCGTTCACCTGGCGTGGTTGGTGGGATTTCGGGACCGGCGCTTTGGGTGACATGGCGTGCCACACGATGGATGGCATCTTCTGGGCACTTGACCCGGGCTATCCGACGTCCGTCGAGCCGGTGGCCTCCAGTGCGATCACGGAGGAGGCCTTCCCCAACGCTGCGGTGGTACGCTGGGACTTCCCGAAGCGTGGCAAGCGGAAGGCCTTTTCGGCGTACTGGTACGACGGCGGGTTGCGACCCACGACGCCGGCGGTGCTGGAGTACGGCCGGCGCATCCCGCCAACGGGAAGTCTGTTCATCGGCACCGACGCAGCGCTGGTGGTGAGCGGGGACTACGGCAGTTCGTCCCGGATCATCCCCGAGGCGCGCATGAAAGAGGTGGGCAAGCCGCCACAGTTGCTCGAGCGGTCTCCAGGGCATGTGGAAGAGTGGTTGCTGGCTTGCAGCGGGCTGGAGTCGATCGATTTTCCGAAGTCGCGGTTCGCCTACTCGGGTCCGATGTGTGAGACGGTATTGCTGGGCAACGTCGCGCTGCGAGTTGGTCGGCGGCTGGAATGGGATGGCGCGAATCTGCGCATCACCAACGTGCCGGAAGCCAATGCGTTTCTCACGAAAGAATACCGCGCGGGCTGGCGCGTGTAGACCGATTGCGCGGCACTGGTGAACGTAGCCGCACTGCGCTATTCCGCGGCGGCCGGTGATGTCCTGTGCGTAGTGCGGCAGTTTTCGCGCTCACCGTAGTACGGCAGCATCCCGCACGCAGCAAACGGCGTACCCGCTGCGCTTCCGGAGTCACGCACCACGACCATGCCCCACTCAGCGCCCGACGACCCCAGCTCCGATAGCGCCGCCGGTGTGTCATACACGGTGCGCCCGCACGCGGGTGGCGCACCGGCCGGGCCCGTCGGGACCGTACCGGCGACAGCCCCACTCGCGGGGAAACGCGCGGCGCTCACCGCACTGCCGGCCGGGCCGATTCCGTGGCAGGTGCTCATGCTCGCACTGCCCATGCTCGGCGAGCTGTACTTCAATTTCCTGATTGGCTTTGTCGACACGTTTCTAGCGGGGCGTATCAGCAAGGAGGCCAACGCCGCGGTCGGAATGGCGACCTACGCAAGCTGGTTGCTGACCGTGCTCTTCACGCTGGTCGGAACGGGGGCCGCGGCGGTGGTGGCGCGCACCACCGGGTCGGGCGAGCATCGCGCCCGCAACCGAGCCGTGAACCAGGCGCTTTTGTTGGCCGGTGCGGCCGGATTGGCTACCAGCTTGCTGGCGTTCATCTGCGCACCGCTGCTTGCCCAGTTACTGACCCAGACCGTCGAAGCGCGCGGGCTGTGCGAACGCTATCTACGGATCGACGCGGGGGGCTACGCGCTGTTGAGTCTGACGGGCATCGGATCCGGCCTGCTGCGTGCGGCCGGCGACACGCGCACGCCGATGCGCATCATGATCAGTGTGAACATCATCAACGCTGTAGTGTCGATCGCGCTGGTGCAGGGCTGGTTCGGCCCACCGCTCGGTGCGACCGGCATCGCGCTCGGCACGCTGGTTGCGCGTTGCTATGGCGGCGTGGCGATGATCGTGGTCATGCTGCGCGGCCCCTGCGGATTCCGGGTCGGTGGGCGGCTGTTGCGACCACACGGACCCACTCTTCGTCGCATTTTACGGGTGGGCCTTCCGGCCGCCGGGGATGCGGCGGTCATGTCGGCCACGCAGCTCGTCTTCCTTTGGGTGGTGGCCCATACGGCCACCGGCGCGGCCGCCACGGTAAACTTCGCGGCCCACACCATCGCGATGCGCATGGAGGCGCTGAGCTTCCTGCCGGCGATCGCCTGGGCGACGGCTGCTGCGACTCTCGCCGGTCAGCATCTCGGTGCGGGTGCACCGGAACTGGCCCAACGGAGTGTGCGGGCGGCGGTGCGACAGGGTGCGCTGATTTGTGGTGCCGTCGGACTGGGATTCGTACTCTTTGCCGAAGGCATCTACACGCTGATGAGTGCGGATGCCGAGGTGCGGGTGGTCGGCACACCGGCGTTTCGCCTGCTGGGACTGGTGCAGCCGGTGCTCGGCGCGGCCATCATCTACAACGGCGCGTTGCGGGGAATTGGTGACGCGCGTACAACCATGGTGATCTCGTTCATTTCAGGTGTGGGTCTGCGAGTGCCGGTGGGTTTTGCGTGTGGAATCGGACTGGGCTGGGGACTGATCGGCGCATGGTGCGGAATGTGGGCGGACAATATCGGGCGCTTTGTGCTGGCCTGGGGTCGCTTCCGACAGGGGGGCTGGCGACATGTCCGGGTGTGATGCGCCGGCGTAACCGATTCCGGCGACTAGTGGAGAGCCCCCCGGCGGCTTGAGTTGGCGCCACTTATCGGACAAACCACGAGTCATGATTACTGGACTTTTGCGGGGCGCCCAAGCATACCTTACCGATACACGCGATCAAAAATCCTTTGTGATCCACTGCGGCGGGACTTAGAATGGTCCTATGACTTATTGGCTGAATGCCCAGTCAACCGGTGCAGGCAATTCTTATCGACCTGTTCTGGTACGTCGTCCGCATGGTGCGGAACGGGGTGCTTACCGCGAACTGAGTACGAAGCCGCGGCGCGTTGCGAACCGATAGCACACGCGCGCTGGTGTCCCCGTGTGCTGAACGGGGAGCCCATGTCAAGGGCCGCATGGTCAAAGGAGCAGAACGTGCGCATTCCTGGAGTGGTGATCTGTCTGGCACATGGTGTCGTCTTCGGCGCCCTATCTCTGGCCGCAGCTACAGCGGCCGCCCATGACAACGTAGCGCTCGCAGCGCCAACGAATCCGGACTATGTCCTGACGCTGGGTGAGCAAACCTTCGACCCACTGGCAGGCGTGCCCGCGCCCCCGCTGGGGTTGGATCAGACGAGTTCCGGCGGTGACTTGGGACTCGTCCAGTTTGCCGGTCCGACGCAGGATGAGTGGCTGCAGGAACTGCAGGCCGCCGGACTGGAGATCGTCCAGTACGTGCACCCCTACACCTACATCGTATGGGGCTCCGCGGGGCAGCGCGCCACGCTGAACGGCAGTCACCTGCGCTGGGCGGGTGAGTTCCTGCCGGCGTACAGGTTGTTGCCGCAATTCCGCAATCTTGATGCGACGAGCATTCGGACGGAAGTGCTGGTAGTCCGGTTTGCCGGCACGGAACACATCGTTCGAGCTCTGGAGCAAATGGGCGCCACCGTGCATGGCTCGGCGGTGCTGAGCCGCGCGTTCGAGCACGTGGTTTTCGAGTTGCCGGGGGCCTTGCTGCCCGCAGTCGCAAACCTGCCCGGCGTATACACCGTGCAGCCGACACCAACCGACGGCGGTTTGCGTGGCGAGATGTTCAACCAGGTCTGCGTCAACAACGTCGCGGCGAATAACGCGGCTTATCCCGGCTATGACCTGTGGCTTGCGAGCGTGGGTCTGTCGGGCGCCGGGGTCGCGATCGCGAACGTCGATGGCGGCGTGTATCAGGGCCACCCGGACCTGGCCGGACGTTTCCTGCCCTGTGTCGGCACCAGTTGCGGTGTTCCGTCGACGGGGTCGAGTCATGGTACGCACACTGCCGGCACGATGGCCGGCACGGGGGCATCCGGCACGCGCGACGCCTTCGGGTTCCTGCGTGGCCTGGGTATCGCCCCTGGTGCGAACCTCGTGGAGCAGCTCTACTCGCCGACGTACACCTCGGCCGGCGGCATGCTGACGCTGATGCGTGTTTCCTATGCGAATGGCGCGCTGCTCTCCGGGAATAGCTGGGGACCGGCAGGTTCACCCCGCGGCTACGACAACCACACAATGCAGTGTGACATCGGCGTCCGTGATACGGACGCAAACGTACCGGGTGACCAGCCGCTGACGTATGTCCTGTCGATCATGAACGGCAATGGCGGCACCAGCACACAGGGCACGCCCGACGAAGGGAAGAACCTCTTCACCATCGGTTCGACCAAGGGACAGAACACGGACGGCTCACAGATCCTTCAGATCAACGACCTGTCCTCGAACACTGCCCATGGACCGTGCCTCGACGGCCGCAAGATCCCGCACATGGTCGCGCCCGGCTGCCGCATCGACTCGTCGAACTCGACGACCGGTTACGGCCTTTCGTGCGGGACCAGCATGGCTTCACCCCACGTGAGCGGTGCTGTGGCCCTGTTCATCGAGTATTATCGCAACCTGGACGGTTACGAAGTCGACCCCTCCCCCGCCTTGATCAAGGCCGCTTTCCTGCCGGTGGCACACAACCTTGCCGGTTTTCGCGATGCCAACAACGGGCTCCTCGGTGTACCGTTCGACAGCAAGCAGGGCTGGGGCCGGATGAACCTCGCCGCGGTGGTCACTCCGGAAGTGTCGGTGCGCTACTGGGACAACCCGGTGATCTTCGACAACACCGGCGAGTTCTGGGAGCAGCAGGTCTCCGCGGCGGATCCGACCCAACCCATGAAGATCATGCTGGTCTGGACGGATGCGCCCGGGCACGGCCTGGGTGGCAGCACCCCCGCCTGGAACAACGACCTCGACCTCGAGGTCTCCGCCGGCGCGATCACCTATCGAGGCAATGACTTCGGTGCCAACGGCTGGTCCACGCCCAACGGCGTGAAAGACAACCGCAACAACACCGAAGGGGTGTTCATCGGGCCGGCCGCGGACGGGACGTACATGATTCGCGTACTGGCGGCGAACATCTCGTCGGACGGTCTGCCGAACTATGGCGACCTGACGGATCAGGATTTCGCCGTGGTTTGCTACAACTGCACACTGGAGCCCGGCTTCGCACTCTCGCGACCGGCAGCGCAGGAGACCTGTGGCGGCGGGGCGGTCACCTACACGCTGCCGATCGTCTCCGTGGCCGGTTTTGATGAGCCGGTGACGGTCACGGTCGAGAACCTGCCGAACGGGACGACTGCATTGGTGACCCCGGCGACCGCTCTGCCGGGGGAATCGGTTGCGATCGACGTGCAGACCAGCGCAGCCACGCCGGACGGCACGTTCCAGTTCCAGATTGTCGGCACGTCCGGCGAACTGGTCCGGTCCACGACCACCAGCTTGAAGGTCTTTGCCGGAGTGCCGGCGGCGCCCATTCCAGTCAGCCCGGCGGATGGTGCGATCAACATCGGCATCCTGCCGACGTTGTCATGGAACGCGGCACCGAACGCGCTGTCACACCAACTTGAAATCGCGACGGATGCGGACTTTGTCCACATCATCCTCTCGATCGATGGATTGACCGAAGCGAGCTACGCCCTGGGTGAGCCACTCGACCAGGTGGCGCAATACCACTGGCGTGTCCGTTCGGCCAATCCGTGCGGCTACGGCGCGAGCGCCGCGGCGAGTTTCACAACACAGGCGTTTCCCGCGATCCTGCTGGTCGACGATGACGACAATTCGCCGGACGTGCGGAGCTTCTATGCGACGGCGATCGGAACGCTGAATCTCTCGTTCGACGTGTGGGATACGCAGGCCGGACAGAGCGAGCCGTCGCTGGCAGAGATGATGCCTTATGCGCACATCATCTGGTTCTCAGGCGATTCGTGGGGCGGCACCAGCAATCCGAAAGCCGGCCCCAGTCCGGCCGCGGAAGCCGCGCTAGCGACTCTGCTCAATCGCGGACGCAACGTGATGATCGTGGGACAGGATTACTTCTACGACCGCGGCCTGACGTCGTTCATGCAGAACTACCTCGGTGCGGGTTCCATCCTGAACGATCGTTCGCAAACGTCGGCGACGGGTAGCGGCGCGGTGTACGGCGGCCTTGGTCCCTATACCCTGTCGTATCCGTTCTTCAACTGGAGCGACGTGGTGAATCCGAATGCACTCGGTGCGACCGCCTTCATGGGCGATCAGGGCAGTGCCGCCACCATGGTGGACAGCCCGATCTTCCGCGCGGTTTTCTTCGGCTTCCCGCTCGAGGCCATTGCAACGGCACAAGGTCGGGCCGCCGTGATGAACACGACGCTCCAGTGGTTCCGGCCTTTGGTCGACTGCAACGGCAACGGATTCAATGACCATGTCGACCTCCTGAACGGAACGAGTCTGGACCTCAACGGTGACGGCATTCCCGACGAGTGCCAGGCACCGGAGACCTGCCCGGGCGATGCCAACGGTGACGGCGTGGTGAATTTTGCCGATATTTCACCATTCATCGCGGCCATCAAGGCCGGCAGCGCCGCCAACTGGACCTGCGACCTGCCCGGCGGCTTCGGCCCGTACCTCAACAGCGACACTGACGGCGACGGCATGGTGAACTTCGCCGACATCTCGCCGTTCATCGGTCTGCTCAAGGCCCCACCGGCTCCGTGTGTGAGCGCGTGCCCGTAAGGGGACCTTTGACCAGGTAGGTGTAGCCCCCGCGGGCCGGCAATCCCTTGCGGATGCCGGCCCGCGGTCTGCGCCGCCGGCTTGGCGCCGATGCGCGCCATGCGCTATACTCGCCCGCACCTGTCTACGGCCGCACACGTCCGCGCTGCTGCGGTCCGGCACGGGCCGGGTGCTGGGTTGGACGCAGCGCCCCCCGCTGCCCGTGCGGCGAGCCACGCGAGAGGAGCTGAGGCGATGGCCGCTGATGAAGAAACCTTCGCTGCCTGCGAGGCGTGTGGCGCCACGATCTATCCCGAGCATGTGAAGCAGCAGACGGCCGGCTCGTTCGAAGGCCGGATGCTGTGTCCGCACTGTTTGCGGGAGCGCCGCGGGGAGTCTGCCATGGGCACGCCGGCCCTGTTGAGTGGGGATGAGCCGCTCAACGCGGAGCGCAAACCGACTCCGATTCTGAGTTTCGGATCCGGGCTGCCCGGACTGGGTGCGGGTTCGGCGGAGGCCACGAAGTATCGCCGCCCGCTGCTCAAAGGTTCGCCCCACGCGACTCGTTGCCGGACGTTTCACTGCAAGCTTGCAGATGGGCCGTTAGTGCATATGAACCAGCAGATCAACGAGTGGGTTGACAGCGACGACGACATCGAGATCAAGTTCGCCACGAGCACCATTGGCGTGGTTGAAGGCAAGCACTCCGATCCGCATTTGATCGTGACCTTGTTCTATTGAGCCGCGGCAACTTGTCCGCAGCACACCCGGAGCCCTTCGCGGCATGAGACTCGCACGCTTCATCAGTTCCGACGGGCGCCTGACCGTCGGACGTATCGTGACGGAGACCACCGCCCAGCCCCTCGTGGGCGAGTTGTTCGGACAGCGAACCTTCGCCGATCGAACGGTGAACATCGCCCAACTGCTGCCGCCGATTGACCCGCCCAACATCTTCGCAATCGGCCGCAACTACCGTGCGCACGCGGCGGAGACGGGCTCCGAGGTTCCCGAGCGGCCGCTGATCTTCGCCAAGCCGACGACGGCACTGCTGGCACCGGGCGGTACGATCCGTCTGCCGGCGGCTGCCCCGACACAGGTCGATTTTGAGGCCGAACTGGCCATCATCATCGGGCGCACAGCGCGCCACGTACCACCCTCCGCCGCCCTCGATCATGTCCTCGGCTATACCTGCGCGAATGACGTCTCGGCCCGGGATTGCCAGCGGAACGACAAGCAGTGGACCCGTGCCAAGGGTTTCGACACCTTCTGCCCCCTGGGTCCCTGGCTGGTAACAGTCGAGGCCTTCGACCCCAGTGACTGCCTGGTGCGGAGTCGACTGAACGGCACCGAGATGCAGTCCGCCCGCACGAGCGCCATGATCTTTTCGTGCCGGGAACTGATCAGTTACCTTTCTGATCAGTTTACTTTGCTGCCGGGGACCGTGATCCTGACCGGGACTCCGGAAGGAGTTGGATTCGCACGCACACCACCGGTGTTTTTACAGCCCGGAGACCGGATCGAAGTGGAAATTGAAGGGATTGGCACGCTCGTGAACACCGTCACAGCAGCGAGTTGAGGAAAATCGGGCTATTGTCTGAACCCGCGGGAATCGCTACACTCCTCCTTGTGTTGGCGTTCTCGGGGACGCAGCGGCGGCCAGTGGGTCGGCGGGTGTTCCTGCTTTCGGGGGAGGGAAAGCTCTTACGGGTTCTCTGAGCTTTCGACGACCGCTTTATCCATGGGTTCGTCGTGCGCCGCGCCTGTTGCGCTGGCGGGCGGCGACTTGCAGGAATCTGCATGGCAAAGACCAGGCATTCGGGTGGTCAGGGGCGACCACATTCTTCGCGCCGCACCTCTCCCAAACATCGGCGGCCGAACTCCCAGAAGTCTGCGGGCCCGGCCGCGGCACCCTTTCCGCAGGGACCGGGTGAACCCATCGGGGTGCAGTCGGGCGTGCTCGAGCTGGACAACCAGGGGGCCGGTTTTCTGCGTTCTCAGGAGCGCAATCTCGCCGTGCGTCCGGATGATCCGTACGTCTCGCCGGATGCGATTCGCCGATTCTGTCTGCGGGGCGGCGAATGCATCACGGGACAAATCGCGCGAGTCGAGAACAAGGGCAACCGCCGGAGCAAGGTCAGCCGCATTGACGCGATCGACGGTGTGCCGGCGGGCGAATGGCAGCCGCCGACCCCGCTGAACGAAACCACGGCGGTCGATCCGACCGAGTCGTTGCACTTCGATACCCCCGGCGGCCCGGTGACGATGCGGGTGGTCGATTTATTCACGCCGATCGGACGCGGACAGCGCGGGCTGATCGTTGCACCGCCGCGCACCGGCAAGACGATCCTGCTTCAGCAGATGGCGCACGGCAT
The DNA here is from genome assembly GCA_016716475.1 of Phycisphaerales bacterium. Taxonomy (NCBI): domain Bacteria; kingdom Pseudomonadati; phylum Planctomycetota; class Phycisphaerae; order Phycisphaerales; species Phycisphaerales bacterium. Next base: position 1,511,938 of record JADJWG010000001.1, read on the forward strand.
CGCCGAGAACCATCCGGAGGTGTACATGATCGTGCTGCTCGTTGACGAGCGGCCCGAGGAAGTCACCGAGATGCGGCGGAACGTCCGTGGTGAAGTCATCGCCTCGAGTAATGACGAGAACATCGCCTCGCACGTGCGCATCGCCCGGCTGGTGAACGAGCGGGCTCGCCGCCTGGCCGAGCAGGGACGGCACATCATCATCCTGCTCGATTCGATCACGCGGCTCGCGCGGGCCTTTAACTCCAACATCGGCACGAGCGGCCGCACGATGACCGGGGGCCTCGACATTCGCGCGTTGCAGGAGCCGAAGCAGATTTTCGGCTCTGCCCGGAATATCGAGGGTGGCGGCTCACTGACCATCATCGCTTCGGCGCTCATCGAGACGGGCAGCCGGGCGGACGATTTCATCTTTCAGGAGTTCAAGGGCACCGGCAACATGGAGCTGGTGCTGAATCGCGAGCTGGCAAACCTGCGCATCTGGCCGGCCATGGACCTGAACCAGTCCGGTACGCGCAAGGAAGAGAAGCTGCTCGCGCCTGATACGCTGCGGAAGGTCTACCTGCTGCGGCGGCAGCTCAACGACCTGCCGCTCGCCAAGCAGATGACGACATTGCTGGACTGGATGGGCCGCTTCAACACGCAGGCGGAGTTCCTCGCGAACCTGCGCAGCTAGGCGCGCCGCCGGGCGTATCCGGAGACCACCGTGGTACTCGGCATCCTCTCTGACACGCACGGGCGGGTGCAGCGGACGGCCGCTGCCTTGCGCGTGCTGGAACAGTGCGGCGCCACCGTGTTCGCACACTGTGGCGACATCGGGGGACCAGATGTGCTGGAACTGCTCGCCGGACGCCGGGTCTGGCTGGTGCGCGGAAACACCGACTTCCCCACGCAGCGGGAACTCGAGTACGCCCGGGTGCTGGGGTTGACTCTGGCCGATGCGGCCCCGGCCCGTTTTGAATTGCTGGGCCGCCACTTCCTCCTATTCCACGGGCACGAGCCGGAGTTTGGCCGCCTCGAGCGCAATCTCCAGCAGACGGGGGCGCGGCCTCCGGGAATGGCGGCGTGCCACTACATCCTGCACGGTCACACGCACACCCTGCGGGACGAACGGGTCTGCGGCGTACGCCTCATCAATCCCGGCGCGCTCCATCGGGCGCTCGTGCACACCGTGGCCACGTTGTCGCTGGAGCAGGATGAACTGCATTTCTGGCGTGTGGACGAGAACGAACCCGCGAACAATTCGCCGGTCGAAGTATCTTCCCTGCGGCGTTGACGCGCACCCGCGCGGCCTACCCCGCTTGCGACTCCGATGGACCCGCCAGCAGCTCGATCCGCCCGGCCCTTTCCAGGTGTGTGCGCAGCTTGCCTTCGGTCACCTCCCCAGGGCGAAATTCACGCACGGCTGCAAGCAAGGCGCGGGCCTCCGCGTCGCGTCCGAGTGCCGCGAGGGTCTCGACGAGGCGCGCGCCATGCTGTGCAACAGCCCCCTCGACGCCATACTGGTCGATCGAACTGACGCTGCAGCAGGGGCAGGCGATGCCGCCGCGCGCCTTGCGAACCTGCTCATCGAAGTGTTTCTGCGGGTCGACCATCGCGACGACGTCGGCATAACGTCGGGCCGTGATCAACTCCGCAACCACGTAATCGAAGACCACGCGCCGGGCCTTGGATTCCTGGGGCAGGCGATCGAACAATTCCAGCGTTCGTTCGGGTGCGTCCATGCCGCGATGGAGTGCTGCAACGTTCCGAGCCACATTGACGTCGTCGCGATCCTCACGAAGCGACCGTTCCCACTGTTCCTGGCGTGTACGCAGCGCCTCACGGGCGGGCTCGTGCGTCGTGCCGAGCCGCCAGATGGCCTGGGCGAGCCAGTCGCGCCGCGCCGCGGCGTAAAAAGTATTATCGAGGCCGTCGTCAAGGCAAACGAGGTACTCGCGCAGCGCGTCTTCGGCACGCCCCTGACGGTCGAGCGCATACGCCAGCTCCTCGCGGCGAAACGGGTTCTTGCGGTTGAGCCCACCGAGGCGGCGCTGTGCACGGGCAATTCCGTCGATACCGTCAAGGGCATCACGCAGCTCGGCAATCAGTTCCGGCACGCTCGCCGGCTTGACGATGTAATCACGCTCGCGGCCGTCGGCTCCGACGAGCAGGAGGGCCGGGACCGTCTCGATCCGGAAACGTCGCGCAAGCTCCTCATCGCGGACGATGTCGAGCTGTATCGCCACCGTGCGCTGCTGCAACATCTGCAGGATTTCCGGCTGATACCAGACTCCGCGAGCGGCCTGCGGCACCCACGGGGCTTCGAAGAAGAGGAAGACTGGACGGTCAACCTTGGCAGCCCGCGCCAGGGCGGCCTCGAAGGAGAGCGCTTCAAAGGGCTCGGATGCATCGGTCCCGGTTGTTGTCAGGAGGAAACCCAGCAGCGCAGCAGAGATACGCAACGAACGCCAACCCTTGTTGCCCCGATCTCCTATCACGCGCTCACACCGATCCATGCGATACTCCTGCACGATATCCCGCGCTGCGCCACGGCACAGACCCCTTCTGATAACGCATGATAGCGGTATCGGCGGTATTGCCACCGTGCTGCTAGCCATAATGCCCGCCACCACTCTTGGGCTCGGGGACGGTCGCACCAAAACCGCCGGCACTGTTGCGCCGCAGACCCAATCCCCATTTCGTAAAAAAACTTAACAGGCGCAACGGTCCGAAACTGGGCAATGACAGCGCGGTCGGCGCCTCGTCGCGGCTGATATCCTTGATCTGGAGGAGTAAACCCGCTTTTTGCCAGCCCAGCAGAACATCGCGCAAGTCGTCAGCTACCGACTTGTTCGAGCGCCGCAGCACCAACACCGTCCGCACCCCTGCCGCCAGCAACCGCACGCCGGAGGGGAAATCCTGCGGAAACGTGATCCAGCGATTGTCAAACTTGCCGGGGCCAGGCGGCCGCCCGGGGGGCAAACGCTCCGCATCGAGCATGAACGCCGGGGGCGCCTCCGCGGGTAGCGCCGCCCGCACCAGTGCCGCGCCGCAGTCCGCCAGTCCGCGCATCACCGGCGCCAAGTCGAGGGCCGCAGCCGGGCCAGGGCTGGTATTGAAAAGTGGCACCGGACGATAACCGCGTTGCGCTACCGCCGCGGCCGCATACACGGTTTCCTGCCCGGGCAGGTCGAGGACCAGGGCGGTATCCAGGTTCCCGCCCGGTAACCAGCTCCAGTCAACCGCCTCCAGGGCCGGCGGAGTGATGCGCGCCGGCTCTGCGGAAGTCATGTGCGCAAACAGTACGGGTTTAGCCCACGCCGACCACGGAGATTCAGCCGGTGCCCAAAGGTCATAGAGGAGTTCACCGTCGATTCGTTCAAACCCATCCACCCACCACCTCCTTCTGCACGGCAGTGACCTGTTGCGCAACCAGCACCGCGACATCCTGCGCCCGCGCATCGATCAAAGGGACGGGTGCCCAGCGTCCGTAGATGCCCGCGGCACGTCCGTCGACGACGAACACGCCGAGGCACGGATAGCGGGGCCCGTCGGGCGTGTCCACCGGGAGCGCGTCAAAGCGCCGCTGGAGTGCCCACTCCTGCGGAGCCCACCATAATCCGCGGCGGATACGGCGCCACTCTTCGGACGGAGTGACACCGGTGATGCCGATGCCCTCGCCGACGCGACCCAGTGCGGGCTTCCACACCCAGGCGGCGCGCTCGCGCCGGGGGACGTTCTGCGGTGCACGGGTCTCGGGCAACAAGTGCCGCCACGTTGGCAGGGACGTTGCGAGACGATCCCATATCAGCGGAAACCGCTTCGACTGGGGCAGCAGCGCGGTCGCCGGATTGCATTGCGGTGTGCGTGTGGCTTCGCAATAGGCCTGCCAGTGACACCCCCACGGCAGGTTCGGCAACCACTCGCCCGGGAAGAAGCGGAACACGGCCTGCGCTTCCGCACGGCTCCAATCGCACGCCAGCCGGGCCAGCCCGCCATCCCAGCGCACCTGCGCCGGACTCACCAGCTCGGCTGACACTCCAAGTTGCGCGAGTGCCGTGCGCAACGCAATCACAACCTGACGGTCATCCGTGTAGGCGGTGGCATGTACGAGGGCAACCCGGCCACCGTCTCCGCCGGCTGCTCTTGCCAACGCCTCGGCGAGACGCAGCAGCGGATCGGCCGTGCCATGACCGGCACCGGTTTCACGAGCGATGGCGGCCGTGAAGCCCGAAGCTTCCAGCAAACCGCCGGGAACATCCGTGTTTGCTTCCGAGATGCGCCAACCCTCAGAAGTGTAGTGAAAGTCGAAACGTACGTAGCGCGGCGCCGGGGGCAGTGGCCCGTTCGCAGAACCACGGCGCACCGCTCTGCAGATGGCGCGGGGCAACCCGAGTTGCGCCACCAGGTCAGGACGTTGTCGCAGCTCATCTTCGGCGGCCAGCGCCTCCGCAGCGAGTTGTTCCGCCCAGCCGGCGAGTTTCCGGGCGACGAAAGGCGCGAGAATCAGCGGGTGCCGTGCCAGCACCGCAACATCCCCGACTTGCGGATCCCACTTGCTACAACGGAAGATCGTGTGTCGACGCATGGCCGCGTAGGCCGTTGGCGAAAGCCCCGGCCCGAGGGTGTAGGGCACGGCTACCACGGTCCGAGCCATCCGACGTAGGCCGCGGCGGCCGCGACATAGGCCATCCCCGGAATCGCCCCCAGCCACGCCGGTGAATAGGGATGCGCGGGCGTCGGTCGAGTCACGAGCGCGACGCCGATCTCCACAGCGACCAGCAGGAGCAGGGGCGAGGCGAGGCGGAGAACATCGGCAACCGCCTCGGATCCCGTAGTCCAGTCACCCGCGACGGCACGGCCGAGCACGAGGCCGTTGGCGAGCAGGAACAGTCCGAAACGCACGCCAGCACCGGAATCGCGATGCACACAGATCACCGCGCCGATTCCGGTCGCGAGTTCGACAACCAGCCACAGAAGCAGCAGGGCGCCGGTCGCGAGCGCAGCGCTGTACACCACTACCCACCATCCGGGCCCGTCCCCGATGTTGCCGCCGGCATAACAGAGCGTCAGCGCCAGGAGCGTGCCGGCGACCATGGGCGCGGCCGCAGGGTTCCGGCGCTCTACGATGTCTTCGCGCGGCTGCACCCCAAACAGTGGGATCAGCAGCAGCGTAGCCCCGACCCAGGCGGCACCGAGGAAAAAGTAAAGGATGAGGTAGACCGGGGCATCGCGGACATCGCTGGCAGCGAGATAGCGCAAGACCCCCAACAACAGGCCGCCGCAGAGCACCGGGAGGACGGTCAGAGGCCAACGTGTGAGGTGCGGTGAGATGAACGCCGAGGGGCGCATGGCTGCGGAGTACCACCAGCCCCACAAGACGAGACTGCCGATACCCGCAATCACCAGCACGAAGAGTTCGTCTTCTCCCATCGTTTCACTGCCTGCAATAAGGTCGCCGCGATCCGGCACCCGGCGGGCCGATTCAAACATAACCCGAGTAGTCTAGCGGAGTCCCGGAGCCATCACAGCCGCCACCGGAAACGTTCGCGACGTTCTTATCGGCCGTTTCACATGCACCGAGCATGCGAACACAACACAGGTGGCGAGCGCAGCTTCAACGGACGATGTGACCACCGTGGAGACGGCGGTAGCTGCGTCCGATAAGGGAACATGCTTCACAAGAAATCGGATTGTGGTTGATTCGCAGATTACCCTGCCGTAGAGTCGTGAAACGGTTTAGTGTCCGCTCCCTGCCTTCAGCGGATGCTGGTTACGCCAGAGCCACCCGCCATCGTCCCCGGCGGTCTGCGGTTCCCCCGGTTTGCGTCAGTGCGCCGCCGACCGGCTACGGAGTCTTCAAGCAGGAGTGACATCATGAAGAAACTGCGCTGGATGATGGTGACGAGTGTCCTTTCCGGGGCACTGGTCGCGGGAGCACAGCCGGTCGAAACGCAGTACCCACGTATCAAGGTTATCAGTTTTAACCCGGTGCTGAAGACTCAAAACAACGTTCGGCTGCACCAGTATTTCAACTGGCACAATCCGGCCAGCGAGATCATTGACGAGATCGAAGGCATGCGGATTGGGTCGCATGGCGTGATGCACATGCGGCTCTCGCAGTATCTCGAGGTCGATTTCTTCCCCATCAAGGCCGATGGGTTCCAGTATCCCGAGCCACAATACCTCGCCGGACAATGGCACCAGCCGGACGGTGTCGACTATCACGCGATCGTCCGCGACTACAACCTGCATCGCAAGACCGACCGCGGCGAGCTGCGCGAGGTCGGGATCTACGGTGCGCCCTACTTCGGTTATTACGAATCACGCATGGCCGGCTTCGGCGGCTATTGGTGTAATTCTCCGGCGCTCGACCGCATCGCTTCCGCGCGCATCTTCATCATGATGGGATGGAACTACGAGCGCATTGTCTCGCTGCACGCCACCGGACACCGCGCCGAGTCGATCATGACGCGTACGTACAACGGCTGGAACGTGAACGCCAACCGGCATCTCTGGGACCGCTTTGGATGGAACGTGGGACAGTCGCCCATCGCCGGCGGCGCATTCGGTGTGGGCTCAGCACACTACCCCCCGAATGGCCTCGCGGATTATGACTACGCCAATGCCGTTCCGGCTTTCAGCCAGGCGCCCTCCTGGATGAACGATTTCCCCAATTTCAACGGTACGGGCGGCCAGACGATTGCCATCAATTCCCAGACCTGGGGTCCCGGACCCACCAACAACTACGAGCTTTCGTTCTTCAAGTGGTGGTACCAGCACATGCCGCACGTCGCCGGTCGCAACAACCATGACGGCTTCAACCGGCTGAACAACTGGTGGGAGTACACCTTCAACTTCAATGCGCACACAGAAAGCGGTGGCGATCACGCTGTGGTGGCCAATCCCACCCCGCCGCCGCCGCTGCGCACTACACCCCAGCGTACGTTGACACTCGACATCCAGGACGACTGGGCACCCCAGGCCAATGCTCATGGCCGGATCGTCTGGTACGGAGCTGTCGGTCGCCAACTGGAGATCTTCTCCGCGGACGCCACCGGCGAGAACTTCACGCGCCTGACCAGCAACGCCTTCGACGATGAAGCACCACGCATCAACGACCACAACCAGGTCGTCTGGATGGGTTTCAATGGCCGCACCTTCCAGATCTTCACTGCCAACGCCGACGGCTCAGATCTGCGGCAGATTACAAACAACGACTACAACAATTTCCACCCCGACATCAACAACCAAGGGCGCATCGTCTGGTACGCTTGGGTGGGCGACAACTACGAAATCTTCAGTGCCAACGTGGATGGCAGTGATCTTGTGCGGATCACCTACCGGGAGCATCTCGGTGGAGCACGCCCGGACGACGTGTGGCCACGCATCAACAATCAAGGGCGCATCGTCTGGATGGGCTACATCAACGGCTTCTGGCAGATCTTTTCGGCGAACTCCGACGGCAGCGGACTGGTGCAGTTGACCGCCAACTCCAGCAAAAATGAGTATCCGCAGATCAACGACGCCGGTCGCGTAGTCTGGCACACCTGGTCCAATCAGACGAATACCCAGATCTGGAGCACGAATGCCACGGGCGGGACACCCGTGCTGCTGAGCACAGCAGCCGGCTACAACTGGTGGCCGCAGATCAACAATGCTAATCCGGCCGAGGTCGTGTGGATGCGCCGGGCGAATTCAGCGGCCGGTCAGGACGATTGGGAAATCTGGTACAGTCTGGCGACCGGCGGAGGGGCGACCGCCCTGACCGCGAACAATACGCACGACCAGCACCCGCAGATCGACGACGACGGCCGCATCGTCTGGCAGGGTTTCGATGGCCAATACTGGCAGATCTACGAACGCCGCAATGGTCAGATCAGCCGGCTGACGGACACGACGTATGACAACTGGTGGCCGTCGCTCGGCGGCACGGATCTCGTGGTCTGGCATGCTGAAAGCGCCTCAAGCAACCTGGGGACCGCCCGTACCACCGAGATCTGGGCAGCCGGCACCGACGTGCTCGACCAGAACCCGCCGACACTCGTGTCCGTGGTGGCGACCGAGGAGGACGTGGTCCGGGTGAACTTCTCCGAAGCGGTGGACCCGTCGACGGCCGAAGATCTCGCGAATTATGCGATCGAGGGGTTGTTGATCAGTGCGGCCGTGGTAGCGGAGAACGGTTCGACCGTGCGGCTGTCCACATCGCCGATGATCCTTTATGCAATGTACACACTGGCGGTTGACGGAGTAACGGACCTGTCCGGAAACCCGATTGCGCCGGGGACGGTTGCGAATTTTGTCTACGCACCCATTCCGCGTGTCAGTGCCGGCTTGCAGGCCCTGTACGAATTCAACGAAGGTGCCGGCAACGTCATCTTCGACATGTCTGAGAACGCCAACCCTCTGAACCTGACCATCGAGACTCCGGCGGCCGTGCAGTGGACTGACGGTGGCTTGCAGGTGGTTCAGCCCGCCGCGATTCGCAGCGCCGGAGCCGCGAGTGAGCTGGCCACGACCCTTCGCACGAGCGGCGAATTGACGCTGGAGGCCTGGATCAGCCCGGCCAACACGACCCAGTTCGGTCCGGCCGCGATCGTCACGATGTCCTCCAACTCCAGCAGTTTCCGCAACTTCACGCTCGGCCAGGGTAACACGATCGCCGGCACGGGTGCGCTGTACGCAGTTCGGCTGCGGACATCAACCACCGGCAGCTCGGGCGCGGTGCAGGCCACCGATCCGCTCGTGCAGACTCGTCTTACCCATGTGGCCTACACGCGCGGCACGGACGGCGCGACGCAACTTTATGTAGACGGCTCTCCGCAGCTTCCGGCGGAGAGCGTGCTCGGGGGTACGCTCGATACCTGGGTAACGAGTTACCGGCTCGCGCTCGGACGCGATCTCAACAACACGAATACGTGGCTCGGCGAGTATCGGCTGGTGGCGATTTACGATCGTGCCCTGGCACCGGAAGAGATTGTGCAAAATTACAATGCCGGCCCCGAGCCGTTTGTGGCGCCGCCCACGAACACCTGCCCCGGTGACATGAACTGCGACACACTCGTAAATTTCGCCGATATTTCGCTGTTCATCGCGGCGATCAAGGCCGGCAGCAGTGCGAACTGGACGTACGATCCGGCCGGAGGCGTGTGCGCTTACCTGAACGGCGATCTCAATGGCGACGGCCTCGTGAACTTCGCGGACATCTCCGGCTTCATCGCCGCGATCAAGGCCAACCCGGTACCGTGCGTGACCGTACCGTAGCGCACCGGCGCGACGGTTCCACGCTGAGACCGTCGAGACGTTGACACCCTGCGGGACGCGGCGACCGGATGCTCTTCCGGTGGCCGCGTCCCAGCTTTGCTCGTTGCGAGCTGCACAGCGGAGTGCCCCTCGGTTGCGTGCTGCCCTGCTGTTATCATGCCGGCCGCATGGAACCCGTGGTTATGGCCCCCCTGGTCGGCGCCCTGCTGGCGCTCGTCTGCATCACGGCTGCACTGCGCGCCGGTCGCCGGCAGCGCCTCATCGACAACCTGCCCACCAGCAAGACCAGCGGCGTTTTCATCGGCCTGGTTGAACTCAAGGGCACGGCCGAGGCGGAGCACCCGTTGCAGAGCTTCCTGGCCGAGTTGCCATGCGTACACTACGAGTGGAGTGTGGCCGAGCACTGGTCGCGCACCGTCACCGAGACCTACACCGACAAGGATGGAAAGACACGGACACGCACGCGCCGTGAGAGCGGCTGGACCACGGTCGCGAACGGTGGTGAGCAGATTCCGTTCTACCTGCGCGACGACGCCGGGGTCGTGCGGGTTCAGCCGGCCCGTGCGAAGCTGCACACGCGCACCGTGTTCAGCCAGACTTGCGGCCGGAACGATCCGCTCTACTACGCCAAGGGACCGCGCCGCGCCATCATGAATTCCGATCACCGGCGCCGTTTCGCCGAGGAAGCGATCCCGCTGCATGCGCCGATCTACGTCGTCGGCACTGCCCGCGAGCGCTCGGACATCGTAGCGCCCGAAATACGCCACGATCGCGACGCACCGCTCTTTCTCATCTCGACGCGCACAGAGGAGTCGGTGCGCGGGAGCTACCGGCTCACATACTGGCTGCTCACCTTTCTCGCCGTGCTGCTCGGCACCGGGGGCTGGATTGCGGCCGATGTGCTGCGCGACCGCGCACCTGCCGGCCGTGTGCCCGTGTATGTCGCCGCGGGGTTCGGCGTACTCCTCGTCGCACTGCTCGCGTGGCTGTGGATGGCCTACAACAGCATGGTGGACCTGCGACAGCGCGTCCGGCAGGGGTGGGCCAATATTGATGTACAGCTCAAGCGGCGCGCGGACCTGATCCCCAACCTGGTAGCGATCGTCCGTGGATTGCGCGACCACGAACAAACGCTGCAGACGGAACTGGCTGAGTTCCGCAGCCAGCTCGCCGCAACGGCACCGGGCGCCCCCGGTCCCGACCCGCATGGCTGCGCCGCATTGCTGCGGCTGACCGTGGAACGCTACCCCGAATTGCGCGCGGACGACGCGTTCCTGCGGCTGCAGCAGGAACTGGTCGCTACCGAGCAGCGCATCGCGCTGGCGCGGGCCTACTTCAACCACATCGCCACGTTCTACAACAACCGGCTTGAAACGCTCCCCGATCGCTACGTAGCGGCATTGGCCGGTCTGCAGCCGCAGCCGCTGCTGGCGGCAACCGACTTCGAACGTGCACCGGTGACTGTGCGGCTTGTCGAGTGAGTCTTCCGCCCGGCCTCGGCACAGCTCACTTTCGACGGGCCTTGCGCCCGGCCCTGATCCCCAGAATCGTCACCGGAATATCGCGCGCCGGCGGGCGCGGGCTGCTGCTGGCAGGTGCCCGCGGCGCCGCCGCCACAAAGGCATGCACATCCTTGATGTCCCAGGCGTCCCGCGGCACGGACAGTCCCTGTGCGTCGATGACGCGCGCACCGTAATGATCCACCAGTACACGCGTCGCGAACCGGTCACAAAGGGATTCCTTGCGTCGCGGATTGCGGCCCGCGGCATGCACGAGATAGTGATACAACTCATGCAGGTACACAAACAGGACGAGCTGTTCGGCACTCTCGAGGCGGAGTCGGTACGTCTCGCGCCACCAGTGCGTGCGATTCGACTGCGACCGCGCGATGTGCGTGCCGAGCAGATACGGGTAACGGTTGTCGCGGCCGAGGTTGATAAACAGGCGCGCCGTGGCGTAGTAGCACGTGCCGGAGAAATCGGCGCCGCGGCTGTATCGAATGCGCACGGTCAGCCGGTCGTGCCGATACGGTAAAGTGTGCCGTAGCAGCCGTTGTGCGAGTTGGGCGCTGTCGAGATCGGTCGCGTTGTGAAAATCCATGCCGTCTTCCACATCTCAAGCACGTGTATCAGATACGGCCCGCCGCGAGTTCGCAAGTCGGGCGCAAGTTGCGGTGTGAGATGTTTTCGACACAGCGCTTGACAGGACGAGGCATTGTTGTACGTGAATTGCGCAGCCCGCGCGAGAGCACTCCCGCCATTGTCGCCGCATCACACGTCGGTTACAACGGCACCGTGCGCGGCGACAACATTCCGCGGCACCATGGCCCATTCCCGGAGGTCGAAGTGATGCGCCTGTTGCGCTTCCGTTCCCGGAGTTTTCCCTCGCCGGCGGCGTTCGCAGCCGCGCTGGTGTTGCTGCCCCTGCTGGGTGGCTGTCTGCAGCCCACCACGACACCCGCCGCGCGCCTGCTCGAGCTGGAGGATATCTACGGGCGCACCGCGCTCAACTTCTCCGGCTCGTACGTCCGTGGATTGCGCTGGCTGCCGGATGGCACGCACTATCTTGAGGTGCGCAACGGTTTGTCGATGCGTGTGGCCGCGGCCACCGGCGAAGCGGGGCCGGCCTACGATTACACCGCCGTGCAGCCCGCGCTCGTCAACAGTGGGGCGTTCACCGCAGCAGAGGCGTACCGCTTCGCGCGACGACCGACGCTGCACAGCGCCGACTACGAGGTGCTGATCTTTGTGCATCAAGGCGCCATTTGGCGCTACGATTTCGCGGATGGGCTGCTGTTGCGCCTGGCTGAGGCCGACCCGGAGCGCGAACTGCTGACGCTGAGCCCGGACAAGCAGCACCTCGGCTTCGTGCACGCGAATGACCTGTACGTGCTGAACATGAGCCATGGCAGCGTCCAGCGCCTCACGCACGACGGCGGCGACGAGCTCTACAATGGCAAACTCGACTGGGTTTACCAGGAGGAGCTCTACGGCCGCGGCAACTGGCGCGGCTACTGGTGGTCGGAAGACGGGCAAACACTCGCCTTCCTGCAACTCGATGAACGCCGCGTGCCCGTGCATACCATGGTCGACCACCTTCCCACGCCGCCCGAACTTATCACCTTGCGCTACCCCAAGGCGGGAGACGCCAACCCGGTTCCGCGCGTCGGCTTCGTGCGGCCGGCGGATGGCACGCTGGTATGGGCCGACCTGTCCGCTTACGACGCGGAGAATCTGCTCGTGCTGCCGCCGGCGTGGACGCCGGATGGCTGGTTCGTCGCACCCATGCAGGATCGCACGGCCCGCTGGCTCGAGCTCAACCTGCTGCATCCCGGTACCGGGCAGCGCCGCGTGCTCGTCCGTGAGGAACCGCCCACCGCCCCTGCGTGGGTCGAGCATCTTGGTCTGCCCCACTGGCTGCCGGATGGCTCGTTTTTGTGGCTCAGCGCGCGCGACGGCTGGCCACACCTGTACCACTACGCACTCGACGGTACGCTGCGCAACCGGCTGACCGCGGGCCCGTGGGAGGTTCGTGACGTAAAGGCGGTGGCGCATGAAGCGGGATGGGTGTATTTCAGCGGGACGGCCGACACTCCGATCGCGGAACATCTCTATCGTGTGCCGCTGGCCGGCGGCGAAATCGAGCGTCTGACCGCGCCAGGGTTTCATCACAGTGCGGTGGTCGCGCCGCAGGGGCAGTACTTCATCGACACCTTCAGCAATGCGAACACGCCACCGCGCGTGCAGTTGCACACTGGCACAGGCGCGCTCGTGCGGGTGCTGAGTGACAACCCCGTGGCGCTGCTGGCCGAGTATGATCTGCCTGCACCCGAGTTTCTCCGCATCACCGTGGACAATGGCCGCACGCTAAACGCGATGATCCTGCGCCCACCCGGACGCGCACCGGGAGAGCGGGCTCCGGTGGTGCACTTCGTCTACGGCGGGCCGCATATACCGACCGTGCACGATCGCTGGGGTGGGTCGAGTGGCATGTTCCAACGCATGCTCGCGCAGCACGGGTACCTTGTGTGGGTCCTTGACCCGCACAGCGCGAGCGGCGAGGGCTGGCAGAGCGCATGGCTGGCGGCGGACCGACTCGGTGTCACCGAGTTGGAGGATCTGGAGGCCGGCCTGCGGTGGCTGGGCGCACACGAAGCGGCCGACCTCGAGCGTGTGTGTATCCTGGGGCACAGCTACGGCGGTTATCTTACCTGTTACGCGCTGTCGCGCAGCGTGATGTTCAAGCTGGGCCTGGCCGCGGCTCCGCTGACGGACTGGCGGAACTACGACACGATCTACACCGAGCGCTTCCTGCGCACGCCTCAGGAGAACCCGGACGGCTACGAAGTGTCATCGGCAGTCGTCTCGGCGGAGAACCTGCGCGGGCGGCTGCTGATCGCGCATGGGATGCTGGACGAGAACGTGCACGTGCAGAGTACACTGCAGGTGGCGGACCAGTTGCAGCGGGCCGGCAAGCCGTTCGACCTCATGATCTACCCGCGGTGCGACCACGGACTGTCGAGCAACGGCGGGCATTGGCTGCGGCTGCGGTGGGAGTACATCCGGGACCACCTGTAGAACATCCCTCAACACGCGCACGCACATGCCGCGAATCCCTCCCTCACTCCCTTGCAGGGAGGGGTAGGGGCAGGGTCGAGAATCCGCTGAAGTAGCGCCCCGCGCCTGTCCACTCCCCCAGAAACGAAAGGGTATGGGATAACTTCAATACCGGGCTCACCGGGGCCGCGGATGTCGAGGGTTGATCCGCTGTGGATCAGTCGATCGACGCTGGTGGGGCCGTACCCCGGAGGGTGAGTACCGTCAGTTCCGGCCGGCAGAAAAGACGCAGCGGTGGGGCCGCACCACGCTCGACGCCGAGCCCCCGGCTCACGTAGATCGGCTGGCCGTTCACCGCGTGCAGACCGCCACCCGCGACCGCCCGTGGGACGGCGCTGAACGTGAGAAACGGCCCGAAGCCGGGCAGCGCGACCTGTCCGCCGTGCGTATGTCCGGCGATGATCAAATCGATCGCATGCTCCGGGCGGGCAGCGAAGACGCCGTCGGGGACGTGCGACATCAGGATACGCACGTCGGCGGAAGTGGCGGCGAGATCCCGGTAGACGGGCGACGGGCGGGCGCGTTGGCGCCAGTAGTCAACACCGCCGAGAGCGATGCGCACATCGCCGATCGTGACACGAATCACGTCGTCATTGAGCAGCCGCAAGTCGGCCTCGTGGAGGAGGCGAATCGTGCGTTCGGGGGGGTCGATGTTGCCGAGTACCGCGTACACGTGGGGGTGGTCTCGCAGCGGGCGCAGAAGTTCGAGGTAGGATTCGCGGTGGGCCTCGAAGTGAGCGTCGTCGGCCTGCACAAAATCGCCTGGCAACAGGATGAGGTCGGCGCCTTGATCGAGCGCGGTCTCGATCACGCCGCGTTCGTAGGGTGTCACCGTGCGAAACTGGAGATCGGCCAGCACGACGATGCGAATGGGGCGTGAGTTCGCCGGCCGATTCGCAACCGGGACATCCACCGCAACAATCTCGAGCCAGGTGGGCTCGATCTTGGATGCGTAGAGACCGGCAACGGCCGGGAGGAGCGCCAGGATGGTCGGAATGGCAAGCAGCCCGCGCGTACGCGGCGCGGCACGGGGCAGCACTGCAAATACGAGTGCGAGCCCCAGCAATGGCATGGTGAGTGTGAGGCCGGCGTAGATCGCATGGATGAAACCGAAGATTCGGCCAACCGTACCCACTATCAATAGTGGAACGCAGGCCAACCCGGTTACGAGCAGCGCCAACCCCAGCTCACGGCGCAGCAGCAACCAGGCGAACGGCTGCGGCGCGCCGTGCAGGCGCCAGATCAGCAATCCGGCACCCACCAACCCGGCACCAGCCGCAAGGGTCCAGATGAGCACGCTATACAGAAGAATACGATCCACGCGGGGGATGGTAGCGCGTGGGCCGCGCCGACACAATTGGGCGTTCCTGCACTGGCAGTGAGCGGTCCACACGGCCGCCCCTGCTCGGAGGATTCATGCGCGCGATTCGTTCGATGGATGACCCGAGTCCGACGAAGCGGACACTGCCATGGCGCCTACGGGGCGTGCTCGTCGTGCTGTCACTCGCCCTGTTGCTGCCCGGCACGTTCGGGGTCAGTCTGACGGATCGCGACGAGGGTTGGTACGCCCAAGTCGCACGCGAGATGCACACCAGCGGTGATTGGCTCGTGCCCACCTACCTCGGCGAGCCGTGGCTGGCCAAGCCGCCATTGCTCTACTGGTGCATCGCGGCCAGCTTTCACCTGTTCGGCGAGACGGCTTTCGCCGCCCGGCTGGTAAGCGTGTTGGCGATGACCCTCACGGTGCAGTGGGTCGCCGGTCTCACCGCCGAACTCTACGGCCGTCGTGCCGCCGGATTTGCCGCGGCTTCGTTCCTTACTTTCGGACTCACGGTCATCGTCGGGAAGCTGGTGCTGACCGATGCACTGCTCGTGCTGCTCGTGACGGCGGCGGCGTGGCTCCTGGTGCGTGGAGTGCGGCGCGGCTGGACCTGGTGGCGGGCGCTTGCATTTTGGATGGTGTGCGGATTGGGCTTGCTGGCAAAAGGGCCGGCGATTGTCGTGTTCGTCGGAGCTTGCGGAGCCGCCCTGCTGCTCTGGCGGCGCGGTCGGCGGATGCTGTTGGTGCCGCGCCTATGGTGGGTGGCCCCGGTGGCGCTCCTGATCGCGGCACCGTGGTATGTGGTGGTGACTCTGCGCGCCGGCGACACACTCTGGCAGCAATTCTTCGGTTACGAGATCGGTGCGCGGCTGCAAGGAGGCGCACACGGCGGTGGGGCGCCGCCGGGGTACTTCCTTGTGCTGAGCTTGGCCGCCCTGTTGCCATGGACCGCGCTCGTGCCCGGTGCTCTGCTGGAAGCATGGCAGCGGCGAAAACGTGAACCTGCTGCCGGGCTGATGCTCGTCTGGCTGGTGCTTCCATGGCTCTTCCTTGAACTGGTACCGAGCAAGCTGCCGCATTACATCCTGCCTTGCTATGTACCATTGGCGATCCTGCTGGGACGGATGTGGGCGCGACCACGCCCAACGCCACCACCCCGCTCACAGCGCTGGGCACTCGTGCTCTGGGCGGGCAGCGTGGCAGGTGTCGGTGTCGTCACCGGCGGACTTGCCTTGTATTGGCAAGGACCGTGGACCCCGGCCGCGCTACTGGCCAGCGGTGTGCTCGCCACGGGTTTCGTGGTGGCCAGCCGGGCGCTGTTACGGGGGCAATTGCACTACGGCTGGCGCTTGGCACTGGCCGGGACAATCGGATTCCACGCCGTGCTGGGGGTCGGGGTGGGACCCGCACTTGAATCGCACCGGTTAAGCCGCAATCTCGCGGCGGCCGTGAACGCTCGCACAATGCCAGGCGATACGGTGCCATTCTTCGCCTGCGGCTACGATGAACCGACCCTGTTCTACTATGCGCGCCTGGTTGGCCGTGCGGTTGGCAGCGACGAGCTGCGCGTCGCCGTCACGACAGGCCCGCCGCGCGTGCTGGTGGTGGCTGAGCCAACTCGAGTGGCGCTCGACTGGAAGCCGGGGCCTCATGCCGCGCGCTACGAGGGTTTCAATCTCGGTAAAGGCCGGTGGGCGGTCGTCTGGGTGCTGCGTACTGACGATCTCATCGTCGACGTCACGGAACCCGCCCGATAACGCGGCGCATGTTGACCGGGTTGCAGAGCAGCGCGCCAGGTACTCATTGCGTTACAATGGCACCGCGCTCCTCGGCCCTGTGAGGACTCCGGGATGGTGACGGATCCGTGCCACGAGACCACACTCCTGCTCGAACGTCTCCGACAAGGCGACACCAGCGCAGCGCAGCAACTGCTCCCCTTGGTCTACGATGAACTGCGGTCGCTGGCCGGGCGCTATTTCCGCCGCCAGCGCTCTGATCATACTCTACAACCGACGGCACTCGTCCATGAGGCCTTTCTCAAGCTGGTGGATCAGACCGATCCGCAATGGAACGGGCGCCAGCACTTCTTTGCCGTGGCTGCGATGGCCATGCGACAGATCCTGGTGAACCACGCCTTGGCGCGAAAAGCCCTGAAACGTGGTGGTGGACAGCGCCGCGTGCTGCTGGACGATGCGATCGGTAGCGGTGCAAGGAGTGACGGACTTGATGTACTCGCATTGCACGATGCGCTGGAGCGGCTGAAACAGGTCGACGAACGCAAACATCGCCTGGTCGAACTGCGTTTTTTTGCTGGTTTGGCAGTGGATGAGGCCGCCGAGGTGCTGGGGGTCTCCAAGACCACCGCGGAGAGTGACTGGCGCGCGGCGCGGGCGTGGTTAAACCTCGAGCTGACTCGGAATGCCTAAGAGCGTGCGCTTCCGTCCCCGTGCACCACGTAACCGGTGGGGTGCGATTTTGCGTTCACCGGCGGGACCTCGTTGTGAGCTTCACACATGCGCTCGCTGATGAGTTGCAGGGCCGCGAGCCAATCGGCCTCCAGGTCCGCACTCCAGTCACTACCCGCCACTGTGCCCATGGCATTGACCAGAGCGGCTACCACCAGGGGGTAATGTTCGCGCTGCACACCGTAAGCTACGTGACGGCGCCCCATTTCGAGCAATTTTGAGCGCACCTTCTCGGGTTGTTGGAGGTGCCCTATGACCCAGGTCAGAGAGGCGAGCAGCTTAGCCCGCTGTTCACTCAGATCCTCAGGGAAGAGCCGGCGCAATTCCGGGTGACGCTCAAAAAGGCGCTCATAGAACCGCTCGGCAAGCACGGACCCCTGCGGGAGGAAACGCGCAAAGCTGCGGGTCAGGCGACCGATCAGGGCTTCGTCGGCCGGCAGGTCGCCCAACTCCTGATCGGTATCCGCACCGGCCAGCGGGTGACGGGTGATTTCCATGGCCGGTGCTCCTCCAATACGAATCCAAACCCGGCACAACCACAGCGCGGGATCGCACCAACGTATGGTACAATAGGTCAAACACGGTCCGCGGGCCGCGGCCTTGCTTCTAAGATGGAACATTCTTCGACTCCTGACTCTCGTGTTCGCCGCGCTTTGGACCTCTTTGCAGAGGTCTGCGGTCTCGATACGGCTGCCAGGCAGTCTGTGCTCGAAGAGCGGTGCGGCGCCGATACCGAGCTGCGGTCGGAGGTAGAGGCACTCCTCGCGGCCGACGCCCAAGCGGGCGGACCGATCGACGGCCACGGCGGACCGGGAGAGTTCCTCCGCGAGCAGTTGGAGGATCTGGACCTCGAGCACCCCACACGGCTGTCGACGGAAGCCGTAACTCCGGTTCCGGATTCAACCGGGCAATACCGCATCCTGCGATTGATCGGCGAGGGGGGGATGGGGACGGTCTACGAAGCGGAGCAGGCCAACCCGCGGCGCATGGTGGCGCTGAAAGCCATCCGCCCCGCATTCGTGTCGTCGAGCACGTTGAAACGCTTCGAGTTCGAGGCGCAGATACTCGGTCGCCTGCAACACCCGGGGATCGCACAGATCTACGAAGCGGGTGCCGTTTCGGGAGGGGCCACCGCGCGCGCGTTTTTTGCGATGGAGTACGTTCGCGGCGAGCCGCTAGATGTTTACGCAGATCAACATGACCTCTCCGTGGCGGAGCGGCTTGAACTCGTGGCACGGGTCTGCGATGCCGTGCAGTACGCGCACCAGATGGGCGTCATACACCGGGATCTCAAGCCGGCCAACATCCTGGTCAACGAACATGGCCAGCCGAAAATTCTCGACTTCGGCGTAGCCCGCAGCACCGAAGTTGACCAGCATCTCGGCACGGTATTGACCCTCGCGGGACAGCTCGTCGGCACACTGCCGTACATGAGCCCCGAGCAGATCGGGGGACGGGCCCATGATGTCGACACGCGCACGGACGTGTACGCACTTGGAGTCATCCTTTACAAGCTGCTCACCGGGCGTCTGCCGCTCGAATTGCACGAGTGCGGCCTGACTCAGGCGGCACAGCGCATCCGCGACGAAGTACCGATACCGCTAGGCCAGATTCGCCGCGAGTTGCGGGGGGAAATCGAGACAATCGTCGCCAAGGCACTGGAGAAACACCGTCACCGGCGGTACCAGTCGGCGCACGCACTCGGCAGCGATTTGCGCCGCTTCCTGACCGGTGAACCGATCGAAGCCAAGCGCGACTCGGCCATGTACATGTTGCACATGACGCTGCGGCGTTATCGTCGCACGGTCTGGGCGGGCGGTCTGTTCGTCGTGCTGGTGCTGATATTCGGTGTCGTGGCGGCATTGCAGGCCGAATCCAATCGCCGACTCGTCCTCAGTGAGCGCGGCACCCGCGTGGAACGCGAACTTGCGCTGGTCCAAGCCGAACGGGAACGACGCCGGGCCGACGATACCGCGGCGCGCCTGGCAGCCGAACTGGCGACCAGCAGCATCGAGCGCGGTCGCCTGCTGGGCCTGAGCGGCGACATGCGCTCGGCCGAGACCCTGCTCTGGAAGGAGTTCGTGGACAGCCCGGGCAACCGCCTCGCACGCTGGGCCCTGTGGGAGCTCTACGCGCGCCAACCACGGCTGCTTTCGCTGCCCACACGCGTCGTCGACATGCGCGCGCTCACCGCGCATCCAGACGGACACGAGGTCGCCACCGGCACTGAAGATCACCAGATTCTGCGCTGGAATCTGGCGACCATGAGCGGCAGCGGCGCGCTGCTGGGACACACCGGTGCGATTTTCGACGCCCACTATCTACCCGACGGCGAGCACCTCGTCAGCGTGTCCGCAGACGGAACCGCGCGGCTCTGGGACTTGCGGACAAATCGCGAAATCGCAGTTCTGCCACACAGTGCCCCGCTTTGGACCTGCGCACCGTCACCGGATGGCCGCTTCGTGGCGACCGGCGGCGACGCGGGTTATGTCGTGATCTGGGACCTGCGCACCGGCCGGTGCTTACTCGAGGAATACGCCGGCGGAGGACAGGTACGAACCTTGCGCAGTGCCGCCCTTGAGGCAGACTCGTGGTTGCTGGCGATCGGCACGGAGAACGGACGGTTACTGCTCTGGGAACTGCTTTCACATGCTGCCGTTCCGGACATCGCCGCACTCGAGCTCCTGCGTCGGCGCGATTTCACGGGTCACACCGGGTCGGTCAGTGCCACTGCCATCAGCCCCGATGGGCAAACCTTGGTCTCCGGCGGTACCGATCGCGTCGTGCACTTCTGGGATGTCGCCACGGGAATTCGCCGCCAGACCCTAGCACCGTCAAACGGAACGATACGCGCGCTGGAGTTCACCGAGGACGGTCGCACACTCGCCGTCGGCGGCTGGTGGACGATTGACCTCTTCGATGCCGAACTCGGCACGCGCCGGACCTCGTTCGGCCTGCTCGGCGCGGTCTTCGATCTCGCTCTGACCCCGGATGGTCACATCGTGTCGACCGACGGTTCGGAGTTCTACGGCCAACTGCACGTCTGGGAGCTTGAACCCCTCAGGTGTCTGCAGCAGGTGCGTGCCGACGAGCTGCGTACCTTCTCCGCCAGCGCCAGCCCCGAGGGCCACGAATTCGCCACGGGCGGTGAAGAGCCGGTTGTGCGACTGTGGGATCGGGCCACACGAACACGGACGCACGAATTAACCGGTCCCACCCAACCCGTAACCATCGTCCGGTACAGCGACTGTGGGCGTTGGCTTGCGGCCGGTGATCGGAGTGGCACCGTCTACATCTGGGACCGCGCCACCCTCACGCCCATCGCCAAGTTCTACGGCCTCGCCACCAGCGGCGCTGCACTCGCATTCAGTCCGGACGGCGCGTGGCTCGCCTACGGCCGCGGCAACGGCCGCATCACCTTGGTATCAACAGCGGTCTGGGGTGAATGGCTCACGATCATGAGCGCTCCGGCGGAGGTGATCGCGCTCACCTACACGCCCGACGGAAAATCGCTGATCTCCACGGGCCGCGACCGCGTGATCCGGGTCTGGGATGTGCCAACCGGCCGTGAACGCTTCTGGTTTCACGCGACCTACGGGACCATGCCGTGGTGCCTGGCAGTCGCACCAGATGGGCGCACGCTCGCAGTCGGCACATGGCTGCGAACCGTGGAGTTGTGGGATCTCCAAACGCGCGAACGGGTGCGTACACTGCATGGCCACAAGCAACTCGTGAATTCCGTCGCCTTTCAGGTCATCGACGATGAACTGGTGCTGGCGTCGGCGAGCAACGACGGCCTGCTGAAATTGTGGGATACGGAATCCGGCGAATGCCTCGCAACGCTCGACAACAACACCGGCGAAATCTACCACGTCGCATTCGCACCCCACGAACCCACCCTGCTGGCGGCTGGAGCGGGCGGCTGGGTCGGACTGTGGGATCTCCGCTATTTCGAACGACACATCGCCGGGAACGCGCTTCATTGGGTGGTTGAACTGCACCGGCGCACCGAGCCAACCTGGTCGCTCATCGAACGCGCCGCGTGGGCTGAGCGATTACAGACCCGGTATTGGGGTCTCCCATCCAAATGATAATGAGATTCAGCGGTCGGGCATCACAGGGAATTCTCCCCACAAGACAGTTGTTGTTCATATCACTGTTGCAACATGTATATGGTGCTCGACGGCGAGGAGGCAGCATAATGGCCACACTTGCAGCAGAACTCGGTAAGCGCCGCCCTTTTGACCTCCCGGAAGAGGAGGCCTATCTCAGCATCGTACGAACAGGCGTGGTCCTACAGTGCCAGCATGCCCGACTGTTCCGCGCATACGATCTGACACCCGCAAGCTACAACATTCTCCGCATCCTCCGCGGGGCCGGAGCAGAAGGCCGCTGCGCGTCGGAAATCGCTTCGCAGGTAGTTACCGAAGTGCCGGATATGACCCGCCTTGTGGATCGACTGGAAAACCTCGGACTGCTCGAACGCCACCGCGAGGACATCGATCGTCGCAAAATCCGGATCCGTATCAGCGAAAAGGGCCTAACGACACTGGCGGAGCTGGATGCACCTGTACGAGATCTGTTGAGGCAGCAGTTCGCCGGTGTGGCCGCGGACGACCAACAGCGCCTTATCGGGCAACTGGCTGCCTTGCGCAACGCAGTCCGCACCCGGACCACCGACTCATCCACGCGGAAAGCCAATTCCGATCATCCGCGCAGTACTTCGTGACCCCAATCACGGCACCAAGGAGAATTCGCATGTCTCAAAGCTCTGGTTTGCCCCGCGGAATAGCGTGGGCACACCAACCCGATGCGGGCTGGCTCCTCATTCGAGTGATGGTGGGAGTCGTCGGTGTGTTCCACGGCGCGCAGAAGCTCTTCGGCTGGTTCGACGGACCGGGCATCTCGGGCTTCACCGACGCACTCACCGCTCTTGAGGTGCCCTTTCCGGCGCTCAGTGCGTATCTCGCCGGTGGGGCGGAGTTCTTCGGCGGTGTACTGCTGATCGTGGGCCTGCTTACGCGACTGGCGGCACTGCCCTTCGCATTCGCCATGCTGGTCGCGGTCACGCAGGTTCACAACAAGGCCTTCGACGCCCGGGACAGCGGGATGGAGTATGCGCTTACGCTGCTGGTTGTGCTTGTGGCGATCGTACTGGCGGGTCCGGGAAGATTCTCTCTGGATGCACTGGTTCGGGGCGGAACCGTCCCAAGATTTCAGGCCGACCGGGCTTCCGTTTAGTAGCTCGTTAAGATTGGCTCATTCCACGACTTACGTCTGAGGGGCTTGATTCGATCCCCAAGCGCTGCTATTCTTTCTCATTGTTCGGTCAACCGGAGGTGTGCCGGTTACAGCGGATGTGCATCCGCGTGAAACGCGGCCTCCAACGGATTCTATTGGTGGCAGACCGACACCCTCGCGACTCGGGGGGTTCCTCAGCGACAGCGCCTCGCTGAGACCCAGCGTCCGACGTTCCGATGGCGCATTCGTGTCAGGTGTGAGCAAAGCCGCGGAGGTTCCGGTCGTGTGGCCGGTCCGGGGAATGACTGCCCCGAAGCCGCCGCCCAGGACCCGTGATAGCGAATCTAACCAGTTGAGTTCGCAATACCTTACGAGCAGATGAGCACCGTCATGCAAGCGATCGCCAAAATCCGCAACATCGGTATTTCGGCCCATATCGACTCGGGCAAGACCACCCTATCCGAGCGCATCCTCTTTTACAGCGGCCGCATTCACCGCATCGGAGAGGTGCATGCGCGCGATGGCAAGGGTGCGACGATGGACCACATGGAGCTCGAGAAGGAGCGCGGCATCACGATCACGTCAGCGGCGACGAGCGTGGGCTGGCTGGGTCACAACATCAACCTGATCGACACGCCGGGGCACGTCGATTTCACGGTCGAGGTGGAGCGCTCGCTGCGCGTGCTGGACGGGGCTATTCTGGTCCTGTGCGGGGTGGGCGGGGTGCAGTCACAGTCACTAACGGTGGATCGGCAGATGAAGCGGTACGGCGTGCCGCGCATCGCGTTCATCAACAAGCTGGACCGCGTGGGGGCCGATCCGTCGCGCGTGATTCAAGAAATCGAGAACAAGCTGGGGCTGGAGGCGGTCCCGCTGCAGTTGCCGATGGGGCTGGAGAACGACTTCAAAGGCATCATCGATCTGCTGACCATGGAGGCGCTGTACTTCGACGGCGACATGGGTGAAAAGATCCGCCGTGAGCCGATCCCCGCGGACTTTCAGGAGGCCGCCGCGCGCGCCCGACACGGCCTGCTCGACACGCTCTCGCTGTACGATGATGAGCTGATGGAGATGCTGCTGGAGGAGCAGGCACCGACCCTGGAGCGGTTGCACGAAACGATCCGCCGGCTGACGATTTCGCGCGATATCGTCCCGGTGATGATGGGCACGGCTTTCCGCAACAAGGGCGTACAGCCCCTCTTGGACGCCATCGTCCGCTATCTGCCCTCCCCACTCGATATCATGTATTACGCCAAGGACAACGATAACGACAGCGCCGAAGTCGCCATCACGGCCGACACCGAGGCGCCGACCGTAGCAATGGCGTTCAAACTGGTCGAGGAGAGCTTCGGCCAGCTCATCTACACCCGGGTTTACCAGGGTCGGATCGCCAAGGGCACAAGTCTGCGCAATACCCGTACACGCCGCAATTTCCGCGTGGGGCGCATGGTGCGCATGCACTCCAACGACAAGGAAGACGTGGAAGTTGCCGGTGCCGGCGATATCGTCGCACTGATCGGTGTCGACTGCGCCTCGGGGGACACGTTCTGCGACGATCGTATCAATTACGCCCTGGAAAACATCCACGCGCCCGAGCCCGTGATCTCCCTCGCGATCAATACCTCGAAGGGCGCCGACCGCGACAAACTCGCGAAGGCCCTCCAGCGGTTCGTTCGTGAGGATCCCACCTTCCACGTGCGCACCGACCAGGAGTCCGGCGAGACGATCATCTCGGGCATCGGGGAGCTGCAACTCGAGGTCTATGTCGAACGCATCCGCCGCGAGTACGGCGTCGAGGTAGTCACGGGCGCGCCCCGTGTGAACTACCGCGAGGCCCCGACCGCCGAAGCCCCGTTCGACTACAAGCACAAGAAGCAGACCGGCGGCTCGGGCCAGTACGGCCATGTCGTCGGCCGCATGGTACCGCTCGACGAGAGCGCTGAAAGCGACTACATCTTCGAGAACAAGGTTTCGGGCGGCCGCATCCCGACTGAGTACATTCCGTCGTGCGATAAGGGGTTCCAGGCGGCACGTATGAACGGCCCGCTGGCGGGCTATGAAGTGGTCCGCGTGAAGCTGGTGTTGGAAGATGGCACGACGCACTCGGTGGACTCGTCCGACATCGCGTACCAGGTGGCCGCGCGTGAGGCCTTCAAGCAGGCGTACCTGAAGGCGAAGCCCGCGATTCTCGAACCGATCATGAAGGTCGAAATCGAGTGTCCGACGGAACAGCAGGGCAGCGTGGTGGGTGACATCACCTCGCGCCGGGGCATCATCCACAACACCGAGTCGAAGATCGAAGTCACCGTGATCCAGGCGGACGTACCACTCTCGAACATGTTTGGCTACGCAACCGAGCTGCGCTCCATGACGCAGGGCCGCGGGACGTTCGCGATGGAGTTCGGCTATTACCGCGTTGCGCCGCGCGACGTACAGGAAGAGGTCATCGCCAAGGCGAAGGCCGCCGCCGCCGCGAAGCGGTAGTAACCCGGCAGACGGAGGGCAGCCGCACCGGACGCCATGGGCCGCCTCTCCCTGGCTTCGCATTCGCCTGCGACGGGGCGGAACCGCAGTTCCGCACTGTGCATGGAACAGGTGAGGGTTGGCTTTACCCGGTACTCGCGAACCGGATCAGGCACTCGCGTCGCCCGAAGAGCGGAAAATCGTGCCACTCGTAGCCATCGATTCGCATTCCCGCCGCGTGATAGCAACGGATGGCTGTTGTGTTCTCCGGAAACACGACCAGCGTGACGCGCCGCGCGCCGCGGTGCTCGAACGCCTCACGCAGCAATGCCCGCGTCAATGCCAGGCCGTAGCGCCGCCCACGGAGTTCCGGATCCACGATGAGATGCCCTAGCCAGTACTCACGTCCTTGCATCCGTAGCGGATTCAATTCCCCATAAGCAACGGGCTGAAGTCGCTCCGTGGCGCAAAGGACGAAAGGCGCTCCGTCTGGTCGGTGCCAGCGCAGGATGGCCGTCGCGGTAAGCGGTGGGCGCGTTTTCGGTGCGAGCCAGTAGGCCTCCTCCGTTGTATGAATCCAGGAGGCGATGAGTTCCGCCCAACCCGGTTCAAACGGAACCAGTCGGGACCGCGCGCCGGCCGAGCTTTGGGGGGTGACTGCCATGGGTGCGTGTCCGGAAGCTGCCTGTCATCATACGATCCCGGCTCAACGGTGGCCAGCGTCGGCCGCCAACGGGTGTGTCCGCCGAGCTTGAGGCCGTACGGTTGGAAACGATCGCGGGTTATCCTGTGCGGCGGGTCGCGGTGCCGGTCGGCGGACGCACGTACGTGCTGCTGATGCCGGCGGACGAGGAGGCCCTGCTCGAAGATCCGCGCGTGGCGGAGCGCTTCGCGGCTGACGAGTACATGCCCTACTGGGCGACGCTCTGGCCGGCAGCGCTGGTGCTGGCCGACGCGGTAGCGGAGTGGCACGGTGCGGCGCTGGCGGGTGGTGAGGTGCTGGAACTGGGCAGCGGCCTGGGACTGGTCGGGCTAGTGGCCGCGGCGCGCGGGGCCCGCGTGCTGGTGAGCGACTACGATGCCGATGCGCTGGAATTCGTCCGGGCGAGTGCGCGGGCCAACGGACTGCCGGAACCGGCCACGCGACTGGTCGATTGGCGGCAGCGCTATGCGGATCTGAAGCCGTCGCGAATCGTGGCAGCGGACGTGCTGTACGAACGGCGGAACCTGGCGCCGGTGGCGACATTTGTTGCAGCGCACCTGGCCGATGACGGTGAGGCCTGGATCAGTGACGCCCACCGCTCCGTCGCGGACGGGTTCGCGGTGTTGGCCGAGAGCGCCGGGTTGCATGTGGAGGTGCGGCTCGGCGATCGTGACGAACAACGCGCGGGCATCCCGGTGCGCGGAAGGATTTTCGTGTTGCGGCGGGCGTAGGAGGTACGGGCCTTGGCGCGGAAGGTCACTGTAAACATTCCGGAAATCTGCGACTTCGACTGTCCGCATGCCGACTTCCCCCCGGCGGAGACAGCCGGGATCTGTCGTACGATGTCAGCGGTGTGGTGCCGTAAGCTTGGGGAGCTTACGAACAAGAATCGGCCGTGCGAGTGGCGACGACGCAAGAACCAGGGTTCGTCCGGTACATCGACACGACCCCCCAATGCCGGCGGCCGAGCGCGTCGAGCCCCCTGAACGCACCGCCGACAGCGGAATACGCCATCGGCGTCGAATACTTCATGCCGACCGGCCGCCCGACTACCATGCGGCAGACGTTCACACCGGAGTGCGCATGGCTGCCGATTCCCAACCATTACCTGATCGGAAAACACGAACTGCCGGTGGTCGCAACTGCGCCGCAGCCGTGGTTGTTCTGCTGGGTGTCGCAGTGGCGGCATGGTTCACGTTCACACCGCTGCGAAAAATCGCGCTGTCGGGTCTGGATCAACTCCACCGGCAACTCGGCTGGGAGACCGGACCGACACCCTGGGGAGTCACAGACCGGGCCTTGCTGAACTGGCGCGGGCGCGCCTGGCAACCCCTGGGGGACACGGTTCTCCGCGAACTGTTTGTCGACGGGCGTCGCGAGGGCTCCCTGCTCACGACCATACTTGTCCTGCACTGCCTGTGTGGCGTGCTGGTTGCCTGGCTGACTCTGCGGATTTGGACACTGCTGCTCGCCACACACCGCGCACAAATCAGCAATACCGAGACCTCCAGGTGGCCTGGGTTGCTGGCCGCACTGTTTGCCGGGCTGTGGTGGGCGTTGCATCCGTTGCGGATCGAAGCACTCGCCCTGCCCCATGATCCCGCCCTGCCCGCGGGCACGCTCCTTCTGCTGCTGGGGATCGTGATCTACCTCAACACGGCATGTGCCGCGCAACCGCGCGTGCGAATCGCAGGCGGCCTCTGCACGCTTGCCCTCCAGGGCGTGAGTATTGGACTGACACCGCTCACGGTGGTATGGCCGGTGGTGTTGCTGACGCTAGATGGTTTCCCCTTGCAGCGCCTGCATCGCCGGAGCGCCTGGCTTGCCAAGATTCCCTTCATCATCGTGGCCGGCATGGCGGGCGGGTTGCACGCCACACACACTGCACAGGCGGCAGCACCACTCGTGGAGCGCACGGCACAGTGGGCCGATGGCGCGGTGTTCTACCTCATGCGGACGATCTGGCCATTGCCATTGCCGGCGGTCTATGAGCGTCCGGCCGAGTTCGCCTGGAGTACCGGGCTTGGGCTGGCGATCTCCGCCACGGTCGTAGTACTGCTGGGCGCCGGCGCCCTGGCGCGCCGCCTGCCGGGCCTGTTCACAGTGGTGGTTGCATACCTGGCGTTGCTCGCACCGACCGTGCTGCTGACGCAGTCGATCCATGAGCGCGCCGCCGACCGTTACGCCTACACCGCCCTGATCCCGATCATGTGTGGACTCGCGGTACTGGTTGCGTGGGGCTACACACAGCGCCACGAGAACTGGCGGACGGGCGCCTATGCCGGCAGCATCATCGGGCTACTCGTTACCGCAGTGCTGCCCTGGCTCACAGCGCGAACGTTACCCGCGTGGACCGACGAGCGCACCTTATGGGAGCACATCGGTCGAACGCAGCCCCGTACCGCCATCGTGCACCTTGAACTCGCCACACTTGCCGCGGCCCGGAGTGAGTTCGCCCCCGCCATGCAAAGTTACGCGGCGGTAGTACAGCTCCGGCCGGATCTGCCCGCAGGGCACTATGGTCGGGCTGCCATGGCGGAACTGCTGCAAAGGTATGAGCTGGCGGCCGATGGGTATGCCATGGCAGCGCAGCGTGACCCGGCACCAGCCGAGGCCTATGCCCTGCGCGCAAACGCTTTGGCGGTGGCCGGCAAATGGGTAGAGGCAGCGCAGGCGGCGGCGGCGGCCGTGGCGGCCGAGCCGGACGTGCCGACCTGGCGCGCACTGCAGAATCGCCTGGCAACCTTGCGCCTGGAAGAAGAATAGGAGCGGGCCGCAGCGCCGGCGCTCAGCGATCAACCAGCAACAGGCAGGTGTCCTGGCCGGGATAGCGTTGCAGGTCGAGCCGCAGCACCTCAAGCACTTGCCGTAACTCGCATAAGCCGGAGAGATCGATGATGCGGCCACCGACCAGAACGAAGCAACGGGGAATGGTGGCGCCCGCATCTGAATAGCGCGTGTACCGTTCGGCGAGGGTGGTCAACTCGCGCTCCGCGGTGGCCACCGTGGCGGTACGCAGATCGGCGTGGTTGCTGGCCCACCGGATGCTGCCGCGGCGATCAAGCACGCGCACGGCGAGCCGCTTTTCCCGCAACAGGCGCCAGAGCCGCGCGACGGAGCGCGGCGCGGTCCAGACTTCGAACCCGCCGGCGGTCGCGGCACATTCCGGCGGCGGGCCGGGCGGCAGACTGGCGGTCACGAGCGCTGCCCGCTCGGCTGTGTCACGGACCCGATCATCCTGCGCATGCCGGCGTATTTCGGTGGAACCTTCGGCGGTGGCGCGCAGCAGGTTGCGCTTGCTGTCGACTTCGACGAAAACCTCGATCGTATCCGGCGCAGCACCCATGCGCAGTACGCTCTGAAAGGCCTCCTCACGAATACGACGAATGTCCTCCTCCCCGGGCTCGATGACCGTGCGCTCGACGGAATCGCGCACCAGCGCAAGGGCAACGCCGATCGCACTGATCACGTCGGCATCTCGCACCAGTTCACTCGGCAGTCCGAGGTCCTGGGCGACATAAGGCACGATGGCCGAGGCCCCACCACCGCCGCCGATCAGCCGGATGATGCTGCGGTCGAGCTTGTAGTCGCGCGCGAAACCCTCAACGATCCGAGCAACGGCACGTGCTGCCAGATCAAGAATCCGGGCCGCAAGGGTGCGCGCGTCCGCCGCGGGTTGCACGACCGTCGCGAGCTGCTCGAAGCCGGCCGCGATCGTTGCGGATCGGCCGCGGGCGGGATCTTCCGCGGGTACGAGGCCGAGCAGATTGCTGGCACACGTCGGCGTAACGGCGAGGGGCTCGCCGGCGGCGGAGGCGGTCAGGAAACGCTCGCCCTCGAACTCGAACGGGGCGGCGGACAGCGCCGCGGGGGGACAATCCGCAAAACTGAGATACTGGAGGCCCGCGATGTGGGCACTGCGTGGGCCCACCTGCGCGATTTGACCATCGCGCAGGTAGACGAGCGACCCGCCGGCGACGCCGACCGTACGCACGTCGAGCGTGCTGACATGCAGCTTCTGGCCGCCGATCTCGGCACTGCGAATCCGACAGCGGCCGTTTTTGATCGCGCTGATGTCGGTGCTGGTGCCGCCAACTTCGAGAAAGACGCCGTCGGAAATGCCGGCGTAGAGCAGTGCGGCCGCCACGCCCGCGGCCGGTCCGGATAGCATTGTGAGAATGGGGCGGCGACGCATCTCAGCGATATCCATCACGCCACCGTCGCTGCGCATGATCATGACAGGGGCTTGGATCCCGGCGGCCCGGACGGCCTGCTCAGTCATGTTCGCAGTCGCAAGCATGCGCGGAATCATGCTGGCATTGATCACCGCGGTGCGGGTGCGGATGCCGAGGCCGTGCAATCGGCTGACGTGGTGCGTCGCGGTGACCGGCAAGCCGCGGGCCTGTGCGCGGGCGCAAATGTGCTCCTCGATGGCGGGGTCATCCACGCTGAACGCCGCCGCCGCGACGATGGCGACGGCGCCGGCGTCCGTGAGTTGGTCGAGCGCCGTGTCGATGGCAGCGTCGGAGAGCTGTTCAGCGCGCAGGAAGCGGTGCGTGGTCCGCAAGTAGCGCCCCGGGGCCAGCGGGATCGATCGAATTGCCGTTTGACGCCTTGCCAGCAGGGCACTCGGGCCGGCTGCCACACCCACAATGCCAACCGACGCGACATCTCCTTCAAGCAACGCATTCGTGGCTTGTGTCGTCGAATGCGCAATCAGTAGAACCTGGTCCGGGCGCAGACCGCAGTCGCCCAGCAACCTCAGGAGACTGTCCACGACCCCCCGCGCGACACCCTCGGCGGCACTGTGTGTGGTGGGTACCTTGGCTTTACCCATGAGGGCGCGCGTGGCGGCATCAAGCGCAACGGCATGCGTGAAGGTGCCGCCGACGTCGATGCCGATGCGAACGGAACAGGCCGGGGACACGCGCGCAGCAACCTCCGCAGGGCTACGAAAGATATCGCAGGCCGAAGATCACAACGGCCACAATCGCCGCCGCCCACACGGGCAACAACGTGTAACGCAGAATCTGGTTTACGGTGACGCCGAGGAAGCCCGCGATCCAGACGTTGGCCGTATTGGTCGGATCGCAGACACCCTGGAGCATGCCGGCCGCAAGCAATGCGCCGAGGATCGCGACCGGCGGCAGCGGCGAGGTCGCCAGCAGCAACCCCGCGACCGCGAGCCCCATGCCCCAGACACTCAACGGACCGCGGTACAGTGCCAGCGGCGCCGCCAGCCCGAACAGCACGATGTACCCAAGCTGGGTGTTGGGCACCACGGCCGAAAGCAGCGGGTGCAGCGCGCTCTGGACCGGGGCGGTCTCCAGGGTGCCTACCAACATGCCGATGCCAAGCATCAGCAGCACAGGCGGCATCACGGTCTGGGCCCCTTCGATCAGGGACCGCGCGAGGATGCGTACGGCGCCGGGGCGCCGGCAAACGCATACGAACATGTACACAATGGCGGTGGAGAACGCGGTAATCTCCTCAACACCGCCGAAATAGACGAGCGCCACGGGGAACAGTGGCGCGACCATCAGGCGTGCCGGAACCTCGCCGGCGGGACGGGCAGACCCGCCCGCTTCGGATTGGAAACTGCTCAACAGGCGGCGGCGCGTGCCCCAGCAGATCCATCCCAGGCCACAGGCGAAATAGACTCCCACCATGGTCCACAGCACCCGATCGAGTTCCACCGCCGGAATGCCGTACAACTCCAGCCACATGCGGCGCGAGACGGGTTGCAGGGTGCCGCCCATCGAAATCGCGAGAAGAAACGTGCCGGCCGCCACAATCGGCCCAAGGCCGATCGACCGAAGAATCGGCAGGATGATCGTGCCCAGCATGATGACCGTACCGAGGCCGCCGATCGAGGTGAAAATGCCCGCGGTCACAAGAAACACGGCGAGGGTGATCCACAACGGGTGCTCGCCGGCATACTCGGCCGTCCAGTAGACGGCGCGCTCCGCAACCTTCAGGTTCTTCACGTACATCGCGAACATGCCACCAAAGATCGTCGCGATGATGGCGGCGGAGAGGCGCAGACTACCGGCACGGAATAGGTGTGCCACTGCGGTGCCGAGGTAGTCCAGCGCGGCACGGACTCGAAAGGCAGGCGTTTCGGCCGGTGACGGCGGCGCATGGCGGCGCATGGCCCGCTCGGCGTCGCTCGCGGCCCGCGTGAGCAACGTCGTCACGGCCGGACCGTCCGGGGACTGCCCCTCGTCGAGCAGCGTGACGAGCGTACTGAGCGTGCTGGTCATGGCGATGGCGCGCAGCTCTGTCCGGAAGCGAGCCAGCGGACCGGGATCATGCGGCTCGCGGGTGAAGTACTGCTGCAAAGGCGCGAGGCGGGCAAGCGTTTCACGGTCGAACGCCGCTTCCGCCGCGGCGGCCGCGGCGACCTGTGCCCGCAGGGCCGCCTCATCCGTGTTCTGAACAATCCGCGCCCGCAATTCAGTCACTGTTTGCCGATAGAGCGCGGCCTTGGTGGCGAGTCGGGCGGCCGCATTGTGGCGCAAGTCCACCCACTGCGCAAACCGCGTGGGCTGCTCAACCATGGCCATGGCGCGGGTCGGGCGCCCGAATTCGTCCACCGTGACGCTGATCTGCGGCTGGAGAAGTCGGGCCGGTTGCAGTACATCCGCGGTGGTCGCAACCAGCAGAAATGTGAGCGCCATCAGCGGAAGTGCGAGCAATGCCGAGAGTCGTTCAAGGAAGAGGAGCACCGCGAACGTCAGGAAGGCGGCGATGAGGATCAAGCCGACAATGGCTGTCATAGCCAGGTCCCCGTCACGGACTCCGGTACATCCGTTTCGGCGTTGCTTGCACAAGCACGCAGCGCAGCCGCGCAGCGCGCGACCCGCGCCGCGCCGAGCGCAGCGCACCAGGCCGCAGCAAACTCATCCGCCGCCCCCTCGTCGCAGGGGTTTTCCGCCAGGGCGTGAGCCAATTCGTGACCCAGGGTGGTCACCAACGCGGCATTCGAACGCACACCTTCACAGCCATAAAGCTCGATGCGACGTAAGAGCGGATCCCACGCTCCCCAGATGCGGCGATGACGGCCTTCGAGCACGGCACGGCACACGCGCAGCGTAATACCCAGCTCCCCCAGCCACGTGTGGGGCGCGGCACCTGCACTGCGCGCTGCCCAGTAGCGCGCCGCGGCGGCCGGGGCGACGGCGACCGGCGGTGGCTGGTTCATTGACGTGGATGGATGCATCACGTCTCTCGCAGACATACAGGAGCCCAGAATGGCCCCATTCAGGGCTGGGCATGCTCCAGACCGGTGATTCCAAGCAGCAACAGCCCCCCGGCGCCGGCAGCGCTGTGCAGGGTGAGCGACTTCAGCCGACTGCTCTTCGGCGGCAGGTTCCAGATGACGGCCCGCAGGGCGGCCAGCTCGCCGGACGAGGAGCGCCCACGCCACACAATCGGCGCGGCGGGAGCGGCGTTGAGATCGTTCCAGGCAAAGACGTGTTCACCATAGCGCAGCACAAGCTCGGCCGTCGTACCATCGTCCCATGTCGCAGAAAGGGTTCCGACGTCCTCCCCCGTGGCCGCTGCGAATCCGGACACCAGCAGCAACGCAAGTGTATCGGTCGGCCCTTCCAGGCGGAAGGTCATCTGGGTCGGCAGCGCTTCGTCGCGCGTGAGGCGGCTGCGAAAAAGCACGCCCCGGGCGGTGCCTTCTGCCGCACCGGCTGACAGACAGAACTTCACACCTCCGAGCCGCACATTCCCAGCTCGCACGGAGCGCAGATCGTGATCCGGCCCCAACCCGAACCAGCCGGCGGCATCGTGCGCGGCGAGATCGTAATTGGTGGCTGTCGCGAGGTCCGCGGTCCAGCCACGGCGGTTGGCCGGCGGCAGCGCGCTCATACCCATCAGGTCGAGAAAAAAGGTACCGGCGGGGTATTCGTCGGGAGACGGGGGGTTGTCGGCGTTCCAGGCGGCTTCGGCCGCCAACACATACGCGGCGTATTGGTGCAACTCACGCTCGAAACTCTCCGGATCGAGGGAGTAACCCGCCCAGGTCGTTTGAAGCAACCCCAGCGCGCCGCGGTCGTAGGCGGCCCGTGCAAAATTCGTGATGTTCGCAGGTCGATACCACGTCGCGGCGATCGGCGTGAAGCCGGCGTCCCGAAATACCTCGAGGTTGCGGTAGTTCTCCGGTGTTGTCGTGACGTAGTGCCAATCGGCAATCAGGATGTCTTTCGGCAAGGCGTCCCGCTTGCGCCGGGCGCTCTCGACGCTTTTCGCGTGGGCGGCATCCGGCGCCTCACCCGGCCCGAGAAGCATGTCGCCCCACATCATGACCCGCACGCCCCGCTCGGCGAACCACTCATGATGACGCTGGGTGTCCATCAGGAACAGTTCTTCAGCTGTATAGGGTCTGCTTGACTCGCGATACGGAACACGGCCGCGCTCGGTGAACTCATCATGCCCGATATGAAACCACTTCGGCTGAAACAGCTCCAGCGCCTCGGCATAGATCGCGTAGATGAACTCATAGGTCCGCGGGTTGGTCACGCAGTAGGCCCACTTCGCTTCGGGATCCTCGGCAAGGTCGAGGTTTTGGTTGTGAATGAACATCCAGTCGCAATGCCCCAGGGACATGACGAGTGGAGTAACCTCGATCCCGAGCCGACGACACGCCGCCAGGATCTTGCGAACATCATCCTTCGGCATGCCATAGCGCGGATGATGAATCTCCGGCGCAGCGTCCCAGCGGATGTACTCGCACTGGAAGACGAGGTGATTGAGCTTGAGCGGCCCAAGCAGGTGCTCGATCAACCGCAGGTGGGTCTCCGGACCCCGGCCGCCGCTGAAGAGATGGATGCCGCGGAACGGCAGCGACGGCCAGTCCTGCACCTCTGCACCGCGGAAGATCGCGTTGCCATCGGGCCGTTCCGCGAAGAGTTGCTGCAAGGTGTGCACGGCGTGGAAGAAGCCGGCCGTACTTTGCGCACCCAGCTCAATTCCGTCGGAACTGACCGAAAGTTTGTACCATTCTTCACTCCGGGAAGCGTCGGCCGGCACAATACGAAATTGCAACCGCTCGGCACCACCTTCCTTCAACACCACCCGTTTCCGCAGGAATTCCGCCAGCACCAGCGCCGGACCGTGTGCCGGATGGTCATCAGCCGGAATGAACGCCGGCAGGGCACGGTCCACCGTGACCCCCCGGGGACCCAGCTCGAAGTCGCGCGCGGTGCAGGTGACCTCCTTCGGCCGAGGAATCAGCACCGGTGGTTCGTCCAATGGGAAGGTCTGCGCCGCAGGGTGTGTATTCACCGTTAGCTTGTGCTCCACGGCGCGCTCCTCCGTGGCGGCCGCGGGCGGCGGCAGCTCAAAAAGAAAACGGTAGCGGAGCGGCGTCCCTTTGCGGAAGCGCGTCCCCGTGTCGCCGACCCAGAAGAACGGTCGGGCGGGGTCCGCCCACTTGTTCATTCGGAAGTCGTAACAGATGAGCGCATGCGGCGCATCTACGGTCAGACGGACTGGGCCGATACGCGTGTCGAATTCGAGTGTCTCGAAGCGGTTCGCAACCGTGGACGGCTCGACGTCACCGCTGATCGCGACAACGGGCACCGTGCCGACGTGCGGCTCACGCTGCGGATAGGTCGCCCGAAAGCCCCGTCCCATGATAGGCGTGGGTGCGAGGGAGGCAACCCGCCACTGGATCAGGGCTTCGCCCTCTTCCGGAGTGAACTCGCCGGTCAAGACACGCTCGACGCGACCGGCGGTCACCGTGATGACATCCTCAGCGAGGAACGCATCGTGTCGTCCGCGGTGTCGCATCGTGAGCCGCAGCCCGCCTTCAACCTCTGCAACGGTGGCACCCGCGACCGCGGCTTGATCCGGACCGAGATAAAAGTGGGGAGTCCAGGGCGGGGTGGTCACGACCATGTTGCTGCCGGTGCTGATCGGGATGCCGTCGCAGAAAATACTGACACCCTGTTGCCAGGGCTCGACGACGACGCGCACATGGCCGACTTCGAGCACCCGCCGGTGGGGATTCGCGGCCTGCTCATGGGTGGGTGGGGCTGCTGCGGCTGTCACATTGCCGCACGTCAGCAGCGCACTCATGGCCAGGACTAGGGCGAACCGCAGGACAATCGGACCGCAGGGTTGTGCGGATGGTGCTGCAGGAAGGGAACCAAGGCCTGTGCAGGAGAGCATGGCGGCACCTGGAGCAGTCTTGAAATGAGGCGCTGGCGGCTGTTCATTATATAACGATTAGCATACGGTGATCATCGGAAGGACGCAAACCCTCTGCTCATGACCGTTAGCAACGCCCGTGAGCGGTGATCTGTGGCGCGGTTATACTTCCGGATTCGTGCGGCGGCTGGCCGCGGTGCATGGAGACAAATGCGTATGCGGATCACCGGCACCTTCATCGACGAGATCACCCACGACATTCCTGCACAGAACTGGGGACCGGAAGAGTGGGCGGCCGAATTTGACCTGATGCGCCGGATTGGAATCGACACGGTCATCATCATTCGTTCGGGCTACCGCGACCAGGCGGTGTTCAACTCGTGGGTTCTGCGCGAATCGCGCCCGATGTTGCCCACACGGATCAACCTGGGACAGTTGTTCCTCGACCTCGCGCAAGCCAATGGCATGCAACTGTTCTGGGGTATCTACGACCCCGGTGATTGGATGCTGGACGCCTACGCGGCCCTGGGCCTCAACAAGCGCTTCATGGGCGAGGTGCAGCAGAAGTTCGGCGGGCATCCAGCATTCGGGGGCTGGTATGTAACCTTCGAGTTGTCACGCAACCAGCCGCACCAGGTGGAACTGGTGGTTGAAGCCGGCCGCACCGCCAAAGCACTATCACCCGACTTGCCCACGCTGATATCCCCCTATATGGCGGGTCCCCAAGGCGCCACCGGGCGAACAGGCCGTCTCGCGGCAGCAGCACGAGGATGAATGGCGGAGTATCTTCGCGCGCATCCGAGAATGCATTGACATTGTCGCGTTCCAGGATGGGCATATTGAGTACTTGGATCTGCCGGAATACTTGCAGATGAATCTCCGTCTGGCACGCGAAGCCGGAATTCGCTGCTGGTCGAACGTCGAGACTTTTGACCGAGACATGCCGATCAAGTTCCCTCCGATCGACTGGCGGAAGCTGGAGTTCAAAATGGATGCCGCCCGGGAGGCGGGAGTGGATAAGCTGATTACCTTCGAGTTCGCACATTTCCTGAGCCCCCACTCGATGTATCCCAGCGCGCGGCAGCTTTTTCGGCGATACTGCGAGCGGTTCGGCCTACCAGCGGATCTGGCTGCACAAAGCGCGCAACCTATTTTTTAACATTGAATTACGTCCTTCTTGGAGGGACCACAAACCGATTATCGGACGCGCACGCCATAGCGCTGCTGCGGCCGAGAATTCCGCGCGCGAGTATCTTGAAATTGGTTTTATAATTATATAACCTTACAAATAGCCCAAGAGGCAGGAACAGTACGTGGACACTCGGACAACATATCTGCCGAGATCCAGCGCGACGACCCGGAGCATCTGTACCCTCGCTTCGGCCCCGCCGCATACCGACACGCACTGCTCCCGCACATCGGCACGGCCGGGGGCTATTGGAGGCGTTCGGAGTTCATTTCTGCTGTCCCATCACTTTCTTCGGAGGAGGTCCACGACCATGAGAAGCGCAGTTCGAATCGGGCTAGGTTTCGCGTGTCTTGGTCTTGTGGCGGCGGCGGCGCCGGCCAATCTGTACCTGCACAACACGCTCGACCTCAGCAACAGCAACTTCTTCACCAATCCACTTTTCAACAATGAGTCGCCGTATGGGACCAACCCCTCGGCCATCGCGACAGACGGCAGCAGTCTGTTCATCGCGGGGTTCAACGGTGGCACCAGCGTCAACCAGGTCGCCGGCGTGGTCAAGATTCTTGACCCCTGGGGCGCGCCGAGCGCGGTGCAGGTCACCTCGATCGCCGGCACACCCGGCGCGCGCGGCTTCAGCGGTCTCACCTATGACCCAGCC
This sequence comes from Phycisphaerales bacterium, assembly GCA_016716475.1. Taxonomy (NCBI): domain Bacteria; kingdom Pseudomonadati; phylum Planctomycetota; class Phycisphaerae; order Phycisphaerales; species Phycisphaerales bacterium. Next base: position 1,550,001 of record JADJWG010000001.1, read on the forward strand.
GTAAATGCCGTGTATTCGGCCTATGACAATGGCGCGGCGAGTCCCAATGGCCTGGCGGGCTGGGATGCGACCAGTGGCGCGCAACTGTGGGCGAAGAACGTCCGCGGTGGCAGCGGCGTCGGTGTCGACCCCGGTTTCGGTGGCGAAGGCCTGGGCGCGGCGTGGACCACGTTCGGCTCAGGCCGGCGGGCCTTGCAGAACGGTGCCACCGGCGCCGACATCTACACGACCAGCGACGGCATGATCATCTCGCTGGGGGGCGTCGGCACGTTCTGGCGCGACATGGACTTTGCGCCCAACGGCGACATCTGGCTCCGCAGCGGCAACAAGGTGATATCGGCCCCGCGCACGGGTGCGAACGCGGTCGGTGATCGCGTGCTGGTGGCCGACGAGACCACCGCCGACTTCGTCAACGGACAAAACATCGGTTACCTCGCGGGGATGCCGGGCGGCGATCTCGTGATCTACAACGCCCGGCCGAACGCGGGTCTCGGCCAGCTCTGGAGCGATGTCGTCAAGTTGATTAACCCGGACGGTACGCCGGCAGCAGCCCAACTGCTCGATGGGTTGGGTGATGCGCTCGGCCTCGGTTTCGCCAACGGAAACGGCTACTACGACTTCGCCTGGAATGCGGCGAACGAGACGCTGCTGGTGCTCGATTTCACGAACCGGCAGGTCTACCAGTTCAAAACCATTCCGGTGCCCGAGCCGGCGGCCCTGCTGTTGTTCGCGGTCGCCGCGGGTCTGGCGCGGCGGCGATAGGTGGTGAGAACGTGTTTCGGCGACGGCGTCCGGCCCGCGGGCCGGACGTCGCGCCGGTGAACGGCGGTCGGCGTGGCCGCCTGCAACGACAAGGCAGAGGTGCAGCCATGACGCGACGTGGACGCGGGTTCACGCTGATCGAGTTGCTGGTGGTGGTGGCCATCATCGCACTCCTCATCTCCATCCTGCTGCCAGCTCTGAAACAAGCCCGCGATCAGGCCAAGAAAGCGGTCTGCTCGGCGAACCTGCGTAGCATCGCGCAGGCGACCATCAGTTACACGCTCGACAATCGGGATCGGGTCCCCGTGCACCAGGGCCCGGAGCCGGATTACGTCTATGTTCGCAACTCTTCAACGATCCAGGCACTCGGCAACGAGTGGCACCTGGGTGAACTGCTGATGCCCTACATGAACATGGATCCACCCGTGCGCGGCAACGCGGGGTTGAAATTTCGGGATGAAGATCTTGCGCTGTCGGCGCGCAATGGCAAAATCTTCTACTGCCCGCAGACCGGCAACGCGAACGGGGCAACGGCGAACTTCCCGACGTGGGGTAATCCGTCCACCTTCGGCAGCTTCATGGACTACGCACAATTCTGGGGCTGGATCGGCCCCTCGTCCATGCGCATCGGCGGCAAGCTGCAGGCGCTGACGGCTGACGGATTCTACCGCGTGCTGGATGACGATCAGAACGTCCTGCCGGGCGATCCCAACAATCCGAGTGATCAGTGGGCGCTGTACGAACTGCCTTTCAGCGCGGCGCGCCTCGATCATCGTCGCGTGCCCAACAGCAGCAGCGAAGTCCCGATGTACGGCGACTACCTCGCCAGTTTCAACCGCCTGGCGCCGCAGATCCGAACGGATTTTCAAGCCCAGCGCCTGCTGCCCGAAGCGGGCAACCACCCCTGGACCGGCCACACTCCCGGGAGCAGTCTGCGGGTGCAGGGCGGCAATTTCGCTTATGTCGATGGTCACGTCGAGTGGCGCACGCAGCGGCAGGTCCGGCCACGACTGCTTATTGATCGGGCCTTTACGGGCGGCTCAAACCGGCCGACCTACTGGTGGTAGTAAAAAACGTCGCGTCTGCCCGCCTCCCGCGGCGCGCAGGCCTAACCGAGAGAGAAGGAAGCGGTCATGAAGCGTATTGTGGGTCTTCTATGGGTGGGAGCGGCCGGCCTGGCCCTGTCGCTGAGCAGCGCCGCACGGGCCGATGATCATCCGTTCACCCTGGTGAACGTCGTGGATCTGTTCGAGTTGTTCTCGATCAGCGGTTTCGACAACGAGTTTGATCCCATTTCGCAGACACCCTCCAACTGGGCGGAATACTCCGCGGCCCCCCGGCTCGGGACAAACCCGTCGGTGGTCGCGGTGGCTGGGAGCCGGGCTTGGGTAGGAGGTTTCTACAACGGGGCGAACTTCAACCGTTTCGGCCCTGTCGATGCGAACCGCGCCGCCTGGTATGCCGCAACGGGTGTCGCGGAGGTCCGCGACATCTGGACCCAGTCCGGCTTCGGCGGCAACCATGTGCGCTACCCTGGCACATTGCAGGTAGGACCGGGCATCCTCAACACGGACTGGATGACCGGTATCGACTATGACGCTGCCCACAAGATTCTGTATGTGGCCTATGACGCCAACAACCCACCCAACCCTGCGATTCTGCCGAACGCCGGGCTACCGTGGCAATTCTACGAGAGCTATATTGCGGCCATCGACGCGGACGAGGACAGCCCGACGTACGGACAGGCCCTGTGGAAACGGCAGAATCCTCTCGCCGGTGTCTATCCCGGCACCAGCGTTGAGCAACGGCTGCTGGGCGGACTTGCGGTTGACAACCTTGATCCAACCTGGATCGTGCACCCGGTGCAGGGCTTCGGTACGCTCGCGCTTTTCAACACGCTCGATCCCAACGCCGGCCCACAACTGGTGTTCGTCACGGATGGCGAGCAGTTGCAGTGCGGCTCGACCGCCTTCCGGGGAACGCAGTTCCACCCCGTCACCGGGGAGTTTTACGCCCGCGTGCTGAACGGGATCCAGTATGTGCCCCGCGATACGCGGCAGCAGGTTGCGCCATTCCGGCCGTACGCACGCTTCATTCGCGAACCGAGCGCCGGCGGCAACGGCAGCGCGGACACCCTGGCCCAGGGTGATGATGAGCAGCTCGTACCGCTCGGCGCGTTGGTCGGTCCGTCGGAGAACATCATTGGCGTGGGGCCGAATGGCGTGCTCGACACCTTGCCGGCGGGTGACGACGTTCTCAGCACATCGGCTCTGGTGACCAGCCGTATCGTCGGCAATCCGGATGGCAATTGCCCGAATGATCCCGACGGCTTCCCCGCCGGCAACAACCCCCAGGGCCAGGGTCTGGCGGTGATCACGGCCGACGTATTGGCAGCCCTCGATGAGGATTGGCTGCTGGCGAACAACCGTGCGGTCTTCGGTGCAAATCAGGCGACCGACCTGCGTTTCTTCACGACCGCGGGTGACGAAACAGCGCGCCTCCTGCTGCCGTGTTCGCCCCTACCAGCCGTCAGCCCGGCGAGCGGCGTGGCGATCTACGACATGGACTACGACCCGGAGACGGGTACGCTGGTCGTGCTGGAGTTCGAACGCCGGCTGCTGTTCGTGTACCGTGCGCAGCTCGTCGGAGGGCCGATGATTCCACGTTTCGATTACACCCGGAACGGCGCGCTCAACCTGCGGGATCTGGCCGGCTTCCAGCTCTGCTTCACGGGGTCGGAAGCGGGCGGTACGCTCTCACTGACATGCATGCGTATGAACAGCAATGAAGACTGTGATGTGGATTTTGAGGACTTCCTCGCGCTGGTGGAGGTTTGGGATACACTCGGCGATGTGCCTTGACCGGTCGGTCTGCGCCGTTTCGAGGCGCAGTGCCGTGCGCAATGGGCGTGGCAGTGCGCGCCCTGGTAATCCATCCTGGAACCCGGCCGCGGTGAACCCGCGGTCGCTGGGAAGGTGGCGGGCATGAGCAGCGTGCTGACGCTTCCAAAGGTCGATGAACGCGATCCGACGCCCAAATACCTGCAGGCGCGGGAAATTCTGGTGCGCGCGATTCGGGGGGGCGTGCTGACGCCGGGGGCAAAGCTGCCTTCCACCAAGGAATTGAGCTCCCTGATCGACATCAGTCTGATTACGGCCCACAAGGCGCTCGAGGGGCTGGTGGAAACCGGCTGGTTGCGGCGCGAGGTGGGGCGTGGCACCTACGTACGTGACGACCTTGATCCCGCCCATTGGCACGAGACGTCGATCGGTATCGGGTTGCTTCTGGACCAGGCCGTCAACATCGACGACTACTACCACAGCACGATCATCAATCGCCTGCGGCGCGAAGCCCAGATGGACACACGGCGCGTGGATTTCTCCTTTCTCGATCGGCCGACCCCAGCGCGCAACCGGCGCGATATCGGGGCGATCTGGTTCCACCCGCCCCTCGACGCACGGCTTGAGGTTGAAAGATATGCGCGGCAGGCCCCGCTCGTCGTACTGGGCGGCACGGTGCCAGACGTGCCCGCAGCGGCCGTAGACTGCGACAACGTCAGCGGCGCGAAGGCGGCGATCCGGCACTTGCTCGAATTGGGCCATCGGCGATTCATGGTCCTGTCCGGACCCATGGTGCTGAGCAATTCACGCGACCGCGCGGTAGGGGCGCTGGATGAGCTGGCGGCCGCGGGGCTCTCCGTATCGCCCGTTGATCAGCCGATCTCGCTGGACAGCGTGGTGCTCGACGAGTCGACGCGCGCCCAGGTGGAAAACCGGCTGCGCGCGAGCGATGGTCCCACGGCCGTACTCGCGGGTGGTTTCTACCTCGCGCTGGCGGTGATGCAGTTGGCCCGACGCGCGTGGCGCAGCATTCCGACCGACCTATCCCTGGTTGGATTCGACGATCCCCAATCGGCACCACTGCTCGACCCCCCCCTGACAACTGTCCGACAGCCGCTCGGCGAAATGGCCGCACAGGCCTACCGGCTGATCTGCGAGGCGATTGCGAATCGCCGTTCGGTAGCGGGCACGGCCTGCACACTGCCGACCGAACTGGTGGTGCGCGGCTCAACCGGCCCAGTACTCCACGAGCGGTAGCACCGGGGGCGGAACCCTCAGCCCGCCCGGCCACTTGGGGGGCGGAAAGCGCCGGCACGATCGAGTAAACTGTTATCTTGGGGTGGTTTCGCGGCGAGCGGCCGCGGGATTTGGATGAGCTCAACCGAGAAGCCGCACCGGGGCGCGGTGTCGGCAGCGAATCAGGAGGATTCGGGCGTGGCAGTGGAGCTTGCGCAGCAACCGGCGGCACAATCGTCATTCACACTGTCCAGCCGAGTCGAGCAGATCGCCCTGGATAGCAGCGGATACGAACTGATCTATGGTCCGGAGGAGAAAATTCCTTCGATCGTGGTGCCGAACTTTCCGGCGCTGGGTCGGCTGACGGCCGCGCGGTTTCTGGAATGGGTACTCGCCAATCCCGAGGGGGTGGTGGCCCTGCCGACCGGGAAAACCCCGGAATACTTCATCAAGTTTACGCAACACTGGCTGCAAAACTGGGACAAGCGGGACGTACAGGAAGCGCTCGCAGCGGTGGGGGTGCCGACCGCACAGAAGCCCCGGCTCTCGGGTCTGCGTTTCGTGCAGATCGACGAGTTCTATCCCATCGACACCAAGCAGCACAACAGCTTCTACTACTTCGTCAACAAGTTTTATCTCAAGGGGTTCGGGATGAACCCGGACCGTGCGCTGCTGATCGATCCGAACGAGATCGGCCTGCCGCGCGGGCTGGCCTTGAAGGACGTTTTTCCGGATCTGGCGGTGGACCTGGCCCTGCGCGTGCGCAAAGCCACCAGTCTGCTGGAAAAGCGGCAACAGGAAGTGCTCAAGGCCGTCGATGAGTACTGCACAGATTACGAGCGTAAGGTGCGTGAGCTGGGAGGGATCGGCTTCTTTCTGGGCGGCATCGGACCGGACGGACACATCGCGTTCAACATCCGCGGATCAGACGTGTACTCCACGACACGCCTGCTCGATCCCAACTACGAAACGAAGGCGGGCGCAGCGGCCGACCTCGGCGGCATGGAGGTCGCCCGGCACAAGAGCGTGATCACGATCGGACTGGCCACGATCACATACAACCCGGCGGCGGTCGCCCTGATCATCGCCGCGGGTGAAGCCAAGGCGAAGATCGTGGCGCGAACGCTGCACAGTTCGGTTTCGAACGAGTTTCCTGGTTCGGTGCTGCAACTGCTGCCACAAGCCCGCTTCTACCTGACCAGTGGGGCCGCGGTGCGGTTGACCAACCGGCTCTTTGTCGAGTTGCAGCGCCGCGAGACGGTGCTCGACGAGCAATTGCACCGCATTGTGATGGATCTTTCACTCAACTGCCGCAAACCGATCCGGCACCTGCGCCGCGATGAGTTTCTCGACGATCGCTTCGGCGCTGAGCTGTTGCGGAAAACCGGCCTGAACCATGAACAATTGTGTGCCAAGACCGAGGAGCGCGTGCTCGAGAACCTGCGCCGCGGGCACGCCCCGGTGGAGCACAAGACGCTGCTGCACACCGCGCCGCACCACGATGACATCATCCTGGGCTACCTCCCCTATGTGACCAATGCCGTGCGCCGCCGCAGCACGAAACACTGGTTCGCGTATCTGACGAGCGGTTTTAACGCGGTCACAAACAGCTACATGTACAGCGTCATGCAGGATTTGCACGAACGGCTGGAACGCGGCGCCTTCCGCCCCCTGATGGAAACAGACTTCTTCGACCCGAAGAACCGCCTCGCCCGCCGGCTGGATACTTCACACTTCCACCAGGGCGTGGCCAGCATGCGCGAGGAACTGAAGGCCGAGGCCACGGCGCAGCGCCTGCTGCGCAACCTGATCGAACTGTACGAGGACGACAACCTCACCAACATCCAGCAGCGTCTGGCCGAACTGCGGAATTACTTCCTGACGCAATACCCCGGGAAGAAGGACATCGCCGTCGTGCAGCAGCTCAAGGGGCGCATGCGCGAATTCGAGTCCGACCTGAAATGGGCCTACTACGGATTCACCGGGGAGGCCGTGCGACACCTGCGACTGGGCTTCTACAAGGGTGATATCTTCACCGAGCCACCCACGATCGACCGCGACGTGCTGCCGGTCCGCGATCTGCTGCTCGAGGTCAATCCGGACATCGTGACGTGCGCCTTCGATCCCGAAGGAAGTGGTCCGGATACGCATTACAAAGTGCTGCAGGCCGTCGCCGCCGGCTTGAAGATGTACCAGGAGCAGGCGGCCCGCATGGATATCCGCGTCCTCGGCTACCGTAACGTGTGGTTCGAGTTTCACCCGTCCGAGGCGAACCTGTACGTGCCGAGTTCATTGACCCACATGAGCGATCTCGAGGCCTGCTTCGAGACCTGCTTTGCAACGCAGCGCACGGCCTCGTTCCCGAGCTACGAGCTCGATGGCCCGTTCTCCAAGCTCGCCCGGAAGATCCAAGCCAAGCAGTTCGCCCAGGTCAAGACCTTCCTCGGCGAGGACTTCTTCGTGTACAACGAGGACCATGGTCTGCGGGCGGCCTGTGGGATGGTCTATCTGCGGGAGATGAGCACGGCTGAGTTCTTCTCAAACGCCGCCGAGCTCAAGCATCGCGCCGAAGACCGCTGACGCCGCGCCAGACCGGGACCGACCGTGAGGAAGCAGCGCATGGCGATGGTGGCCGCCGAGATCTCGATCCGTCCGGGAACGCCACGCGACCTCGCTGCCGTGCATGCCCTTTTCACGGCAGCCCTGGAATTTGACCGCTTTGGACCGGAGCTTCTGGCCGAGAAACTGTTCGCGAATCCCCGCCCGGCGGAACAGTCCTACGCGCTGTACCTTGCGGAGGCCGGCGGACAACTGCTCGGCGCGCTGCAGGGTGTGTCTCGACCGGCGTTGAGACGCGGCTGGTTGGGGCTCTTCGCCGTGGCGGCGGCGCACCGCGGCCGGGGCGTGGCCACAAAACTGTTTGCGCGGGTGCGGTCCGACTGGAGTGCGGCCGGCATCGCGTCCGCCGAAGCCCTCGCCCAGCCGGGGAACTATTTCACACCGGGACTCGATCCGCGCTACACGGCGGCGCTCGGCTGGCTGGAGCGCCAGGGTTTCCGCAAATTCGGCGATTGCGTCAACCTGTGCGCGGATCTCCGCGGCGCGCCATTCGAAACGGCCGGTGACGAGACTCGTCTCGCGCAGCAGGGCTTCGTCGTGCGACGGGCCACGGCAGAAGACGGCCCGCTGCTCGATACCTTTTTCGCGGCGCAATTCGGGGCGGAGTGGCGCCTGGAAACCGAATTGGCCCTGCGCCGCGCGCCGCCCGCGCTGCATCTGGCACTGCGCGACAACACCGTCATCGCCTTCAGTGCACATTCCGGACAGAACCGGGAGTGGGGCTTTTTTGGTCCGATGGGAACCACCCCGGCGGCCCGCGGCACCGGCCTCGGACGCCTGCTGTTGAAGCGATGTCTGAATGATCTGCGGGCAGCGGGTCATATCACGGCCGTCATTCCGTGGGTCGGTCCCATCACCTTTTATTCACGGGCGGTGCCCTGCCGGGTCGAGCGCGTGTTCTGGCGCTACCGGCTGGACCTGGCATCACCGGAGGTGGAGCGTTGAACTCAAATATGGTGGTTGGCAGGGGCGACAAGAGGAACCCGTGCAGCACGTGCTGGGCCACCACGGGAATCACGACACTGCTGGGGTTCGTACTGGGTTTGAGCGGTTGCGCGGCGGCACCACGAGAGGAAACCCAGCCCAACCGTCACACCACCTCACCGACCGCGCCGGCCGCCACGGCGGGCGCCGCCCTGGCCGACCGCCCACTGTACCAGTTCGCCGAAGAAGAGTTCGACGACTATCTGCCTTGGCTGCTGGCGGCTCGGCCAGTACTGACCGACCGCATCGTCCACCTGGCGCGACAAGGTCTCGGACAACCATACGAAATCTATCTGCTCGGCGAGTTCCCTTTCGAATGGCACGACCCGGATCCGATCTACTGCCTGACGCGCAGCGACTGCGTGACATTCTGTGAGCATATTTATGCCCTGGCGCTCAGCCATGACTGGTGGTCCTACCTGCGCACGCTGCAGCGCATTCGCTATCGTGACGGCATCGTCAGCATGCTCACCCGTAATCATTACACGGTTGCCGATTGGAATCGCAACAACGCCTACCTCTTTGAGGATCTGACCAGCGCGCTCGGCGACGGAGCGGTGGCCGTATCGTTGCAGCAAATCTGTCGGCGCGCCAACTTTTTCGCAAAGTTCGGGATCGGGCAGGACATCCCCGATGAGCCGATCCGCGACGCGTATCTCCCGAAGGGGCGTGTCCACGAAATTCTGTCCGAACTGCGCGACGGAGACTTCGTCAACATCATCCGCGGTGACGCCGATTCGCAGTGGGCGGGGCACACGGGCCTGATTGTCCATGGACCCGACGGCACAGTGCATTTTCTGCATTCGGCCCGTCCGGAGGTGCGCGAAGAGCCGCTGCTCGACTATCTCGCTTCGGACCGGCGCTGCGTGGGCATCAAGATCCTGCGCTTGTGGCCAGATGCGGAGGCCCGCATGGCGGCGGCGCTTGAATCGCCGGACGCGACGCCGATTTCGCGGGCCAGCGTGCAGGCAGCGCTGGCGCGCAGCCCGCTGATGAACACCGGCGCCCCGCCCACCTATGCCCTTGACTGGAGGGGTGCGATGCAGATGCAGGCCTACCGTCTGGATCACGATACTCCGGTGGATCATGAATTGCAGGCCGCACTGATCGCACTCGACCGGCGGCTCGGGGCGGAATTCGACATTCCCGACGAGCAGCGCGCGTGCGGCATGCTCGATCTCCGTACCCAGCGGCTCGCGCTGGTTCGCCCGGACGAGATGTTCTACGGGGCGAGCGTACCGAAGATCATCATTGCCGGGGCGTATTTCGCGAAGTATCCAGAAGCGGCGGCCACACTCGACCCCGAAACGGAGCGCGAGCTGGAGCTGATGATCAAGCGTTCGAGCAATGAGCTGGCCGCGAAATACAGCCAGCTCATCGGGCTCGAATTCCTGCAGTCCTTTGTCCAATCGCCAGAATACCGCTTCTATGACGCCGAACGGGGCGGCGGACTCTGGTGCGGCAAGCATTACGGCCTCGATGCGCCGCGCAACGGTGATCCGCTGCACGATCATTCGCACGGTGCCACCGTCCGCCAGTGCCTGCGTTACTACCTGCTGATGGAGCAGGGCAAATTGGTGAGTGCCACCGCCAGTGCTCGACTGAAACGCATCTTCGCAGCTCCCGCGCTCGACTTTCACAGCCACAACTTCGTCGGCGGACTTCGCGGACGCCACCTGACCCTGCTGCGCAAGAGCGGCCAGTGGGAGGACTGGCACCTCGACACCGCCCGCGTGCAGCACGGTGATCTGCTTTATCTGCTCGCCGCGATGGTTCATCATCCGCGCGGCCAGGAATACCTGGCGGCACTGGCCGCCGGCGTGGACGATCTGCTGGGCGGCTCACGTAGCGCCCCCCCGGCCTACCATCAAACCTTGCATCATACGCGGCCGATGGATTTCGCCGCCGGTACGCGGCTGTACGCGGACTTCGCCGAAGATGTGCTCACGCTGCGTCCCGCGGAGAATCTCGCGGCTGTGTACGAGTCTCCGGTGTGGACAGCGCCGTTTCCGTTCAACGAGGCGCTGTTGTCATGGAATCTGACCGTCCCGGAAGGTGCGCAGGTCGCGATTGAGATACGGGTCGGCTGGCACTACGACGACTCGTGGTCACCCTATCTGCACGTCGGATTTGCCGGGGCGGAGCCGCCGGATCTCAGTGCAGCCGTGTTCGCCTATCGCGGTGGCAAGATCGACGTGGATTACTTCGTTTCCCCGGAGCGCTACGACCGTGTCCAGTACCGACTCCGTGCGTTGGCGCCAACCGCCACCGCTGTAAGGGTCGAGCGCATGGACTTGACACTGTCCGATACGACCGGCTTGCCCCTGGCGACGCCCCGGCCGGGATCCCTGTCACCGCACTTCACGTTGCCTCCCGGGGACGCACGGGGTCGGCTGCCCGTACCCTTTCACAACCAGCGCACGGAGCGCGAAGAATTGTTTGGCCGACTGTGCAGCCCGGCTTCGGTGAGCATGGTGCTCGCCTATCGCGGAGTAGACAGCAGCACACTTCGCGTCGCCCAGGCGGTCTACGACCCAGTGCACGACATTTACGGCAATTGGCCGCGACAGGTACAAGCGGCATGGGAATTGGGGGTGCCTGGCTACCTGACGCGCATCGCGGACTGGGCCACAGTGGAGCACTACCTCGCGTCAGATCAACCCCTGATCGCGTCGATCCGAGTGGAGCGGGAGGGGCAATTGCGCAATGCCCCTTATGGTGCGATCGGTGGGCACCTCATCGTTCTCACGGGTTTCGATGCCGAAGGCGGCGTGTACGTCAACGATTCGGGCCGGTCGGACCCGGAGGTCGGGCAACGCGTTTACTTGCGTACGGATCTCGAAGATGTCTGGATGCGTGGATCGGGCGGGGTCACCTACATCCTGGAAAAGCCGCGCGAGTAGGCGGAAGTGTTGCCAGGGCGCCTGTTCGTGCCGGACGAGACAAGCCCCTTGGCCGGAAGCCCCTCCCGGCAAGGAGGGGTTGGGGGAAAGTGAGAAGCCGCTGAGAATCTCCAACTCCCGACCCCATCCCAGGGGAGGAGGCCGCTGGGTTCGTTACTACCCCGCGTTGAACCACGGCAAGCCAATGGCCGGGTCCTGGAGGCAGATTTCGAATGCCACGAGGTATTCGTACCACCAGAACATCAGGCCCCCAAAGCAAATGACAAGCCCCCAAAGCGCAGCTTCAGATTGCCAGCAGCGTCGGAAGCGATAAAGCACGAACGCGCCGAGACCGAAGAGCACCAGCTTGTAGAGGGTGAGCCCACCGGGCATGTCGATGAAAGGTTGCGCCAGGAGGTTGGCCTCTTCAAAGTTCCCACGGGAAGCATGGATCTGGGTCAATGCCAGATCGACAGCATTGAACACGGCCAAGGCCGCCAGCAAAGCGATCGTACGGAATGAGCGGTCATGCTGGGGGAAAACCCGCACAGCGAGTGAACGCGCCAGGCGAACCAAGAGTCGCTGCTTCCAAGTAGGCCGTCGCATCGGACAACTGCATCCTTTCAGTACACCGAGATCGCTCCCGCCTCATCGCCTTCCAGTTTGATACGCGACAATCAAGAGTGACACTCATCAAATCTTAACAAAATTATAGCACTAAGCTCACAATTGAGCGGGAACGGATTGCAACCCGCGTCTATCACGGGTCCCGGGTTGTCAGGTCAGTATGAGGACGTATCGGCGAATCCGGCCGATTTCCTGAAGCGGGGACAGCCCCGTCCGGTGCGCACCATGGCTACTTGGGGTTGTCGAGCCAGGAGTGGTGGGCTGCGCCGACGCCGTGCAATGGGGGACCAGGGGGTAAGGTCAGCGCTTCGGGGACGGACCGCGGCGCGGCGCGGCCGCACGAGTCGTCCGGCGCCGCTGCGGACGCGGCCCAGGTTGAGGGGTTTCGCGCGGTTCGGGGTCATGGTCCGGGTCCGCGGGAATCAGCGAGTGTCCGGCATAATGCCGCTCCAGCGCGAGTCGGTGGGCATCCACATAGAACCGCACGAGATTGTTCCAGTCGAAGTGCCCACCGCGACTCTCCACCTTGTTGCGCAGGGCGATGCGTTCACGGCGCTGCATCTGCGTCAGCAGGTGCAGCCATTCCACGACCTGTCCCACGGTCGCATTGAAGTTCACACCCTTCCGGCGGCACACGAACAAGCCGTGCGAATCGTGCTCGGGAATGTGTTCCATCAGGTAGTGACCGAAACCGCTCAGGTCGCTGGTGATCGCCGGCACGCCACGCACGACACATTCCAGTGGCGTGTAGCCCCACGGCTCGTAGTAAGACGGAAATACGCCGATATGGCAGCCACGCACAAACTGGTCATAATCCATGCCGAGCAGGGGGCTCGTGGCCGTCAGAAAATCAGGATGGAAGACGACCTTCACACGGTCGCTTTCAAGATTCAGTAACCGCCGGTGGCGCAAATGGCAGAGCACCGGATCGTGGGCATCGTCGATCAGATCGTGGGTTACGATCGTCGGCGGTGGGCCCGAACGCCAGGCGTACAGCATGCGCTTGAGGCGCACGGTGGCGTATTCATCGAGCAGTTCGTTCAGACTGGGTAAACGGCCGGTGGCGACGATGTGCAGGAGTTTCTGGCCCATCTCGTCTTGGATGCGCTGGCAGGTGTCGCGCAACTCATTGAACATGGCCTGCCGATTGAGCGTTTCGACATTCAAGGCCCGGGTAGCGGCACGCGTGATGATGAACGCGACCACTGTCATCGGCGAGTTCTCCGCCCGCATACGGCGGTTCAGCTCGTAAAGCGCTTCGATAAAAACATCGAGGCCTTTATTGCGGTATTCATAGCGCCCGGCAGTGAAGAGATAGAGCGTACGATCAAGGTCAAAAGTGTAGCTGGGGAAGAAGTGCCCCATCACGAATTCGTGGATGTGCTGTTTGCATTCGCGGTGAAGAATCTGAAACTCGTGCGGAGCGGCAAATCTTTCAATGTTCAGCCCGTTGGGCAGCAGGACCTCCGCCCGGCGGCCGAGAAAGTGCTCCGCTTCGAGCGCCGTGATGCCGGAAACGGTCGTGAAAACGTCCGCGCTGACGGCGGCGGAGCCCTCCAGTGCGTGACGATGCGAGAAACCATGCCGTTCGGCAATGGCGCCAGCATTGATTTCGCCCATCTGGTCGTAGATGTTCGCGTTCGCGGCACACAGGTTACGCCCCGCGAGCGTGGCATGCGTCGTGAAGACGGTTGCAACCCTAGCATTCAGGAACCGCAGGCGCGGAACCGCGGCGGCACCCTGCCATTCGTGGAAGTGTGCCAACAGGGCCACCGCCGGGAGCTGCCGCCCCAGGGCCTGCAGGAAATCCGTCACAAAGGCCCCGAAGAGTACGATTTCATCAAACTCGTAGTCGCCCGCCGGCGAACTGATACCGTTGTCCTTCCAAAGGAAGTACTTGGTCTCGGCCAGGCGCGACGCCAGCGAGGCAAGGTCGACCAGAATGACCTGCGGCCGGCCGGAGATCAGCCAACGACCGAAGTGCAGCCGCACGCCGGTTCGGGCAAAAGCTGCGAAGACCTGCGCGAGCTGCTCCGACGGGGGGTGCGGTTCGAGTTCCACACGGGCGGAGGCCTCGCGATAGGGTCCGATGAGAAAGTAGCGATCCTCCCAGCGGCGAACCGTGGCCGGCGCTTTGCTGCGCAGCACCGTGTAGATACCCCCCGCCTGGGCACAGACCTCCCACGCCACCTCGAAAAGTAATGCGGCCTCGGGGAGCGCGAGGGTCTGGTCGGTCTCAGGAATGGCGCCGTTGCGATTGCCGGCCATCGTCTTCCCAGTTCGCGTGCAGACGCAGCAGGATGCGGCCGCGACGCGCGGAGCGACGTCCAGAGGCCGCCTTGGTGACTTTATCGGCGTTCACGGGGTTGTGCCAGATCAGCACCTGACGATTGCGCACACCCGGCGCCCCTGCCATTCTGCCATCGGTCCTTGACCCGGCGGGCCGTTCTCGACGAGACAAGGAGCGGTTCGTCGAAACCGAGAAGGCTTCCTGCGACGAATGGCAGCGGGCCGACAATAATGTCTGTACACTGCCCGGCGCACGGGCCGGACAAACCGCAATTACCCCGGTCCCGGGCGCTGCCCTTGCCTGGACAGCCGGTTGGGCAGCGGGATGCGGGTCCGTGGTCAGGCCGGTGTAACAGCCCGATGTAGGTCCGGCGGCTGGAGTGGGTCTGGCCGAGATCCGGTGGCGTACAGGCATCCGGGCGCAGTGGAAGGCGCATGCTCGAACTGTTCTGGATCATCGCGGCTCCGTTCATGGCCGTAGCACTGGTCCCGTGGCTGCGGAATGTCCTGCGTGGGCTGACCGGGTACGCGCTGGCCCTGGTACCAGCGGGTATCGTCTGGGTAGTGGCCGGACATCTGCCGCTGGAGCCGGATACGGCACCCTCGCTGGTGTGGTCGTGGCTGCCGGAATTGGGGGTCCAGTTTGCCCTCCGGATGGACGGACTGTCAGCCCTGTTTGTGCTGATGATCGCGGGAATCGGGGCACTGATCCTGATTTACGCCGGTGGCTACATGGGCAGCGACCCGCGCGCGGCGCGGTTGTACGGCTTGTTGCTGGCATTCATGGGTTCGATGCTGGGGGTGGTCCTGAGCGATGACCTGATCACCCTGTTTGTATTCTGGGAACTCACGAGCATTACCTCGTTCCTGCTGATCGGCTTCAATCACGAACAAGAGAAATCACGGGCTTCGGCCCTCCAAGCGTTGCTCGTCACGGGCGGTGGCGGCCTGGCCCTGCTCGCGGGGCTGATCCTGCTGAGTATCGCCGCAGCGACGGCGGACGGTGCCGGCCTGACCGAGTTCGGACGGATCTCCGCCATCCTGTCGCTCGACCTGCGGGCGCATCCCCTGTATCCGGCCGCCCTCGTTCTCATCTTGCTCGGGGCCTTTACGAAATCGGCGCAGTTTCCATTCCACTTCTGGCTGCCGAACGCGATGACGGCACCTACGCCGGTAAGTGCCTACCTGCACTCGGCGACGATGGTGAAGGCCGGCGTCTTCCTGCTGGCACGGCTGCAGCCCGGGCTGGGTGACACGTTGTTATGGACGGTCATCGTGACGTCGGTCGGCGCAATCACCATGCTGAGCGCGGCAGCGATGTCCGCTGGGCAGCGCGATCTGAAGCGGATCCTGGCGTATACGACCGTCAGCGTGCTGGGCACCTTGACGATGCTGATCGGATTGGGGACGGACGCCGCCCTCAAGGCGGCCGTGGTGTTCGTCGCCGCACACGCTTTGTACAAGTGCGCGCTGTTCATGGTGGCGGGCAGCATCGATCACGAAACCGGGACGCGTGATGTCACGCGCCTGGGCGGGCTCTTCGGCCTGATGCCGGTGACGGCGCTTGCCGCCCTGCTGGCGGCACTGAGCCAGGCCGGCGCCCCGCCGATGTTCGGTTTCATCGGCAAGGAATTGCTCCTCAAGGCCAAGCTGGACCTGGAATGGGTCGGGGCACTACTGATCATCGTGGCAGTGCTCACCAACATCTTCCTGATCGCAATGGCCCTGGTCGTGGCCGTGTGGCCGTTCTATGGTCGGCGGTTGGCGACCCCCAAGCACGCGCACGAGGCCCCGCTGGCGATGTTGATCGGACCGGTCGTGCTGTCCGTGGGCGGACTCTTCGTGGGGTTGTTTCCAGCCGTGTTTGACCAGACCCTCGGACCAGCGGCGGTATCAGCGATCGCCGGACACGTGGTCGCCATGGAGCTGCACCTCTGGCACGGCATGAACCCCGCCGCACTGACCGCATTGGCCATCAGCGCGGTAACGCTCGTGCTGGGCTTCGTGCTGTTTGCGCGGCTGCATCACTTCTTCGAGCACCTGGTGGTGGTGGGCCACCGGATCGAGCGGGCAGGACCCGCGCGCGGCTACGAGCTCGCCTTGGCCGGTGTGCTGCAATTGGCGGCGGGCGTCACGGGCCTCCTGCAATCCGGCCATCTCCGCCGCTACGTCATGGTGGTCGTATTGGTGCTCGTAGCCCTGCTGTGCGTCCCGGTCGTACGGAGTGTGCCGGCGGCGTTTACCGACGAGCTTTGGTCCATCTACTGGCACGAGGCCACGCTTGCGGTCGTGGCGTTGCTGTCGGCGGCCTTCGCCACGCGGTCACGGTCACGGCTCAGTGCGGTCGCGTTCCTGGGGGTGACGGGGATCTCGATCGCCCTGCTGTTCGCCCTCCTGAGCGCCCCCGATCTCGCCATCACGCTGGTCATGGTGGAGATCCTTACCGTGATTCTGTTCGTCTTTGTCTTCTACCACCTGCCGCAGCTCAAGGCCCTGCGAACCCCGCGCGAACGCGCGCGCGATGCGCTCTATGCCAGCGCGGCGGGTCTCGTGATGACCCTGCTGGTGCTGGCGTCGACGGCCGTACCGCTCGATTCCGAGCTGGCGCGCTACTACGCGCAGAACAGCAAACCGGCCGCACACGGTCGTAACATCGTGAACGTGATCCTGGTGGATTTCCGGGCCCTGGACACGCTTGGCGAAGTCACGGTTCTGGCCGTCGCGGCGATCGGGGTGTTTGCTCTGCTGCGGTTGCGGCGCCGCACGCGGAGGGC
Organism: Phycisphaerales bacterium; assembly: GCA_016716475.1. Lineage (NCBI taxonomy): Bacteria > Pseudomonadati > Planctomycetota > Phycisphaerae > Phycisphaerales > Phycisphaerales bacterium. Next base: position 1,567,014 of record JADJWG010000001.1, read on the forward strand.
GTCGGCATGAATGTGCAGTCGCTGATTCTGCGTACCACGGCCGGCTTTCTGCTGATCCTGCTGATGGTGTACTCGATCTTCATCCTGCTGCGCGGGCATAACGAACCCGGCGGCGGCTTCATCGGCGGGCTGCTGATTGCAGCCGGCTTTGCGCTCTATGCGCTGGCGTTCGACGCGGCGGCGGCGCGGCGCCTGCTGCGCATTGACCCGCGGCTGCTTCTCGGAGTCGGCCTGCTGATCGCGGCGGCCAGCGGTGCGCGGGCACTGGTACTCGCGGAACCGTTCATGCAGGCCTGGTGGTTCCCCGTGATGATTCCCGGCGTCGGCAAGATCGGCACCGTGCTGATGTTTGATATCGGCGTGTACCTGACGGTGCTCGGCACCGCGCTGCAGATCCTGCTGACACTGAGCGAGGAATAGGCATGTTCATCCTGCTCGCGGTTGTGGTCGGCGGGCTCTACGCGCTGGGGCTGTACCTGCTTCTGGCGCGCAGCATTGTGCAACTCATCTTCGGATTGGTGCTCCTGAGCCACGCTGCAAACCTGCTGATCTTCACGGCCGGGGTGCCCGTGCGCGGCAACCCGCCGCTGATCCGTGAGGGCGAACTGCTGCCTCCCGAGGGCTTCGCCGATCCGGTGCCACAGGCCCTCGTGCTCACGGCGATCGTCATCAGCTTTGCGGTCACGGCTTTCGCAGCAGTACTCGTGAAGCGCGTGTACCAGGCCGTCGGCACCGATGATTCCGACGAAATGACCCTGACAGAGCGATAGATCAACTCGCATGCATACGATGCTCGTACTGCCGATTCTGATTCCGCTGCTGACCGCGGCGCTCTCACTGCTGCTCCAGGCACGGCCCGCCTGGCGGGTATGGCTGGGGGTGGGCGGCGCCGCCGTGCATCTCGCTTCGGGCGTGGCACTGCTCGTACTGATCTGGACTCATGGCGTGCAGGCCACCCAGGTCGGCAACTGGCCCGCGCCTTTCGGCATCACACTGGTTGCGGATCTGTTCAGCGCGCTCATGGTGCTGATTGCCACCCTGATGGGCTTCGTGGTCGCGCTGTATTCGCTCGGTGATATCGGCATCCGTCGGCAGCGCTTCGGTTATTTTGCCTTGCTCCAGATTCTACTCATGGGCGTTTGTGGATCGTTTCTCACGGGCGACCTGTTCAATCTGTTCGTCTGGTTCGAGGTCATGCTGATCACCAGCTTCGTGCTGCTCGCGCTCGGCGGTGAGCGGGCCCAGATGGAAGGCGCCTTGAAGTACGTCACACTCAACCTGTTCAGCTCGGCGGTGTTTCTCTCCGGCGTCGGCATCCTCTACGGCAGCGTCAGTGCCTTGAACATGGCGGATCTCGCCCAGAAACTGCCCGTGCTGGCCGAGAGTCACCCCCACCTCGTGCTGGCTGTGAGCAGCATGTTCCTGCTGAGTTTCGGGATTAAGGCCGGCGTGTTCCCGCTCTTTTTCTGGTTGCCGGCGAGCTACCACACCCCCCCACCGGCGGTATCCGCGATTTTCGCGGGCCTGCTGACCAAGGTCGGCGTCTATGCGCTGCTGCGGGTCTTCACGCTAGTCTTTCCGCTCAGTCCGACGATGTACGGCCTGATCCTCGCCGTCGCCGCCCTGACAATGGTGACCGGCGTCTTCGGCGCCGTGACCCAGATGGAGATGCGCCGTATCCTCAGTTTCCACATCATCAGCCAGATCGGTTACATGGTGATGGGCCTGGGTCTGCTCTGCACGCCTGATCCGGCCATCCGCCGACTCGCCCTGGCGGCGGCCGTGTTCTACATCATCCACCACATCATCGTGAAGACGAATCTCTTCCTCGTCAGCGGGACCGTACGGGCGCTGCGCGGGACGGATGATCTCAAGCCGCTGGGAGGACTCGCAGTTGCACTGCCCTGGCTCGCGGTGCTGTTTCTGATTCCCGCCTTCAGTCTGGCGGGCGTGCCGCCACTCTCCGGCTTCTGGGCCAAACTTGCTGTGTTGCAGGCCGGCCTGCAGGCGGAGGCCTATTGGGCGGTCTTCGCAGCCCTGTTCGCCGGGCTCCTTACCCTGCTGAGCATGGTGAAGATCTGGAATGAGGCCTTTTGGAAAGTCGCCCCCGAGCGCACCACCGACTCGGTACCACACCTGCCGCCGAGCCGCCGACGGCTCACACTGCTGGTCGTCCCCAGCATCCTGCTCGCCGCGCTCACACTGTTCATCGGCGTGTATCCACAGGGGCTTTTCCGGCTCGCGGAGCGCGCCGCCGAACAGATGCTGAACCCGACCGAGTACATCACGGCCGTCGGTGTGCCGCCCTACCGCCCACACCTGATCGACGCTCCACCCGCTGATCCTGCCGCGTACGCGGTGCCGGAGACATCACCGTGAGTGCCCTGTTTCTCAACCTGCTGCTGGCGGTCATCTGGGCCGTGGCCACCGGCAATGGCGAGATCGCGAACCTCGTGGTCGGGTTCGTCGTCGGTTACCTCGTGCTCTGGTGGGTACGACCGCTATTCGGCGATTCGGCCTACTTCCGGAAGCTGCCGCAGGGTTTGGGTTTTCTGCTTTTCTTCCTCTGGGAAATGTTCAAATCCAACCTGATCGTCGCGTGGGACGTGCTCACACCTCAGGTCCTGCGGCGCCCCGGAATCGTGGCCGTACCGCTCGACGCACGCACGGATACGGAGATCACGCTGCTGGCCAACATCATCTCGCTCACGCCGGGAACGCTGAGTCTGGATGTTTCCGATGATCGCAGCGTGTTGTACGTGCATGGCATGTTCGTGGACGATCCAGCGGCCTTCCGCCAGTCCATCAAACAGGGTTTTGAGCGACGCCTGCTGCAGTTGCTGCGATAAGCGCGGGTCGGGAGAGTTGCGATGGATCTGCCGCTCTACACCGTCATCATGCTGACCATCCTCTCGGTCGCCTTTCTGCTGGCGTTTATTCGGCTGGCAATCGGTCCCAGTCTGCCGGACCGGGTCATGGCGCTGGATGTCATGGCGGCGATCGGTGTGACGATGACAACGCTCTACTCCGTGACGCGCAATTTGCCCGTCTTTCTCGACGTGGCCATTGTGCTCGCGCTGGTGAGCTTCGTCGGGACCGTGGCGCTGGCGCGCTACCTGGAAAAAAGGGTCTGAATCGTGCCGCACTGGTCCTTCTACCTGGCGCTGGTATTGGAGCTGACGGGCGCAGCTTTTGTACTGATTGCCGCGCTCGGCATCCTGCTGATGCCCGATCTCTACAACCGCATGCAGGCCGCAAGCAAGGCCGCCACGCTGGGCACCGCAGCGATGGTGCTCGGGGCAGCAGTCCATTTCGCCGATGTCGGCGTGGCGGTGCGGGCCGTCATGGTGGCGGCGTTCCTCTTTCTGACGGCCCCCATCGCCGCCCACATGCTGGCACGGGCGGGCTACCTGGCGCGCGTGCCCCTGTCGAGCGACACAACGATCGACGAACTCCAGGGCCGCTACAACCGCACCACCCACGCGCTCGCCAGCCGCGGTGAACCCGATTCGCTGACCGGTGTGCCGCGGTCGGAGGCGGACAGGGTGGAATCCCCGGAGCAGCCGTAGCCCTCGCGTCGGAGGTCAGCATGTCGGGTTTGTTCACGGGCACGCCCTGGGAGCGACCGGTCACGTGTGAAGTGTGTCACCGGCCGCGCGCGTCTTGCGCGTGTCCGCGCAACGCCATGGGCACGCACTGTCCGCCGGCCCAGCAGGCGGCCCGCGTGCGACGTGAGCGGCGGCGCGGCAAAATGGTAACGATCGTCACGGGGCTCGATCCGGTCGCGAGTAATTTGCAGGCGCTTCTGAGGGAACTGCGTACCCTTTGCGCCGCCGGCGGGACCGTCACGGAAGGAACCATCGAGGTACAGGGGGATCATCGCGATCGAATCATCGCGCTGCTGCACGAGCGCGGCTATCCGGCCCGGGCAGCGGGTGGATGAGCGTTGCCGCTTACTTCAGCTCGACGTTCCAGTACGCGTAATCCAGGAACTGCTTCCAGCTCGCATACTTCGCATCCGACATCTTCACGGTCAGAATCGGAGAACGCCGCGGCTTGACCGGGTGGTTGATCAGCGTCATGTGGGCCTGCTCCGGCGTGCGGCCACCCTTCTTGACGTTGCACCTGACGCAAGCGCAGACGATGTTTTCCCAGGTGTTGCCGCCACCCTGGGAGCGTGGCGTCACGTGGTCCAGACTAAGCTCCTGCGTGGGGAATCGCTTCCCGCAATACTGGCAGCGGTTCTGATCCCGCGCGAAGAGATTGCGCCGGTTCAGCTTGACACCCGCAGCCGGCAAACGATCGTACCCCAGCAGCCGGATGATTTTGGGCACGGCAATCTGGAAATGGACCGTGCGAATCCAGTCGTGCTTCTCCGGTTCGAACTGTCGCCGCGCCTGACTGACCTCAACCCAGTTGTCGAAGTCGTACGAGAGGTACTGCCCGTCATGAACGAAGACGACCTCTGCGAGGTTGCGATACAGCATCGTCAGCGCCCGGCGCGCATTCACCACCCGTACCGCCATGTACAAGCGGTTGAGTAACAAGACATTGGCGCTCAGGGCCGATTCTGCGGCAATCATGCCACACCTCAATGCACTACGGCTTGCGCTCGAAACGCCGGGCCGCCCGCTAATCTTAGCGATGCAGCAAGCTGCGTGGCAACGTAAATTCCCGGTGCAGGAGCATCGCACCCGTCCGGACGAGCGCTCCCAGACCTTCGTCAGCACATCCTGAACCCCGTGAACCGGACTGCGTTCGCTTGCACTTTGCGCCCCCAGCGCGATAAAACCGCAGCATGCTCGCCACGGATGAATTTTCGAAGCATCCCGTCCCTGCTGAGTCGAGCACGTCACCACGTCCCTGGATGCGGGGCACCGTGCTCATTCTGGCGATACTCCTCGTGGGCGTGCCGGATCTCGATGCCCCCTGGTCACCGGGGCGCGAGCAGACCCATCTCGCCAATCATCCGCTCATCCACCTGTTCTCCGGAGACAGTGAAGTCCCGTTGCTTTCACAAATGCAACGCGCGCTCCGCGATCCCGAACTTAGCGCCGGCGCCGGACCCCTGGGGTGGGCGGCCTATGCGGTGCAGTGGTCGCTTTCAGACGGGGACCCGCTGGCCCTGCGCGGCGTGGACCTCCTGCTGCATGCTGCGAACGCTCTATTACTCTGGTGGTTGCTGACACATTTACTTGCCCATGCAGCGGGCAACGGCACCACGCCACAGCCCGTGCTCGCTTGGTGGCTCGCACTGGGGTGGGCGTTGCATCCGGCCTTGCTGCCAGCGTACGCCGTCGATGCCCCACGGCCGCAATTGCTGGCGGCGTTGCTGGGGCTTGGCGCGTTGTGCGCCTGTCTCCGGGCCATGCCACCGCCCCATTCTTCAAAGGTATCCTCCGACGGGACACCAACGGTGCGCAACGTTTTGTGGACGGGCGCACTCGCCTGTGCCGTACTTGCCCAGGGTTTCGCACCGCAACCTGTGTGGCTGTTTCTCCTGTTGACCATCGAACTGACCTGCCGCGGTGGGCACCGGGCGTGGCGCGCTTGGCGCAGCTACCTGCTCCTCCTGCTCGGTTTCGGCTCCACCGTCGGGTATATCCACATGTACCGTGGCAGCTTTCCACCGGAGTGGTTGGTTACCCTGTGGGCGGTCGGGCATGCCTTGCGCGCGGCCGTATGGCCCTTTGGACTCACCCCCGATGCCCTCGTCGCACCGTCTCTACACTGGGGTGCGGTGCTCCCGCTGCTAGGGATTGTCACCCTGATCGTTTCGATCATCATGGCGCTCGCCGCGGCCCGTCGCGGTCAGACCCGCGCCGCAACGATCGGCTGGATCTGGTTCGGCGCCGCCCTGATAACCGGCGTACACGGCACCCGCACGGCTGAAACCGTGACGAACGCTGCGCTCTACATGCCGCTGATGGGGGCCGCACTTGTACTTGGCGTGGCATTGGAGCGACTTCGTGCCGCAGTGGCGCCGGCCACGCGCCAAGGGCTCCTGAACTGGCACGCCGGCTGGCTTCGGCTGGCCGTACTGCTACTGGCAGTCGTGTCGTTTCTTGATGTGCAAAGCGCTCGCAACGGCATCCCCCGGGCTGAGCAATTACGCGGCGACAGCGATGACCCACGGGCCCATTGGCGGCTGGCGATCGCGCTCGACGATGCTGCCCAAGGTGTGCTGTCACGCTCCGTATTTGCGGCGGTGCCGGCTGAGGCGCGCGACGCTCTCCCAAACTATTTTCGGGATCGGTGGCGCCAGGTATTGCACGCAGCCGCGGCATCGAAACGACTCGATGAATGCCTGCCGACACCGGCGGCACGGGCGACATTTCACCGCCGGCTGTCATTCGCGTTTCAGCGCGCGGGCGATGGGGTGGCCTGTTTAAGCCAAGCCGAGGCGGCCAGGCAGATTGAACCAGAAGCTCATCTGAGTTGGCTGCGTCTGGCTCAGGCCTACCAGATGCTGCGCGACTTCAACGCGGCGGCAACGGCTTACGCTTCGGCTGGCGAGTGTCTGCCAGCGGATCCGGCTGCTCGTCTGACCTTCGAAACCAACTACGGCTGGCTGCTCATGTTCGATCTCGGTCGCGCTGCCGAGGCCTGCCCGCATTTTGAGGCCGCCGTAACAGCAGCACGGAGCGGAAATCTGCCCACACCCCCGGACACGTGGATCGGGATAGCCCGTTGCGAGGTGCGCTTCGGTTCGGGTGAAACTGGCTATCGCCTGATCATGGAGGTGCTGCGTCAACTCGATCCGGTTGTCCAGCCGACGCTGTACCTGGCGGGTGGATTGGTCCTGGCCGAATATCACCTGCGCAGCCATCACTGGGCCGAAGCATGGCGCGTGTATCGATCCGTCCTGGCTGATCATCCCACCCAGTACGAAGCCCTGCGCGGTTTTCACGAAGTCTGTCTCCAGATGGATCAATTGGATGCAGCCCTGACCGCCTGGCGCACTGCCGCGCGGCTGGAGCCGGGCGATCGCAACTTCAGGTCTTACGCGGTTTGGACAGCGGCCCTTGCGCGTGACCCCAGTACAGGCCCCATGGCCGATCGGCTACTGCTCGACGATCGGGACAATCCGTTGGCGTGCTACTCACAGATGCTGATTGCCCTACGGACCGGTGCGGTGGATCGCGCCTGTGAATGGACAAGCCGGGCGACCTTGGGAACCCCCTTGCCTGAGGCCCGTGCGTCTCTGCGAGCGGCCGCCTCCCTGCGTCTACTCATGGAACGTAGCCAGCTTCCGGAAGAGGCCGTTATCGTTTGGGCAAGCATACATGAGGCCACAGAGTTTCCGGAGGCCGACAAACTGAAGGTGGCCGAGCAGTTGGCCGACTTCCGCAGCAGCCACCCGGACAGCCCGTGGGATGGGCTGGCCGCAAGCGTTCACGCTCGACTTCTCGGACTCGACGTCGGAAAAGCACCATGAATTTTCGTACCGGGTGAAGATTTTGGGGGAAGTCTTGGTTGAAACTATGGCAAGCCGGGGTATACTGCTATGCAGCGAAAGAGCATTCAAACTGACGGTAAAACGTCACTTGAACACAACCTCTTTCGTCACAACAACTTGCTTCCACTCGCTGCGGCACCCTTAGACCGCGCCAATACCCACAGGGTGCCGCACGCCTTATAAATGGACCCCGCGAGATACGTTGAACTTCCACCTAACATCGCGTGGGTTCATTCTTGTCGGGCGCGGTTCCAAGCTGATGATTTCACCAAACCGTCACAACTCCCTGCGATGCGGCTTACCACCCTCCGGATGCACTGACTTGGCCGCAACCTGCGGTTAAGCTTCTGCTGTGTACGCGACGAAGCGAAAACACGCACCCAAGCAGCCCGTACGGCGCATTCGCCATACCTGGCTTTATGCACTGCCCGGCGGAGAACTACCGGCACACCTGTGGGTCGCCGGACGACGCTACGACCTTGCCCACACCTTCAAACACGACTTTTTCGCCGCTACCGGCCTTTATCGCAGCAATACCGAAAAGGTCGTCGCCAAGTTCAACCGGCGCAGTCCCTTCTTTGGCATTCCGCTGCTCTGGATCGGACGACTCCTGGGTCGCCACGAAGTCCACCTCTATCAGCAAGCCCACGACCTGCGCGGGGTACCGCGACTACTCGCGGCGATCGACGATACGGGTTTGTTGCACGACTTTGTACCCGGGCGACCACTGGGGCGGCGTGAAGCCGTGTCCGACACGTTCTTTGATGATTTGCTGGAACTCTTGCAGACCCTTCATCGCCGTGATATTGCATACGTCGACCTCAATAAGCGCCAAAACATCCTCGTGGGGGACGACGGTCGGCCCTATCTGATCGACTTCCAAATCTCTTTGCACCTGCCACCGGTGGGCTGGCGTGCCTGGCGACCGGTACGCTGGGTGCTGCACCATTTCCAGCACGGCGATTATTACCACTACCTGAAGCACAAGCGCCGGTTGCGCCCCGACCTCCTGACGCCAAGCGAAGTGGCGGTGCTCGACCGGTTGAATCTCGGAATACGACTGCACCGCTGGTGTACTCGGCCTTTGACGCATCTGCGCCGCCAAATCCTGCGGCTCCTGAACGCCGGCCAGGCCTCGGAGGTGGCCGGCTCGGACGCGAAATGATCTCCGGGCGGAACAGGCGATTGCTGGCTAGCACACTAGCCCTCGAATGCGGCGCGGGGTAAACTCCGGCGTCGCGGGTAGTCCATACCAGGCGCCCACGACGGGACTTTGGATCGATCACAGTGCCGGTGACCGCTCACGCAGCCGAATTCCGCGCACGGAGGCGCGAACGGCGCGATCAGGCCGACTGCGAGCGCACGGACGGTGCGATGCGGCGGCGGGGCGGCGGGTGCTCTGGATCATGAATCAGCGAGGATGAGCGATGACAAGGATGCTGCTGACGGTGTTGTTCGCAGGCGGTCTGTTCGTCGGGACGGGTTGCGTGGGGACCCAGGGTCTGGGCAGTGACGTAAACGCGGAACAACGCATCTTCGGCGACTTCGAGCTGGCCGGGCACAACCAGTATCGGCGCATCCTGCCCGGCTCACGCGTGCGCCATCTTAAGATCGCGGGCAACAACAACCGCGTTGAAGTCATGGAAGACGTTACCGTCTACAAGATCGAAGCGTGGGGCAACGGCAACGAGGTCAGTCTCCCGTACCACTTGCTCGAGGTCCAGTTCAACTCCGTCGGCAGTAACACAGTCGTCAATCGTCCGGCACCGCCGCGCGCGGACTTTGGGCTGCCACCCGCCCAGCCGGCCTGGACACCGGCACCTTCCGCGGCTCCAACTACGCCACCGCCCAGCCAGCCGTTGCCCCCTCCAGAGGCCGATGACATGCCTCCGGTTGACGCCAACGACTTCGAATAGGTCCGATTACCGTACGCGAAGCACCACGCACACGGCACACCGCGCCCGGTTCCACATGCCGCGGTTCGGCGCATCCAGCGCTCCGTGCAACCGCAATACAGCCGCGTGAGCATTGCTCCGCTCACGTGGCCGCCAGTCGCTGGTAGTCCGGTTTCCCTTTCCCACGCAATTCCACCGCCCGCGGCATTCATCTTGCCCCTTAACCACCCGATACCGTCGAGTGCCGCGACTACGTTTGCGCGGCCGGTATAACGGCGTGCCCCCGGAGGACCGCCATGGGAACGATCACATCCGGTGTCGGGCTGGTAACCGGCATTGATTATCAGGCCATGGTCGAGCAACTCATTGCACTCGATGCCCGCCCGCGTGACCAGTTGCTCAAGCGCGTCGCGAACCTTGGGGCGCAACAAACGGCCTTTCTCGACATTTCTGCGCGAGTGACCGCCCTGCTGAACCGGGTGGACACGCTGGGGCGCGCTGCAACCTTTCGCACGAACAAGACCACGTCATCCGCGCCGGCCCTGCTGACTGCCATCAGCAGCGCCACAACGGGACCAGGGTCGTATCAATTCATCCCGCGGGCGCTCGCCACGACACACCAGTTCGTGAGTCGCGGTTACAACAGTCGCACGGCGCCGCTGCCCAGCGGCACTTTCACGATCGAATCGGCACAGGCCCGGGTGAATTCGCACACGCGTCTGGATGAACTCAACGGCCACACCGGGGTTCGCCGCGGCTCGTTCGAGCTCATCAACGGTCTCGGTGCCAAAGCCCAGATCAACCTGTCCGAAGCGGTCACATTGGGCGATGTGCTCTCGCAGATCAGTGCGGCCGGTCTGAACGTCACCGCGGAGGTGCTCGATGACCGTCTCGTGCTGACCGACCAGTCGGGAGGCAGCGGTCCCTTGCGCGTCGTTGAGCTCGCCGGGGGACGCACCGCCGCAGACCTGGGTTTTTCTCCAGGCACCAACACCAGCAGTTCCGGCCGACTCGAAGGCAGTGGTGTTTTCTACCTTGCCGCAACGTCACCGCTCAGCGCGCTCAACGACGGCCTCGGCATCGCAAGCGGAAGCTTCGGCAACGACTTCCGCATTCTCAGCGGCGGTCAAACCCTGAACGTCGAGTTGTCCGCCACTCTCAGCAACAGCACGCGGCTTGGTCGGCTGAATCACGGGCAGGGGGTGCGCGACGGTACCATTCGGATCACGGCGCGTGACGGCACCACCGCCGAAGTGAACCTCACCGGCAAGCGCACGATCCATGAAGTGCGCACCGCCATCCAGGGGGCCTTCGGTGACGAGCGCATCAGTGTCACCGTTACGGGCAGTCGCCTGGTCGTCACGGACGACAGCGACATCAGCAATCTTCCCGCAGGCCAGGTCACTCCGCTCAAGATCGAGGACGTCACGGGCTTTGCCGCCCGCGACCTGGGTATCGCCGGAACCGCCACGAACAATCGCATCAGCGGATCGGATGTTCTGCACATGACCACGTTGGGGGACGTGCTTACCGCGATCAATTTCGCCACCGGCAACGAGGATGCACAGGGACAGCGGATCGTGACGGCCGGCTTGCGTCCCGACGGTCGCGGTCTGCAAATGGTCTCGGCGGACAACAAACTGTCCATTGAAGTCACCGATGGCAGCGCTGCGGCCCGCGCGCTTCGCGACCTGGGTTTCGAGTCCGGCGATCATGACGGCACCGTGACAGGCAAGCGCCTGCTTGGCGGCCTCAACACCGTGCTGTTGCAGACTCTGCAAGGGGGCCGCGGCCTCGGCACCGGCACCATGACCATCACCGCCAACGGTCGTACCGCCACGCTCGATTTCTCCGGCGCAGAAACACTGGCTGATGTGGTTCGAACGCTGAACGGCGCAACGGATGCCGACGGCCAGTTGCTGGGAATTGAAGCCGACTACAGCGGCACGGGCACACGGCTGGTGCTGCGAAACGCGACCAATGGTTCGCCCCTGACGGTCACAGGCGCGTTCGCTGAAGCGCTCGGGCTTGCCCAAAGCGGGTACCAGATCACCGGTGACAACCTGCAACGCAAGTACCTGTCCGAGAACACGAGTCTGAGTTCGCTCAATGGTGGGCGCGGAGTCAATCTCAGTCGCATCAAACTGACCGGATCAGACGGTGTGCCCGCGACCGTGGATCTGCGGAACGGCTCCATTCGCACGCTCGGCGACCTGATCGACCAGATCGAATCGGTTCACAACGGTCTCCGCGCCCGCATCAACGACACGGGCGACGGCCTGCTGATTGAAAGCCGCAACGGCGGACTCCTGCGCATCGAAGATGATGACGGTACGGCGGCACGCGATCTGAACATACGTGGGACCTCGAACGAGGGTCACATCAATGGGGCGTTCGAGTTCCGCTTCACCGTCGGCGGCGGGGACACGCTCGAGTCGATCGCCGCACGCATCGGCACCGAGACCACACTCGCACGGGCGAGCGTTCTGAACGACGGCACCGGGTTTGCCCCCTACCGGATGTCGCTGACAGCGGCCGTGAGTGGCCTGGCGGGCAGTCTGCTGATCGATGATCCGAATGACGTCCTGGGCGTCACCATGCTGACCCAGGCCCAGGATGCCCGCGTGTTCTTCGGCGGCAACACCGGCACCGGCGTCCTGCTCACCAGTTCCACCAACACCTTCAACGACGTGGTGGACGGCTTGAGTCTCACCATACACAGTGTCGAGAACACGCCTGTAACCGTGCAGATTGATCGTGACCAGTCCGGGCTGGTCAAGGCGGCGCAGGATCTTGTAAGCGATTATAACACGCTGATGCAGCGGGTGCGGGACGCGGGGAAATTCGACGAAAAGAACCAGGCACTGGGCATCCTGCAGGGCAACAGCACACTGCGCATCATCGAGACACGGCTCTACAGCGCCTTTACCAGTCTGAAGTTCACCGGCGCTTCCTTCGAGCGCCTGCGTGATCTCGGAATCGAGGCCGACACCGGTAACAAGCTCAAGTTCAACGAGGAGAAATTCCGCAGCGCGCTCGAGCAGGACCCCGATGCCGTCGAGCGCTTCTTCACCGATGCCGACAAAGGTGTGTCCAAAATCCTGAACGAACGGCTCAAGCAGATCAACGACGACAGCGGGCTTATCGGCCGCGAAACCGGCACCATGAAATCCCGCACGGAACTGCTCAATGAGCGCGTGACCGTTCTGAATGAGCGGCTCGAGCGCAAGCGGACCCGGCTACTGCGGCAGTTTCAGGCCATGGAGTCGGCCCTGTCCTCGATGCAGAGCCAGCAGACGGCCCTCGCGAACCTCTCGCAGCTCCAGTTCAATACGATGTCTTCGCAGCGCCGTTGAGAAGGCGGTGTCGGAGCCGCGCGCTGCGCTAAGCCGACACCGGCAAGCGGACGATACAGCGGGTATGAGCTACTCGAACGCCTCACAACAATATCTCAAGAACGCGGTGCTTACCGCGACGCCCGAGCAGCTCCAACTGATGCTGTACGACGGCGCCATCCGCTTCGCCACGCGCGGCCAGGAAGCCCTCGCCGCCAAGGATCGCACCGCGGCCTTCAACGCACTCGAGCGGGCCCAGCGCATCATGCTGGAGCTCGCCAACGGTATTCGGCGCGACGCGAACCCCGATCTCGCGGACCGCATGGCAGCCGTCTACAACTTTGTTTATCGCCGCCTCGTCGATGCGAATCTCAACCAGGATGCGGCGACCGTCACAGAAGCCCTTCAGATTCTGCGCTACGAACGCGAGACCTGGTTGATGCTGATGGAGCGACTGCAACAGCAGGCCGGCGCCGCCAAGGCCGCGGTCGTCGCCGCCGCCACGCAACGCAGCCCCGAACCGGAGCCCGCCAACCCCTCCGGCTTCGTGCCGGACACACGCCCGAGCACGAACCATCCCGCGGCCGGTTATGCCGGCCACAAACGCCCCACCTTCTATCCGGGCACTTCCCCGCATTCTGCCGGCTTCTCGACCGAGGGGTGAGTCGCGAGCAGCCGTTGGGCCAGCTCGGCCGCTGCCATTCGCAACTCCGGTACCGCCGTGTGCTCCCAGTAGTCTCCCTTGCGCATCGGTCCCACCACGAATACCCGACCCTCACCACCTGGGGAGTTGCTCCACAGTTCCCCGTCGGATGCGGTGCGCACACCCAAACCCAATGGATCGGCCTCCGCCCATCCGCGCGCCAGCAAATTCTTCCACAGTGGCTCCTCGTAGCGCTGCACGTCAGATTCCGGGCCGGTGCAATTCACGACCCTGGCCACACGCCACTCATCCATGTGCGCTTGCCCGCGTGGCTGTACACTTACAACGAGACCGTCGGCATCGGGACGCGCCGTTATGATCCTGCCTGCGACCACCCGCAAACGCCTCGTTGCACACAGTACCGCAATGGCAGCTACAACCTCTGTCGGGGCGCGGTGACGATGCACATCCCAATATGGCCGGACATGTCGCAAGAACCGACTTCGCTCAGCCATGGGTAGCGACTGCCAAAGCGGCGCGGTGTGCGGCCGCAACGCGGCAATGACGTCCCGCCAGCCGACACCGCGTTCCGCAGACCGTCGCACCGTACTCCTGACCGCCCGCAGGAGCGCAAGTGCCGTCCGCCGGGCCTGGAGCACTTCCGGAATGGGCGGCACTGTGTCCGCATGCGGGCTTGGATCGTGGGGTTGGGGTAGGAGCCCGTGGCGCGATACAGCCACCAGTGGCCCATGGTGGCCCCGCGCCTCCAGATCCAGCACCGCATCCAACATGGTGAGACCTGTTCCGACCAGCAGTAGTGGTGCATCGGCGGACAATCCATCCGAGGCGTTGGACACCCAGGGATCACGCACGTAGCGTTCGGGAGAGAGTGTGCTTGCGCCCGGCCACGGCTCCCGCGGGGGATTGTTCCCGGTGGCAAGAACGACGCGATCTACTGTGATTAACGTGTTTGAATCCAGTCGAACGTTCATCTCACCGGTGGCACTCGTAGGGAAGATGTCTTGCACACGCGCGGCAACGCGTTCGACCACCCGGCCGCCGTACCGCCCGAGCAACTCGGCCAGATACTCCCCATACAGCGCCCGGGATGCGTAGGTGTGCGCGGTGAGCGTCGCCTGGCGCTGCTGCGCCCAGCGCACGAAATCATCGGGCGCATCCGGCCATGCACTCATCCTCCCCGCCGGCACATTAAGCAGGTGGCGATCGCACTTGGTGCCGTACGCGACGCCTTGACCCCACCGTCCGCTCGCATCGATTAGGAACACACGCAGGGGTAGCGCGCTGCCGGCCTGCCGTGCAAGCTGGACGGCGGTCAACGTACCGGAGAACCCGGCGCCTACAATCGCAATTCGCAAAGCCAATGCCTCATGCCTCCCGCACGGCACGGAGGCGGCTCGACGGCATGGGAATCACCCTTGCGCGCCTCGGCGGAGAATCGATCTCATCGACCTCCGTCGCCGACACCGGCACGATCTGCTCGCGCGGGTAAATTTGCATGCCGCTGAGCGGAGGAGAGTACACATGCAGCGTGACCAGGGGCCGCGCCGGTCGAGACCAATTGGCAACCAGGTGAATGTCGTCGTCAGATGAACTGACGACCGACCCGGCCGGCAGGCGTTGATACGTGGCTGCCCGCAACGGACCACCGGGTGGGCCCCCGAAACATACTTCCGTGGCCTCACCGGTGAGCACAGCCACCGCGCCGCTGGAGCCACGATGATCGTGAACCGGGCTGTGCTGTCCAGGCCGCCAGCAAAGTAGCAACGCCTCATAGTGAGGACGACGACGCAGCAGGTTTCGACGATACGTGCGCGACCCAAACCGCAGCCACGGCCGCATTTCCAATAGGTCGGGTCGTACCGAGCGAAGCAGGGCGGCCAGAACCTCCGCCTCGACCCGACCTTCCACAGCGTCCAACTCGGCCAGCAGGTCAGCCACTCCCCGCCGCGTGGCCGGCGCTGCCGTGGCGGCCCCGTACCGCAACCACTCGCTCTTTCCTTCCCACTCCGAAGAGCCCATGCCACCACCGATGGCTGCAAAGTGGCTGATCTCGTCGCAGTACCTGGCCAGTGGCATCGTCGGCAGCGCGTGCTCCCCGGATTGTCGCGGGTTATGCCGCACTCGATTTGAAACTGAGTTTTTCATGAGGCGCAGGACTTGCATGGATCATACCAGGAGTAGTCCGTTGGCTTTGATTTCTCCAACACTTGAATGCACAACAGGTTACAAACAGAACCCGCGGTTTGTTTTGGCAATGACCTTGCAGACAGCCGACCCATATGATAGAAAATCCGTGATATGACACAGAATAACTTGGATAGCACTCTGCTGTTGGCAGTGTGGCGCGAAGCGTGTCGGCACTCCGAGGTGCATGTGTGCACCGCACAGATTGTTCGCTTGCTTGCCGCCCAACTGCCGGTTGCACAACTCATTGTGCGGCGACTGAATCTGAGCCAATCCATCCTTGAGACCGTGGCAGCCGCGTCGATCCACACCGGCGCCATCCCCCCGGGCCGCACAGATCTTTCACCCGAGGACTTGCGACAATTTCTTGCCTGGTGTGGTTCCGAACCGGCAACGCGGAGCACCGCTGAGCTCCCCCAAGCTGTACGGCGCGTCAGCGCGCCCAGCATGAAAGGAGCTGTTCACATCGGAGCCCTGCGTGGCGCCGAGGGCCCAACCGGTGTTCTGATTTTTGTCGCGGATGCGGATCGCAATTTCAGCGCGCGTGACTTACCCCTGCTCGCAGCTTTGCTGGAGCCCTTCTCGGTAGCACTCGAAAATGATCGGCGCCTGCACGAAACCTCACAGTCTCGCGAGGTTGCCGAGGCAGACCGCCGTACGTTGCTCGCGAAACTGGGTCGTAGCGATGTGGGCACGATCGTCATTGGTGAGGAAGCCGGCCTCCGCCCAGTGATGGAGCGTGTGCAGCTCGTCGCCCCATCCGACGTGCCGGTATTGCTGCTTGGTGAAACGGGCTCCGGAAAAGAAGTCATTGCCCGCGCCATTCACATGCGCTCGTGCCGCGCACACGGCCCCTTCATTCGCGTGAACTGCGGCGCCATCCCTCCGGAGCTGATCGACACTCAACTGTTCGGGCACGAGCGCGGCAGCTTCACGGGGGCCACCGACACTCGTAAGGGATGGTTCGAACGGGCTGACGGCGGCACACTCTTCCTCGATGAGATCGGCGATCTTCCCCTGGCTGCCCAAGTGCGCTTGCTGCGCGTCCTGCAGGATGGCTACTTGGAGCGCGTTGGCGCCCAGCAGGTGATGCATGTGGATGTGCGGGTCGTGGGAGCGACTCACCGCGATCTTGCGGCCATGGTGCGGGCGGGGACCTTTCGGGAAGATCTCTGGTATCGAGTGGCCGTCCTGCCGATCCCGATTCCACCACTACGCGAGCGACCGGAGGATGTACCGGTACTTGCCCGCTACTTTGCAGAAAAAGCCGCTACGCGATTTGGGTTGCCACTCGCGCTGCCTACCGCCAGCGACATTCAGGAATTACTGGCGTATTCCTGGCCCGGCAATGTACGTGAATTCGCCGCAGTAATCGATCGCGCTGCTCTGCTTGGAAACGGCCGCCGACTGGAAATCCGCACAGCGCTGGGCGCCGCCCCTGCCCCGCGCGGCGCGCCGCCCCCCGAACCTGACTACCATGCACCGGAGATCGGAACGTCGCTGCCAGCCCAACAGTCGGCCACCCACGGGGCTTCGCTCGATGGGCTCATGCGTCGTCACATTGAGGAAGCCCTATGGGCTTGCCACGGACGCGTAGAAGGCCCTTTTGGAGCCGCCGCACGGCTCAGTATCAACCCGCACACGCTGCGATCACGAATGCGAAAACTCGGCGTCGACTGGCGGAGCTTTCGCAAGACCGGCACTTGAGACCACACAGCGTGACCGGAAGCTATCTCAATCCCCCTCGTCGCTTCGAGCCGAGGTCCGGAGAGGGGTCTTCTTCATGTGAATCTCGACCCACCACCACCTCCTCCCTGTGAAAGCGGGGAGGTTGGGGGATTGCTGCTACTCGATCCGCACCGCCGTGCCACTCACGCTCACCATCAACATGCTGCCGTTGGCACCGATGGTCTCGTAATCCAGGTCGATACCCACCACACCATTCGCACCCAGTTCGGCCGCATACTCGCGCAGTTCCGCGAACGCGATCTCGCGGGCGTTGCGCAGCTCCGATTCATAAGCCGCTGCGCGGCCACCCACCACATCACGGATCTGGGCGAAAAAATCCTTGAAAATGTTCGCACCCAGAATGGCCTCGCCCGTCACGATGCCGAAATAGGCCGTAATGCGGCGACCTTCGATCTGCGGGGTTGTCGTCAGGATCATGTCCGGTTGCTCCTCGCACGGCACGCCGCATTCACCTCGCACGAGTTGGCACTGCGCACCGTCACACTGGGCCATTCTAACGTGCTAGAGCGCTGCCGGCTCGAACTGGGAACGCAAGGGGGCCTGCGAGAGTCCATCCAAACCCTCCAGCAGATCCTCCACCAGGTCCGCGGCCGACTCGCAGCCCGGACTCAGCCGGACCAATTGATCCGACAAGCCGAGCGCAGCGCGTGTCTCCGCCGGAATCGACGCATGGGTCATCGTGGCCGGGTGGCAGATGAGCGACTTCACTCCACCCAGACTCTCGGCCAGCGAGAAGTAGCGCCGACCGGAGACAAAACGCACCACTTCCTCGGTCGTGCCACGCAACTCGACCGACACCATGCCGCCGAAGCCACTCATCTGCAGCGCCGCGATCGCATGCCCGGGATGATCGCGCAGTCCGGGGTAATACACACGCGCCACCGCCTTGTGCTTCTGCAGAGCGGCTGCAATCGCGGCCGCGTTCTCGGCGTGCCGCAACACCCGCAACTCCAGTGTCTTGATCCCTCGCAATGTCAGCCAGCAATCGAATGCCGAGGGCGTGCCACCGGCGGCGTTCTGCAGGAAGCGAATCGGCTCAAACACGGCGCCATCCCTGGCCAGTACCGCGCCCTGAATGACATCCGAATGACCGGCCAGATACTTCGTCACACTATGCACGACCAGGTCGGCCCCCAGCGCGAACGGCTGCTGAAAGAGCGGCGTCGCGAAGGTGTTGTCCACGACTACCAGGGCGCCGCTGCGGTGCGCACGTTCGGCGAGCGCGGCGATATCGTAGATCAGCAGCCGTGGATTGGTCGGCGACTCAACCCACACCAGCCGCGTGCGTTCAGAAAGTGCTGCATCGAGCGCATCCAGGTCGGTGTAGTCCACCACCTTCACACCGTGGCCTTGCGGCGCATATACCCGGTGTAGAAGTCGGTGTGTGCCGCCGTAGACATCCGGGGGCACGATCACTTCATCCCCCGGGCGCAGCAGCCCCTGGAAGAGCGTGTTCTCGGCACACAGACCGGATGCGAACACGGCCGCGTGCTCCACCCCTTCGAGCGCCGCGAGCACGGCTTCGAGACGCGTGCGCGTCGGGTTGCCGGTCCGCGAGTAGCAATACCCCTGGTTCACTCCCGGGGCCTGCTGCTCGTAGGTCGTCGTCTGAAAGATCGGCGGTACGACGGCACCGGTCTCCGGCTCCGCGGGTTGAAAGGCGTGAATAGTTTTTGTTGCGAATTGCATGGAATCACCTCGTCGAAATCGGGGGCGGGGGAACAGGCCAGGACCTTTGCTGCGCTGGCATTCTTCCGCTCCCCGGCCCTTGGTTCTCTCGGCACCCTTTGCTGTCAGTATTTTGATCCTAAGCGACCAACTCGGCGCGCAGCTCCGGGATGACGACCGTCTGGCGTCCGGCGGGATCAAGACTGCGCACCACCACCGGTAACCCCGAGCGCCCTGCGACCTCCAGCGCCTGGGTCTGTACCAGATCGCAGCCCGCTGCCGCCATGCGCAGTGCGGCCGCACTGCTGATCTCCGCAAGCGGACAGGCGTCGGGGAACTGATTCGGATCGCGGTCGAAGTAGCCGGGCACGTCTTTCACGAGCTGACAGGTCCGCGCTTGCAGGCCCACTGCCAACAACACGGCCGTCAGGTCAGAGCCACCCCGCCCCAGCGACACCAGCGTACCCTCCGGCGTACGGGCGAAGAAACCGGGCACCACGACAACTTCCGCCGTGCGGAGGCGGCGGCGCACCGGGACCGGGTCGATTTCCACTGCTGCCGCCGCGGCTGTGCCACGCTGCACTGCATCAGAAATAGTCCACAGCAGACCACACTCGTGCGCTCCAAGGCCACAGGCCCGCACGCCGAGCGCATGCAGGCACAGTGTCAGTCGGGCAACCGACTCCACCTCACCAATGGACCACAACAGATCTAGCGCGCGTGCCTCGGGCTCAGGACAAAGTGCCGTGGCCTCAGCAAGCAGCCGGTCCGTCATTCCGTGCCGCGCGGACACCACGGCTGCAATGCGCTCGTGCGGCCGAGACGCGAGCTGCGACCGCAGCGCCTGCGCACAATGGACATAGGCCGCATCGTCCGTCAGCACGGAACCTCCCAGTTTCACTACCACCAGCGGTTGTGGTGCGCTCGACATCTTTACTCCTCCACCACGGGATACGTCCGCACCCCTACGCTGTCGGTTGACAGGCGCACCGACAGGGCCTCCACCTCCGACTGCGACTTCGCCGGCACCAGCGCTACCACGCGGACCCGCCCGGATGCCATCGGGATTTGTCGCACATAGGTTGCGCCGGCCCCCTGCACCCGCACCGCAACATCGAGTGCACTCACGGCGTTGACGGCTACGCAGGTCACGAAGTAGCGTGCCTGCAGCGCAGCCAAACGCGGCACCGGTGCAGCACCCCCCGCGGCCTCACTGGCTGCGCCCCCATTCGCAAACACCTCGATCACATCATCGAGCAGTGTTGCGGCCGTGATCTCGGGCCCCGCACCGGGACCGGCATAGAACAGCCGGCCAATCGCACGACCCGCCAGCACGATTCCGTTCTCCGCCCCCTCGACCCGTGCGAGCGGATGACTTCCCGTCACGAAGGCCGGTCCCACGTATGCCCGCAAAGTGCCCTCCGTGAATTCAGCCGAAATCACCGGCTTGATTCGACCTCCAAGCGCCGCCGCATCGGCGAAATCTTCGGGGCCGAGCGTATCAATTCCGACGGGCATCAGCGCTGCGAGCGGCACCTCGGCTCGGCCGAGTTCGCGCAGCAGAACAACCAACTTCTCCGCCGCATCCATCCCGCGCACATCCTTGGCCGGATCGGGCTCGGCGTAACCCAGTTGCTGAGCCCGTGCCAGCGCCGCCTCAAAGCTGGCTCCATCGCGCTGCATGGTGGTCAGGATAAAATTGCTGGTACCATTGACGATGCCAGTCACCCTTTCCACCCGCGCTGCCAGCGGACGCGCCGCATGTGTCCCCACAAAGGGCACCCCCGCGACAACACTCGCCTCAACACGCAACGGCACATGCTGCTGCTGTGCAACTTGCCGAAGCACGGCGCCATGCTCTGCAAGCAGCGTCTTGTTCGCCGTCACGACTGGTACACCCCGCTGAAGATAGGCGCGCACCAGTTCAAAGGCCGGCTCCACGCCGCCGAGGGCCTCGACCACCACATCCACCCGTTCCGCAACAAGTTTCTGCGACTCGCCGACCAGGTGTAATCCGGTCGGCAATTCACCGCGCGCCCGTTGGGGATCGCGCACCAGCCCAAGGATCGGTCGCAACACGAACCCGCGCTCCGCGAAGGCCGTCGCCCATTCGATGCAACCGCGTGCGACGGCCTGTCCCACATTCCCCACGCCCAGCAGCGCGATGCGAATTTCTCGCAACACCCGGCGCTCCGCCAAACTGCCGCGGCGCGCACACGCACTCTCGGCGTCATCCTGCGGGACAATCCGATCTGCCGTCGCATTTGCCATCTTCATTCCTCCGCCGCATAGGCGCACCCTCGCCGGGCCCGGCACTTGCGGGCGAATACACGCCCCAAGTCCTATCCATGGACCGCGGCGTGACACACTCGGCGACCACTCAACACCGGCAGATCATGGGTTTGCACCAGCGAGCGGTCTGTTTGTCTCGGGGGAAAACATGCGGCATGGGACGCGACCGGGTTCCAGCCGCGCGTGCTCCGACAGTTTATCTCTCCCGATCTC
This sequence comes from Phycisphaerales bacterium, assembly GCA_016716475.1. Lineage (NCBI taxonomy): Bacteria > Pseudomonadati > Planctomycetota > Phycisphaerae > Phycisphaerales > Phycisphaerales bacterium. The sequence goes on from JADJWG010000001.1 coordinate 1,588,473, forward strand.
GGGCAGGAGGAAGCACCTTAGTCCGCAGTGACCAGGTTGCTGTGGCGTCTTCGGGCCTGTTCCCTCAGCCACTCTGGATAAACGCTTTCATTCCGCGGGGAACCCGCGAAAATGAACAGGGCAAGTATTGAGTTTCCCGGCGCGAATGTCAAGCAGATTCTCGTTTTTCCGCACAGGACATCCTGGCGGGGGGCGGTGCCACCCTGGCCCGAGATCCACGGACCTCAAAGTGCACATGCAAACTTGGATGCGCCTGCATCCGATTGGGAGAGGACCGTCGCAAACCTGGCTGCGGCCTACTCACCCGTAAACTCGAATTGAAAAAACGCGAAGTCGTACAAGTCAATGTCCCCATCGCGATCAAGATCAAAGGCCGCAATACAGGCCCCCGGTGTCAACCACACGGGGTCGCCCGCCTGACCCGGTCCCGTGTAGCAGTCCAGCAGGTGCAGCGCATCAGTTAGGTCGATCCGACCATCCTGGTTCAAGTCGCAGGTGCATAGCACGCGCGCGAATGCCGCGTACGCATCCATGATGCCGTAGCCGCGCACGTACGCCGGATCGTATGTGCCGTAGGCGACATAGTAACTGGCCGTAGTGATCAGGGCTTCACGTACTTGGGCCACGGTCCAGTGTGGATGGGCCTGTAAGAGCAGAGCTGCCACGGCCGCAACTTGCGGAGCTGATAGCGAAGTACCGCTGGCCTGCACGTATTCGGTGGTTCCATTCGTGTTTACGCTACGCGTTCGCACACCGTGGGCCAGCACCTCCGGCTTTACTCGCTGGTCTGCCGTGGGGCCCTTCGACGCGAAGCTCGCCGTGGCCCCGGCCGTGTTGACGGCGGAAACCGTAAGAACTTCAAACGCGTCACCCGGGGCGACCAGCGTCGAAACTTCGCCGTCGTGGCCCATGTTTCCCGCTGAAGTGACGCACACGACCCCGTTTGCCGTTGCTAGGTTCACCGCGATCGTTGTGACGGCGGTCAAACCGTCGAGGTCGGCCTGCGTATACCAGTCAATGTACCCGAGGGAACTGGTCACGACATCCGCACCCTGTGCTTCGAGCCATTGCAGTCCGGCCACGTACCAATCCTCTTCGAGCGGAGCTTCCTGGGTTACGTCCTCGGTTTTCGCAAGCAGGAACTCCGCGTCGAACGCGGCCCCGACAAAGTCACCCGGCGCATAGCCCGCGAGCGTCCCCAGAATCAGTGTGCCATGGCGATGCTGGTCCGCGTGATCCCCCTCTTCAATGCCGACGTTCGGGTCAGCGTTGATAAAGTCGTATGCCCCGCGCACCAGCAAGGGGCTTTGCGGATGATTGAACGCCACGTGATCGATGCGATAGCCGGTGTCGAGCACCCCTATGACCATGCCCCGCCCAGTGAAGCCCAGGGCATGGAGCGCCGGCAGGTTAATCACCGCGTGCTGGTTGGCCGCGAGGCCATAGAACGCGTCGCGGGCGGCGGCGGGCGGCACATCCTCAACGCGCTCAAGGGGCACCGCCGCCGGGTGCATGGCCCGTACCGGCTCGATGCGGCGGACATGTGGCAGGGCCGCGATCACCGCTAGTGTTTCTGGCGGCACGCGCGCACTGACGGCATTGAGCCACTGGCTGGTCGTGCGGAGATCCGCGCCGGCAAGCTTCACGGTAGCCAAGTAATGTGACGGCACCGGCCAATCGCGGTGGTCCAGCAGCCCGGGCACCTGTCTTCGTAAACGTCTTCGTTCGAGCGACTTCTGTGTAAGGTGCTCGGCCGCATCCGGTCCGCCCGAGGTTGTAAACGGTTTGTCGGAGAAGTAGATCCACACCGGCGGAAGGGGCAGCCCCAGGGACACAAATGCATGCAGTTCTGGATGCAGCTTCGGCGCCAAATATAGTCCTATAATATCAATGTTATTGTACGAATGAAAGGCGTTATCCCCTGGCGCATTTGAAATCAATGGAGCAATCGCCAGCAGGGGCGGAAACCAACTCCACATACAGTGCCAGCTCCTCACCGGAATTGAAGGTTGGGGCGCACCAAGTCGGAGTTTGAGAACCGACGGCAACCTGACACAGACAATCATTCTATGGCCATGGATTATCCGTTTGCAGCACGACAGAGCCCCCTCAAACCCGTTAAATATTACAACGATTTTTGTTATAACAAATTTATCCCACGTGAAACGCCGTTTTCAATCTAGTCCGTCACATGGTCCTAATCACCCCGAAACACCCCGGCTGCATACCCAACCACGTTCTCAGACGCCCGGCCCGTTACCCTCGCACTTGTTGCGTGCTCCAGGAGTTCAAAACGCCCCCACCCAAGCACATTCGCCGCCGCGACAAGAGCAGCGACCGCGCCAGCACCGCACGCATTGTGGTGGGTCTCGGCCTCGATAACCACACGATCCGCCGCTAATCTCTCCACTGCAAACAGAAACCTGCGGTCATTCACTTCATATGCCCATTGAGACCCGGCCGGACCTTGCCCCGCTGGTTGGAAGCGATAATTCGGTCCATAATGCGTCAGATCTGTGGATGCCACCAGCGCAATCTGACGACCAGATTGTCGCACAACCCCCGCACACCACTCTCCTATCGCCACCACCTGTGCACCGAGCGGCACACCTACTGGAACAAACATCACCTCTGGTAACAAGTGCTGCAATAACGGTAATTGGACTTCGATCGCATGTTCCTGTGCGTGGCTCTCAGGCCGAACCATGAACAGGTCCGACATCCGTAGTGCGCTCAGGATGTCTTGGTCCATTGGCAGCACACCCAGGGGCGTCGACCACCCCTGCGAAGTATCCAAGAGCGCCACCACGGATTCTTCTCGATGCACCGCCCCAAGGATGATTACAGTTTCCGGCTTGGCTGCCGTGATTGCCTGCCAAGTGCGGAGTGCAATCCGCCCACTGTACCGCCATCCCGCGTGAGGGACGATACCGCCCCTTGCCGACACCGGCACCGGCAATCCCACTGCCATTGCCTCGATCTCTGCCCGGCAAACCCTTGGTTCCCCCGGATAAAACAAGCCGGCGAAAGCGGGCGCGCGGATGGCCACTCTTACTCCTCCAGATGCACTTCACCCCCAAGCTGTTGGGCAATTCGATCAAACTCGTCAAGATTGTTGTATGTGATTACAATCCGACCCGAGTTCTTTCGTCGCCCGGCCACCAAACGAACCCGCAACCCGAGCGCCTTCGAGAGCGACCGCTCCACATCGGCCAAGTGCCCCACCCCGCGCGACAATCGGGCACTACGCGTTGCAGGAGGATCGATCGGATCCGTCTCAGTTGCCTGGCGGACAAGCTCTTCCACTTGCCGCACAGACAGATTTCTCCGAGCTACGAGGCGCGCCATGGCAAGCTGACGCTGCGGGTCCACCACCCCAGCCAAGGCACGGGCCTGGCCCATACCAAGCTCCCCAGCCCCAAGCATGAAGCATACCTCTGGCGATAACTTCAGCAATCGCAAATAGTTCGAGACGTTCGCGCGACTCTCGCCCAGTCGCTGAGCCAATTCCTCCACTGTTCCCCCAAATGTATGGAGATAGTTCTGGTAGGCGGTGGCGCGCTCGAGAGGCCCGAGGTCCTCCCGCTGGAGGTTCTCAACCAGCGCGATTTCGAGGGCCGCACGATCGTCAAGCGAGCGGACAATGGCCGGGATAGTCATCAAGCCGGCCAACCGAGCCGCCCGCCAACGTCGTTCTCCTGCCACGAGCTCAAACTGGTCGTCACCCACAGGCCGCACCAGGACAGGTTGCAGGACCCCGCTCTGCCGGACCGAGGCCGCGAGTTCGGCCAGCGCCTGGTCATCGAACAAGGTCCTCGGCTGCTTCGGATTAGGTCGAATAGTGTCGAGTGGGATTTCTGGAAGGACTGCGTCCACAGGTGGCGCATGCTGCAGCGGCAGGGGAGTATCCAAGCGGCGATTCGACACCAAGGCACTGAGTCCCCGACCAAGACGCGCGGGTGCTTTTGACATACCTTCCTCCATGGCTACCACCAGAGTACCACACCCTATCGGGGCGTCAATCAAACCACCCACAACTCAACAACGTACTGTTTCACATGAAACGCATTTAATAAAACAGGGTTACCAGTCATGTAGATAAGCTATACTTCCTAGTGTTTTATAAGATCTCACCAGGAGTAAGCCGCCCTCGGCCTACGGTCCAAACAACCCCATTAACCTCGCTCGGCTTGTTTGCCGCGCTTGCCCGCTTGCCCACTCCGCCTTTCAATAAGGGTTTCACGGGATCGGCCATGCTGCGGCGCTGGTCGTCGCCCGTCGCCGCACCCCGGGCTCGGACGAGGACGCCCCGTGATCCCCGTATCCATACGTACCGTCGTCAAGGACTTCGGCCCGGTCCGGGCGCTTGACCAGGTCAGCGTGGAGATTTCGAAAGGGGAGCTTTTCTTCCTGCTGGGTCCTTCCGGCTGTGGGAAAACCACCCTGCTGCGCACCATCGCCGGCTTCTACACCCCCCAGAGCGGACAGGTCTTGTTCGGCGAACGCGATGTGACTTACGTTGCCCCCCAACATCGCAATACCGGCATGGTCTTCCAGAACTATGCCCTCTGGCCCCACATGACCGTCGAGGCCAATGTTGCCTACGGCCTCCGCGTACGACGGGTGGCCCGCGCCGAGCGGCTACGGCGTGTGGCCGAGGCCCTCGAACGCGTGCATATGAGTGAGTACGCGCGCCGCAAGCCCAACCAGCTCTCCGGCGGGCAACAACAACGTGTCGCGCTGGCACGAGCCCTCGTCATTCGGCCCCAGTGCCTTCTGCTCGACGAGCCGCTCAGCAACCTTGATGCGAAACTGCGCCTGGAGATGCGCACCGAGATCCGCCGTCTGTGCAAGGATTTCGGGTTGACCGGCGTCTATGTCACGCATGACCAGAAGGAGGCCCTGTCGGTCGCGGATCGCATGGCCGTAATGTTTCAGGGCAAAATCAGCCAGGTCGGCACACCGCGGGAACTCTACACGCAGCCCGCGAACCGGGCGATTGCCGACTTTCTTGGAGAAGCCAACTTTCTGTCGGCAGAAGTTGTCGGTGCCGACGGTACCACGCGCACGTTGCAAACGCCGATCGGCACCCTGGTCGCAACCAGCGCCCATGGCACTCCGCCGACGGGCACCTGCATCGTTTCCATCCGGCCTGAAGCGGTGCTCATTGATCCGGGGCCGAATGTCAGGAATCGGCTGCCGGGCCAGGTCACCGGGTCGATGTACCTTGGTGAAATCCTGCAACTTACCTTGACGGTGGGGGCAACCCGGCTGCAAGCGACCACCGTCGCGCGCCCCGGACAAGCGCATCCGGCCGTCGGCGACAAGATCGAGCTCGGCATCGATTCGAGTGATCTCGTCGTGCTTCCTGAATAGGGTCCCGCGCCGGTCCCCGGGTCGCTGGCCAAGGCCGCCGCAGCAACTCGTTTGGGGGCGCCGCTGGGCAACGGGGCGAGTACACTCCTGTTGGTTCTGCTGGAACCGGGCAGCAAGGTGCGCAGGAACATAACAAGCGAGAGCATTATGCGGCAGACAATGCGATGGCTGGTAACCGGTGGATTGGTAGCGGTGCTGCTATCTACGGGCTGCCGCCGCAGCGACGACTGGGATCTCCAGATTCTCACGCCCCACAGCGATGAGATTCAGCAGGAATTTGACCGGGCGTTCCAGGAGCACGTCGGCCGCCCTCTCAAGATCCGCTGGATCAAGCGCGGCACGCGTGAGATTCTGCAGCAACTCGACGCCCAGGAGCGGCAGCGCCCGGGCGACACCTTTGGCATGGATGTATTCTTCGGTGGTGGGGTACCTGACCACGGCCTCGCAGCGAGCCGGGGTTACCTCGAACGCGCGAACATTCCGGATGCGATTCTGGCGGGCATCCCCGCTGATATCGCCGGAGTTGCGAACTTCGATGAGAGTCGCCTGTGGTACGGCAGCGCACTCTCCTCGTTCGGCGTGCTCGTCAACCAGCGCGGGCTGCGCAACCAGAATCTGCCGCCGGTGGAAGTTTGGAGCGACCTTGCCGATCCATGCATGTTCCGCTGGGTGGTCGTAGCCGATCCACAGAAGAGCTCCAGTGTGGCGGTGAGTTACGAGCTTGTCCTGCAGCAGCACGGCTGGGATGACGGCTGGCCATTGCTCATGCAGATGTTCGCGAACGCGCGCATCATCACCGATTCGTCGGCGCGGATTCCGAACGAAATCGCGACGGGCGAGGTGCTCGCTGGTCCTTGCATTGACTTCTATGCCTGGGGGCGCATCGCCGAAGCCGGACGTGACGTGCTGGCCTATGTCCACCCGCGTGGCGGCAGCGCCATCACGCCGGACCCGATCGCGCTCCTGCGCAAGGCGCCTCATCGCGAGCTTGCGGAGCAGTTCATCACTTTCGTGCTGAGTCCGGAGGGACAGCGATTGTGGGTCCTGCCGGCCGGCACCGAAGGCGGCCCGAAACAGAACACCTTGCGCCGTTTGCCGGTGCGACCGGACGTGTGCGAGCAGTACGCCGAAGCACTCGTCGTCCGCGATCCCTACCAGGAGGCCGCAGCCGGCGTCTTCGGCAAGATCGACGATCAGGTGCAGCGGCAGCGTAGCGCGCTGCTTGCCGTACTCATCGGTGCCGCATTCGTGGACCAACACAACGATCTGCAAACTGCATGGAAAGCACTTATGGACGGCGGCATGAAGCCGGCCGCACTGGCGGAGTGGCGCCGGCTCCCCTTCACGGCTGATGAAATACCCGCGCTGGCGGAGAAGCTGCAAGGCGGCGGTTCTGCGAGTGATCTCAAGCTGGAGTGGTCGCGCTGGTTCCGGGAAAAATATCAGCGGGTGCGCGAATTGTCGCGGTAGGAGTGTTTCCGATGATTCACCACGGACCGCTGCGCGTGATTGTCTCCGTCCAGCCCGACTTTCAGCAGAATGCCTTACTGTTCTGGCCCGAAGGACATTCCGGTGCCTGGATCCTCGATCCGGGCCTTGATCCGCAGGCCCAACACTTGCTGGCGGCCCTCGCGCAGGAGCGGCTGACGGCTGAGGCGCTCATCCTCACCCACACGCACGTGGACCACATTGCGGGCGTCAACACGTTGCGCGCCGCCTTGCCGAACGTGCCGCTCTTCGCGCCGCGCGACGAAGTCGCGATGCTTGCCGATCCGTGGGCCAACTTGTCGGCCGGCCTTGCAACCCCCGTTGTCGTTGAGCCACCGGAGCGCCTACTCGCACCCGGGGAGCACCTGCAACTCGGTTCGTTGCAATGGCAGGTGCTGGATGTCAGCGGACACTCTCCGGGTGGCCTGGCGTTCTACTGCGCCGCTGCGGGTGTCGTCGCGGTTGGTGATGCGCTCTTTGCGGGCAGCGTGGGTCGTACGGATTTTCCCGGCAGCTCCAGCACGCGACTGCTCGGGAATATCCGCACCCAGCTCCTTTCGCTGCCGGCAGAGACCGTGGTTTATTCCGGCCACGGTCCAACTACCACGATTGGTGAAGAACGCGATCGGAACCCATTCCTGACAACTGGAGGCCAGCTCGGTTGATCCGTTGTGCATGTGCACTGATACTGTTGCTGAGCGGGGGCTGCGCCATGACTCCGCGCGTGGACGATGCTTTTCCACCCGGCGGCGCGGCACATCCGTGGGTGCGCACGGGGGAAGTGGTCTGGAGTGGCAGCGCCGCGGAAGCATCGCGCGTCGTCGAAATCGATGCCGCAACCTGGCCGGTGCTGCCGCAGCGCGTGTGGCTGGCGGTCTACCGGCACGCCGATCGCCCACAACGTATACTGACCGTGCGGGCCTTCGCATTCACCGATGATGAGGCCGCCCGCGCCGGGTTTGCACACCTCCGACCGGTTGGCGCAGAAGTGTACCGCGGGGGTGTGGAGGGGGCGTGGCTGGCGGGAGGCGTGCTGTTCCGGGAGGGGCGTCTGGTGTGGGATATCTTTGGTCAGGAACCCTCCTGGGCGGATCAGTTACAGGCATCCTATGTCGCTGCCCTGGTCTTGCAGCGGCTGTCACCCGAGGTGGCGGCGGATCCAAGATGAACTCCGTGGAAGCCGCGGCGTGCCGCTGGAAACACCGCCAGGAAGTTCGATGCGAGCGCGGCACCGCCAAGCCCTCCACGAGCACCTGGATTTTCGCACTGCTCGCCGTCGCCCTGTTCACGGGGTGTGAGCGCGCTCCGCAGTCCGCCCACCACTCCTCCAAGAATGCCGGTCCACATCCTGTAATTGACGCGCGCTGGCCGAATTATGTCGCACAACCGTTGCTCGTGGAGACGGAACGCCAGGCGCCTGCGCCACGCTTATTATCGACGGCCCCCAATCTCACGGAATTATGTGTCGCCCTGGGACTCGCGGAGGCGCTTGTGGGGCGCACGCGCTACTGCGTTTATCCACCCGAGATTCTGTCCATCCCGACCATCGGCGCTCTGAACGATCTCAACGTGGAGGTACTGCTTGGATTGCAGCCGGAGTTGACTCTGGTCGCGGGTACGAGTCGCGCCATCAGCGAACGGCTGACCTCGCTCGGGCTGCGCTTTGTGACGCTGCCGGACACCTCTCTGGCAGACCTGTATACCTCGATCGAGCAGTTGGGGGCCCTGGCGGACCGGCGCATGACGGCCGCCCGGCTTTCCGGCGCCATCCAACAGGACTTGGCCGCGGTGGCGGATCTGTACAGGCACGCCCCCCGCCAACGGGTCCTGCTCGTGATCGGGACGCTGCCGGATCCGCCGGAGCAGGTGTACGCCGTCGGGGCCGAGTCGTTCTACGATGACCTCCTGCGGCTGCTGGGGCATGCGAACGTGATGCCGTCGGGGGCGCGCCCGTTCAGCCCCGCCTCGCTCGAGTTCGTCCTGCAAGCCAATCCGGATGTGATCATCGAACTCGCGCCCGATCCGGCCGTTCGACCGACAGGCGACACCGCAGCCCGTGCAGCGTGGGCACGTGTCGGGCCGCTGCGCGCCGTAACACAGCAGCGCGTACACGTGCTCGCTGGGCCGGAACACTACCTGCTGGGTCCGCGTATTGCCCACACTGCGGCCGCCCTCGCAGCGCTCCTCGCACGGGAGTCGGAACCAGCAGCAGGGGGGGGGAATGATCGGTAGCTCAGCACACGCAACGGTATGCCAGGGTCCGCTCACGGCTCGCGACGTAACGATCTTGCGCGGTGGGCAGGCGTTGCTGGCCGACATTCAACTTACACTGCGCCCGGATGAGTGCCTGGTGCTGGTCGGGCCGAACGGCTCCGGCAAGACGACGCTGCTCCGCGTGTTGCTCGGGTTGCTTGCCCCGACACACGGGACGGTTGCGTTGGGTACACAACCACTGCGCCGCGTACCGGCGCATGTGCGAGCGCGATTTGCGGCCTATGTCCCGCAAGGGTTGGCCCGCACAGCCGCTTTGCGCGTGTGGGATGTTGTGGCCGGTGGCCGTTACGTTCATACCGATTCATTCGGCCGCCTTGGGGCCGCCGGGGTGTCGGCCGTGTCCGCGGCCATCGAACATTGCGGGCTGAGCGCGCTGGCCGAGCGCGCCTTCTCCACTCTCAGCGGTGGTGAGCGCCAGAAGACGCTGCTGGCCGCAGCCATCGCGCAGGACGCCCGCATGTTGTTCCTTGATGAACCGAACACGGCCCTCGATCCGGGCGTCCAGCTTGATTTCGTGCGCATCCTGTACAATTGGCGCAGACGGGGGCGTGGCTTCGTACTGGTAAGTCACGATCTGCAAATGCCGGCTGTGCTGGGAGGACGCGTCATAGCACTGCGTGGCGGGCGGGTCGCGGCGGATGGTCCTGCGGAGCGCGTGCTGCAACCTGAACAATTGGCTGAAATCTATGGCGCGCCCTTTGCGTGGATCGGCAGCACAGGTGCAACTCGCCGCCTGGTATTGCCGGACTGGTGGCACGATTCCTGATCATGTGAGTGGAGCCGGCTCGTGCGAGTGGTGCGCGTGGATGCGACGGACTCGACAAATGCGTTGGCACAGCGCTGGCTATGCTCCGGCGACCTGACCGAACCCACCTGTTTCGTTGCCCGCGCGCAATCGGCTGGGCGCGGCACCCGGGGGCGCGAGTGGGCCTCGCCGCGCGACGCCGGATTGTATCTGAGTCTCGCCTGGCCTGGCGCATCGCAACCATTCCCGTTGACAACCGACTACACGCGTGCCGCCGGTGTCGCCTGTATCGAAGCACTGGCCGCGACCGGCGTGCCGGCGCATCTGAAACCCGTCAACGATATCCTGGCGGGCGGTGGCAAGCTCGGTGGTATCCTGACCGAATTGATCGTGGAGGCGGGGCGGGCACGGGCCTTGATCGTGGGTATTGGACTCAATATCCGTGCGGTGCCACGTTCGTGGCCGGATCGCACGAAATGGCCGTGTACCTCGATCGAAGCATTGCTCGACCCCACGCAGTTCGCACGATTTGACCCGGAAGCGCTGCTGAACAGACTCGTTCAAAGTTGCGAGACCTGGATAGCGCGGGCCCGGCAGGGTGCGTCCGAGGAAATTGATGCCGCATGGGAGCGTGGATGCACCGTCAGGAATCAACCTGATGAAGGCGTTGACGAATTTCCTCCGCGCTGAGCCCCGTGACCGCGATGCGCTTCCGTGGCTTTGAAGCACCGGAGACGATCTGCACGTCGGATTTTCGCACCCCCAGAATGTGGACCAGCAGTTCGAGGACCGCAGCATTGGCTTTCCCGCCCTCCGGCGGCGCCGATACCGCAAGCTTGAGGGCCCCACCGAGCAATCCAAGCGGACCCGTTCGCGAAGCCCCGGGCACGACTTTGACGGAAAACTCGACCCCCTTGGTGGTCCCGCGAAGATCGAGACCCGGAAGAGGTTCACTCACGAAGACAATGACTCGCGCCGCGCAGGACCAAACTCGTCGCCCCGGAATGAATCCCCGAGGTAAGTTTCACGCACGAGCGGGTCGTTGATCAATTCGGCGGGGACGCCTGAACGAAGCACAGCCCCCTCGTGGATGACGTAACTCCGGTCGGTGACTTTGAGCGTCTCATGGACGTTGTGATCCGTGAGCAGAATGGCGATGCCGGAGTCGCGCAGGCGGAAAATCTCCAGCCGCAACCCTTCGACCGCTTTCGGATCGACACCACTGAACGGTTCATCCAACAGGATCAGCTTGGGTTTCGGAATCAGTGCTCGGGCAATTTCAAGCTTGCGCCGCTCCCCACCCGAAACCGTTTTCGCCAGGTTCTTACGAATATGTGCCAGTCCGAACTGATCCAGCAGTTCCTCCACGACACGGCGGCGATCGGCCCGGGTGAATCGCATGGTTTCCGCAATGGCCCGCAGGTTGTCCTCAACACTTAGGCGTTGAAAGACACTGGGCTCTTGTGACAGGTACCCGATTCCGCGGCGGGCACGCTGGTACATCGGTAACCCGGTGATGTCATTGCCGTTGAATCGAATCCGCCCCTCGTTGGCGGAGATCATCCCCACCGTGATACGGAAACTGGTCGTCTTGCCCGCACCGTTCGGTCCGAGAAGGCCGACGATTTCACGTTCGCCAACTTCGTAACATACGTGGTTGACGACAGTTCGGCCATTGTAGGATTTGACGAGATTGTCGGCCTGAAGGAGCATGAATGCCGTCTCGGGTTTACGCCGGGAGGAGTGTGGACAACTTGTTTAGAAGTGGCCACCGCCAGCCAGCATCCTGGTCCGGGCGTTACAAAATCTTAACAGTTGCGGAATACCTTTCTGAGACGCTCGCAAATTCGATGCAAGTCATTGCAGAAAAGACGCTTGTGACAATAACGATGCCCGCAGCGTGCCACCCGTTGATCGCTGGGCGGTAACCGTATCCGAATCGATCACGCCTGTGCTCGAAACCGCTCAAAAATCGCTTCCGGGATGTTGACAACCCGTATGACTCCGCGCCATCTGGAAGCTCAGCGTACAAATCGTACACGCCCCAAGTCCGGCACATACCACCGGCCGGATCGGTCGAGTGGCAGCAGGCCGGGAAGATACACGAAAGCGGCTTGCCCCACAATCTGCCCTTGCAATACCGTTCCGGGGCGGTACCCCGGCGGCAAGTGAACTCCGCCCGAAGTCCACTCCCGACTATCGAAACTGTCTGCGCTGTTATCACCCAGCACGAAGTATTCTCCGGCCTGCAACTGGAATGGGGCACCGACCGCGGCGCGCTGATTCTGCGGACCATGGGCTACATACACGACATCGCGCTCGATTCGCAGGTTGTGCAGCGCCAGGCGCGTCCGCGCCGCGGTGAGACGGAGGCCCACCGGAGCTTGCAGTGGATGTGTACGAACGTAGTCGATGGGGGGCGGGAACGGGATTTCCGCCAATTCCGCCACGCGCAGTACCGTTCGACCATCGACCTGCACGCGCAGCTCGTAGTCCACAAATTCCAGAGCCACCACCCGCGGACGGACCGGATGAAAAGAGCCAACCGTAACCTCACGCCTGAAACTGGGTAGCGGCTCCTGCGCCCCGAAACCCGCGGGGAACAGGGCGCGATCGAGGCAGGCGCCGCTCAACGCCAAGTGGCCATCCGGCGGGATCTCAAGCGTGAAGACATACGGCGGGCGCTCGAGGGTCCACACCAGCGCCCCCGTGTCTTGTTCATAAAGCACGATCGCACTCAACCGCACATCTCCCGCGAACGTGTGGGTCGAACGGCGGTTGTAGGCATGGAAGTCGACCAGATACTCAGGGGAGGCATCGGCATTGAACTCAATCGTGTTACTGACACTGCTCGAATCATCAAAGTGGAGCACACGCGTGTCGAGTCCGTCCCAGCCGCCCCCCGAATCCTGCGGCGACGGAAAACGCACCCAGCGGGCATGGCGCGCCGCACCGGCACCGTGGTGTGGAACATGGGCCTGGTCAAAGACAACCAACCAAAGCGCGGCCTGCACATGCGCGGGCTTACGCAATACCCGACCATTGATGAAGACGTCACCACCGGCGATTTCGACGGTTTCGTGTGGCCGACCGACCACTCGCTTGATGAAGTGCTGCTCATAGTCCGATGGATCCCGAAAGACAACCACATCCCAGGTGCGCGGAGAAAGCAGGGCACCAAGCGCCAGGGGCCATTTATGCACCAGGATGCGGTCACCCGACCGGGGTATCGTTTCTTCCGGTGTGCTGGCGATCCGCTGGTGGCAATTCGGGCAAACCACTTCCGGGGGCACGAGAAAGGTCTCGGCCGGCGCCTGGCCGGGAAGCGGCGCAAACACAAACTCCCAACCGCACGCCGGACAGACCCGTACAGCGTGGGCGCCTAGCAGACCATTCGCCATGGATCCGGTGGGGATGATGAACGGTTCCACGAAAAACGCCCGAAAGATAAATGCGAGGATCAAGCCCATGAAAATGGTCTGCACAATCTCGGCATAGCGCGCGAGGGGCGTGCGGATGGAGCGGGGCAGCGGTGTGGGTTCGGGGCTCACCGGGTTTATTCTGCGTGGGATCTGGGCGGTTGCCAAGTCGCAGGCGCCACTCCCGTCGTGTTGCGACACGCGCGGATCGACTCGATCGGCAACCTGCACCACGTCGCTGGGCGGCCTACCATCTTCATGCCATGATTACTGTGTGGCGAGACCATTGTCGTCGTTCGGGGGCGCGGTACGCACTCGTGCTCATCCTGTTCGCCGCCTCCGCGGCCGACGCCCAAGGCACCGGGCCGCGCATTCGCGCCCCAGAGTTCTCCGGCATCTCCGGTTGGCTGAACACCTCCGAGCCGCTGCGGATGGCGGATCTCCGTGGGCAAGTCGTGCTGCTCGACTTCTGGACCTACTGTTGCATCAATTGCCTGCACGTCCTGCCCGACCTCGCGTACCTCGCAGAGCAGTTTACAGATGCCCCGTTCGTCATCGTCGGGGTGCATTCGGCCAAGTTTCCGCAGGAAAAGGACGCCACCAATGTTCGCAAGGCCGTGCTCCGCCACAACATCCGCCATCCGGTGGCCGTCGATAGCGACCTCCAAACCTGGAACGCCTACGTGATACGCGGCTGGCCCACGGCTGTGCTGATCGATCCCGAGGGCTACATCGTGGCAACGCATTTCGGCGAGGGACACCACGACGTGCTCGTTCGCAGTATCCGGCAACTCCTAGACCTGCACCGCCGCAAAGGCACGCTGGGTGCACCGCGACGCTTTCGGCCCGAAGCGGCGGCGTTTCAACCGGGGGTGCTGCAGTTTCCCGGGAAAATCGCGGTGGATGCCGCGCGCGACCGGCTCGTCATCAGCGATACCAACCACCACCGCGTGTTGGTCTGCAATCTGGCAGGCGTCGTTCAGCGCATCCTGGGCGACGGCACTCCGGGGTTCCGCGACGGTGCTGCCACGGAGGCCCGCTTCCACCAGCCCCAGGGCGTTGCGCTGACGCCTGACGGTGCCACTCTGTACGTCGCCGACACCGGCAACCACGCCCTGCGAGCGGTCGATCTTGCTACGGGGAGGGTGGTCACTATCGCCGGCACAGGCACGCAGGCGCGCGAAATTCAGCGGCGCGGTCTGCGCCCCGGCTCCCGCACACCCCTCAGCTCTCCCTGGGATGTTGCCATCGTGGGCGACCGGATCTTTGTCGCGATGGCCGGACCGCATCAGCTCTGGGTCTACGAGCCGGCCTCCGGGCGCATCGGGCCATGGGCCGGAACAGGCAACGAAGGCCGCCGCGACGGACCGAACATCCAAGCGCACTTTGCGCAACCCTCCGGACTCGCAACCGACGGCACTTTGCTCTACGTCGCAGACGCCGAGATTTCCTCCGTGCGACGCGTGGAAACGCGCCCGCGCGGCCGTACAACCACGGTTGCAGGCAGCGGCGACCTTTTCGGTTTCGGCCACCGTGACGGTACGGGCGGCACGGCCCTGTTTCAGCATCCGAAGGGCGTCGCGCTGCACGGCGAAACCCTCTATGTGGCGGATACCTTTAACCACCTCATCCGCACGATCGACCTGCGAACCGGGACCGTGACAACCTGGCTGGGCACAGGTCGACCGGAACGGGGCACCGGCACGACGATCGGACTGTTTGAGCCGGGCGGACTCGCCGTCGGGGGGGATACGCTCTACATCGCGGATACGAACCATCACCGTATCCTTGCGGTCGACCTCATGACGCGTGCGGCTCGTGAGATCGCGATCGAGTTGTCGCACGTAGATTTCGCGCGCGAGAACTGAGGCCGCCCGCCTGGTCATCAGCGCCTCCTGCGAGACAGTTGGGAGACTCGCAGCACCCGCCATAATGGCAGCGACCATGCGTGCTGAATCCACCATCATTGCTTTGGGGCGTGCCACCGCGTTGTACGAACGAGCGGCCTTCTTTCAAGGCCGTTCCCGGGAGCGATTACTCGCCCTTGCAGAAGCGGATGAACTGTTCTTCCGATTGTTTCCCTACCACTACCGCTCCCTACAGCTTGTGCGCGTCGCCTCACAGCTATCCAGGGGCGCAGAAAACTCCACCGACCACTTACGCCGGTGTGAGAGTCGTATGGTGGCGTTGCTCACGGGCGTCATCGGCGCTGCGCAGCAGTGTGGAGACCTGGTCCTGCCCGCCCGGCCACAGACCGGCGAGCTGGCTTTCTCGCTCTGGGCCCTCGTATTCGGAACCCGTGCACTGCTCAACACTAGCGTCGCCACGGTGCAGCTAGGAATTCACGCGGGGTTTGATGTCACGCGCGATACGATTGCACTGTTGCTCGACAGTCTTGGGTGGCGGCCACTGACAATGGAGTGGGACTATACCGCTACACAAGTGCGTATTCGGCATGAGTTGTTCGCACAGGAATGGCAGGAGGCCCTTGTGGCCTGACGAATGCTCGTACCCCGGGTAGCGAGAGCGCACTAAGTCCGAGTTTGCAGCCCCCGATCGGTGCGTGCTGGTTTCGCCGCCCAGGCACGCCCGGGTTGGTCCCGGCCATCCGATCGGGGTTTGTGCGGGGTGGGCGCCACGGCCCACCCCGCGCATGCTGCAAGAGTGAATCGCAGCGTCGTAACCGGCTAGCCGCTCAGTTGTTTGAACGCTGCGAGTATGGCCGCGCGCGCCGTGGAGTGGTCAACGAGGGGCGCGGGATAGTCCAGCGTCACACGCACAAGCTCCGGGAGTTCCGCTGGGGCGTGAATTTCGCGGGCGGACAGGCCGCGCAGCTCGGGCACATAGGCCCGAATGAAAGCGCCGTCGGGATCAAATCTCTGCGACTGCGCGTATGGATTGAAGATGCGAAAGTAGGGGGCCGCATCGGTGCCCGTTGAGGCCGACCATTGCCAGCCGCCGTTGTTGCTCGCCAGGTCGCCGTCGATCAGGTGATGCATGAAGTGCCGTTCACCCCAGCGCCAATCGATGAACAGATCCTTCGTCAGGTACATCGCCGTGATCATCCGCAGCCGGTTGTGCATCCAGCCGGTCGCCCGCAACTGCCGCATACCCGCATCCACGATCGGCACGCCCGTACGGCCGTCGCACCATGCCGAAAAGACCTCCTCATCCTGGCGCCACGGCAGGCGGTCGGTATCCGGCTTGAAGGGCCGATGGCGACTGACGCGCGGAAAACCCACCAGCACATGACGGTAGAACTCGCGCCAGATGAGCTCACTGATCCACACCGTCGGTCCCCGGTGCGGACCATCCAACCGGTCGGCATTCGCCTCCCGCGCGGCCGCGGCACACTGCCGCGGGCTGATCACACCGAGGGCCAGATAGGGCGACAGCCGACTCGTTCCCCCAGCCGCCGGTGTGTCGCGCTGCTCGTGATACGTGCGTAGCCGTGCGGCCACGAAATCTTCCAGCAGCTTCTCGGCGGCTTTCGGCCCAGCCGGCCAGAGATCGGCACGATCCCGATCAGCGTTGAAACCGGGCACCCGGTCCGGAAGATCATCGGGTTCAGCCGCAAGTTCGGGCTGACGGCGTGGCGCGGGCAGCACCTCTCCAAGCGCGTGTTCATCGACATGCCGCAGCCACGCCCTGCGATAGGGAGAGAAGACGCTGTAAAAATCACCCTGGCCGGTCTGTAGGGCTGCGGGCGGAACGATCGTCTGATCGTGAAACGCCCGCGTTTTCACTCCGGCGCGCCCGCAGGCGTAGGCCACAGCCGCGTCGCGCTTGCCCTCATTCCACTCGTATTCGTGATTCCAATACACGGCATCACAGGCGTACTCGCGGACAAGCTGCTGCATGGCCGCGGGCGTCTTGCCAAAGTCGGCTACCGTGCGAATCAGCAGCGGAATCCGCAGTTTCTCGAGCGCCGCCCGCAGCTCTCGCAGATTTCGCAGCAGAAACGCCACCTTGATGTCCGCCCAGTCGTGTTCTCGCCACTGCTGCGGCTGCAACAGGAAAGCGGCCAGTACGCCGTCGGTTGCATCCTGCGCCGCCATGCGCAGCGCCGCGTTGTCCACCACGCGCAGATCGGACCGCAGCCATACCAGCACCCTCATTCCCGACTCCTCTCCACGGCTCCGATACCCAACTCCGCTCGCAGCGCGTCTGCGTGGCTGCGAATCTCGCGCCGCTCACGCGCCTCGAACCGTGCCACATTCTTGAGCGGCAGCGCCATGCGCCGATTCCCGCGCAGCCGGTCCTCATTGCGCAGCAGGAAATCCCAATAGAACACCGTGAACGGACAAGCATCCGCCCCGGTCCGCGCACCGGGCCGGTAGCGGCAACCGCGGCAGTAGTCGCTCATCCGCTCGATGTACCGCCCGCTGGCCGCATAGGGTTTGGTGCCCACCATGCCGCCATCCGCGTGCATCACCATGCCGAGCGTGTTGGGCAGGGTGACCCAATCCACCGCATCGACGTACATCGCGAGGTACCAGTCGCTGATCGCTCGCGGGTTCACGCCAGCGATGAGGGCGAAATTGCCGGTTACCATCAACCGTTGAATGTGGTGGCCGAAACCGTGTTCGAGCACTTCACCGACACACTGTCGCAGGCAATGCATCTCCGTAGCCCCCGTCCAATACAGATTGGGTAACAACCCGTGCTGGCCCAGGGCGTTTCGCTTGCCATACCACGGCCCAGCCAGCCAGTACACGCCGCGAATGAACTCGCGCCAACCGATCAGTTGTCGCACGAACCCCTCCACGGCGTTGAGCGGCGCGTGGCCTTCCTCATACGCTTCGATCGCCGCCGCAACCGCGACGCGTGGATTCAGCAGCTTCAGGTTCAACGGCACCGACAGCAGCGAGTGAAACATCCACGGCGCGCCGGTGACCATCGCATCCTGGTAATCACCGAAACGCGGCAGCCGGTGTCGTACGAAGTCCTCGAGCGCCTGCCGGGCGGCAGCCGGCGTCACCGGCCAACGGAACGAAACCATGCGGCCGGGGGCCGCCGGGAAACGCTCATTCACCAGGCGCATGACGCCCCTTGTGACGGCATCGGGCTCGAAGCGGTGCGGCGGCGGAGGCGGGGCAGCTTCGCGGTAGGGCCGGCGATTCTCTCTGTCGAAATTCCAGGTGCCCCCTTCGGGTTGACCGTCCTCATCGACCAGAACGTCGAAGCGCCGCCGCATCGCGCGGTAGAAGTGCTCCAGCACGAGGGTCTTGCGCCCACTCGCCCAGGTGGCAAACTCCTGCGGCGCGAGATAGAAGTGCGGGTCCTCGTGCATGCGCAGGGGTACGCCGAGTTCGGCCCCCAACACTTCGAGGGATTCCAGAATGCGCCACTCGCCCGGACGCACAAAGTCAAGTTGCGCCGGGCGCAGCCGTTCCACGGCACGCCCGACTTCCTCGGCGAGCACTCCACTGTTGGGTAAGTCGTCGAGCTCGACGTACTCCACCCGATAGCCCGCCTGGGCACGTTCCAACGCAAAGTGCCGCATTGTCGCGAGAAAGGCGACCGTTCGTTGCCGGTGGCTGGGCACATGCTCAGCTTCTTCCGCGGCTTCCACCATGAGGATCGCATCGTGCCGCGAGTCCAGGTCCTGCAGCACCGGCGCTTCCCCGTCGAGCTGATCTCCGAGTACAAGCAGCAGGCGGCGAACCGCGCCCCGCACGCGGAGGGGGCGCCACGCCGCAACCAGTGACTTGTTTCCCGCCTGCCCCTGGGTCCGCGTACGCCGGGCGCTCATGCTTCCGACCCTGCCTGCATGAACTGAAGCGCGAACACGCCGCGCACCGTCCATGCCACCGTGCGCAGCCAGTTCGTGTGGACCAGTCGTCGCACCACGGCTGAGTCGAAACCGCGTGCCAGGCGGGCATGGCAGGGAATCTGCACGAAGGCGGTCGACAACCAGATGAGCACGAGCAGGCCGAATGCAACCAGTGGCCACGCTTGCCAGACGCCGGGCGGCGGCACCCACACCAGCCACAGGGCCGTGCTGGCCTCCAGCAGCATCAGGGGCGCTACCACCCAGGTGGTGCGGCGCTGATGTGCTTCCGCGTACACCACGCTCGACGCGGGCTCAAGCCGCAGAAATAACGGATAGTGCACGATTTGCACGAACCAGATCAGTCCCACCATCGCGAGCGTCGCGAACGCGTGTAAAGTGGCCACCGCCGCGGTCATGCGACCGCCTCCGGTGGCGCGGCGGCGAACAGATTTTCCGCCGTCCGCCGAATTCCCTGCAGCATGCCCGAAAAGACGTAGTGATGTAGTGGCAGCACCGTGTACCAGTATGCCAGCCCCAGCAACCCGCGCGGCTTGAAGCGGGCGGATTGTACCAGTCGCGAACCCGTCGTCCCGAGCGGTTCGATCCGGAACTCCAGCGCCGCCTCTCCAGGCAATTTCATCTCCGCCCGCAATTGGAGTCGACGGCCGGGTTCTGCCGCCGTCACGCGCCAGAAGTCGAGTGCATCTCCGTAGACCACCATCTCCGGGTTGCGCCGTCCGCGTCGCAATCCGGGGCCACCTGCCAGTCGATCCAGCCACCCGCGCAGCCGCCAGAGCCAGTCGGACGAGTAGTAGCCCTGACCACCGCCGATTCGGCAGACCGCCCGGTAGACCTCCAGCGGCGGCGCCGCAACCGGCGTGCTGCGTTCGTCGATGAAGACTTTCCCACCGGCCCAGTCCGGATCGCCGGCAATCGGCCCGGCATCGCTCCAGGCGGTCTCTACCTCGTGTGTCGCGATCCGCCCCAGCGCCACTTCGATCGCTTCGCGCGCTGTAAGCAGCTTGCGCGGCATCAACTTCTGGGCATCGTCGTTGCGACACACGACCCGGTTCTTCATGCCCTCCGCCAGGGGGCGCGCAATGTCATGGCTCAACGGCGTGACCAGGTGGATCCACAGCGAACTCAGTTTGGGCGCCAGCACCGGCACAGCCAGAATGATGCGCCGGGAGAGCCCCCGGGCGGCGGCCATCCCCTGCATCAACTCTCGATAGGTGCGTACATCCGCCCCCCCGATATCGAGTGTACGGCCGATCGTTGCGGGGGTGTCGAGGCACGCCACAAGGTAGAAAAGCACGTCCCGCACGGCGATGGGCTGGCATTCCGTCTGCACCCAGCGCGGCGTCACCATAAGCGGCAATCGTTCGACCAGATATCTCAGAATTTCAAACGACGCCGAGCCCGAGCCGATGATCATCGCGGCTCGCAGCACAGTCACAGGGACCGTCGTCTCCGCGAGCACACGCTCCACGTCGCGGCGCGAGCGCAGGTGCTCGCTGAGCCCGGCCCCCGTCTCGCCCAGCCCACCCAGATAGATCATCCGCCCGACACCGGCCGCCTCCGCGGCGTGTGCGAAACCCTCTGCGAGGCGCCGATCCAGTTCTGCGTAGGTACGTCCAGCCACAATCATCGAATGAATGAGATAATACGCTGCGGTACAGCCGCGCAGCGCCGCGGCCAGGGCCGCCCGATCACGGGCGTCGGCCGTCACGATCTCGACGTGCGGGTGGTTCGCCCAGGTGCGCACCGCAATCTTGCCCGCGGAGCGCGCGAGACAGCGCACCCGGTAGCCCGCCGCCAAGAGGCGCGGCACAAGCCGCCCCCCGATATAGCCGGTGGCGCCGGTCACAAAGACTGTCGTGCGCGGACCCGACCGCGCCTCCGATCCAGAGTCGCTCGCCGGCCATGCCATTGGTGACAACTCGTTGTGGTTCACTCCGCTGCCCGCCCGAGTACGTGCCGTAGGGCAACCTCGAGGGTGGCGTGACGAAAACAAAACCCGCTCCGTTCGAGTGCCTGCGGTGTGGCCCGCACGCTCGCGAGCACAGTCTCCACGCCCATCTCGCCGAACATGGTGCGAACCACGAATTCGGGCACCCGGAGGACCGTGGGACGCCCCAGCACGTGCCCCAGTGTTCGGGCGAATTCCGCATTCGTCACCGGCGTTGGCGCCACGAGGTTCACCGGGCCGTGCACCTCATCGTGTAGCAGTACGTGGTGCATTGCCGCGCTCACATCGTCCAGCGAAATCCACGAAAGCCACTGCGTGCCGTTCCCAACCGGTCCCCCGGCACCAAGCTGGAACGGCGGTAGAACCTGCCGCAGCATGCCGCCGGTGGGCGAGAGCACCACGCCGATCCGCATCAGCACGACCCGCATTCCCAGTTCCGTCGCACGCATCGCTTCGGCTTCCCACGCGCGTGCCACCTCTGCCAGAAACCCCTCGCCGGACGCGGAACCCTCCGTCAGCACTTCATCGCCACGGCTTCCATAAATGCCTACCGCCGAGGCGCACAGGAACGTGCGGGGCCGCCGCGCGACGCGCGCCAAGGAGTCCACGAGTGAGCGCGTCCCCGCCACACGGCTCTCGCGGATGGCCGCCTTGCGAGCGCTTGTCCAGCGTCCGGCCGCGATGTTCTCGCCGGCGAGATGAATCACGGCGTCGAGCCCCTCAAACGCCGCCGCTTCGGCCACGCCGCGCTGCGGGTCCCAGGGGATTTCGTCCACCCCGGCAGCGCGCCGCACCAGTGGCCGCACGGTGTGGCCCCCCGTCGTCAGGAGAGTCCGCAGCGCCGTACCCACCAGACCGGAGCTGCCCGACAGCGCCACCCTCTGTCTTGGCTTCGCTTGCTCTGCCGCGTGCATGGCCAAATCCTCGCGCGTCACGGTCTGCCGGTAACGGAACATGCGTCGAAGTTCGCGGCCAACCCGACCGCTGCCCAGCCAAGCCCCCCAAGCACCACCTGGCAGGCGGTAATGAATCGTATCACGAAGAATGCTGGTACCGTCTGGGCAAGGCACGAATTCGTGGGTGTGCTCCCAGGTGTGAAACGGACCACGACGTTGCACATCGGTGAAGCTGCGTCCCGGTACACAGGTCGTGTGTTCGGCCAGCCACGCAATCGGAAGGAGTCCAGGCAAGCGCAGCTTGAGGCGTGCCCCGACCTCCAGCCCGCCTTGTCGCTCCAGGACTCGAACGCGCTGCCAAGGTGGCAAAAGACGCTCGAAGGCCCCCGGGCGCGCGTGCCAGGCAAACGCTTCATCAGCCGATACCGACAGGGGGATCTCCCGTGTGAATCGTTGCATTCTCAAGCTTTGCTCCGCGCCCGCACGCACGCAAGGCCGCCATCCACACCCAGCACCTGACCGGTGATCCACGCGCTTTCCTCGCTGAGCAACCATACCATCGCCGCGGCGATCTCGTCCGGCTCGCCAATTCTTCCCAGCGCGTGCATCGCCACGGATGCCTTGAGTGACAACTCATTGGCGGTGATGGCGGTCGTCAGGGGTGTTCGCGTCAGCCCGGGGGCCACGGCGTTCACCCGCAGTCCTTGACCGGCATAGGTCGCAGCGGCCGAGCGCGCCAGGGACGCGACGGCGCCCTTGGCCGCTGCGATCGCCTCGTGGCTCGCCAACCCAACCAGGGCCGCCGCCGAAGAAACCAGCACAACCGACCCCCCACGGGCCTTCGTCAGCCGGCCGGCCGCCTTTACAACGGCGAAAGCCGAATGCACATTCGTTCGCAGGGTGGCTTCGAAGTCCGCGGCAGTGGTCTGATGGGCCGGGCGCAGCCACAGGGAACCCACACAATTCGCAACACCCGCAAGCCCGTCATGCTGCACAGCGACCACACCAAGCGCTGTATCGAGCGCGTCAATATCCGCCGCCATGCAAACCTGCGTGGCCACCCCCAGATCGGCCGCAAGGGCGTTCAATCCCGCTTCGTTCCGCCCCAGTGCCACAACCCGCGCGCCACCGGTCACGAGCCGCCGGACCAACGCAGTGCCGACACCTCCGGTCGCACCCACGACCGCGTAAACACCCTCGTCGCGAAAGCTCGTCGTTGCGCTCATCGCCCTGCTCCTGCTCATCCGCGGGCAACCACGGACCGCTCAACGGGCCCTCAAAAAGAGCAACCCACGGTCAGGGACCATGGGTGCTCACGTGGGAGGGAGGAGTTTGTCGCTTACCGGTCCTGGCCTGCGTACCTTGCGATCGGTCGCTCCACCCCGCCACCCGTCACGCCCGTCAGGGCGTGGCAGGGGCGGTCATGTATTTCGCGGGGGCTCGGCGGGTAATTGAGGCGCGACTTCATCGAAACATCCCAGCACAACGGCGGTCGCGTTATCGTGGCGTCGCTCTCGCCACGTTTTACCCTGCCGAGCCCTCTAGACCGCGCTCCACCAACGCTTCGCATCTTTCCCTTCCAGAGATCCGGTCTTAGCCCGGCAGAATCACCGTGTCGATAACGTGAATCACGCCGTTCGACGCGTCGATGTCCGTGGCGATGATCGTCGCATCGTTGATCATGGCCTTGCCGTCCGCCGCCCGAATGCGAACCTTCTGCCCCAGCAGCGTCTCGGCCTGGCCGGCCTTCAGAGCGTCCGGCGAGTACACCCGACCGGAAACCACATGGAACTTCAGGATGTCAGCCAGCTTGCCCTTGTTCTCCGGCTTGAGGAGGTCGGCCAGCGTGCCTTCCGGCAACTTGGCGAACGCCTCATCAGTCGGGGCAAACACGGTGAACGGACCGCCGGTGGCGAGCGTCTCCGCCAGGCCCGCCGCAACCGCCGCCTTCAGCAGCGTGTTGAACTTGCCGGCGCCCTTCGCGGTGTCGACGATGTTCTTGTCCGCCGGGAGCATGACCGTGTCGATCACATGGATAATGCCGTTGCTGGCCTCAACGTCCGGGGTAACGACGGTCGCGTTGCCGACCTGCACTTTGCCATCCTGCACCGCGATCGTGGCCCGCTGCCCATTGAGCGTCGTCGCCCCGGTCAGCTTGATGACCGCCTTCGAATCGACCTTGCCGGCTACGACGTGGTACGTCAGGATTGCCTGCAACTTCGCCTTGTTCTCCGGCTTGAGCAGCTCTTCAACCGTGCCCTTGGGGAGTTTGGCGAAGGCCTCGTCGGTGGGAGCAAATACCGTGAACGGACCATCACCTTTCAGTGCATCGACCAGGTCGGCCGCGCCCAGCGCCGCCGCCAGCGTCTTGAAGCTGCCCGCGGCGACCGCGGTGTCCACGATGTCGGCCTTGCCCGAGGTGCTCACCATCCGCACCGGATTACTCGCCTTCGCGGCGCCTCCGCCGCACTGAGCGAGCACGGCACTCGAACCAGCCGCCAGCACAAAGCCACCACAAATCAATCGCAACATTCCAACACTCGTCATCACGATCAGCTCCTTGGAAACTATCCTTCTTCGCTCGCAAAAGCGCGAGCCCCTTCTTGCATGGGGTAACGGTCACACCTACCGGGCGTGCCCGTGGATCAGACTCAAGATTTCCCGCCGTGCCTCCGCATCCGTGGCGTAGATCCCCCGGCTGACCGTCGTCGCGGTTGCACTGCCGGGCTTC
The DNA here is from genome assembly GCA_016716475.1 of Phycisphaerales bacterium. Taxonomy (NCBI): domain Bacteria; kingdom Pseudomonadati; phylum Planctomycetota; class Phycisphaerae; order Phycisphaerales; species Phycisphaerales bacterium. The sequence continues at coordinate 1,613,147 of JADJWG010000001.1, forward strand.
GAGATCCCCCGCATGGACATGCAGAGATGCTCCGCCTCGACCATGACCACTACGCCGGCCGGCTGGAGGTGCTCCATCATGGCGTCGGCGACTTGCGCGGTCAGACGCTCCTGCACCTGGGGGCGGCGGGCAAATGTGTCCACCGTGCGTGCCAGCTTCGACAGGCCGACCACGCGATCGCCGTTCGGGCGATAGGCGACATGCGCCTTCCCGAAAAAAGGCAGCAAGTGGTGCTCGCACATGCTGAAGAACTCGATGTCGCGCACCAGCACAACACCGTCGGTCTCCTGCTCAAACACCCGCTCGAGGTGGGCCGCGGGATCCTGCCGCAAACCGGCGAAGAGCTCACGATATGCCCGGGCGACACGCTTTGGAGTGTCGAGGAGCCCGTCCCGGGCGGGGTCCTCGCCAATCGCAAGCAGGATCTCCCGCACGGCCCGTTCGATACGCTCAACATCCACGGGTTGCTGGGGCGTCACCGGCAGCCGCAATGTCAGCCCGCTCACCGGTGTGCTCCGTCCCGGAATGGCTGTTTCCATATACATCTCAGTTCGACTCCTTCCCACACCTGAACGATAATACGTTCAATTCGTTCGTAACGTCCTAAGTATTCATCACAAAGATCGGTTTGTCAAACGGGCGTCCAGAATTATTCTGAGCGGAGCTGCCAGCATAGCGCCCCTGTTTTCGGGAGAACATCCTTAATATGCTTATTTTATATAACGTTACAATGCGGACTTGCTATTCTTGGGTCGGATTGTATAATCGATCAAAACGACCAGAGGATTTCTTTTGAAGCCCGTTTTGTCTCCTAAGGAGCTGGCAACCGCCATTGGCGTAAGCGAGTCGTCGCTCAAACGCTGGGCCGACGACGGCCTGATCCGTGTGGCCCGTACCGCCGGCGGGCACCGCCGCATCCCCATCGCCGAGGCGATCCGCTTCATTCGCGAAACCAAGACGCCCCTCGTACGGCCCGAAGTGCTCGGATTCACCGATCTCGATTTGGTGCAAGCCGACACCACAGGCGGCGAGGAGCCCGCCGATCTGCTCTATCGCTATCTCGCCGCCGGCCAGGCACCCGAGGCCCGCGGACTCGTTATGTCGCTTTATCTGAGTGGGCAGACCGTTGCCGCTTTAGCCGACGGACCCGTTCGCTCCGCCCTCGAGCGTCTCGGCCGCCTCTGGGAACACCACGAGAACGGCGTTTTCATCGAGCACCGCGCCACCGACATCTGCATGGAAGCGCTCTGGCAGTTGCACACCACGCTCGAGCCGCGGACGACTGTTGCGACAGCGGTGGGCGGGGCGATTCCCGGTGACCCGTACATTCTGGCGTCCCTGTTGGCGGCCACCGTGCTGGCGGCGGAGGGCTATCACGCCGTCAACCTCGGACCCAACACACCCTTTGAAGCCCTGCGCGCCGCGGTCGACCACCACAAAGCTACACTTGCGTGGCTGAGCTTCAGCCACGTTCCCGACCGACCGGCCACCGAGGCCGGCGCGCGCCGTTTCGCGCAGGAAATGGCCGAACGGGGCGTTCGTCTTGTGGTGGGTGGCCAGAGTCTGGGTAACATCGGAACGGCGCTTGGCGACAAAGTCTTCGTCGGCCGATCGATGGCGGAACTGGCCGCCTTCGCGAATGGCGTGCTCGCCAGCCGGGCGGGTGCCCAGGCCCCATTGGTGCTTCCGATCCAGATCCCATAGCGCCGCAAGGCACCGGGTCGCCTGACCTCACAACCAAGGAGTCTCGGCGTGTCGCAACGCATCTTGTTCCTCGCGCCTTTGTCTGCATTGCTTTTGCTCACCGCCTGCGTGTGGCCCGCCGGTAACGAACTGGGTCGCAGCGATCTCGCGGTGGCATATCTTGATCTCGAACTGACCCTTGCCGCGCACCCACCCGATTCCACTGACATTTCTCGGATCAACGAACGCTTCGATGAGGCGAGTATCCAGTTTTTCCTCGGCCGCCAAGCCGACGCCATCCAGACGCTGCGCCGCTTGACCGCTGGCCTGCAAGGATTTGGCGCTCCACACCCTGAGCGCGGCCTGATCACGGAGCTGCGTGGCCGCGTGGAACCGCCCACCCTGGTGCGGGATGCGCCGGAGGCGGTGACGGTCCAGCTCGACGGTACGCGCATGGGTGGGCTCATGGCCACGAGCCGGGTAACCCTGCAGCTTCGCATTCGGAATACCGACACGGGCACCGTGGCCCATGAGCAGCCGGCCGATTTGGAAGTGCGGGCCTTGAGCCGCCCCACGGCGCGCATCGTGCTGCCCGACCACGTGCGCACCCTGCCCACCGGTGCTTACGTCCTCGAAATTGGCGCTGCCGCGGGCTGGTTCGCACCACTGACACGCTGGCGTGTCGTACAGGAATCACCGGAGGCGGCCCGCGCTCAACATGCGGAGCTGCTCGCTAACGTGGCGGAGACCCCAGACAATCGGCAGGCATTGGCCTCCGCACGCGCCCGCAATGAACTTCTCGTGAGCCGACCGACCGACAGCAACCTGACGGTCCTCCTGAGCGACATGGACACCTTGATCGCAGCCGTCCGCGCGGAGCTTCAAACCCTTGCTGCCGGGGCCAACCCCTACGCCAACCTTGCGGGTGACACCTGGCGCGTGCTCGCGACGGATCGCGGACCGCTGCCCTTTCGGGTCTTTGCCGGGTCCGTAGCCGATCCGGCCAAGCCCCGCCCGCTGGTCATCGCATATCACGGCGCCGGTGGCGACGAGAACATGTTCTTCTATGGTTACGGTGCCGGCCGCATTCGAACGCTCGCAGCCACCCGGAACATGATTGTCGTGACCCCGCGCACCGAGCTGGCGATCAACCAGCTCGATCATTTTCCCGCTTTGCTTGCCACCCTCGGCACAGACTATGCCATTGACCCACAACGGATCTACCTGCTCGGCCACTCCCTTGGCGCAGCGACTTCCATCGAGCTCGGTAAACGCTACAGCGAGAACATCGCGGCCATCGTGTGCTTCGCCGGTGGTAACAATCTTCCGAACGGTGGCGCGTTTCCCGCAACCCTCATCTACGCCGGCACACAGGACCCGATTTCCCCGATCAGTCGCATTTCGCGCGGCGTGGAAGCGGCCCAGCGCGGTGGAATCGACGTGACTTTCGAGCGACTCTCCGGTTATGGCCATACGCTCGCGATCGGCGATCGGTTGGCAGCCGCTCTCGACTGGCTGCTGACCCATACATCCAATACGGGTAGTGGCCCGTAAGAACCGCTGTCTCAGCTCCAGGAGCGGCTCGATCCCTTGATGGCCTCCGGCTCCTTTGCGAACCGGCGGGCCGCTTCGGCGGTGACGCGACCAGCGGTGACCAGCGCTTGCAGACTTTCGTCCAACTGCACCGCACCCTCGCGCTTGCCAGTCTGCACGGCCGACTCGAGTTGCTCGATTTTGCCAGCCCGGATCACCACCTGCACACCGCCGTGTACGGGCAGCACCTCGAGCGCAAGAGCGCGGCCGGCATGTTCATCAAGCGCGGGGACCAGGTGTTGGCACACAATCGCACGCAGACTGAGCGAGAGCTGGGTGCGAATCTCGTCCTGTGCGTCCGCTGGGAAGATGTCGACCAGCCGCGAGAGTGCCCCCTTCGCATCCCGGGTGTGCAACGTGGTCAGGACAAGGTGGCCGGTCTCGGCTGCACTGATCGCGAGCTGGGCGGTTTCGCGATCACGAATTTCTCCGACCAGGATCACCTCCGGATCCTGGCGCAGCCCGGCGCGGAGGCCGTCGGCAAAAGTATCCACGTCACGCCCAACCTCCCGCTGGGTGACGAGTCCACCCATATCCGGGGGATAGAGATATTCGATCGGCTCCTCGATGGTGAGCACCCGCACGGCGCGCCGCTGACGAATCAACTGAAGCAGCGCTGCAAGGGTCGTCGTCTTGCCCGAGCCCGTCACGCCCGTGACGACAATCAGCCCGTCCCGGCAGGCGGCCAGTCGCTCCGCCACCTCCTGGGGGAAACCCAGGACTTCAAGCGAAGGAATCACGCTTGGAATATGTCGCAGGCAAGCGCACCACGCGCCTTGTGCCAGGTACACCCCCACCCGGAAACGGGCGGTTGCGCCCTCATAGGTCGTGGACACCGAACAATCCACACTTTTCTGTTGGCCCAGCGCATCCCGCAAGCGGTAGGGCACCAGCGCCCGCACGAGTTGATCCGTATCCGATGGCGTCAGCGCCTTGCCCGGCAAAACCACCAGCTTCCCATGGACACGCACCGTCGGCGCATAGCCCGGGACAAGGTGCAGGTCAGATGCGCCCTGCGCGAGCGTAGCGTGCAGCAGGGCGTCCAGATCGGTGGCGGGCTTCATGCCGGCGCCTTTCTGCTCTTGGTCACAACCATTCGGACGCAAGTGTCGCAAGGCATTGTCGAGCACACCCGGACCGGTACTTGCGAGATCCACATCCAACATCGTAACTGCCTTTCCGACGCACCTGAAGTCGAGAATGGCCGGGAGACGGGCCGCCCGGCAGCGTCGCGAGAGCTTGTACGTCCCGTCCAGGTAACAGGTTGCGATCGTCGGAAGTCGTCGGGCAAGGAGGCGGCCCGGTACCGCATCGTTGCCCCGGCGACAGGCCACTGCCAGGCCGTCGCCTTTTTGGCGGGCAGCCGCACCGCCGCTAGAATTCGGAACCGCAATCGAAACCATCGTGCAATGAGTGGGAGTGAACATGGAACGTACCCTGATCATCTTCAAACCCGACGCCCTGCAAAGACACCTCGTGGGCCGCATCCTGGCTCGCTTCGAGGACAAGGGCTTGCGCATTACCGCTATGAAGCTGCAACACTCGACCCGCAAGCAGGTCGAGCAGCACTACGAAGTGCACAGGGAGCGGCCCTTTTATGGGGACCTGGTCCAATTCATGACCAGCGGCCCCGTGATTGTCGCAGTGCTGGAGGGGCCCAACGCCATCACGGTTGTTCGCAACCTCCTCGGTGCGACCAACGGCCAGAAGGCCGACCCGGGTACGATCCGCGGAGATTTCGGCCTCGACCAGCAGTACAACCTGGTCCACGCGAGTGACGGTCCGGAGACCGCAGCGAAGGAGATCGAGCTGTTCTTCCGGCCCGAGGAACTGGTGAGCTACACGCGCGTCACGGAACAATGGATCATGAGTGCGGGCTGAAAACCGTCCCCGAACCACCCCTCCCCCGGCAGGGAGGGGCTGGGGGAGGGTCGAAGCTCTGTTGAACAGCGTTACTCTCCCGACCTCCCGCCCAAGGGGGCGAGGAATGGAAATCGCTTCAAGTCCCTGCGGCGTCGTCCCGCGCGGAGTTGCCAACGATGAAAGTCAAACCCCTGCATGAACATCCGCAGCAGACCGTCGGACTGGAAGGGGCGCGCGCTGTTCAGATGCGCATGCTGGTCGGCCCGGAGGATGGAGCTCGTAATTTTCACATGCGGCACTTTGAAGTCGCCGTCGGCGGACACACGCCCCACCACCAGCACGATTACGAGCACGAAGTGCTGATTCTCAAGGGGCGCGGCACGGTCAAAAGCGCCGCCGGCGATCGCCCGTGCCAGCCGCTGGACGTCATCTGGGTGCCGGCGAACGAACTACACCAGTTCGTCAACGCGGGCGCCGAACCATTCGAGTTCATTTGCCTCATTCCGGCGCCGCAGGATTGCGCGCGCTGAGTTACCCATCATCGGTTGCAACCAACCGGCTGGGTTGGGGTTGCACCCGGTAAGGAGTGAATGCCATGGGAGACCTGTCGCGACGTGAACTACTCGGGTCGGCTGCCGTCGTCGGCGGCTGGATGACACTCGGCAGCACCGCGGGGTTCGCCACCGCAGCGCCAGCAGCCGGCAACGTCTCCGCCGCCGCCGCGCAGGACGGTGACGGACCGTACCGGTTGTCACCCCTGCCGTACGACTACGCCGACCTGGAGCCGTATATCGACGCGCAGACGATGAAGCTGCACCACGATATCCATCATGCCGGTTATGTCCGCGGCGCCAACGGCGCGCTGGCCGAACTGGCCGCGATCCGCAGCACGGGGGGCGAGCGGATCCGCGAGGTGGGAGCGTTGTCGGAACGGCTCGCCTTTCATCTTTCCGGTCACATTCTGCACGAGGTGTTCTGGGCGGTGATGAAGAAGGACGGCGGTGGTGATCCCCCGGCCGACAGCGAAATCCACAAGCACCTCGTGCGCGACTTCGGCTCCGTGGATGCCTTCCGCGCGCATTACGCCGCGGCCGCCGCGCAGGTCATGGGCAGCGGTTGGGCCGTGCTCGGCTTCGAGCCGCTGGCTGGCCGGCTGCTCGTACTTCAGGCGGAGAAGCACCAGAACCTTGGTGCCTGGGGTACCGTGCCGCTGTTGCCGCTCGACGTGTGGGAGCACGCGTATTACCTGAAATACCAGAACAAGCGCACGGACTACATCAAGGCCTTCTTCGAAGTCGTCAACTGGGCCGAAGTCGAGCGCCGCCTGATGGCCTGCCGCACCGACGCGGCCGCGGCACTTACGTCCGCATAGCACCCGCGTTTCCAGACCTGCGCGCGCTCCACCGAATTTCCAGGGCAGCCGGCGTGCCACCTGCGGTGCGCGCCGGCTGCCCGCTTTCCTTTCCCGCCTGAGATTCCCGGACGGGACCACATTTCCGCATCTGCGCCACAAGTTTCGCGCAGAACTCACCGACACCCTCCCCGCGGTCGATACGACTCCCGGCAGGTCAACGTGCCTGCGAGGAAGGACCGCCGTGTCGGTAACCATGATTTGCCCCAATTTGAAGTGCGGCTCTACGGTCGTCGCTCCTGACAACGCCCGCGGCCGGCTCGTGCGCTGCGTGCAATGTCAGACGCTGTTCATGGTGCCGCGCGGCACCGTCGTGGCGACCATCGAACCGGAGAAACCCCCCGCCGAAAACGCGGCCCCCAAACCGGCCGCTGCACCGGCGAATTCAAAAAAACGCCCCCGCCGCTGAAGTGGTGCGGGGCAGCGCGGAGAGGAAATGAAGCACACTCCACGCGATCAATCCCGTCTGGCAGATTCGGCCCACCTCGGTGCCGACTTCTGCGGAAGTAAGAAGCGGGTGTGTTGTCTGTGTGCCCTCGCGGAGGCGGGTACGGCAGACCGGCGCACCAGCCACGAGCCATGGGCGCCGCGCGGCAGTGGGCCGAGCGGGCCTTCGACGGAAGGGAAGGAAGAGGCCAGCCATGAGTTATCTGCTTGAGACCCTGGGCCGCGGTTTGCTGCCCGATCTGCGTGCTGCGTTCGACAGCCAGATTCCCGGCGCCGAGCAGGACGACCCTGATCGGCTGCGCACCCGGGCGGCCGAAGCGCCCACGTCCTATGACCTGGCACTGCGCGCCGGCGCGGCCTGCCTCCGACAGGTTCGCCTGCGAGAGGCCGTCGAATCCTTCCGGGCGGCGGAGCGACTCGCCCCCGCGGCCGCCGCACCCTGGTTGGGGCTGGCCTGCGCCGCCGACGCCCTTGGCCAGTTGAACGAGGCCCTGCACTGCCTCGAGCAGGCCGCCCAGCGCGACACGCGTGATCCGGCCATCGCTTTCGCAATTGGCTTTTGTCACGAGCGGGCGAGCGCGCCGGAGGCCGCCACCGCGGCTTACCAGGCCGCGCTGGAACGCTGTCCCGAGCTGCGGAACGCTTACGAACGCCTAGCCGCGATGGCGGTGCGGACGGGCGACTTGGACGCCGCGATCCGGCATTACGAGCAGCTCGCGAAACTGGATCCTGGGGACCTGGACGTGTTGCTGACACTCGGCAACCTGTACCTTGCCGCGCAGCGTCCGGTCGAAGCCATCGCGCAGTACCAGCGCGCCCTGCTTGTGGAGCCCGACGCCCAGGACGGCTCGCTCGCCTCCGCGGATCGGCTGGCCGACGAAGGTCGCTTGCAGGAAGCCATCGAATCCCTTGAGCGGCTCGTGCGCAAGTACCCTGGCATGGCACCCTTTTACGTGCGGCTGGGCGATCTTTACGCCCGCGCCGGAGACGACCCCCGTGCCATGTCCGCGTACGGCCAGGCCCTTGAGACGCAGCCGACGTTCCTCGAAGCGACGGTCAAGCTTGGCACACAGCATATGCGGCAGGCGCGCTATGCCGAAGCGGCACTCACGTTCAACCATGCCGTCGAACTGAACGATCGTCTCATGACCGCATTCGTCGGCCTGGGGATGGCGCAGCACGCGGCCGGGCGGGAGCAAGAATGCCTGGCAACGCTGGACCTCGCTGCCAGTCTCGAACCAAGCAGCACACTGCTGTTCTCCGAGACGACTCGGCTGCAACTGAAAGCGGCCGGCCCTGCCGAAGATCCCGCGGAACCGAACGGTGAAGATGAACTGGCCGATATCCTCCGGCGGCACCAGCAAGCCGCGCTGAGTCAACCCCAGCACGCCGATGTGCATTATCGCTACGGTCTGCTGCTACGGCAGTTGGGGCGCTCGCACGAAGCCATCGTAGCATTCCGCCGGGCCATTGCGCTGAACCCGAACTACGCCAAGGCCCTGGTCAAGCTGGGGATCTGCCTGCAGGAATCCGGCGACCGGAAAGACGCTCTCGCGGCTTTTTCCGGAGCGCTGCAACTCGATCCGCGCGCCGTGGATACGCACTACCGACTCGGGCTGCTGTTCGCGCAGCGCAACCAATTCGACCTAGCCTTCGAGCAGTTCGAAGAAACGCATACGAACGGAATGTCTCCTGCCGCGTTCCGTGCACACGTTGCCCTGGCACTGCAAAACATCGGAATGATCGACCGCGCCGCCGCCACCTGGCGCGCCATCTGCGAATTGACAGCGGATCACGACGTACAACTGAGTCAGCGCGAGTCCGCCCTCCGCGGCCTCGAACAGGCCGATGGCCCCCCGCGCGGATGAATCCACGCCACCGTCAATAAATGACGCGGCGCTGTGGCCCCCGGGGACCGTCCCGATCCGGGTCGCGCCCCCGGCGACCACCGGGGGTTCGCCCCGGAGGTGCAACGGTTCCGCGGGGCGGACGAACCGGCGATTTCCCGGTCGGCGCGGACCGCTTCTTGGATGGACCGGAACGGCGGCTGGGTGTGCGCCGCGTGCCGCGCCGCGCATCCGCCGCCGCGACCGCGCCCTGTTCCGCCAAGCGGCGCAGCGCTTCGAGCTCGGCATCGGACAATTGCCGACAGGCCCCGACCGGCAGACCCCGGATGCTGAGCGGCCCGATGTGAGTGCGCTTGAGGCGCCGCACCTTGTGACCCAGCCGCGCCAACATGCGTCGCACCTGCCGATTGCGCCCCTCATGCAGCGTAATCATAAGCGCCGACCGATCCAGGCCACTGTGCAGCAGTTCAACTTGCGCTGCGTGCGCCTTGCCCTCGGCGAGGTGAATCCCGGCCTTAAGCTGGACAGCATGCTCTGCTGAAATCCGGCCCCGCACCTCGGCATGGTAGGTTTTCGGCACGCCGTAGCGCGGATGGGTGAGCCGTTCGCCCAGTTCGCCATCATTGGTCATGAGCAGCAGGCCGGTACTGTCCACGTCGAGCCGGCCGACGGAAAACAGGCGCCCCGCGCCTTCGGGCAGCAGGTCCACGGCGCGCGGCCGCCCCTCGGGGTCGCGGTTCGTACACACGAAGCCCTTCGGCTTGTGCACCAGAAAATACAAGAAACGCTGGGCCTTCACGATTCGTCCCCCCACACGCACCCGGTCCGTGCGGGGATCAACAAAAGCCGGCAGTGCATCAACGATTTCCTCGTTGACAAGCACATGGCCCGCGCGGATCAACTCCTCGGCGCGCCGGCGCGAGGCAACACCCGCATCGGAAAGGAATTTCTGCAATCGCATGCGTTCGGTCGGGGCCACGGCGCCATCCTCTCGTTTCCAGGTGCGAACTCGCCCGTTCAGGGGAGTGCCTGCTGCTCCGACGTGCGAATCAGCCGCTCATCCTCGGTTTCGGGCCGCGGGCGTGGCGCGGGCTCGGCGGCGGGCACCGGCGGGACCACGTCGCGGCGCACGCCTTCGGGACGCGCCCCCGGTGGGCGACCGAGCGGCCCGGCCCCCCGGCCGAGCTGCTCCGCCAGGGGGCTGAATTCCAGCACCATCTCTGCTGGAATCGTGCCCGAATTGCACAGGTCGGCCAAGACTTCAAGGGCGCGCGAATAGGGCAAGCCGAGGCCCCGTGGCCGCCGGTTGTCATCGAGCACCGGCAGATCGCCTAACACGCGCGCCAATTCAGCCGCCCGCGGCGGCAGAATCAACTGCTCTGACATGCGGTTGCGGCGCCGCGTGAAAACGCGCACATCCGGGGCGTTGTCGCGCGTGAAAACCGTGACCGAGTCATCGCTGTTCGAGTAGAACACCGGGGCGACCACCGGCACACCCGGCCCGAAGATCGCCAAGCGCGGCAAGCGCGTTCTTCTGGCGTAGATCAGCGGCGGGCCGTTCGACTCGACAATGTCGAGACTGAAATTGATCTGGCCTCGGTCGAGCCACAGCGCGAAAGGGGTCGAGCGCACGGCCGGATGGGCACGCTGCAGGAGCACCTCGTATGCCGCAATGCGGATCAAGGGGTCGGCCTCGTCCAGCAGCGGGGTGAGCTGTAGCCCGACCTGGGGTGATGCATTCGTGCCCAACTCTTCGATCGCCGGCACGCGCAGCTCGTCCGGTCCCGTGCGGGCCAACTCGGCCAGAACGGGCAGCGCACTCAAATCTTCCAGCCGCAGACCGGTGCGCGCCGCGAGGAAACGCACGCGCGGATCGTTCTGCCCATAGAGGGGCTGGAGCCGCGGCACAACGGTGCGCCCGATGGCCTCGAGCGTCAGCGCTGCGCGATCCACGTCCACCTGTCGCGCCAACACCTGCCGCACGATCTCGGCGGCCTGCGCATCCACGAACGCCGTCCGGTTGTCGACGTAGAGCTGCTGGACCAGTTGGATGAAACGTTGCGGGTCGCGTGCGTATTGCGGCGGCGTCCGCATTTCGATCACACCGGCACTGGTCGCCTCGGCGACACGCGGTCGCGGCCCGAACCGCTCGTTGATGCGACGCTCAACGCGCTGCGCAAGTTGGTAATCCGGCTGAAGCAGCAGCAGGCGTGTCACGCGCGCATCGGTGGTCCGTCCGCCTCCGAGTATCAGGCCACGGCGCGGATCAAGGTTACCGTCTTCGCCTTCCGGAAATGGATTGACGAATACGGGCCCCGACGATTCCGCCAGTACACGGCCTTCGATCAGACCCCGTCCGCTCGCGGCCTCTTCGAAGTAACGCAGCGGGGCCGCCAGCAGGAGCCCGCCTTCGAGCGATTGCGTCGCGGTACCGGTGAGCGCTTCCACCTGCAGGTCAAAACGCGTGTTCGCCCGGGCTCCCATCGGCACCACCCCGCGAATCTCCACGACGGCGGTATCAAGCGAGTCGATCAGCCCGGCCGGTGTCGGGCGGCGATCCTGGGGCAGTAGCGGCCCCACCTGCTTGGCGAAGTAGTCAATCAGATACTCGCGGATGACCGTCGGGCAGTCGCCACTACCGCGACCGTTCAACCCCACCACCACGCCGAAGCCACGCATGGGCTCGAGCTCCTCACTGCCCAGGCGCGTGATGGAACCGATGGTGCCACGGATGGTGGGATCGGGCGACTCCTCCTCGGCTGGCGGGGGCGGCTCCTCGGGCGGCACACGCCGTTGGAGCAACTCACAACCCGTCACGCAGACAAGGAGCAGCACCGCTGCAACCCATGGGGTCCGCCGCGCCCCTCGGACGGTTCCGCCCGCGACCCTGTCGTGGAAACTCATACGTGGAATCCTCGCCTATCCGCAGAGCCGCGCTGGGCTGATGGGCCTGTCACCCGGATCGCGGCCTTCCACTTGCGGGGCGGGCCAGTGTCACCCGCCTCGGTCTCAACTCTCAACTGCACCGCGAGGGAGCAGTATACCGCCGAGTTCCTGCCCGCGGGACACTTTCCCGGCGGAGGCCGTCGGCTTGCCGACACGCTTGACCCGCCGATGTGCTCCGTCAAAGCTACGGATCGTGGCGTGTACGTAGGCCGGCAACCAGGAGCAGCCCGTGAGCAAAGTGGCAGTCATCATCCCGGCGGCGGGCGCCGGCAAGCGTTTCGGCGGCGATGTCAAGAAACCCTTCGCCCTGCTCGACAACCGGCCGATTTTCATCCGGTCGCTGGAGTTGTTCATCAACCGCGAGGATGTTTGTCAGACGATTCTGACCGTGGCCCCCGATGATTACGACGTCGTGCGGGAGAAATACGCCGCCAACATCATGATTCTCGGACTCAAGCTCGTGCGGGGTGGCACGGAACGCTACGCCTCGGTTGCGGCGGCCCTGGCCGAGCTGGATCCGGCCGCAGAACTCGTCTGCGTACATGATGCCGTGCGGCCTTGCGTTCTCGAAAGCTGGATCGACAAGGTGTTCGCCGAGGCCGGCAAGAGCGGGGCAGCGATCCTGGCCGCTCCGCTCTCGGGCACGATTAAGCGGGTTTCGGGGGCCGGTGTGATTGACGAAACGGTGCCACGCGCGGGTCTCTACGAGGCCCAGACGCCGCAGGTGTTCCGGCGCGATCTGCTCGAACGCGCGTACGCCGAGCGCCCGCAGGATTTTCACCCGACCGATGATGCCGAACTCGTCGAACGGCTCGGACATGGGGTCACCATCGTGCCGACGGATCGACGTAATCTGAAGATCACCCAGCCGGGTGACATCTCCTTGGCCGCCGCCCTGGTGAAGGAAATGGGGCGCAAGATCAAGGGGGCTCCCTTGGGCGCATTCGATGAGGCCCAGTGGTAAACGCGCACGGAACCGACTAAACTGATAACGTCGGAGGATTCTGCGGCCTGCCTGTCGAGGTCATCGCCGGGCGCGCCCGGGTCGGGTGTTAGCTTGACCCATCGTTGCGAACGCGGAGACTGGCGGTTGCGATGAGGCACAACCCAACGTGGCGGCATGGTTCTTCGACGGGGTTCGGGTTCTCGGTACAACTTGCCCTGATCCCGATCTGCGCGCTGGGCCTGGGTTGTTCGGGCACGGCATGGACCGGCTGGCCGGGCACCTCTGGTCAGGCACCCGCTGCGACCGGTACGACACTCACCCTCACACCCACCAGCCCGCCCGCCGCCACCACGACCCCTGAAAGTCGCAACCGAATCGAGCTCGCCCCCTCCAACCCAAGTGACGAACGCGTGTTCCAGGCCCGGATCGACGTTTCGGTCACCGTACTTTACGTGCAGGTTCCGAGCCATGCGCGTGCGGCCCTCGAACCTCTTTGGAACCACCTGCGCGAGGACGTGCTCGACGCCGCAACAGAGCAGCGCATTCGGCAGAACGGCCTGCGTATCGGCTTCGGACACGACGAGTGGTGGCCCGCCGTCAAGGCCACGCTCGACGCGGTGCCGGGCACCCGCGTGCTGACCATGGACCCCCTGATCCTGCCGCCCCATCATCCGCTGGCGCTCGAACTTGACCAGCGCCCGCGCGAACAGACGTTGTTCGTAATGGGTACGGACGGCGTTCTTACGGGGGAGACCTGGCCGCAAAGCCGTAACGTGTTGCGGGTCGTCCACGAGTTGGACCTCACCCGTCCCGAGCGCGTCCGGTTGCACATCACGCCCGAAGTGCGGCAGCGGCTGGAGGGTTTTCGCTGGGTGCGCGGTGAGGGCGGTTTCTCACAGGTTCCACAGTACAACGGCCGCAGCTTCTGGGAGGCCGCCTTTTCGGTGAACCTCGGTCCCGGCGAGTTTCTGTTGCTCGCCCCCGCGGAGATGGCCGATGTGTACGGCATTCTTGGCGGAGCGTTGCTCACGCGGGAGGAGGATGGTGTCCGCCACGACTCTTATGTGTTCCTGCGCGCGGATGTAAACCATGTCTCCTATCGTAACTAGCGCAAGTGCCACCGGCCGGCTCGATGCGGGCTACCTCGAGAGTCTGTTTCTCAGCGCGGGTCTGGGCATCATCGCGTGCAATAATGAGGCCGAGATCGTCGCCGCCAATCCCGCGGCGACGCGGCTGTTCGGCGGGACCGACCGCCGGCTTCATGGCCCGGTGGCCGCGCTCTTTGCCGAGGCCGACCGCGAAGCTGTCGAGCAGATGTTTGACACCGTGCGGACGACTTTCGAACCGCTCGAGTTTCGTACACGCATCGGTGGTACCGATGCGGACCCGCTCGAATACGCCGTCTGGTTCACGCCCGTTCTGGATGCCGACGCCACCGTACGCGGCGTCTCTCTCTGGTTCCGGGATGTGACCGAGCGGATGCGGCTGCGGCGCACGCTGAAGGAGCGCGAGCGGCTGGCCTCGCTCGGCACACTTTCGCGTGGCGTGGCACACCACTACAACAACCTGCTCTGCTGCATCGCCACCAGCGTGGAATACGCGATCAACATGAACACGACCAGCGCGATGCGCCGCGCGCTGCAACGCACGGCGGACGCCGTCGGGCGAGCCGCCCAGATGACTCGCCAACTGCTGGCCTTTGCCCAGGCCGACCACAGCGAAGGGGACCTCAGCGATCTGACCGAAACCGTGCTTTTCTACTGCGACGAGAACGAGCAACGCCTCGCGCAGCAGCACATCAAGCTGCTCGTTGACTGGCAGATGCTGCCCATTGTCCCCGTCCGCCGCGACCAGGTCATGATCATTATGAGCAATATCGTCGATAACGCGCTCGACGCGATGCCGAGCGGTGGTACGCTGGCCGTGACACTCGCCCGACGCGACGAGAACAGTGTGGCGCTATCCATCACCGACACGGGCGAAGGGGTAGATCCGCGCTATATCGAGCGCATCTTCGAGCCGTTCTTCACCACCAAGGGGGCACTGGGACAGGGGGCGGGACGCAACGCCGGCATGGGGTTGGCCGTGGTGCATGGTCTGGTGGGCGAAATGCACGGCTCCATTACCGTTTCCAACATTCCGGGGCAGGGGGCCCGTTTTGATATCGTGCTCCCGGTGCAGCGCTAGCCATGTTACGCCGTCCGCGCGGGGGGCTGCGGGTATTCCTCCACCTCTGGGCCGCCCCGGCGACATTGCTTGGACTCGTACCCGTTCCGCTCGTGCTGTTGCAGCAGGGCTCCGTGCGCATCGTGGGCGGCGTTCTCGAAGTCCACGGCGGCGTGGTCACCAGACTGCTGCGCGGTCCCCTGCCGGGGGTCGGTTCCGCTGCCGCCCTGACGTTGGGCCATGTCGTCTGGGGGCTCGATCGACAGACCCTTGACCGCACGCGGGCACACGAGCGCATCCATGTGGCTCAGTACGAGCGCTGGGGACCCTGCTTCCTCCCGGCGTATCTCGGCGCCAGTCTGCTGGCATGGTTGCGCGGCCAGCATCCGTACCTTGACAATCCCTTCGAACGCGCCGCTTTCGAGGCGACCACCACGGATCGTCCGGCCTGAGCGGCGCGGCGGGCAGGGTTGCACCGGCGGCACTCTGGGCGGACAATGAACCGCTTGCGCGGCCGCCAAACGACGCACCGCGCCTGGCACTCACCCTCACGAGAGACGGTCGCATGGAAACGCTGCCGCGGTTTCTGACGGATTTCGCGCCGCTCGCGGGGACGATCAAGGCGGATTACACCGACTTCGTCGTGGAGGAAGTTCCGCTTTACCCGGCCGACGGGGAGGGTCCGCACACTTACTTCTGGCTGGAAAAAGCCGGGCTCTCCACATTCCAGGTCGTGCAGGACCTGGCCCGCGCATTAAGCATTCGCCGGCACCAGATTGGCTTCGCCGGCCTGAAAGATGCCCGCGCCGTCACGCGGCAATGGTTCTCCATCGAACATCTTGAGCCGGAGCGCCTGCAAGCACTGGAATTGCCACGGATTCGCATCCTGGCCATCACCCGACACCGGAACAAGCTGCGCCTGGGACATTTGCGCGGCAATCGTTTTGTGATACGCGTGCGCGATACCGATGCGGGTCGCGGTGACGAGGCGCGGGCGGCTCTCGCCCGCCTCACCGCGCAGGGGGTGCCGAATTACTTCGGCGAGCAACGCTTCGGCTACCGCGGCGATACATGGGAGATCGGGCGCGCCCTGGTGGCCGGCAACCCCGACGAAGCCATGGACCTTATTCTCGGCCGCCCTGGTCCCGCCGATCACGGCACCATTCGTCGTGCCCGCGAGGACTACGACGCCGGACGTTACGAAGAGGCCGTGCAGCATTGGCCCCGGATGTTCCGCAACGAACGGCAGGCGCTGCGTGCGATTGCCAACAACAAGGGCAAGAAGCGCCGCGGGCTTTGGGCCTACGACCGCAGTGCAAAAGCGTTTTTTGTATCCTCCTTTCAATCCTACCTGTTCAACGAAGTGGTGCGGACCCGCCTGCCGCATGGGTTGGGGCAGCTCTGGCTGGGTGATCTGGCCTGTCGACATGGTCCGAATGCCGTCTTCCGCGTCGAGGACGTGGCCCGGGAACAGCCGCGGGCGGACTCCTTCGAGATCAGCCCCACCGGTCCGTTGTTCGGATACCGGATGACAGAAGCCCAGGGTGCCGCGGGCGAAATGGAAGCGGCCGTGTTGAAGGCGGCCGGACTGACGCTGGACCGTTTTCACCAAGAGGGGGTGCGCACCAAGGGGGCACGCCGCGCCTTGCGGTTTCGCCCGGCAGATACAGAGCTCACGCTTGGCGCGGACCTGCGCGGTCCCTATCTTCAACTGGGCTTCACACTACCGCGTGGGTGCTATGCCACAGCGCTGCTGCGAGAGCTGTTCCGGCCCGAAGCGGTAACCGCGGCGGCTCCGGAAGCGGAGGGTGCCGACGTTTCCGACACATCGGATTGATGGTGGTGTGAACGACGTAACACGAGGCGAGGCAGGCATGCGCAACGAGCCGGTTCTGGATTGGAACCGTCTGCTGGACAGGGTACGGGCCTATGAACCCGACTTGTACCGCTCATGGTTCAAGGATCTCGAAGCCGCGCAGCCGGAACGCGGCGAACTGGAGGTGCGCGCCGACGATCTTTCGCACGTTCAGTATCTTGAGCGCCACTGTCGACCCGTGTTTCTGCGTGCGGCCCAGGAGTTAACCGGACTGCTTGTGGTGGTGCGGTTCGTAGGACGGGAAACCCGCGGTCCCGTGCTGCTGGCAACCAACCGGCCAGCAGTCCTGGCACAATTCGGGCTCAGCGCGGACTTCGTCTTCGACCAGTTTGTGGTCGGGCCGTCCAATCGGCTGGCCCATGCGGCCTGCGGCGCCGTCTGCAACCAGCTCGGCACGTTGTACAACCCCCTTTTTCTGCACGGGGCCTCGGGGCTCGGTAAAACCCATCTCCTGCAAGCCACCTGTACGGAGGTCCTGAAGCGTGACGGTACCCGGCAAGTCACCTATGTGACCTGCGAAAGCTTCGTCAATGACTTTGTGCAGGCCATGGCCGCGGGCGCGCTCCCGATTTTTCGTGAAAATGCGCGGGCCTCTGACCTCCTGGTCATCGACGACGTACAGTTCCTCGCCAACCGTGAATCCAGCCAGGAAGAACTCTTCCACACGTTCAACGCGCTCTATCAGAGCGGAAAGCAGATTATCCTCTCGGCCGACACGCCGCCGAACGAGATCCCTACGCTGGAAGACCGCCTCGTCAGTCGTTTCAACTGGGGCCTCGTCGTTCAGATCGATCCACCGAGCCGCGAAACTCGTCAAGCCATCCTGCACAAGAAGGCCCGACTGCGCGGCGTAGAGGTTCCTGACGAGGTCATCGACGTCATCGCTGAACACGTGGAGGCGAACATCCGGCTCCTGGAAGGCGCCCTTACACGATTAATCACGATGACCCAACTCGAGGGCCGCCCCCTGACCGTTGAAACCGCGCGCGAGGTACTTTCCAGCTATGCCACATCGAAGCGTGAGCAGCGCCCCCTCCGCGTGAGTGAAATTCTCGAGGTCGTGAGCAAGCACTACGGCGTCCGGTTGCAGGACCTCCTCGGGCGAAAGCGCACCCGTTCTATCAGCCACCCGCGCCAGGTGGCCATGTACCTCGCCCGGCGCCTGACACCCCTCAGTCTGGAAGAGATCGGCATGCATTTCGGAGGACGAGACCACTCCACCGTTTTACATGCCGAGGCCCGGGTCGAGAACGAGCGCACGAATGTCCGCGAACTGGCACACACCCTTCAGCAGCTCACGCACCAACTTTTGACAAGAGGGTGATTAGAAACCTGTGCCCGGCTGTCGCTCCACCGGGTACGGGAGCCAGGCACCACCGCAACCGGTGGGCATGGACCGTTATCTGGTGGGATTGTCAGGTGAACTGTCGCGCAACAGAACCTGTGCGCAACAGCGGGAAGAAACCGTTAACTCCTTCCTTCTACTGAAGATAGGGCACTTACAGACCAAACTTGTGACGTATTGACAGAACAGAAGAAGGACGAGAGAAGATATCTTTATCGTGGTCTCAGTAAGAAGAAACGCATCTCACACCGCGAACTCCCCCGGCGCCGGCATGACGACCGGCGAGCATGCCGCTATTTTGGGCTTGTGCTGCTCGATGTTGACCGATTGGAATTGACCTTCGATACGGCCGCTGGTCCGGTTCGACCCGTGGTTGACGTCACGTTGGGGGTGAGCCGTGGTGAGACACTGGCGTTGGTCGGGGAGTCTGGCTCCGGCAAGAGTCTGACAGCGCTGGCGGTGTTGCAACTCCTGCCGCCGCGGTGCCGCCTCACGGCGGGCAATGTGCGCTTTGCAGGGGAAGACCTGTCCCAGTGGTCGGAGAAGCGGCTCCGTGCGTTCCGGGGGAACCGTGTTGCGATGATTTTTCAGGAGCCGATGACGAGTCTGAACCCACTCATGACCGTGGGAGCGCAGATTGAGGAGACACTCATCGTCCACCGATCCCCGGGCAGCCAGATGGCGCGCGCCCGGGCGCTGGGATTGTTACGACAAGTGGGCATTCCTGCCCCCGAACAACGCTATCGGGAGTACCCACACCAGCTTTCAGGCGGCATGCGTCAACGCGTGATGATTGCGATGGCACTGGCATGTGAGCCGGAGTTACTGCTCGCGGATGAGCCCACAACCGCGCTGGATGTCACTGTGCAGGCCCAGATTCTGGCGCTTTTGCAGGACCTCCAACGGCAGATGGGGCTGGCGATGTTGTTCATCACCCACGACCTGGGCGTAGTGTCGCAGATCGCGCATCGAGTGGCGGTCATGTATTCCGGACGCATCGTTGAAACCGCCCCGGTGTCAACCCTGTTCACGGCTCCCCGTCATCCTTACACCCAGGGCCTGCTTCGGGCGACGCCGCATTTGATAGAATCTGTCCTGACCGGATCTCCACACACACCGTTTCCGAGTGTCGCGTCGCGGCACCTGCCCGTCATTCCCGGTGACGTGCCCGAACCGCGCGCCCGCCCGCCGGGCTGTGCGTTTCACCCGCGCTGTCCGCTCGGGCACACCGACGAGCGCTGCCGTACCCAATTGCCGCTCTCAGAACAGGTTGCCGCGGGGCACTGGTCTGCGTGCTGGCTTGCGACGGGTGAGAGCCCACGGAATGTCACCCGGTGAGGCCTGGGGCCATGGCACGCGGTGAGGGGCTGCCCCTATAATTCGCACCCATGTTCGGTGGCACATACGATTGGCGTACCTTGGGTACGATTGCCGCACTGGCGCTCGTTTTTCAAAGCGGCCGCCCGCCCGGAGAGTCCGAACAGCAGGTCTTTGACCCGCGTACGGGGGAATGGGTGCTCCTCGACCCGCTTGCGGTACTTCCGAGTGAAGGCACCTTGGCTGAAGCTCGTGACCTGCTCGCAGCCGGTCGGCCCGGGCGCGCCCGGGCGGTGCTGCGGGCATTTCTGCGTGAAAATCCGGACGACGACCAGTATTACGAAGCGATCTTCCTGCGCGGCGAAACGTACTTCGAGCAAAAGAACTTCTGGAAGGCCGCGGAGCAGTACAGCAGTGTGGCCGAGAACACTTCGGGTGAGTTATTTGCACTGGCCAACCAGCGTACGGTCGACGTAGCCCGGGCTTTCCTGTCCGGTGAGCGGCGGCTCATTTGGGGCTTCCTGCCGATGCCCGCGTACGATGAGGGCGTAGAGCTTCTCGACCAGGTCTGGCAGCGTATGCCGGGCACCCGGTTGGGCGAGTTGGCCCTGAAGTTGAAGGCCGATTACTTGTTTGACAACGGCGACCTCGGGCTGGCCCAGGACGAGTACGCGTTCCTCATCGAGCAGTACCCCAGCGGGCGGTTTGTGCAGATTGCCATGCTGCGCGCGGCCGAAGCCGCCAACGCGGCGTTTCCGGGCATCAAGTACGACAGCATGCCGCTGGTTGAAGCCGAAGCACGCTACCGCCTGCTGGCTGGCACCTTCCCGGTCTTCGCGGAACAGGAGCAGGTGGCCAGCCGTCTCGATGGCATTCGCCAGCAGCGTGCCGAGAAGGACTTGTACGTTGCCGATTGGTACCGTCGCACGCGTCAACCGAGCGCGGCGGAGTACTACTATCGGCTGGTACTGGCGGATTACCCCGAGACGCTCGCCGCGGCCGATGCCCGTACGCGGCTACGAGCCCTTGGGGGGCGGCAGGATGACCTTGAAGCGCGCCCGGTCGAGAATGGTGTTCCGGGAGCACCGCCGCGTGAAGGGGTTGTCGGACCCGGCCCGGCACAGGAGGACGGGCAATCATGAAATCTGCACTGCTGATCGCGGTGTTCGCCGGTATCGCCGGGGGGGCTTGCGGGTGTGGCTATCGCGCGGGCGGCCCGTACCGCACCGATTTCCAGACGGTTTACGTGGACATGTTCGGGTCACGGGAGTTTCGCCGCGATCTTGAATTCATGCTGCTGGAGGCCGTGAAGAAGCGCATCTCGATGGATACGCCTTACCGTCTGGTCGATGGAACCCAAGCGGATACCGTGCTCGTGGCCGAAGTTCGTGAAGAGCGGCAGACGGCGTTTGCGCCGGATTTTCGGACGCGCGAGCCGCGCGACAAGACCCTGACCCTCGTGGTGCAGGTGCAGTGGAAGGATGTGCGAACCGGGCGCATTCTGGTCGATCATCCGGCCATCATCCAAGCGGTGGATTACCTGCCCACGGCCGGTGAAAGTGAGCGGTTGGCACAGGAACGGGCCATCGACCGTCTCGCGGCCCGGATCGTGGCTACGATGTATGAGGCGTGGTGACTCGAGCCGGGTTTCCCCGCGATGGGCGACGAACGTATGCCGGATGAGCAGCAATCCAACCAGCGACCGCGCGGCGAGGGTGATGGCGGCAATGGCGGTCCGCCGCGTCCGCCCGGGCGGATGAACCGCGGCCTGTTGTCGTGGATTTTCATCGTCGGCCTGGGACTCATGGTGGTCGTCATGCTCAGCCAGAGCATGAACCCCGTGAACGAAATCCCCATGAATGCCTTCTGGACGCACGTCGCCGAGGGCGAGGTCCAGCGGGTGGTGTTCAAACCGGACCTGCTCACTGGGGAGTTCTACAAGGCGCCGCCTTCCGCCAAGCACAACACCACGCGCTTCCAGGTGAAGTATCTCGGCCTGGTGCATGAAGTGGAGTCGATTCGCAAGGGGCTGAAGCAGGACTCCCCACGCGAGATCATCGTAACCAGTGATCCTTCCAGCAACCTGTTGATGAACATCCTGCTGGCCATCATTCCGTGGCTCCTGCTCTTTGCACTCATCTGGTTCCTGTTGTTCCGCCAGTTGCGCCAGACCGGCGGCGGGGCTGGCATGCTCGGCAACTTCGGCCGCAGCCGCCACCGCATTCTGACCAAGGAACACACCAGTATCACCTTCAACGAGGTGGCCGGTATCGAGGAAGCCAAGGAGGAAGTCTACGAAATCGTGGAGTTCCTCAAGAACCCGAAGCGGTTCCAGCGGCTGGGCGGACGGATACCGCGCGGCGTGCTGCTGGTGGGGGAGCCCGGCTGCGGCAAGACGCTGCTTGCCAAGGCGATCGCCGGCGAAGCCGACGTGCCCTTTTTCTCGATCAGCGGTTCGGATTTTGTCGAAATGTTCGTGGGTGTGGGGGCGTCGCGCGTTCGTGATCTGTTCCGCCAGGCAAAGGAAAACTCCCCCTGCATTGTGTTTCTCGATGAGATTGATGCGGTCGGGCGCCGCCGCGGAATGGGCTACAACGGTGGCGGCCACGATGAGCGCGAACAGACGCTCAATGCGATCCTTGTCGAGATGGATGGCTTCGACAGCAACGACCAGGTGATTGTCGTGGCCGCGACCAACCGTGCGGACGTGCTTGACCCCGCCCTGATTCGGCCGGGCCGTTTTGACCGCCAGGTCTTTGTGCCACTGCCGGATGTGAAGGGGCGCCTTGAAATCCTGCGGGTCCATGCGCGCAAAGTGAAGATTCAGCCGCCGCTCGATCCCAAGCTCACGCGCGTGGCGCGTGGCACACCGATGTTCAGCGGCGCCGACCTCGCCGCGATCATCAACGAGGCGGCCCTGCTCGCCACGCTCGCCGGCAAGGATGCCGTCGAGCTCGAAGACCTCGAAGAAGCCCGCGATAAGGTCCGTTGGGGGCGTGCCAAGCGTAACCGCGTCGTGGATGATCGTGATCGCCTGCTGACGGCATATCACGAAGCCGGACACGCCCTCGTGCAATCGCTGCTGAAAGATGCGGACCCGGTTCACAAGGTCAGTATCATCCCGCGCGGACCCTACGGCGGAGCGACCTTCTCCCTGCCCGAGAAGGACCGCATGACCTACAACCGCTCGTATGTGGAGGCGACCCTGCGCGTACTCTGTGCTGGCCGCATTGCGGAGGAAGTTCTTGGCCAGGACATGAATTCCGGGGCTTCGGGTGATATCCGGCAGGCAACCCAGATGGCCCGCATGATGGTCACAGAATGGGGCATGAGCGATCAGCTCGGCTTCGTCTATTACGGTGACGAGCCCCTGACGCGTCGCGGCCAGGTTGATTTCGGGCTGGGGCGCGAGTTTTCCGATAAGACCACCGAGGTGATCGACGCAGAGGTCAAGCAGATCATCGGGCGGGCCTACGAAGACACGCGCCGGATCCTGCATGAAAATCGCACCAGTCTGGAGAATATCGCCCAGGCCTTGCTGAAGTATGAAACCCTCAGCGGCGAGGAAGTACGCCAGATCATGGCCGGTGAAACCATCGACCGCCCGACCGTGGCGGATCTCATCGCGGCGGAGCAGCAGCGCCGGCCGGACACCACACCGGTAGCGCGGCCCGTGCAGAAGCCGCCGGATGGCGACGCGGGGGCCCTGCCGAGCCCGGCGTGAAGCGCCACTTCGCCCAGGTGTGGGAGTGCCGTGTGAATGATGTGCAGATCGAAATACGGGAAGACCACGGCGTCTTCCTTGTGCGCTTGGATGGTGAGCTCACCGGCCAGCCGGAGCCCGATGTCGTCGGAGCGGTAACGGCACTCTTCGCCGGCCCGGGTACGCGCGTCCTGATCGATCTGGGTGCCTTGCGCTTCATGAACTCCGTCGGCCTCAGTGAGCTGGTGCGGATTACCGCACAGGCCAATACCGAGGAATGCCGCGTAGCGCTGGTGAACCCCACGCCGTTCGTTGCCGGCCTCTTCGGCACCACGCAACTCGACCGCTTCTTCGAGATCGTGCCGACCCTCGCAGAGGCCCTGCAGCGGATGCGCGCCGAACAGCGCCCCTGAACCGGTCCACGCCTTGGGAAACCTACCAGATCCCCCCCCAGCCCCCCGGCTGCCAGGCCAGCCCCAGCCACAAGCCGATCAACAGCAACACGTACCATGCCACCAGGGTGCGCGCTGTTTCCCGTTGTGAACCCTTACGTGGCCAGAGCAACTCCAGCACATAAATTGGCAACACGTAGTAGCGCGGATCGACCAGGTAGTGCGCCCCGACGTAAGCCGCGCCACAAAGAGCCGCCAGGGCCAGCACGCGCCCGTATGGCGCTCCGCGGGCCGCCACCACCAGTGCCGCCCCGATCAGTACGACGGCGGCCGAGAATGCCCATCGCATACCACCATCACGAGTCATCGCGGCCAATGGCCAGTTGCGGAGGTAGTAGGTGTCCAGGTTCCAGGGGTGCGGGTTCGCGAACGCGAGCGCAAGCAGGCCGACCAGGCCCGCGAGAGCCGTGCAACCCGCCGCGCGCAACAACACCGGCTGCCCCGCCACCCGCCAGAGCCCTGGCAATGCGGCTACCCAACGCGGGAACCACAGCAAGCCCAGCGTCAGAATCAGCACGTAGCCCTGGGCGCGGTTGGGCCGCAGTGCATTCTCGACGCTATGGCTCTGTGTGAATCCAACCACCAGCACGTACACCGCGGCGAGCTCGAGTAGGACCATGTACGGCCAGGTCGCCATCACCGCTTGGTGCCAATTCGGGGGTGGGGGTGACGGGGTGCGCGCAGTACGGCCACCCGTGTCGCCGTGGCCCCATCCGACCGCTGCGCGGGACAATCCCGCCCACGGTGCCAGTTGTTCGAGTAGCGCCCACCCGAGGAAGAACAATCCCCAGACCATTGTGGATTGCCGCACCAGGCAGGCGACCAGCAATGCGAGTGCCGCCGCCAGATAACGTCCGCGGACGTGCCAGCCGAATGCCAACAGCACGCCCAGCAGGCACAGGGGTTCCGTGTAGCAAAAGGCGACATAGGGCCATAGCAGTGGGTTGCAGGCGAACAACGCGACCCCCAGTGCGTCCCCCTGCGGCCACCGCGCGCGGAGGACCCAATCCACGACAAAAATCGCGGCGACGGCCACGATGAGGTTCGGCAACCGCAAGACCCACAGATCGGGACCGAAAACGCGCGCAACACCCGCCACGACCAGGTGATAGGTGGGCGGCATGGGAAGCTTGAGCGCTTCCGTCCAGTCTCCCCTGGCCAACCCGAGAATAGCGGGCACATGGTAGGTTTCGTCCGCGGTGAGATCCGGCCGCAGGATCAAGCCCACCAGGTACCACGCAACAAACGCCACGGCGCCGACGAGTCCGACAATGCGGGCGGCGTCGATACGCATGTCACCTGTCCGTGGCGTGCGGTCCCCGGTGCCGGGGCGCTGGGGTCGGCGTTGCGCGGGGCCGCTACGCGCCGAGGTGTCCGTAGAGCCGCGCGATGGCGTCGGCCCCGCGATCCATGTCCGCGATGACGATGTTCTCGTTGGGCCCGTGCGCGTTGCAATTGGGCCCGGCGAAACCGAGCATCAGGCAGTCTGCCTTCAGCACCTGCTTGAAGAGCGCCAGGATCGGCAGCGACCCGCCCTCGCGGATCAGTGCCGGCGTGCGATCAAACGCCTCCTGCAACGCCTGTCGCGCCGCCGCCATCGGAGGACTGTCAAGTGGGGCCACGTAAGCATCCGCTGCACCGTGGTTGAGAATCTCGAGCCGAACGGTGTTCGGACAACGGGTGCGAATGGTTTCGTCGAAGATCTGGCTGAGCCGTTCGCCGCTCTGACTGGGCACCAGGCGCATGCTGACCTTCGCCCCGGCACTGCGCGGAATGATGGTGTTGGCGCCTTCGGCCATAAAGCCGCCATAGATGCCATTCACATCCAGCGTCGGGCGAATCCAGCGACGCTCATTGGTGCTATAGCCCTGCTCGCCGGCGAGCGCGGGGACGCCGATGTCGGCCGCGTAGCGTTGTTCGTTCAGCGGCAGTTCGGCGAGCTGCCCCCGCTCGGCGGCGGACAACTCGTCCACCGTGTCGTAGAAGCCCGGAATCGCGACGCGGCCCTGTGCGTCATGCAGGGAGGCGAGCAGGTGTGCGAGTGCATTGGCGGGATTTGTCAGTGTGCCCCCGAACGAGCCGCTGTGCAGGTCGTGCTTGGGCCCGTGCAGGCGGATTTCCTTGTAGAGCAACCCGCGCGTGCCATAGGTGATCGTCGGCCAGCCGTCTGCGTACATGCCGGTGTCGGAGATCAGGATATGGTCGCAACGCAGCAGTTCAGCATGTTGTCGCAGGAAGGGTCCAAGGTTGGGCGAGGCGATTTCTTCCTCGCCCTCGATCAGAAATTTGAGGTTGATCGGCAGTTTGCCGGTCGTCGCCAGCCACGCGGCCGCGGCCCGCAGGTGTATCAACACCTGCCCCTTGTCGTCGGAAGAACCTCGGCAAATGAGCAGGCCGTCCTTGATGACCGGCTCGAACGGGGCGGCATTCCAGAGGGACAGGTCGCCTTCGGGCTGAACGTCGATGTGGCCATAGACGAGATAAACCGGCTGTCCCGGGTGTTCGCAGCGCTCGGCATAGACGAGGGGGTGGCCGCCCGTCTCGTGCAAGGTGGCCTTGAGGCCGATGCTCGTGCAGAGATCGCGTGTCCACTCCGCGGCGGCCCGCGTGTCAGCATTGTGCTCGGGCTTGGTGCTGATGCTGGGGATGCGGCACAGGTCGCGGGCCCATTCGAGATGGGCGGCCTGGTGCTGTTGTAGGTACGTGGTAAGTTGGTTCACGGTGACACTCCTTGCAACGGCCGCGGAGCTGCCGGCGAGCGCCGCCACCGGGAGCAGGGAGCGTACCGCGGAGACCCCGCCGCGTCCAAAAGAATCGAACCGTATCCACACGGGTGGATGGGGGGCCCGAAGAAGGCGTTCGTGCGGCCTGCGGCCTATTGTCGCCCATCCGACAACAGCTCCCACATGGCCCGTGCACAGCGCCACACCCATAGCAGCGCCGCCAGTGCGAGCACGACCCACAGGGCCACCCCCAGCACGATCGCGAGGAGTGCTACCCACCCGGAACTGCCCTCCGCCAGCCAGATCGTGACTGGCGGGGCCTTATTCACAACCAGCCAGAGAAAGAGCATCCCCAGACCCGACAAGATCAGGAACAGCGCAATCGGAAGCAGGTAAAACAGTGCCCCCAGCGTACGCAGTACCAGCGCGAGCGGCCCCAGGCGCGGACTCACCCAGGTGACTTCTTTAGAAAGATCATGCTGTTCGGTTGCCATCGCTCTGCGCCTCAGCCCAACCACACGCAGTTTACCACGCTTCCAGTTCGCCGACGACTTCTTCGACCAGGTCCTTGACCGTCAGGATGCCCACCGCCAACCCGCTCCGGTCCACAACCACCGCCATCGTCTGGCGCTGCTGCTGCAATTCCAGCAGCGCCGCGGACACCGGCAGCGACTCCGCCAAGGTTGCCAGGGGCCTGACGTGCGCGGCGATCGGACGTTCTTCGGTATCGCTCAGCACGTCGAAGACCGGTACCACACCGACGATCCGCCGGGGCTGCTGCACCCAGACGGGCAGCCGCGAGAAGTGTGCCATCCGGGCTATCCGCAGAAACTCCGCCCGCTCAATGTCGCGCGGCACCGTCGCCGCCCGCGGCAGGCGAATCATGACGTCGCTCACGCGCACCCCGGGAAGGTTCAACACGCGCTCGATCAGGTCGCGCTGGAGCACCGTCAGTCCACCGCGCGCCGCCCCCTCGCGCAGCAGGTGCAGCAACCGCGCCCGCGGCAACAACTCGTGCTCCGGGACGGCCTGGGCCGGGTCCAGCCAGCGCGCGAGCAGCGTCGTCAGTCCCCGCAGAAACCAGACCAGCCCGGTTATCCGCGCAAGATGCTCTGCTCCCACCAGCAGCACACTCAGCCGCGCCAACAGCGCGTTGCTTTCACGGCGAAACCAGTCCTTCGGAATCAGGCCACCGAAGACGAGGATCAGCGGGGTGCAAATGGCCGTTGCATACAGCTCGACCACCGCCGTCGACACCGCGAGGTGCAGCAGCAGGGCCGTCACCGCCGCGGTCGCGAGGTAATCCGCGATGTTTGTCGTGAGCAGCATCGTGATCACCACGTCTTCCGGCCGGCGCAGCAGCCGTTCCAGGCGCTGGGCGGCCCGCTCACCGCGCTCTGTTGCCACGCGCAGCCGTACGCGATCGATGCAGTACAAACCGGTCTCCGAGCCCGACGACAGGGCGCTGAGCAGCAATGCGAATAGCAGCGCCCCCAGGTACAGCAGGATCATCGCTGCACCTCCCCATCATCTTCCTGGGAACGGGCCTCGTTCAGCAGCCGCAGTCGCAACCGCTCGATGCGCCGTTGTGCAACCCGGATCACTTCGAGTTCGATGTTGCCGAAGCGGACTCGGTCTCCCTCTTGCGCCGGTCGGCCGAGCTGTGCCATCACCAGCCCACCGACGGTTGCCACTCGCTCAACCCGCGGCGGCAAGCGAAACGCCTCTACCCAGTAGTGCACGCTCAGGCCACCGCTGATATCGAAGTCCCCGCTTTCCAGCGGTCGGATGTCCGGCTCTTCGCGGTCCTGTGTGTCGTCGATTTCACCCACGATACGTTCGAGCACATCTTCCAGTGTTACCAGCCCGGCCACGCCACCATACTCGTCCACGGCGATGGCGAGTTGCGTGCGGGATTCGCGGAAATGGGCCAGCAGCCGCTCACAAGTGATCAGTTCCGGCACAAAGCGCACCGGTTGCACCAGTTCCTGCAGTGGCCGGTCCGGTTGCAGAAACAACACCTTGGCGTAGACCATGCCGACCACAGCATCCGGCGTGCCGTCATACACGGGGATTTTCTTATAGCGCGTCTCCCGCATCAGCGTGCGGAGCCCCTCGGGAGATTCATTCACATCGTACATGCGCATCGCGACGCGCGGCACCATCACCTCGCGGACGCGTGTGTGGCCGAGGTCGAGCACGGCGCGCAGGAAACTGTCTTCCAACGGGCGCAGGGTGCCTCCGCGGCGGCTCAGTTCGAGCAGCGCTTTCAGTTCGGCGCGGGACAGGTCACCGGTCGGCGGTGCGACTTTCTGCCCTCCGCCCAGCACCACCCGTACGAACGGCTCCGCCAGGGCCACGTCGATGATCTTCCCCACCGGCCCCGCGACGACATCCGCCATTCGCACGACCGTCGCCGAAAGCGGGGCCAGCCGCTCCGCGAGTTTGACCGCGAGCACCTTGGGTACGACTTCCCCGAAGACCACCACCAGTAGAATGCTCGCAACGCCCGAAACCGGCGTTACCCACGGTCCGGCCTGCGCGGCCAGCGACTGAAACAACACGAACGAAGTCGCGAACAGCAGCACGTTGACGGCCGTATTGACCACGAGGATCGAGCGCAGCACTTCCTTCGGCCGCTTCAGGAGGTGGGCCACCAGGCGCCGGAAGGGATTCGCGCTGGCGGCGGCCCGCTCAATCTGCACAGTGGTGAGCGTGAAGAGCACCGTCTCGCTGCCGGAGAAAATGCCCGAGAGCACGACGAGAACAAGCAGCAGCACCGCGTTGGCTGCGAGGGCTACGGCGCCGAGATCGGCTGCGCCCGGTAAGGGCGCAGTGCCGAGAACAGGCGCAACACGAGCCGCCTCAACGAGGATTGGCGGCAACAAGTTCACGGTCAGCGCCCACACGCCGGCAGTGTATCCGCCGCGGACGGGTCAATCACGGGCCGAAGAATCGGCCACCGGTGGTTCGGTCGCGTCCGATTCCAATGGGCGGCTCCGGTGCTCACGCACGTGCAACCACAGGTCGAGCACGATTTTGAGCAGGACCAGGATGACCACCAGCGGGACCGGCGAATCGAGCAGCAGCACCGGCACCGCCCCGGCCAGAATGACGACATGCAGCAGGATGATACGCTTGTAGGGCTGGCCCATTGCTTCGGAGGCAGACAGTCGCAGGTACTCGCCCCGGCCGATGTAATTCTGCGCGAATGAAACCCCGTGGCTGATGATCAGCCCGAGTAACAACCAGGCCATGCCCGGCGGCATGCGCTCCCAGAGTGTCAGGACCACACCAATGAGAAGCTGCACGAAGATGAGTGGTCCCGGCCACGGGACCGGCGGAAATAAAGTGTCGTGGGGACCAGCAGCCCCGCCGAACTGAGTGAGAATCAGCAGGAACACTCCATGTCCAGCGCAGAAACCGCCAAAGTGCAGACAAAAGAACGGTACCAGAAACAGCTTGCCCAGGTGTGTTTCCGGCGGCTGGACCGGGGCGCCGATCATCTTGAGCACGGTATAGGCGCCGATGATGACGTTCTCAGCCCAGTACAAAATCACGATCGCGGCGGCATCCCACCCCAGGAACAGGACGCCTCCGAGCGGCAGGAGGTTCACCCCGAGCAGTACGAGCGTCGCGCGGGAGAAGTCACGCGGCAACAGCATGGCGAACCCTCCGTGGTCAATCTCTGGCGACCTGGCCGGGGCTGGCTCGTGTCGGCCATCCAAACGGCGTCCGCAGCAGAGGCCCCGGTATTATCCCAAATGCTGAACGTCTGCCGCGATGCTGTGCAGGTGATTCAGCGCGCGGGGGGCGATGCGCACGTCGAGGATGGTTCTGCCATCTTCGTATGCGCGTGTGTCGATCTCGGCGAACCGTTCCAGGAAGTTCAAAGCCCGGCCATCGCCCGAGGGCACCGACAGCCGTACCGCGCGCTGCTCCCCGCGCACCCGCGCGTCGACCGCACTGCCCAGTTCAACCAGTCCCGTGCGTGTGAGCGCCGACACCGGCAGTGCCTTCGGAAACTGGTTGCGCAACACGGTCAGGGCCACCTCGTCCTCGACCGCGTCCGCCTTGTTCAGAACCATCAGCGTGGGTACGTGGGCCGCGCCGAGCTCCGCGAGCACGCTCTCCACGGCGCCGATCTGCTCGGCGGCATCGGGGCTGGCCGCATCGACAACGTGCAGCAACAGGTCTGCGTGGATGGCCTCTTCCAGTGTGGCACGAAAGGACGCCACCAGGTGATGCGGCAGATCGCGGATGAAACCGACCGTATCCGACAGCAACACGTAGCGGCCATTCCCCAGTTCCCAGCGGCGAGTCAACGTATCGAGCGTGGCAAACAGCCGGTCCTCGGTGTACGCGCCGGCTCCGGTAAGCGCGTTCATCAGCGTGCTTTTGCCGGCGTTCGTATAGCCCACCAGCGAGACGGTGAAAAAGTCTTCCCGCGCCCGGACCTCCCGCACCTTGCGCTGATCGATCGCCTGGATCTGCCGCCGGAGAAATGCGACACGCTTGTCGACCAGCCGACGATCGATCTCGATCTGGCTCTCGCCCGGGCCACGGGTGCCGATGCCGCCCACCACACCGACGCCTGTGCCGCCACCCGCGCCCGCGATGCGTTCAAGGTGTGTCCACATGCCGCGCAGCCGCGGAGCGGTGTATTCGAGCTGGGCCAGTTCAACTTGCAAGCGTGCCTCGTGCGTCCGGGCCCGGCTGGCGAAGATGTCGAGGATCACTTCGCTGCGGTCCAGCACCTTCCGGCCGGTCACCTTCTCGATTTCGCGGATCTGGGACGGGCTGAGATCATTGTCGAAGACGACGACTTCGGCCTCGTAGGCCTCCGCTCGCTGGCGAATCTCTTCCAGCTTGCCCTTGCCGACACAGGTCGCCGGGTGAAACGCCTGCCGGCGCTGCACGCATCGGCCGACGACTACCGCGCCAGCCGACTCCACCAATTCCGCCAGCTCCGCTAGGGGATCGGCGATGATGGGTTCCCGGTCGAGCAACACTTTGACGAGCAGGGCGTTCTCGCGACGAACGGAGAGTTTTTCGCGTGGCGTAGCGGACAAGTCAGCTCCGAAATTGGCGACCGTTGGGTTCACAGCCATCGACCACGCGACGGCCGGACACATGGGGACACCCGGCCCGCGACGTTCGCAGCCCAGGCAGAATCATCAACTCAGCCATAGGTAGTGTATCATGGCTGGGGGCGGTTCCAGCGTGAAATCCACTCCGGGGGAATGTGGCCGTGACAGAGATTCCGGCCTTTCGCCTGTCCCGAATCGCCCCCCCTTTTCCGCTATCATGCCCGGCGGAGTGGCGTTTCGGGGGCGTGCGAACGGTGTGCGGCAGGCGAGGAGGTTGGCGGCCCCCATGAGCAACGTCTACCGGATCGAAATTGCACCGCGGGCAGCCGGTGCGGCAGCGGAAGAAGTTGCACAGCTTCTGCGTGAAGGCGGGTTACCCGGCCTCAAGGGCGTCCGGTCGAGCCATCTGTACTTCCTCGAAGGCCCACTGGACCGTGCCACCGTAGAGCGCACCGTTGTGCCCCTGCTGCGAGATCCGGTCGTAGAAACCGCCACGGTCGTCACCACCGCCGCCGACCTGCCGGGTTTGACGGCTGGTACCGAGGCGGTCGAGGTTCACCTCCGGCCGGGCGTGATGGACCCCGTTGCCGACAGCACGCTGGCCGCACTGCAAAGCGCGGGCGTCCCCGTCGAACGTGTGCGCACCGCGCGACGCTTTGTACTTACGGGCACTTGGGGCGTGGACGATGTTCGTCTCGCGGCAGGACGGACGCTGGCGAACGATTGCATCGAGCAAGTTGTCCTGGGTTCCGCTGAAATCCGCCCGGCCCCGCAGCCGCCGAATTACGACTTTCGCCTGCGAACCGTTCCACTGCGCGATCTTGATGCCGCCGCGCTGGAAAAGCTCTCACGCGATGCCCACCTCTTTCTCTCCCGCGCCGAAATGGAGGCGATCCAGTCCCACTTTCGCACCCTGGAACGCGACCCCACCGACCTCGAACTCGAGACGCTTGCGCAGACCTGGTCTGAACATTGTGTACACAAGACCCTCAAGAGCGAGATCCTTTACCGCGGCGCTCCGCTACCCGGCGGTCCGTCCACCACTGCCACCATCGAAGAGCGCCACTACGAGAACCTGCTGAAAGACACCATCGCAGCGGTTACCCAACGTCTCATGGTGGAGGGCCGCGGGCCGGAGTGCCTGTCCGTCTTCAAGGACAATGCCGGGATCATCGGCTTTGACGAGGACTTTGGAATTGCCTTCAAGGTCGAGACCCACAACCACCCTTCGGCCATCGAACCCTACGGCGGAGCGGCCACCGGCATTGGCGGTGTCATTCGCGACGTCATCGGTTGTGGTCTTGGCGCCCGCCCCATCGCGAACACCGACGTTTTCTGCGTGGCGCCGCTCGACTGGCCGCACGAGGAGCTGCCACGCGGCGTGCTGCATCCCTGGCGCGTGTTGCGCGGCATTGTGCAAGGCGTCGCGGACTACGGCAACCGAATGGGCATTCCCACCGTGAATGGTGCCGTCGCCTTCGATCCGCGCTATCTCGGTAATCCACTGGTTTTTGCCGGGTGTGTTGGATTGATCCCGCGCTGGGCCATCGAGAAGGCCGCGCTCCCGGGAGATCACATTGTCGTGGTCGGGGGCCGCACGGGGCGCGATGGTATTCACGGCGCTACGTTCTCCTCTGCGGAGTTGACGGACACCCACGCGGATGAGTTCTCGCACGCCGTCCAGATCGGCAACGCGATTGCGGAAAAGCGGTTCCTCGAAGCCCTGTTGCGGGCGCGTGACGCGGACGGCGGCTGCCTTTACACCGCGATCACCGACTGCGGCGCCGGTGGGCTCAGCAGTGCGGTCGGTGAGATGGCTGCTGATGTTGGTGCGACGGTTGAACTCGCGGAGGTGCCGCTGAAGTACGCCGGCCTGCGCTACGACGAGATCTGGATCAGCGAGGCGCAGGAGCGCATGGTTGTCGCGGTGCCGCCGGAGAAGCTCGCAGCATTCCTTGCGACAATGCGCGCGGAGGAGGTCGAGGCGACGGTCATCGGACGTTTCGGGTCGGAGGGGGCCAGCGCACTTCCCGGCACACAAGCCCACGCTCCGCGCCTCGTGGTGCGCTATCGCGGCGCGCTCGTCGGCGCGCTGGACATGGCGTTTCTTCACGACGGCGTACCCCGTCTGCAGCGTGAAGCGACCTGGCAACCGGTCGCGTCTGCACAGCGTTCCGTGCCCCCTTCGGGCGAGGAAGGCGTTGCCGCCCGGCTGCTTACGGAGCTTGCCCGGCCGAACATCGCCTCGAAGGAATGGATCATTCGCAAGTACGACCACGAAGTGCAGGGCGGCAGTGTCATCAAGCCGCTGCTTGGCCCCGGCGGCGGTCCGGGGGACGCGGCCGTGCTGCGACCGCGGCTGACCAGCCGGCGCGGCCTCGCGGTGGGTTGTGGCCTCTCACCGGGCCTGGCCGACGTAGACCCTTACTGGATGGCAGCGGCCGCGATCGACGAGGCCGTGCGTAATGTGGTGTGCGTCGGTGGCGATCCAGCCCAAACCGCGATTCTCGACAATTTCTGCTGGGGACGCAGCGACGACCCCCACCAGCTCGGCGCACTCGTCCGAGCTTGCCAGGCCTGTCACGATGTGGCGCTGGCCTATGGAACGCCGTTCATCTCGGGCAAGGATTCGCTCAACAATGAATTCGCGTTGGAGCGCGAGGACGTCGAGCGATTCCTCGCGGCGCTGCGGCGTCGCGCGGAAGGATCGGGTCCCGACGCTGCGCGGCTCGCCGCCGCGCTGCCGATGATCACGGAGCGCGTCAGAACCCGGGGGCGACTTGCGATTCCACCGACCCTGCTGATCAGCGCGCTGGGCATCGTGCCCGATGTGCACCGCTGTGTCACGCCCGACTTGAAGTCCTCCGACGGTGCACTTTGGCTGGTCGGTGGCCTGCCGGCAGCCGGCTTCGATTTCGCGGTCGCGGCCCGGATTCACCGTGCGGTTGCTGCTCTCGTGGCCGCCGGCGCCGTCCGGGCCGCCCACGATGTGAGTGATGGCGGCTGGCTCGTCACGGTCGCGGAGATGGCGATTGCGGGTGGTCGTGGTGTCGCGGTGACGGCGGAATCAGGCGTGCTGTCCGCGGGGTTTGAGGAGTTGGCGGCCGGTTACGTGGTTGAAATGGAGCAGGCCTCGACCGGGCTTCCAGGAATCGCGTGCCGGCGCCTCGGTACGACACACGAGAGGCCGGAACTGTGCGTGGCAGGACAGGTGCTTTCCGTGGCGGAGTTGCGGGCAGCATGGACCACCCCCTCGGCCGGTCACGGGTCGTCCTGATCCGTGTCGGGCGAGGTGTCCCCGCGGGAGTGAGCGGGGGGGCGCGCGCACTCATGCCATGTCCAAAACCCGACCGCTGCAAACATGACAGCGGTCACGAGCCCCCCTGCAATCGCCCATAGGATGTGTTCAGTCCCGGGCATAACGCAAGAATATACCCAACCACACCGCTTTGCGGGGGCCACCGGTCGTGTCGCGTTTTACCCGTAGACGGCACGGCCCACTCACACCCATAATCTGCACGGCGCCAGGAGTCGCGCGCGTGTCCAGACCTCATCGCATCATCATCCACACGTTCCTTCTCGCGGCTCTCCCCGGGTGTGCCCTGCTTTCAAGTCTCGGGACCGATCCCGCCGGCGCTGCGTACGGACGGATTTACTTCGTCGGTGGTGCGGGGGGCGTCGGCAACGTGGTCGGCACATGGGATGTTCCCCGGGGTCTCCGGGAGGCCGGATATCGTGGGTCAATCGAGGTTTTTGCCTGGCAGAGTCCCATCGGCGACGCCGTTGTGGACCAGTTCGCCCGTGGGCGCAATCAGCAGAAGGCCCGCCGCCTCGCTGCTCGAATCCGCGCGTATCAGCAGGAATATCCCGGCCGACGGGTCCACCTCATCGCGATCTCCGCGGGTACCGGCATTGTGGCGTGGGCTCTCGAAGGGTTGCCCCCTGACACCCCGGTCGGCACGGTCGTGTTCCTTTCGAGCAGTCTTTCCGGCGAATATGACCTGACGGATGTCCTCCAGCGCGTCCACGGGATGCTCTACCACTTCTATTCACCCGCAGATCCGCTGCTGCGTTTTGGTCTGCCTATCACCGGCACGGTCGATCGCGAACTGGGGTTTGAACGCGCCGCCGGCCTGATCGGCTTCCGTTTGCCGCCAGGGGCCGATGAGCACACCGAGGCCCTTTACGTCGAGCGGCTCCGCAACCAGTCCCACCGGGCGGAATACACGCCCTACGGCTATTTTGGCGGCCACGCGGACAGTACTGCGCCGCGATTCATTGCCCACTTTGTGGCGCCACTGCTGCGGGCCGGCGACAGCCCGCACGCGTGGGTGCCGTATGACGAGGATGAATACGGCCGCTGAGGTCCGTCCCGTGCCACCTGTCGCGAACTGTGGCGCGCCCCGGCAGAACTCTTGACGCCCGCCCGTTTGCACGGTAACAGTCTCGCGACTCCTCGAGACGTGCTGTGCGCGTCGGGATGCCGCTCCCGCTCGTGGCCGATCTCTTCCGCGTTTCGAGTCCGTGGCACGGCAGAGGGGGTCGCCCGGTGGCAAGTGTGGTTCTGCGGGCTCTTCCGCCCGTCCATGCTTCCTAGTGACGTGCTCAGTCTTTGCAGGAAACAACTACCATGGCAGGCGTCTGCAATATCGCGCTGCTCGGCCAGAAGTTCATGGGCCGGGCGCACAGCAACGCGTACCTGAAGGTCGCCAAGTTCTTCAACGTACCGCTGGCCCCGGTGATGCACACCATCGCCGGGCTCGATCTGATTGCGCTCGCCCCTTTTGCCGATCGCTGGGGCTGGAAGAACTACACCACCAATTGGAAGGAAGTCGTCAAGAACACGGACATCCACCTGGTCGATGTCAGCACTCCCAACTACATGCATGCCGAGCAGGCCCTCGCGGCACTGGCGAACGGCAAGCATGTCGCCTGTGAGAAGCCCCTAGCGCACACCCTCAAGGACGCCCGCGCGATGCGCAATGCGGCGGTCAAGGCCCGCCGTTCCAAGACGTTCGTTTGGTTCAACTATCGCCGCTGCCCAGCCGTCGCCCTGGCCCACCGCCTGGTGCAGGAAGGCAAGCTGGGCCGGATTTACCACGTGCGGGCCTCGTATCTACAGGACTGGGGTGGCCCGGAAACGCCGCTCGTCTGGCGTTTCCAGAAGAAGTATGCCGGCAGCGGTGCTCACGGCGACCTCAATGCGCACATCATCGACCTGGCACGCTTCATCACCGGGCAGGAAATTGTCGAGGTGACCGGCGCCATTGCGGAGACGTTCGTCACGGAGCGCCCTTTGCCGCAGAAGGCCGGTAACCGCGGCGGCATCGCGAGCGGCGGGGCCGCCCGCAAGCAGCGCGGCAAGAGTGATGTCGACGATTGTGTGCTCTTCCTCGCCCGCTTTCGCGACGGCGCCGTTGGCACTTTTGAGGCCACCCGCCTCGCCACGGGTAACCAGAATCACAATAGTATCGAAGTCAACGGCGAGCATGGCTCGATCCGCTTCGGCTTCGAAGACATGAATCTGCTTTGGTTCTATGACGCGAACGATTCTCCCGCGTTGCGCGGCTGGCGCCGGATCATGTGCACCACCGCCGGCCTGCACCCCTACGCCGGGGCCTGGTGGCCCGACGCCCACATCATCGGATACGAACACACGTTCGTAAACATGGTCGCCGACATGCTCGCCGTCCTTGGAGGCGAAGAGCCGATCGTGCCGCTGCCGAGCTTTACGGATGCCTACGAGACGCAACGTGTGCTCGAAGCAGCGCTGCTCGCCGCCAAGCACCGCGCCGCCGTCAAACTCGCCGAGATCAAGTAACCCCGCGCCCCCCCGCCGGGGTCCGCTGCGGAGCCCATATGACTGGTACACCCGAGTCTTCGCCCGTCGCGGCCGGAGCGCCGGCCGTGGCGGCCGCCTTTGCTCCCCTGCGGCTCGTGCGCATCGCCGTCACCGGCCTGTTCATGGGCATTGCCAACCTGATCCCGGGGGTCTCGGGCGGCACCATGGTGCTGGCACTGGGGTTCTACCGCGAGTTTGTCGACACGGTGGCCGATCTCACTGCCCTGCGTTTCACGACCCGGCGCCTCAGCTTCATCGGGGTGCTCGGCTGCTGTGCGGCCGGTGCGATCGTCGCATTTGCCGGGGTGCTGTTGTATCTGCTGTTCCACTACCCTGTCGCGATGTACGCACTCTTCATCGGACTCACGCTCGGCGGCGCGCCGGCGCTCGCTCGGGCGCTGCGGCCGTGGCGAGTTGATGCTGTTCTCGCAACCGCGGTCGGCCTGGCGCTGATGCTTGGCGTGCTTGGGCTGCGGCAGGGCGCCGGTTTTCCGCACAACACGGTGATGGACTTCATCAGTGGAGTTGTCGGTGCCATGACCATGGTGCTGCCGGGCGTTTCCGGTTCGTATGTCCTCCTGGTGATGGATCAGTACGAGCGCATCATGGATGCCATCCGCCCGCTGCAGCCCCGCATTCTTGTTCCGGTTGCGCTCGGGGCTGCGCTCGGTATCGTCGGACTGTCGCACCTGCTCAAGCTGCTGTTGGCCCGCTGCGCGCGGCCCACCCTTGGTGTGCTGCTCGGCATCCTGCTGGGATCGGTCCTCGGACTCTGGCCGTTCGACAAGGTGCCGGGTGAGAAGGCCATGCACCGTCGCACCCCGGCCGAGCTGCGGGCTTTCGCAGAAACCTGGCAACTCCCCGGTGTTGCCGGCGTCGCCGACGATCAGCTCGTGGCGACCATCCTGCGGCAATGGCCGCAGCGACAGCAATCCAGCTATACCCCCGGTCGCATCCTGGGCGCGGCGGCATTGGTCCTGGTTGGTTTTGGTGTGACCTGGGGTCTGACCCGGCTGCGTTCGCAGGCGGATGACGGTCTTACGGCCGTGGCGCCACTGCCCGCGCCAGCACCCTCAGCGGATTAATCGCCGGCAAATTCATCTATGCCCCGGGGAACGCTGGTTTCATGTTCAGCCGCGGGCGCTGTGGCGCACAATCCGGCCAGTGGACATGAAGATCACGTCTTCCGCGATATTGGTGGCGTGGTCGGCGATGCGCTCCAGGTTCTTGGCCACCGACAACAGATCGAGATACGCCGCGATCTCCTCGGCGGCCAGACCGCTCAGGGCAACCACGTCGCGCACCATCTTTACGTGCAGAGCGTCGATGCCCTGATCCTCCTGGCGGATCTGGGCCGCGATCTCCGCGTCGCCATCACTATAAGCACGAATCGCGTTGCGCAGCGATTGCCGTACGGCTGGACAGAGTTGTTTGAGCTGGGCCGAACGCTGTGCCAGGGCCTGCACCACGCCGGCGCGGGCCCGCTCGGCGAGGTTCACCGCGCAGTCGGCGACGCGTTCCAGGTCATTATTCACTTTGAGGATCGTGCAGAGTGCCCGCAGATCCGAGCCCACCGGCTGGTACAGTGCGAGCAGGCGAACCACCTCGGCCTCCACTTCGACCTCGGCGGCATCGACTTCCTCGTCCCGCGCAATGACGCGCAAGGCCAGGGCTTCGTCCGTGGAGAATACGGCTTCACAGGCCTCGTGCACGATATCCTCGACCTGGCTGGCCATGCGCAGGGAGCGCCGGCGCAGATCGTTCAGCAGATTCACGAAATGGGTGGACATGCCTGCCTCGCACTGGCCGCGCACGCAATTACGTCCGCCACGACCGATGGCGGTCCAAGCGCCGGCCGATCATCGAGGCAAAAGTTTACCCGAAACGCCCGGTGATGTAATCCTGGGTGCGTTTGTTCGTGGGGTTGGTGAAGATCACGCTGGTGTCGCCGGCTTCGATCATCTCGCCGACGTACATGAATACGGTCTGGTCGGAAACCCGGGCGGCCTGCTGCATGTTGTGTGTGACAATGATGATGGTGTACTCCCCCCGCAGCTCGGCGATCAAGTTCTCGATCCGGTCGGTTGCCATCGGGTCAAGAGCGGAGGTCGGCTCGTCCATCAGGAGCAGTTCCGGTTCGATGGCGAGGGCCCGGGCGATGCAGAGACGTTGCTGCTGTCCCCCGGACAGACCGAGCGCGCTTTGGTGCAGGCGATCCTTGACCTCGTCCCAGAGTGCGGCCTGTTCGAGACTGCGTTCGACAATCTCGGTGAGCGCGGCGCGACCACGGATGCCGTGCACGCGTGGACCGTAAGCGACATTGTCGAAGACCGACTTGGGAAAGGGGTTGGGCTTCTGGAAGACCATGCCGACACGCTTGCGCAGGGTGGTTACGTCAATGTGGGTGCCATAGACGTCCTCGTTTTCCAACAGCAGGCGCCCCTTGGTGGTGCAGGTCGGGATGAGGTCGTTCATCCGATTGATCGCACGGAGCAGAGTGCTCTTTCCACAGCCGGAGGGTCCGATGATGGCGGTCACCTTGCCTTGCGGCATGGTGATGGAGACGTTCCGCACGGCGGGGTTGCCGCTGTACAACACGGAAAAGGATTCGGTGCGGACATGGTCGCGTGGCGGCGCGACCGCCCGTGCCGGAGCGGACACGGGAGACGGGCGCACGTGTGAGTCGGTGGGTTTGACTTCCATCGTGATCATCTCGTCCGAGTCCCTAGTGCGGCGGCTGGTGTTGTGGCGTTCGGCTGCAGGCAGCCCGGAGCCCATGGCCAAGGCGTCGGGGGCGACAGCGGACGGTTCCGGAACGTCCATCAAGGATGAGCGTAGTCGGGAAGCGTTAAGAATTGGTTAGTAAGGGCGGTTTTTCCCAAGAAGCAGAGTACCATCCATGTGGCCAATAAGTCCTATAATAACATTCATTATGAATTTGAAATTAGCTTTCACTGGCGGGATGCCATCGAAGAGGTGGGGCCGGATGGGATTCGCCAATCAGGAGCGCTCGGCGTAGCGTGGCTGTGGCACACTCAACGTGACTTCGGTGCCACGCCCCGGTGTGCTGCGCAACTCCACGGCACCCCGCATGGCGTTGACCGCGTGTCGTACGATCGAAAGCCCCAGCCCGGTGCCGCGTTCAGCGCCCGAACGGGCCCGCTCGACCTGGTAAAAGCGCTCGAACACCCGTTGCTGATCTTCTTCTGGAATGCCGCAGCCGGTATCCGCGACAGTAAGTGTGGCGGTTTCGTTGGTGAGGGTCAGTTGCACACGGATGTGGCCGCCACGGTCGGTGAACTTGATGGCGTTATCAAGCAGGTTGTCAACGGCGAGGCGCAGCAGGTGGGGGTTCACCAGGACGGTGGCGGCGTGAGCGGGGCGGCGTTCGGCGTGCCAATGCAGCCCCTTGCGTTCGAGGCGCTCCGCGAAGCGGGCGTAGAGTTCCTGGAGGAGGTTCTTGCAGTCGATGGTTTCCGGCTTGAAGCGTTCAGAGGGTGTTTCGAGCTTGGAGAGATCGAGTAGATCCGCCACCATGGCTTCAAGACGGGCGCTGTGACGATCGATCTTCTCCAGGAAGGTCTGTGCCGCCGGTCCTTCTTCGACGAGATCCATCCCCAGGAGCGTCTCGACTGCGGCGCGAATGGTCGACAGCGGTGTGCGCAGC
This sequence comes from Phycisphaerales bacterium, assembly GCA_016716475.1. Taxonomy (NCBI): domain Bacteria; kingdom Pseudomonadati; phylum Planctomycetota; class Phycisphaerae; order Phycisphaerales; species Phycisphaerales bacterium. The sequence goes on from JADJWG010000001.1 coordinate 1,654,064, forward strand.
TCATGCGAGGCGTTCGCCACGAAATCCGTGCGCATCTGGATGATGCGCTGCAACTCGGTGATGTCGGTCAGCAGAACTGCGCGGCCGCGCTCCGCATCGACGGTGCGCTGTCCGGGTTCGGCGAGGATCACCTCCGAGGCGCGCGCGAGAAGGTGAATCGGGCCATCACCGGTCTCGATCTCGAGGCGCGCATCACTGCCACTGTCGTCGGATGCCGCGGTGCGCGGCGACGGCGGTGGCGCCAGCCCCGGTAGCAGCATGCGCTGCAGGCGGTGATCCTGAACACAGTGCTCGACGGGCTCGCCGATGAAATCCTGGTGGCCGCGCTCCCCCGGGAGATTGAGCATCCGCATCGCGGTGGGGTTGATGAGGACGATGCGGCCATCGTCGCGGGTCACGATGACACCCTCATGCAACTGGTCGACGAGCGACTGAAGCATCCGGCGCTGGCGATCAATCAGCTCCATCTGGGCGGCAAGGCGTTTTCGGAGCGAATTCAGGGCCGTCGCCAGCGCGGCGAGTTCACCGTGATCATCGCGCGGCAACTCAGAGGTGAGATTGCCGGCAGATAGTTCTCGTACGGTCCGGACCAGGCGGGCCAGGGCGCGCCGGCGAAAGCGCAGGTAAAGCGTCAGCAGCACGATGACCGCAAGCGTGGCGGTGGTCGCAATGAAGGCAAGCAGCCGTACGACGGCGCCGGGGTGGTCGATCAGCGCCCACTGGGGCTGTGCGAGCCAGATGGCACAGCGGGCCTCCGGGCCGCCGAAGTGGATCGGCAGCGCCACCATCACGTGGACGGCATTGCGCGGCCCCCAGCGGCGCACGTCACGGGCCGGTGTGCCCCCAGGCCGCAGGGCCGCGATGACTTCCGGTGCGATCGAAAGCGTGTCGGCATCCGCGAGCCCCGCAGATTGCGCCAGCACATGACCCTCAGCGTCGAAAATGGCGAGCGCGATGTTTTCGGCTTCGAGGGTAGCGATCAGACGGTGGAAAAGGGGCCGATCGACGTCGGGACGCCCATCCGCAAGCACTCCCGCGAGCAGACGTGCCTTGGTCTGGAGTTGGCTGGCGACTTCCTCGCCATGCAACCGTTCCTGTTCGCGCGAAATCAGCCAGAGCGCAGCCACAAGAGCCACGCCCACGAGCAGGGCGCCCGCGAGTAACAGGCGATTACGTCGACCACTGAGAAACATGAGGGCTACGCTTCATCGGTGCCACTTTCTGGTAACCGGAAAGCATAGCCGACGCCCCGCACGGTGTGGATGCAGTTGGCGGTCGCCCCCATCTTTTTTCGCAGGGCGGCGATGTGCACATCCATGGCCCGGTTCGTGACGGCCGCCCCCTGCCCAATGGCGTTGTCGATGAGCTGTTCGCGTGTCAGCACCCGACCGCGCGCCGACATGAGCGCGGCGAGAATGCGGAATTCGGTGGCGGTCAGATCGAGGGGCTGACCCCCAGCCGTGACTTCATGGCGACCATGATCGAGCACAACGGTACCGATCGCGAGAACTTCGCGTTTGCCGGTTCCGGCGCGCTGCCGACGGAGCACCGCTGCGATTCGGGCGAGGACGAGTTTCACGGAAAACGGCTTGCGCACATAATCATCCGCACCGAGGGCGAAGCCGACCAGCTCGTCTTCGTCTTCGGCTTTCGCGGTAAGCATTAGAATCGGGATGGCGGCGGTGCGGGCGTCGCGCTTCAGGCGCTGGGCCACCTCATCGCCGGAGAGCCCCGGCAACATGCGATCCAGCACCACGAGATCGGGTGGTTGCCGGGTAGCTTCGGCGAGGGCGCGCTCGCCATCCTCGGCGCGCCGGCAATGGTATCCCTCGCGGCCGAGGTGATAACAAAGGACATCGGCGAGGTCGGTCTCATCCTCAACCACGAGAATGGTCCCGCGGTTGCGCGGCATCGTGGTATTGCGGGAGTCCTGATCCGGCCGTTCGGCCATGTGCTTCTCCGCCAAGGTCCCCGAGCGCGCTCTATCGTACCGAAGGGCTCGGTTGCAGGCGATGCGGTGCCTCTTACAGGGTGACAAGGGGGTTTCAATTCGCAGTGAGCGCAGCGCTAAGATTGCGCTAACAGATTTCGATCGCTCCCTGGGCTACGATCCGGTGTGATTGCTCCTGAAAACTCACGCGTGGACGTACATTTGATGTCGCTCCCCCGGCCGATCAAGGTCGAATCCGTGGTGGTGCTCTATGATGGGCAGTGCGCACTTTGCCAGTGGTCGGTGCAGTTCATCCTGAAGCGTGACCGGCGGGGACGTTTCCGATTCGCAGCGCAACAGTCGCAAGTGGGACAGCAGCTCTTGGCGCAGTATGGCGGCTTGTCCGGGCCGGACTCGGTGGTCCTGCTCGCAGATGGCCGGGTGTGGGTTGCGAGTGCGGCTGCCCTGCGAATCGCCCGCGAATTGGGAGGGGTGTGGAGAGTGTTTGGGGTGCTCAGGTTGCTACCTCGCCCACTGCGGGACTGGGTATACCAATGGGTGGCGCAGCACAGGTATCGCTGGTTCGGGCGTCGGGAAGATTGCCTGTGGGTGTTACCGGAATGGCGGGAGCGGTTTCTCGAATGAATTTTCGGGGGCTCCGGATGCTATTGGAAGCCGTGAGCGGGATCGCAAGCGGGCCCTCTTGCCTGTGGCGAGCGCGAGTTGGATGGGTGTGGCAGATTGGGTGGGTCACATTGGTGATGTTACTGCTGGCCGGACCCAGGAGCGCTTGGGCAGAGGATTGGGCGGCGGAATACCGGCGACTCGAAAACGGCCTGCACGTCGTGGTGATACCCAATTTCGCGCTGCCACTCGTGGAGGTGCAGCTCTGGTTCGGAGCGGGTCATGGGGACGACCCGTCCGGGCAAGCCGGGCTTTGTCGCGCTGTGCATACCGCAATTGCAGTGCGCGACGCGCGGCTCTGGAAGCTGGCGGCGCTCGGTGGGCAGTCGACAGCCGTGGTCGCGCACGATGCGAGCATGTTCGCGGTCACACTGCCGGCTCCCCAGGCCACTGCGGCCCTGGGCCTGCTTGCGGACATGGTCGCACCGGAGCCACCCAGTGCCGAGGAACTTGCTGCGGTGCGGGCGTCATCGACCAATCCGTTACGGGTCGAGGATGCGGAACATCTCATTGAACGGTGGTTTGTCGCCGGAAACGCGACCCTCCTCATTGTCGGTGCATGGTCACCACCTCTGGCGTTTGCAGAAGCGCAGGAACAATTCGGATTACGGCCTTGGGCGGAATCGCCGCGCCGGGCCTGGTCCGAGGATACGGTGTTATCCCCCCAAGCAACCGTCGTCACCGAAGCCGCCGGTAACGTCTTGCGTTGGCCGGGCCCTTCTCTCGGTGTGGCAACGGGTTCGGCCATCGACGTGTTGTTGGAGCACCTGTGTGCGTGGCCAGATGGCGCCTGGCGGCGTGTCAGTGCTGCTCGTGGGCTGGCTCCCCGGTGGCGCCGTCTCGCCGGGCGCACCGATGGTGCGGTGGAACTCTGGCTGGAATCGCACGTGACCTCGGCGGGACCATCCGCATCCCAGCCGACTTCCGCTGTGGTGCCCATTGTCGAACTGGCGGTCGAGCTTGAATCGATCGAGAAGCAGGGTCTCAGCGAGCAGGAGTTCAACCGTGCGCGAGCGCTGGCAGGTCGCACCTTGCGGGACGACTGGGAGAGTTTCGCCGCTTTCGCGCGCACGCTCGGCAGATACGAAGTCGTGGGCGGTGATGCCCAGCGAGCCCTGCACGCCGAGCGGCGGTTGCCGTTGCTGCGGATGGCAGATGTACAAGTGGCAGCCCGCGATCTGCGGGAGGCCCTCGTCACGCAGTCTGCCGCCGCGAGCGCGGTGAACGAGGTATTGCGCCCATGGACAGAGCCGCGGGTGTTGTTGCGTGATTCGATAAACGACTTGCACCGCCCGGGGCGTGGCTTCATCCCCCCGGATCTCGTGTTGCGACGTCTTGCGGCTTACCGGCCAGGTGCGACCGATGCACGTGCACCCGCGCGCGCGCCGCGGGTCATCCGTTCGCACTTCGGCGAAAATGCGGAGGTTAGTCTCATTTCCCTGGCGCTGCCCGGTGGCATGGCGGCATGGACGAGGATCCCATTGCAGGAGGATCACGGCAGGCACAACACGGCCACTCGGCCGGCCGCCGAAATGCTACGGGCCGCGGAGGTCTACCACGCGTATCACGGCCTCGTATTGTGGCAGGAGAGGTTGCCGGACGCGGTGAGTTGGTGGTCACAGGGGCCGAGTAACTTTGTCTCCCAAACATTGGAATGGCACGCAAGGGTGTGGGGCGGTTCGGAGGCGGAGAAGGCAGCGCCGGATGCCCCGCGGGGGCTCCGTATAGCGGTCTGCGGGAATGTGGATGGCGGCGAAGTTCTGGCGCGCTTGCCGGCGGCGTGGCGTTTTGCGGCGCTCGGGACTGGTGGCCGCGCCGCGCCAGGTGGGTGGGCCGCCGCTGCGTGCGAACACCGTCCAACGGCGTCTGACACTGCGGAGTTGGTGTTGCGTCTGGACTGGCGGCGGCCAGCGCCGGATGCCCGCACGGCACTGCGGCGGCATGCTGTGGAAGTGCTGCTTGGGCGGCTGCCGCTGGAGTTGTTTGACGAGCAAGGAGATGGCGGCCTCACAGAGTGGTGTGCGGCTGCCCTGGAGTTTCGTGCGGTTGCCCGGTTTACCCCCGAAGTCGCCCGCGCCGGCGAGGAGGCGCTGCGGGCGTGGGTGGCGCGGTTACGTACCGGCGAAGTGGAGGATGCGCTGTTGGTGACAGCAGTCGAGCTGGCGCGCGCCGAGCGCTGGCGGTGGCTGGATCGTCCGGTGCGAATTGCGGCCGCAGCACTCGAAGACGACACACCATGGGATCGAATCGAAGCGGAAACGCCGGCGCAGTTGCGTGCGGCTCTGCCGGAGTTGCTCGAGGCCGCGATCCTTGTGATTGAACTCACCCAGCCCTGAGTCGCCGCAGCGCGCCGTGGCGTGCCGCCCCCCTCAGGCCGAGTGTTGGCGCTCGATCCAGTTTCGCAGGGCGGCGTACAGATCGGCCGAAAACTCGAACGCTCCGTCGCCATGCAGTCCTTCAGAAGTGGTCAGCACCAGCGTGTCGTGGTCTCCCGGCGTACTCGTCGCACGGTGTTGCGGTCGCAAGGTAACGTGGAGCACGCGCGGCGGCCGTGTGGCGGCCGGTGCTGACACAGATCCACCATGGCGCACCGTGCCGGCCGCATCGTAATTCACGGCGAAGCGCTGCCCATCGGCGGTGTCGAACCGCCAGACGATGGTCTGGGGGGTCAGGTAGCGCTCCGACCAGGCAGTGCCAGCGCGCCGCTCGCGCGCGAGCTGTTTCATAAAGATCATCATGGGTTCAGGCGGTATGCCTTCGTGTGGACCACGGGCGTCAATGCGACCCGTGGCGAACCAGAGCGGCTGCCCCGGACCGCCGACCAACTCCACTCCGAGGTGTTCGGTGCCGTCAGCTGCGGGCGCCCAGCGGATCGGGTGTAGCGGTGCATAGCGCCGAGCGAGGTCGCCGATATCGCGCACGACGGTGTCGCCATCGTCCCAGCGATTCCAGTACTGCACGAAATCGTCGATTGGCAGGGCGAGCTGCGCGCGGAGCAAATGCCGCAGCAGGCGCGGTGCGAGGGGCGTGCCGAGCAGGCCACTCGCGAGCCACGGCACATCGGTCGTGAGCCACTCCCCACGACCGATCGGCCGCAGTGCTGCGAGGATATCGGCATGGCGATCCGCCCAGGGGGTTTCGGTTGTCAGGATCGCCGCACAGTCGTTGTCCGTGGCATAACGTTTCCAACTGCGCCCCGTCTTGATCGCGCGGATGGTGAAGCGACCGTCCGGGCGAATCGCGCAGTAAGGGAAGACATCCTGGAGTGCGAAACCGCGTGTGGGCACATCGGCGTATGCGTGCCGCGCGGACATGATGCCGTGTTCGTCCGCAAGCTGAATGAGGCGCAGGTCGGCGACCCGCGCGGCCGTGAGCACGGTGACGGTCGTTCCGAGGTCGGTGAGCAGCCACGCGGTGCCCGCCAGGTGTTCGAGATCGGCGAGGCGCAGGTCCAGATGCCGCACCCAGGCGGCTGGTAGAACACAGGCGTTGCCCCGGGCGAGCCGGAGCAAATGCTTTTTCGATGGCGGTGGCGCCGCGAGTTGGACCTCGGTGTCACCCAGATGACTCGCGAGGGGGGCGAGGTCCGCGGGCAACACGACACGCCGGGGAATGAAGGGCGGGGTGTAAGTGCTCCAGCGGGGCACATTCGCGAGGGGATGGCATTTGGGGTCGCGCTCGGAAACGTGGTGAAAACGCACTTCGGTGAGTGGCGGCAGTGTTCCGGAAGTATCCACACGGAATTGAAGCCGTCGCGTGCCAACCGGCGTCTGCACCCAGCCGAGTAGTTCACCGGGAGGCCCCGCGGCCGGAGCATGCAGCCGCAGGATGCGCTGTCCATGTGGTATGCCTTCGCCATCGAGAAAGTGCAACAGCAGGTGGCATTCGGTCAATGTGCTGGACGTGGTTTGCGCACGGGCGAGGTACCACTCGTCCGCGCGACAGCGCACGGGGGTGGAAACGAGCGTATTGCGGCCATCCCAGCGCCAGCCGCGCAGGCCACTGGTGCGGGATGGCCGTGCGGTGCTTACACGGGGGCGGGTGGAATGGTCGGAAGGCGTCAAGTGCCGATCTCCTACGAGCCCGCCCGTGGCGAGCGGGTTATTATCCTGAGAAGCGGCCGGGCGGCAATGGTACATGTGCGCGGAACCGGGTGCGGTCACTCCGGCAGGGCCACCCATATGGATAGCGGTAATGATGGAACCAGATCGGCCGATTGAGTTGCCGAGCGAGATACCGTGGGCGCGGACGACCCTGGGGCCGCGGGGCGACGAATTGCCGGTGGCGCGGCCGATGTTTCCCCATGGGGAGGACCGCGATCCATGGTATCCGTTTCGAATGGCGTGGATATCCTGGGCGGCTGCGTGGGGCGGTCTGGGATTGATCATGGTTGCCGCGGCGCTGATGGTGGGAGTCGAGCTGTTCGCCGCCATGCTCGCATTGCCGAGCGGTACACCGGTTGACGAAACGATGGCGGTGGCGCTGGGGTCTTTGCCCTACCTGTATCTAAACAAGGGGGGTAGCGCGTTTGTTGCGGTTGGGTTGTTGATCGCGCTTGCGTTCTTGCACCGGGCGCCCTGGGCGACGTTCGGGCTGGGCCGACAGCCGTGGTGGCGACATTTTACGTTTGCGGGCGTGTGCTTCATCGGCTGTTACGTAGGGATTGTGCTGACGGCGCCGATCATCTACCTGCTTGCGAACCTGATCGAGGCGGGTGAGGACGATCTGCTGCGACGGGTCGATTTCATCAACCCCTTGTCGGCCCACGGACTGGGGGGGCTCGTGGGTTTCATGGTGCTGGTCGCCGTTCACGAAGAGGTGCTTTTCCGCGGGGTCCTGTTGCCGTATCTGCGACGCGTCGGCCTGGGCTGGATCGGAGCCGTGCTCGTGTCGTCGGCCATCTTCGCCGTGTTGCACATCGGGCAGGGTCTTCTGGCGATTCCGCAAACGTTCGCGTTGGCGTTGATCTTTGCCAGCATATACCTCTGGTCGCGCAGTCTGCCCGCGGTGATCGTGGCGCACGCCGCGTTCAACGTGACACAACTTTTGCTGGCGCCCTGGTTATTGTCGTATGCGGAAGAGCTTTCGGAACAGGTCGCAGGAACCTAGCGCAGACGTCAAACACCGAGCCACCGTTTCAGTGACAGGAACAGGACCAGCGCGAGCAAGCCGACCCCGGCGAGGCCGGCCCAGGCCCGTGTGGTGCCACGGGATGCTTGTATCCGCGGCAGGCGTTTGGAGGTGACCGGCTCGACCCCTTCGTCTCCGAACTGAACCTGTGCGATGAGCAACTGGGCCTGAAATTCGTTGATACCGAGCTCGGTGGCGCGGGCGAGAATGGCCTCGCGGCGCGAGTGGCGTAGCAATCCGGCTTCAAGGGAAGCCCGGATCAGCAGGCGCAGCTCGTTGGCGGGAGTGCCACCCCGCTGTTGGCGAAGAATCTCGTCCTGCCGTTGGGGATCGCGGAGAGCGACGTAGGCAAGATGGAGGTCATCGAGGGCCTGCTGCGCATCGTGATAGCGCACGGGATCGTCGAGCGCGGGTGCCAGGCGTGTGCGTGCGGCGAGGAACCGTTTTCGGACCTCGTGTGGCGGCCAGCGCCCCGGCGCCAGCCCCAGCGTTGTGAAGGGGTCGTGGGCCATCTTTCTGCCTCCTATGGGAACGATAGGCGAGCAGCAGGTAAAAAGAGAACCTCCGGTGCCGTAAACCCCCGATGTAGCAACGAGAATATGGCCGGGTGTGCAACGCAGGCAGAAACAATCCGGACTGCGGCTGCGGTCCGGGCGACCGTACGGCCGGAAACACACCCGCCGCGCCGGAGCTTACGTTCGGGCTGTGCGCCGTTACCATCCGGGCAGCATGAGCAAGTTTCCGCCCACGGCTGTACCGGCACAACATTTTGATTCCGGCCTGCACTGTCCGGTATGTCATTACAACCTGACCGGACTCGTAACGGAGAGGTGCCCCGAGTGTGGTAGTCCCTTTGATCGGGATCAACTCTTCCAGGCGCTGGGCGGTCCGGCGCCCATGCACTTCGAGCGTCTGAGGGGCTGGTGGCGGCCGCTGGGTTTTGTGATCTCCTGGATCACCGTGTTGTTCCTGCCGTGGATCTTCGCGCGTCAGGCGGTGCAGCGGGTTTCGGTACGGGCGGGCTGGGGGTTCGGCGCGGTCTGCTTCGCCGGCACCTCCATCGCGCTGCTCATCGAGGCCGAATGGGCGGTGTACGCCGCCTGGATGGTTGCCGCAGTGGTTTACGTGTTGTTGCAAACCATTTTACTGACCACCTTCGATCCGGCTCCGGTCAACCGGTGGCGCGCCGGGCTGACCTTCTGGCTGGCGATCAGCGGTTATACCAGCGCGGTGATGGTGACGGAGATTTTGACAGGCCCGCCCCTGGTGTTCTTCTCCGACCTGATTCGCTTTGTGTTTGGCCCCACAAGCTGGGTGGGTGAAGCGCTGACCTCCCGTGCGTATCAACTTTCGGGCCTCTATCCCTACGTGGAGTGGATGTACGATGGGCAATCGCTCATGGGGCTGCTGCAGTGGGGGCAGATGTTGCTGTGGTTGGCGGGGGTGGCGTGCTGTTTCTACGCGCGGCTGCGACAGGCCCGGCACCATCCGTTCCGTGCAGTCGTGAGCAGCGGGGCCGTGGCGCTGCTGTTGCTCCTGCTGTACAGCGCGGTAGCCCAGATTGTGGGCTTCCCGGTGTTCGAAGTACTGGTCGTACGGTTCTGACGGGCATGGTCACGCCGAATGTGCGCACCACTAATCCGCAGTGCTCCGGAGGCGCGGCGCTTTCGTGCCGCAGACCTACCGGGCGTACGCATACTAGTTCTGGCCGACGACCTGTCGGTTCGCGAACGGCCACTTGGTCGACCAGTTCGCTCCGATCCAGGTCTTCCACTGGGCGGTCGAACCGAAAATCACGGCGCCTGGCGTCGGGAAGCAGTCGATGCGCCAGCCATTCCCCCGACTCAAGTAGTTCGGATTCGCCACCTGCATTTGCTGATAGGTCATGAAATCGAAGGGGGCGCGCTTGCTGGCGCGGGTCGGGCGGGCCGATCCGTCGCAGAACAGTACGTTGTCGATCAGTGGACGCTTGTGCCAGCCCATCACGAGTACGGGGTTCGGGGCCTGCTGGCCCGTGTTGTCCATGCCGATCATGTTGAAGAAGGTGGGCTCACCCAGCAGGATCATGTCGGACTGGTTCTTGAGCGTGGAGATTCGCTTGCCCCAGGCGCTGAACGAGAAATGCCCGACGCTAGTGCCGCCGGAGTGGTACGTCAGCATGGAAAGACTGGCGCGGTAGCTGTTCCCCAGAATGTCATAGCAGGGCTTGCCGAGACTCTGCTGGGGGGCGTCGTCAATGCTCGGATGCTCCGGGTAGCCGCGGTCCGAGGGGCACCGATAGAGCTCCATCGACGCCTTATCCTTTTCATTGATCTCGGACAGGGAGTAAATATTCAATGGCCGGCGTTGGGCCGAGTACACCGGCCGGGCATATGTGCCGGTGTCGGCGAGGCGCATGAAGCCCTGATCGGTCTGGAGGACCTCGGTGGCCGACCGGCCGCCCCAGGCGAACCAGTGCACGATCCGCCACTCCCAGTACGACGTGCTTCGGCGCATCTGCTCGTGGATGGGAATCAGGAACTCAAACTCCGATGCGTACATGTGGGTGGCCGCGCCGATACTCCGCAGGTTTGCAAGGCACTTGGCCTTCTTGCCTTGCTCGCGGGCAGCGCCCAGCCCGGGCAGCAGGATGGAAATCAGGAGGGCGATGATGGCGACTACAACGAGTAATTCAATCAGGGTAAAACCCTGACGGGTTCGCACGCGCAGCATGACATGTCTCCCGGAACCGGACGTTTCAAACGGGACGTGTCTCACTTCGGCTACCCGATCGTAGCCGGGGGCCCCGTGACGCGTCAAAGCATTTTTCGAGCATTTTGCGGGCAATTGGGTGTCGCGTGGCAGCTCATACCGCCGGGAGTATGCCAGGCACCCGGCTCATAGGCGGTGATAGGGCCGGAAAGTCAGCCCCTCGAATGGCGGCCCTTGTCGAGCAGACGTAGACTTGTATTGAAAGGGCGATTGGACCGATCTGTCTTGTGGGTGCAGCTGCGCCCCCGCGCCGGTTTGCGCCCCCCCCAAGGAGCTGCGAGAATGTCACTGCGCATCCCCGTTCGCTGGTTTCCGTGGACGATCGGCTTCGTGTTCGTGGCAGTACTGGGGCTGAGTGTGCTGGGGGGAGGATGCCCGCAGATTCCGTCCGTGAACGGTAACGATAATGGCGGGCAGACCGATAATGGGAACCAGAACGACAACGGCGACGACAACGGCGACGACAATAGCAACGATAATGACGACGACAATGACAATGGGGGCACGAATGGCAACGACAATGCGAACGACAATGGCGGGGGAATGACAACGGCAATGGAAATGATAACGACAATGACAACGGCGGGGGCAATGACAACGGGAACAGCAACGACAACGCGAATGACAATGGGGGGGGCAACGACAACGACAACACGAACGATAACGGTGGGGGCAACGACAATGGAAACGGCAACAGCAACGACAACGACAACGATAACGGTGGGGGCGGACCGCCGCCTCCGCCAACCAGTGTTTCGCTGAGTGCACTCGTGCGGACCGGTGATCCGGTACCCGGGCAGCCGGCGGGTGTGACCTTCACGGCCTTTGGCGAGCCCATCATCGATGGCTGGAATCGCGTTGCCTTCTGGGCCTTGTATGGCGGAACCGGGGCTCGCGGTCGGTCCGGTCTGTATGTGTGGAACGGTACGGAGATTGTGCGCATTCTCGACGATGATCCGGACGGCACGATCGCTGTTCCCGGGCGCGGCGCGGAGTTCCGTTGGGGTTCGTCGATTGCGAACTATGATCCGCGTGCGCTCGACATTTCGTGGGGTGGCGGCAGTCGGCTGCTCTTTGTCAGCGAAGTGGCGCGCCGCACAGGTTCATCCTCCACGCGCATCCGGGGCGTATACCGCTGGCGCGCGACGGACAACTCGCTGGCGCGCGTGGCCGACCGGGATCAATTGGCCACGAACTACGCCGACGTCGACGTCGCGAACAACGGTGATCCGCTCTTCGAAGCCGAGTTCTTCCGTCCCGGCATCACCGACGACGGCTTTGCGATCTTCTCGACCACCTACCAGTACATCACGACGACGTCGTTATTCCCGACGGGTAGCGGTGTTTTCACAAGCAATGGCACGACGTTGACGCCCCTGTCGGATGACCAGATTCGCCCTCAGCCCGTGCCTGATCAGGCCGCCACGAAGTTCTTCCGAAATCCGGAACGGCCCACCACGGTCAGCGGTGGCGGCGACATGATCTTCCAGTCGAAGTGGGGTTCGCCGACAAGCGGACCGGGCGTTTTCATGCGACGTGGGAGCACGAGCTTCCGCGTGATCGACAATCGTACCGCGGCGACATGGCCGGGCTTGCCCAACATCATGCAGGTCAACCCGACCAACGCGGCGTACGCGGGTGTGGCGATTGGCCCGCTTGGACACATTGCCGTCGCCACGACCGTGGCGACGAGCGGTGGCAACCGCGCCGCGGTGCTGTTGTGGAATCCGTACGCGGTCACGTGGATGGAACTTACCGGCTCACTTGGAACGCCGGCCGACGCACTCTTCACCGGTGTCAACGACGATGGTGACGCGATTGTGCAGGTCGGCACGCACCTGTACCGGGCCGGGCCGGCTAGCCAACAGCGGCTCACCGATGTGCTGCCGATCGGGTTGCAGGTGGCCAATGTGACATGGAATGCGACGGGTGGAGCGTTGAACAACCTTGGCCGCGCAGCATTGCCCTATACGCACCCGGGTGGACAGGCGGGGCTCGCGTATTGGACGGGTGAGCAGTTCCTGATCGTGGCGGACGAAGTACAGAACGCCCCGGCCGGCCTCCTGGATATCCGGACGAAGTCGGATCCATGGCGTGATCGTCCCGGACGCAGTGGCATCCTGAACGATTTCGATATTCTCGTTTTTCGCGCGCTCTTCAACGACAACTCTGAGACCCTTTATCTCGTCCGCGGCGAGTAGTGCTGCGACACACTGATCGCCTCAACGTCCCTTCCTTGCGACGGTACTGGGGGGGCACGTTCGAGTTATCGGATGTTGCTACGGGCGAATCCCTCCTCTATTGGGACGTTGGCGGTGACAATTCTCATGGCATGACGAAGTTTCACTTTCGTCAGACCGGGCTTGCAACCTAGAATGGGTAGTTTGGGAGAGCCCCAGCGCAGTGCCGGCCTGGACGTCTTCGTGAGACCGATGCTCACGCAGGCGCATCATTCGGCGGTGCTGTGCGGGTGTTGGCGGTGCAGGGGCCGTTGCTGCCGCCCTGCGTGCATGGACCCTCGGCGTGCGTTTCATTCCTAGATTCTGGATGCGCCGTGGTTCGTGCCGGAGGTTGTCGCGGTTGCTCAGACCGGGTTCATGAATCCCCGGTGTTGTGTTTGGAGACGTAACGATCATGCGCATGGCTGCCATGTTAAGGACGGTTTCGAAGAAGCGGGTGACCCTGGTGGCGTGGCTGGTTTGCGGCGCCGTCCTGGCGGTGTTGCCGGATAGCGCCCGCGCGGGTTCCGCGGAGTCGCTGGCGGTGTCGAAGGCCACGGCTGTGCAGGCCGGCCACTATTACATGTACTTCGATCAGCCGATCCCGCTCCGACTCGTGATCGATCAGTTGGCGGTGTTCACGCAGGATGCCGCGACGCTCGCGGCGCTCGCGGATTATGGTATGGCGGTGGCGGACGCGACGCCGCACGTGGTGCCGGGCTGGTATGCCCTGGCCGTGCCGGCGGAGGCACAATCGGCGCCCGCGGTGGAGGCCCTGTGCGCGCTGCTCGCGACGATCGACGCGGCTCACACGATCTCTCCGATGCTGCTCGACGAGCGCGGCGACCCGCTGTACGTGACGCAGGATTTGCTCGTGCAGTTCGCGAGCCATGTTTCGCCGGAGGATGCGCTGCGAGCGCTGGCCGCGGCCGGTGTCGCCGAAGTTCTCGATCAGGACTGGGCCGATCTGCCCAATGCCTATCGAGCCCGCTTCGCAACGCGGGACGGGTTCGCCGTGTTGGATGCGGCGAATCGGTTGGCGGCCTCGGACGATGTGATCTTCGCGGAGCCCGATATGCTCCGGGTGAACCGGCGCGAGCTGATTCCGAATGACATCTTCTTCAGCCAGTTGTGGGGCATTCGCAACACGGGACAGAGCGGCGGGACGGCCGGGATGGATATGAAGGGCCACCTGGCGTGGGATCTCACGCTTGGCAGCCCGGACATTACGGTCGTGATTCTGGATGATGGCATCCAGTCCTCTCATCCGGATCTCAACGTCACCGCGCAGGCCGATTTCACCACCGCCGGGACGGGGGGCGAACCCGGCAACAGTTGCGACAACCACGGGACCGCGGTGGCTTCGTGCGTCGGTGCGACGATTAACAACTTCATTGGAGTAGCCGGACTCGCACCGAACTGCGGCCTCGCGGCGGCGAAGTGGACGATCTCGAACGTGCCATGCAACGGGACGGGCTTCCACAACACGACCTGGCTGGTCAACGCGCTGATCTGGTCGCAGTCGATCGGCGCCCGCGTGACCAACAACAGTAACTCCTTCAGCCCGAGCAGCTCGATCACGAGCCGCTACAGCGCTTCACGCATTGCCGGAATGGTGCATTTCGCTTCGACCGGCAACGGCGGAACGAGCACGATTGGCTATCCCGCCAGTCTTTCCACGGTCAACGGCGTCGGGGCCGTCAACCGCAACGGCAATCGCGCCAGCTTCAGCCAGTATGGCACCGGCATCGCGTTTGTCGCCCCGGGACAGGATATCCGTGTGACGGACCGAACCGGCAGTGCGGGCTACGAGGCCACAGATTACGCGTGGGCGAGCGGGACCTCATTCGCCTCGCCCTATGCGGCGGCGGCGGCCGCGCTGGTGCTTTCCGTCGACCCGACCCTCAATGCCGTCCAGGTTGAGCAGATCCTGCAGAGCACCTGTACGGACCGCGGACCCGCGGGGTACGACACCGAGTTCGGGTACGGTATTGTGAATGCCTACGAGGCGGTGCTCGCGGCCCTGCCGGTGACGGCGCCGGGTGACTTCAACCTGCTCGTGCCGGCCCCCGGCGCGACGGAAGTCGGCCTCGACAACGTCACATTTGAATGGTCGGCCGCGAGCGGGGCCGACTCTTACAACTTCTGGATCGCCCAGACACCCGATTTCGCGAACCCGGTCGTGGTGCGCGAAGCACTGATCACGCTGCAGACGACGGTTTCGGGGCTCGATCAGAACACGCAGTACTATTGGCGCGTGATTGCCGTGAACGGCGCCGGTGCCCAAGACTCCACGCCCGTGTTGGCCGGCTTCACGACCTTCCTCGATTGCAACGGCAACGGCGTGGCCGATTCTCTCGACCTGGCTTCGGGCTGGTCGATTGATTGCAACGGCAACGGAATTCCCGACGAATGCGACATCTCCAGCGAGTCCCATCTCGACTGCAATGGCAACGGGGTGCTGGATTCCTGTGAACTGGTCTTGGGTGGCCTGGCGGGCTCCTACTTCGAGAATTCTGCATTGAGCGGCCCGCCGCGTGGCCGCATCGAGTCGCTGTTGAACTTCAACTGGGGTTCGAATGGTCCGTGGCCCGGCTGGGCCGATGGCTTCAGCGCGCGCTGGACCGGCTATCTCGAGACGAGCGCGGGGGGAGCGTATGAATTGCATGTGCTGGCCGATCACGGTGTGCGTCTGTGGCTGGCCGGTGAGCTGCTGGTGGATGCCTGGCTTGATCAGCCCCTGACGATGCACACGGCTGCGGTGGCGTTGGGCGCTGCTCAGACCTATGCCCTCCAAGTGGAGTACTACCACGGCAGCGGATCTGCCACGCTGCAGTTGCTCTGGACGCCGCCGGGCGGCAGTATGGGGCTGATTCCCACGGCGAACCTGTGGGCCGGGCGCGATTGCAACGCCAGTGGTACGCTCGATGCCTGCGATCTGCTCGCGGGTACGAGTCTCGACGCCAATGGTGACGGGATTCCGGATGAGTGCCAGCCGGTCATCCCGCAGTACTGCTTGGGCGACATGAACTGCGACGGCATCGTCTCGTTTGCCGACATCAGTCTCTTCATTGCGGCGATCAAGGTGGCGGGCCCGGCGGATTGGGAATACGACCCCGAGAACGGGGTCTGCGCGTACCTCAACGGTGATTTCTCCGGCAATGGCCAGGTGGACTTCGGCGACATCTCCGGGTTCATCGGGGCCATCAAAGCGGGTTCACCGGAACCCTGCACAACGGTGCCATAGTCCCACGCATCCGTACCGCGGGCTGCGCCCTTTGTCCCGGGCAGGCGCCAACTACCCGGCTTCGATCCCGAAAGTGGCGGTGACAACGGCCCGCACGTCCTTCTCGATTGTGCTGGTGTCATACAGCCCGTAGCTGCTCACTTCGGTGGAGAGCGGCTCCGTGATCTGGATGACTCCCATCTGCGCATTCCGCAATACCCCCAGACGGCAGCCGGTGCTCGTTGCGATGTTCTCCGCACGGGCCCGGGCATCGGCGGAGGCCGCGGCCATCAGGTCTACCCGGAGCTGGGCGAGGTCGGTGTAGTAATACTGGGGCGGGCGGGAGTACACCTGCACACCTTCGCGAATCAACTCGGTGACGCGCCCGGCGGACTGGTGCACTCGCTGGACGTCCGGAGTGGTGACTACGAAGCGCCGCTCGAGTGTGTACTCTGAGATTTCGCGGGTTGCGTTGCCCTCCTGGTCGCGGGCGTAGTGGGTGGTCGTATCGATGGCGGCTTCACCTATCTGCGGATCGGTGAAGCCGGCGTCGCGAAGGAACGCCCGGACGCGGTCACTGCCGGCGGCGAGCGATTCGTACGCTTCCGGCAGCGTCTTGCCGCGCCCGCCTACGGCGATCGTCCAGACGGCGTTGTCCGAAGTAATCTGCTGCCGCGTCGAGCCCTTGACGGTGATGGTCTGCTGATCGCGCGTGGCCTCGCGGCCGCGATCGCGATAGGCCCGCGAGGCGATGGCCGTACTGGTGATCAAACTGACGATGAGGCCGAGGGTGACGACAAGGGCGGCACTGGCGAGGTGCAGACGGACGTGATACTCCATGACGCTCCTCCGTGAGGCGTGGGAACGGCGCGCGACGCGTCGTCCGTGACGCGTTTTCGCACACCACGGCTGAATCTACGCCCACCGTCAACGGGCCACGACAACTCGCGACAGGGCTGTGCTGCTGGGGTGGATTCGTGGTCCAGCCCATGGCCCGTGCGAACGGCGGGTGGATTGTGCCGCGCGGGCGGCATCGGAGTGGGGCGGTGGCCCCTGACCCGCGCAGGGGGTTCGGATCTGGAGCGGTAGCCGACTATCATACCCACGCAGCCATGGTCCGTGGCGACACTGTCCGAGCCGGCTGGCCACTGCCACCCCAGGAGTCCACCATGCCTTTGAAGAGCGCCGCCTATGCAGCGTTGAGCGCCACGAGCCCGCTTGCCCCTTTTGTCATCGACCGCCGCGACCTTGGTCCTCACGATGTCCACATCGACATTCTCTTCTGCGGCGTTTGTCATTCCGACCTGCACACCGCCCGCGGCGAGTGGCCCGGCATCACCTTCCCGGTCGTCCCCGGCCACGAGATCGTTGGTCGCGTTAGCGCACTGGGCTCCGAGGTCACCCGCTTTCGGCTTGGCCAGCACGCGGCTGTCGGTTGCCTTGTTGATTCCTGCCGCACCTGTGGAAATTGTGCCGTCGGGCTGGAGCAGTATTGTCAGCAGGGGGCTACGTTCACCTATGCGAGCCCGGATGCGCACCTGCCGGGCCAGTCGACGTATGGCGGCTACGCACGGAGCATCGTGGTGGACGAGCGCTTCGTGCTGCGCGTGCCGGAGCAGCCGAATCTCGCGGCGGTGGCCCCCTTGCTGTGTGCCGGCATTACAACGTATTCGCCGTTGCGGCACTGGCAGGCCGGCCCGGAAAGGAAGGTTGGCATCGTGGGGCTTGGCGGGTTGGGGCACATGGGGGTGAAGCTGTCGCACGCGTTCGGGGCCCACACGGTCCTGTTTACGACGTCGGAGTCGAAGGCGGAGGATGCGCGCCGGCTGGGAGCGGACGAGGTTGTGCTGTCGCGTGATGCGGCGGCGATGCAGCGGCAGGCCGGCAGCTTCGATTTCATTCTGGATACGGTGGCGGTGCCGCACGATCTCGATGCGTATACACACCTGCTGCGGCGCGACGGCACGCTGTGCCTGGTGGGTGCGCCCGCCGCGCCGCACCCTTCGCCGGGCATCTGGAACCTGTTGCTGGGCCGGCGCAGCATCGCGGGTTCGGCCATCGGCGGCCTGCCGGAGACGCAGGAGATGCTGGATTTCTGTGCGGCGCGCGGCATCGTAAGTGACGTGGAACTCATTCCGATTCAGCTGATCAATGAGGCGTACGAGCGAATGTTGCGTGGCGACGTGCGCTACCGTTTTGTAATCGACATGTCCACGCTGGAGTGATGGCCGGTTGAATCACCGGCGATCGAGCGCGTGTTTCACGTTGCTCCCGAGCCGGTGTGCGGGGTTGATCCCCTGCGGAAACTCAAGCCGTTCTGTGCGGAGCTCCGAGCATTTCCTTCATCACCCCATCCAGATCGCGGAGTGCCTTGGCGCCGTCTCCGGCAAAGGAACTGCCGTGCATGGTCGCCAGCACGCGCGGCCCGAGCGCGGCAAGATTCTCCAGCAGCGGGCGCGTGTTCGGCGTGTAGGGCATGTAATCCATCAGTGGTCCCGCCTGAAACTCGACGAGTGATTGTCGCGCGCGCCCGAGGATGTCCGATTCCGTCAACGGCTCCACGTCGCCATTGTGAGTGAAGAGGTCGGAACAGAACAACACGCGGTTTGTCTCTTCGAAGAGCACGCCTGCGTCCCAGCCGTGCGGCAGATGGGGCGTGGGACGATAACGAAAACGGAATTGGCCGGTGCTGAACGTTTCGTCGGCGTGCAGCGCCCGGGGCGGACGATCGGCGTAGTCGGTGAGGTTGACGAGCGTGCCGACCACCCCCGCGACCGCCTGGGCCTGCGGAGCGATCTGCAGCCAATCGTTGAGGGAGCCACATTCGTCCACTTCGAAATGGCCAAAGCTGATCCAGCGGAGCTGCGCCGGGTCGAGGAGTCGCTGCACAGCCGCGCGCACCTCCGGGAACATGCGACGCATGCCGGTGTGATAGAGCAGCGGTTCGTCATCCAGCACAAGGAAGTGGTTGAATTGCAGGTTGATCTCGCGATACAGGATGCTGATGCGGTAAATCTTCGGAGCAATCTCGGTGATCGTGGCCATGGTGTTTCCTCTGCGGGCCCGGGGAGCCGTCAGCGCAGGCGACTTCCCCGGCGGGCGTTGGGACGGCACCGGGTTGAACAGGTGAGGAGCCGAACTCCGCGATCCTATCTCTCGGCGGCGGCTGCCGCAATCTTGCCGGCCAACGTAGCAGCGAATCGTTGCGGGCTGGTGAGGTAGCTAGCGGACCAGTGTGACAAAGCCATCGAGGTTCTTTCCCGCCGTTACTCCAGCGCGATTCCCTTGGTCCGCCAGGCCGCGCAGTTTCTGGCTCTCGGCGGCCAACTGCCGCGCGCCCCAGAAATGCCGGATGGCTATGGGCAGCAGGCGTTCGAGTGCGGACAGGTCCAGGCCCATCGAATCCCCTACAGGTCGACGCTGAGATGGTGGCGGCTTGTCAGTGTTCCGGTATGTTGGCGGAACCGTCGGGCGGCAAGCGCGAGGTACTCGCTGTCGATCTCAACTCCGAGACTGTTTCGGCCGGTTTGCCACGCTGCCAAGCTGGTTGTTCCCGACCCCAGGAACGGATCGAAGACGGTGTCACCGACGAAACTGAACATGCGAATGAGCCGCATGGCAAGCTCGACGGGAAACGGCGCCGGATGATCGCGTGTTGAAGCGCTGGGGACGTCAGCCCCAATCTGCCGAAACCACACCTTGTGCAACGCATCGGGAACGACACTGTAAGCCCGCTCCAGGAAACTGGGGCTGCGATACCCACCGGGCTTACGCTGCATCAGGATGAACTCAATGTCGTTCTTGATCACGGCGTTCGGCTCGTAGGGCTTACCGAGGAAGCCGCCCCCGTTGCCCGACGCTTCGAGCGTCGCGTTCGCGATCTTGTACCAGATGATCGGAGCGAGGTTGTCGTATCCGATTGTGCGACAATGCTCCTGAATCGAGGCATGCAGCGGGACTACCGTGTGCCTGCCGCCGTTCTTGCGCCGGGAGAGGCACACGTCGCCAACGATGCAGATCAGTCGGCCACCGGCCACGAGCAGTCGAAAGCAATTGTGCCATACCCGGTCGAGCTCGGCCAGGAACCGATCGTAGTCAGGCATGCTGCCGAGTTGTCCAGCGCTGTCGTTGTATTGCTTTAGCGTCCAGTACGGTGGTGACGTAATGACGAGGTGTACGCTCTCGTCCGGCAGATCATCCAGCTCACGCGCGTCTGCACGGCGCAGCACGTGGCTGGTCGGGAGAGTCGGCAAGACCGCCTCGATCTCGCGGGCGGCCGCCTCGTCCTTGGCGAGTGCCGGAATCGCGCTCTGGGACTCGCGCAAGCGCCGGATGCTGGGCGGCGCGTACTCCCGCAACACGACGGTCTTCGACCCGTGGTTCAAGAATTGCATGTCTGCATGACTGCTCATTCACCATCCGAACGGACGACTTACGGCTCTAGCCGACGCCTACCACCAACCAGGTGGCATCCTATCCTGTGGGGCTGTTGTGCTCGACAGCCGAGTGGCTTGGGGTTCTTGGGCTGGTCAGGGCTTCGCGGTCCCGGGCGGGGGCATCCTCGTGGTCCGCGTTAGAGCGGCTACCGGCGTTCGAACGCCTGCCCGCGTCACTTCCCGACAGGTCGGGGGATTGTTCGTTGCGCCGGGGTTCGACCCGGCGCCCTTAATGGGTGAGGCAAGTCTCGTTCGGACCGACGGTTTGCAGAGCACCCCAATCGCCGCCCATCAGCAAGACCGGTGCTTGGCATCAGTACCTTGTGCGCCTTCTCGTTGTGGCGGACGGCTGTGGCGCCACATTGTGGATTGTGGCACGTCTACTCGTACGCGATTTCAGCCGCCCCATGTGGGGTGGTCCTGCTCGTAGCGTCGGAGCGTATGGCGTCTGAATCCGTAAGCGCACCAGGGAGTGTGATCATGTTGAAACGTATAAGCAGAGTAATGGGTGGGGTTCTGGCCCTGGTTCTCATCGGCCAGCTCGCGGTTCCGGTTCATGGTCAGTGTGAGCAGTTCTGGCGCCAAGTCGGAGGGGGTGTGGATGCTACGGTAAGGTCGCTTGCGGTCTTTGATGATGGTACCGGGCCGGCATTGTATGTCGGCGGCCTGCTCAACCATGCCGGCGGCCTGCCCTGCGCCAGTATCGCCCGTTGGAACGGCACAGACTGGGCAGCGCTGGACGGTGGACTGTCCTATAGCTTAGGAAATAGCTGGGTCAATACTCAGGTTGTTTTTGATGACGGCAGTGGCCCGGCGCTCTATGTCGGTGGGCGGTTCGACCAGGCCGGAGGACAGCCGGCGAACAACATCGCGCGCTGGGACGGAACCGCGTGGGCTCCCCTCGGTGCTGGCATTGTCGGTACGCTTGTGAATGCCGAAGTGAACGCCCTGGCGGTCTTCGATGACGGTAGTGGCCCGGCCTTGTATGCGGCGGGAGAATTCGACACTGCGGGCGGCCAGCCGGCGCGCAACATTGCCCGCTGGAACGGCACCACCTGGTCGGCACTGACAAGTTCGATGACCGGCGGCGTGATTCGGGCACTGGCCGTATATGACTCCGGCAATGGTCCGGCCCTGTATGCGGCGGGTTCATTTTTCTTCTCGGCAGCCGGCGGCAACGCGCAGAACATTGCGCGGTGGAACGGCTTCTGGTGGTCTCCGCTGGGTGGCGGCCTTGATTCGTTCGTCACGGCGCTGGCCGTCTTTGACGACGGTACCGGCGCAGCGCTCTACGTGGGGGGCATTTTACCCAGGCGGGCGGACTCTCGGCATCGCGGATTGCGCACTGGAATGGCTCGGCCTGGTCGGCGCTAAGTTCCCAGGTGAATAGCCAGGTGACCGTCCTTGCGACGCTCGACGATGGGTCGGGCCCGGCACTATACGCCGGTGGATTCTTCACTTCGGCAGGGGGCCAGGCGGCCACGCGGATTGCCCGTTGGAATGGTACGGCATGGTCGCCATTGCATACGGGCGTCAATCAGCCGCCGGAAGCACTGGCTCTTTTTGAGGATGGTATCGGCCCCGCGATCTACGTGGGTGGTTCCTTCCAGATTACCGGGATGATTGCTGCCAGCCGCCTCGCCCGGTGGGGGTGCCTGCCCGGGTCTCCGGCGACACTTTACTCCAACACCAATGAAACGACTTTTCGATTTCACCCCGGCAACGGAGTGCAGGGAACGCCGCGGGTTGCCTTCGACGATGTCATGATTCCCGACGCACGCATCAACCCGGGAGACGACATGCTGGAGGTGTGGCGGGTGACGTATGGCATTTTCCGGGCGAACCCGGCCCCGGCCACCAATGCCAACCTCTACTATGCTTCGATGTCGACCGGCACGGTTCCGCCGGATACGGCTCTCGATGTCCCGTTCGAAACGTTCGACTCGGGGCTGTTTCCGGCAACCGGGACGACCGGTCTGTGGCTCATCACGAGTGGTGATGGAAACGAGCCGCTCTTCACCGTGCCCCTGAACAGCACCCATTCGGCCGGCTACCACGGATTCATGCTGGGGCTGTCACTTGACAATCCCAATACGAACAACGGCTGGCGTATCACGCAGGGCCCCGACGCCAACATCAACGGCTACTGGATCTACGATGTGGATGGTCCGTTTGCCGATCCACCGACCGCGGTTGAACGCCATTTCTGGTTCGGTGGAACCCCTCCGGGAATGTTCTACCTGACCGTTGTCGGCCGGACGTTCACCAGCGACGTCGCGGCACAGTACTGCCCGGGCGACATGAACTGTGACGAGCTGGTCAACTTCGCGGATATCTCGCTCTTTATCGCGGCTCTCAAGGCGGGCAGCCCCGACAACTGGACGTACGACCCCGCTGCCGGCGTCTGTGCCTATCTGAACGGCGATACGAATGGTGATGAACTCGTGAATTTCGCGGACATCTCCAGTTTCATCGCCCAGATCAAGGCGAATCCGGAGCCCTGCACGACGGTTCTCCCTTGACGCTGCGTAGCGGGACACCTGACCGCACCAGCGCACGGCCGACCCGGGCCCCTGGCTCGGGCCGGCCGTACCTGTTTCTCAGCGCGTGACACGAACTCGCCGCTCAACGCGCCGGCGGGGGGGACTGTAACCGGCGGGAGCGCGCGGTGGACGGAGTGCCGGTCGCCGTCGCGGGTACGGTGATCGGCCGACGCGTCGCTGGGACCACGATCGCTTCTCGGCCGGAGAGGAACGCTCCCGTCAGCGAGTCCGGATGTGCCGCTACTTCGGCCACCGAACCGCTGGCCACGACAAGGCCGCCGCGCGACCCGGGCCCCGGGCCGAAATCCACGACGAAGTCGGCCGCCGTCATCGTGTCGCGGTCGTGCTCTACGACGACGACCGTATTGCCCATGTCGCGCAGCCGCTGAAGCGAAGCGAGCAGCCGCAGGTTGTCGCGTGGGTGCAGGCCGATACTGGGCTCATCCAGCACATAGAGCACCCCCACCAGGCCCGAACCGATCTGACTGGCGAGTCGGATCCGCTGCGATTCGCCACCGGACAGTGTGGGTGCGGGGCGATCGAGTGTGAGATAGTCGAGGCCGACATCCAGCAGAAAGTGCAAACGTGCCCGAATTTCCTTGAGGGGCTCAGCCGCAATCAAGGTCTGAACCTCGTCGAGAACGAGATGCTCGAAGTAGGTCAATGCCCGGCGGATCGGCAGGCGGCAGGCCTCATCGATATTCAGCGCGGCGGGGGGCTGGTCCGGTCCGTCGGCATGCCCGGTCAGACGGACGGCGAGGGCCTGAGGCATCAGGCGCCCCCCGTTACACCGGGCACAACGTGCCTGCCGCATGAATTGCTCGTAAAAACGGCGCACGAGGGCGGAGCCGGACTTCCGGTGGCGGGCGTGCAGATCGGCGATGATGCCCTCGAACTTGCCGCCGTGCTTCCACGACCCCCCGCGTCCGCGCCATTCGAACGTGATGTGTGCATCGCCGGTGCCGTACAGCAGCGCACGCCGGGCTGCGCTGGATAGCTTGTTCCACGGGGTGCGCAAATCGAAGTCGAGGTGCTGTGCCACGCCTTCGTAGAAGTGCCGTGCCCAGCGACCGGGTTTGTGGCGCAGTGCGGCGATGCATGGCGCCAGCAGGTTCTTGGTCGGATCGGTGATGAGCAGCTCGGGATCAAAATCGAAACGGGTGCCTAATCCGTCGCAGTGCGGGCACATGCCCTGCGGACTGTTGAAGCTCAGCATCTGTGGGCTCGGCGGCTCAAAACCCAGCCCGCATCGGGTGCAGGCAAAACCGGCCGAGAGCAGGATGTCGTGCCCGTCATGCTGCGCCGCGCGTCGTGGGGTGGTTGCTTCGCGATCGGCGAGAACATGCAGGAGGGCCGTGCCAGACCCGATTTCGAGAGCGAGATCGAGAGCTTCGGCGATGCGGCTGCGGGCATTGGAGCGGACCGTGAGCCGGTCGATGACCACTTCGATGTCGTGGCGACGATAGCGGTCAAGCGTGGGGGGCTCGGCGAGTTCGATGATCTGGCCGTCGACGCGCGCCCGGACGAAACCGGTGTGCAGCAATTCCTGGAAGAGGTCACGATACTCCCCCTTTTGTGCACGGATCTTCGGCGCGAGGATCAGCAAGCGGGTCTGCTCGGGCAGAGCCAGCACGCGACCGACCATCTGTTCGCGCGTCTGGGCGCTGATCGTGTCGCCACACTGGGGACAGTGCTGCGTGCCGGCGCGGGCGAAAAGCACACGAGCGTAGTCGTGAATCTGGGTAATGGTGCCGACGGTGCTGCGCGGATTCCAGCCACTGGTTTTCTGCTGGATCGAAATCGACGGGGATAGCCCGGTGATCTGATCGACGTCGGGCTTGGGGAGCTGGCCGAGGAACTGCCGGGCGTAGGCGCTGAGCGACTCGATGTAGCGGCGCTGCCCCTCGGCGTAAAGCGTGTCGAACGCGAGACTGCTCTTCCCGCTGCCGGAAACGCCCGTCAGGCAGATCAGGCGATTCTTTGGCAGAGATAGTGCAACGTTGCGGAGGTTGTGTTCGCGCGCGCCGTTCACATGAATGAAAGAGCGATCATCACGCACGTTCTCGGCGGGAGGCGCACCGGCGTCTGCCGCGGGCGGAAGCGGCGTGGGAGCTTCGATCGAAACCCGGCGGGTGCGCTTGCTCATGGGCCTGACATTGTAGGTGCGCGCGTCACACCGTGGCAGCCGATCTGGGCGGAGGCGCAGCGTAGACCCATGGCCGCGGGCGGCGGAAGCGGACCAGTTCCGTGTGGGGTGTTGCCGATACGCAGGGACGCTAGCCGGGGAGTTCGATGATCGACTGGGTTTTCACCAGCGTGCGTTCGGCCGGGAAGGCGTGGAACGCATGCAGGTGGAACTCGCGATCGCGGGCCTCGTGATCCATGTAGGTGAATGGCACAAGGTCACCGTCGGCCATGTGTTCGTAGGCCTGGAACCAGCCGCGCTTCTCGGTGTGGCGCAAAAGATCGTTGTGGACGGATTTGTAGAGCGCTTCGTCCATGGTCTCGACCTGGGTGCTGACCATGTAATTCCACCCGTCGGGCGTGCTGCGCTCGTGATCCCGTTCCCCCTTCAGCCGGAAGCGCGTCACAACGCCGCGCGAAGCCGGAACATCGCCCTCCCGCGATAACACTTCGGTCAAACACTTGCTGCCAATCGTGAGTGAGAGCACGTGGCTTAGACCGATAATCCAAATGTCGGCATGATAACGACCTTGCTCTACTCGGAAGGTGGCATACCGTTGAAAGAGTTCAGGATGCAACGGGCGCTCAAACAGGAATAAATGCAGGTCGACGGCCTGCAGTGTCGCATTGCTCATTTCGGTGTTGTTCATCGCGTGGTCCGGCAAGGAAGTACCCTTTCAGAATTAGCTGATCCAGTCAAACGGACGCGAGTATAGCACACGGTTTGGAGACGACCTAGGAAAAAAGCTCCGGGGCGAGAATTCGAGCGCGGTCACGGAGTCTGCTCCGCGGACTGCGTCCCTGTTGCTTCTACGCACAAGGCCCGCAGCAGTTCATAACTGTAAATACCGCTGGTGTGCCCGTCTGCCCAAGTGGGTCGCAGCGCGTAATGCCCCACCAATTCAAGTGTCTCAATGGCTGTCATTCGTTGGGCGGCCCCCCCCGCAGGGACCATCGGCAATGCACCCTCGTTACGCTCCTCCCGCTCTGTCCGACAGGTCGCACAGGGGCACGCGCGCCGTAGCACGGGCAGGGAAATCACCCCGACCAGGCCGTCTGCCCAGCGCATGCGCAGGGTGGACGGCCGTTGAAGCTCTATCTCGACCGGCCGTGTTGCGTCGCCATCCATCCCGGGGGGCTCAGCAGGTTGGTTAGGCCTTCGGGCCAGCCGGTGCAGGATTGCGGAACCGTGGTGCGCGACGCCCGACCGATTTGGCGGTCGGCGCTTCGGCTTCGGGGCTTGTGTCGACAATGAAACTGCCGAGCTTCCGCAGGCGGTCGTAGCGCCGCTTGAGCAGTGTGTCGAGCTTGAGTCGCTTCAGATCACGCAGGGTCTTGCCCAGCCAATCCTCAAGATTCCGGGCAGCACCCTCGGGATCGCGGTGGGCGGCGCCGAGGGGCTCGGGGACGATCGCGTCGATCAGTTCAAGGCGCTTGAGTTCTGAGGGCGTCAGGCGCAGCGCTTCTGCAGCGCGCGAAGCGTAACTTCCTTCCTTCCAAAGAATTGCAGCGCATCCCTCGGGGCTGATGACGGAGTAATACGCGTGCTCCATCACGGCCACCTGGTCGGCGATGGCGATGCCGAGGGCGCCGCCGCTGCCACCCTCGCCGATGACACAGGCGGCAATCGGCGTTGGCAGGCGGGACATCTCCATGAGACTGACAGCGATTGCCCGGGCGATACCACGTTCCTCGGACTCGACGCCCGGGTATGCGCCGGGGGTGTCCACGAGCGATACGATCGGCACACGAAACTTCGCGGCGAGTTGCATCTTCTGCAGCGCCTTGCGATAGCCCTCGGGGTGGGCACAGCCGAAGTTCACATCGATTTTTTCACGGGTTTCCCGCCCCTTCTGATTCGCCACGAGCATCACGCGATGGCCCGCCAGCCGGGCGAATCCGCACACGATCGCGTGGTCATCGCCGTACAGCTTGTCCCCGTGCAACTCGTAGAAGTCATCGGCGAGCATGCGGATATAGTCCCGCGCGAGTGGCCGACGAGGGTGCCGGGCCACGAGGACCTTCTCCCATGCGGTCAGATTGGCATACGATTGGTGCAGAAGAGTCTGAAGCTGTGCCCGGATGCCCGCAATGACTTCGGAGTAATCCCGACCTGAATCGGCCTGGACCGCTTCCAGACGGGCAATCTCCTGCTCCATCTTGACGAGGGGCTTCTCGAATTCGAGCACGCTGGTAACACTCCCTGCCTGTGCAGTGGAGGGTGATGTCGTCTTGTTCATGGGCTCCAACCAGACAGGCCGCGCTTTCTGCGGACCGCCGCGCCGGCAGGCCGCACCCAGATACCGTCTGTCAGAACGGGCAAATGGTAGGCGACCAGGCCGTCTGAACGCAAGGGTTTTTTGAGGGTTGGGTATGCAACTGTGGACGGATTCCCGTCAATGTTGGGTGGGTCCGAGTTCGGCAGGTGGCATGGTTGAATTTTGCGCAGGTGCCAATTGATTCGATCCCATGGTATTAGCGATGATTGCACACTACCAGATCTAGCGTACTTTTGCTGATCGAGGACTGGTGGCGTGCGCCACCGATTCCGTACTCAGCAATCGCCGGATAGGTTCCGGTGGTTCGCCCCCCAGGTCAGCTCGCAACAATCGATCGCACTCCGCCACCAATTCACGACCTCCGGCAGCTACTTGTCGAGACGTGTCGGCCACCTCGTCGACGGCCTGTGCGAGCGCATCCTCCAGTCGTGCCAAGGCACTCTTCCAAGCCCCTTGCAGAGCTACGGCCACAGTACGTTCAATGGACGGACGAAGCAGGCGGTCGAACCAGAATGGCACCCCCCACGCAAACAACACCAGGAGCGCGCTGTGAATCGCGAGCTCCACCCCCCGGAAAGCAGCCCGTCCGGTCGCCGCCTCAAAATAGGTCCAAACCACCTGGAAACCGACCGCTACCAGCGCCATTGCGGGCAGGAATACCATCAGGAAGCCCGTGACCCGCCGCGCCGCACGTTGCCAAGCGGTTCCGGGACGTGCGAGCGCGTATCGAACGGCGTCGCCAAGCTCTGTGGCGACCCACTCTGCCGCACCTTCGGCGACTTCGGTGAGGCGGTTCCGCAACGGTTGGGCGGCGAGTCCGGCGTGTTGGGTGTCGACCTCCAGACCGTCGATCGTGGCCTGTAGCTTGGATTGTGTCCATTCGTCCCACAGACTACGGCATACGGCATCGACCTCGTTCGCTTCGGGGCCGGGTGTGAGCGGGATGTTCGTCGGGGCTCTGCTACGGAGCGGTGCGACCTCCCGCGCCAGGTGGGACAACGTGGATTGCACGTGGACCCAGACACCAACCCGGTCTGCAAGCCGGGCCGCTGCTCCGGCGCTGGCGAAGGAGATTCCCGTGAGTATCTTCCCCGCCGTCTCTCCCCAACGTTCCAGCGTCGTGGCGCGCAGCCGAGCCCAGGCGGAATCGGCACCGCAGCGTTGCAGCGCGTGCAGGAGTGCCGCTCGCAAGTCGCGCAGCCGGGCGGTTTCTCCGCGGCGGGCCAGTTCACGCACCGCATGGGCGGTCACCAGGTTGCCGAGCAGACGCTGTAAATCCTCAAACTCATCCGGAGAGGGTAGTTTCTGTGCCATTGGCAGGCAGCAGGTTCGCAGGATCAGCGGCTCCACGAATCCGGCGGCATGCAACATGCTGGCCAGGTCATCCATCTGCCGCACATCGCCCGTGTCCCACTGGTTCATGATGAACAGCCAACCATGGCGATGTTCACGCGCCAAGAGCACGCGCCACCCGGCATCGTCGCGGTAGCGTTCTGGGCTCACCACGTAACAAACAAGGTCCACGTGTGGCAACCAGGCCAGCGCGACCGCGCGGTTCTCGGGCTCAACACTGTCGATGTCCGGAGCGTCAAGCCAGAGCACATCGCGGTACTCGTCGCGCCGATGGCGGCAGATGCGTTGTGGGTTCAACGGCAGGACTGCGGGTAGTTCCGCCAGTTCGATGTCCTCGTGTACGTAGATCGTGACCTCGCGCGAGGTCGGACGCTCAACCCCGACTTGCGCCAGGGGTGCGCCTGCCAACCGATTCAGGAGACTGCTCTTGCCGACGCCGGTACCCCCGAAGAGCGCCACGACGAGCGGACGGCGCTCCGGCAGGACAAACAGGTCCGCGGGCGTGGCGTGTTCGAGGGATTCCAGAGCAGCGATCTCCGGAGGGGGGAGCCAGCCGCCGGCGGCCGCCTGCGCGGCCCACTGCTTTGAGCGCTCCAGCAGGTTCGCCACGCGTTCAGGCATGGGTTTCCTCCCACTCTGCGAGGGCGGTTGTCGCGGCGGTGACCTCGTCCGGATTGATCCCGCAGCAGGCTTCCGGTGCAAGCTGGTTCGTGAGATCGGCCAGCAGGGGTACGAGCACGCCCGCCACCAGGGTATTCTCCACGGCCACCCGTTGTCGGCGCCGAATCGCGCGGGCCTCCTGTTGCATCTGCAGCCCGGCCGAGCCCTCGACCAGGAAGCTGGACAGGGCGAAGGTTGCCGGGGCCCATATCAGGTCGAGCGGGGTCAGGCCCCCTGTTTTCACGGCCAGCAAGAGGGCGCCAAGATCGACTGCGGCGCGCCCCGTGCGCAGGGCCGCGAGCCGGGCCGGGTGCTTCTGGAGTTCGGTAAACAACCGACCGGCGGCCGCACGCACTTCGGCCTGAACGTGCTCGTGGTGCGTTCGGATGGCGACGCTGAACTGTGCGAGCAATGCGCCGCGGGCGTTCTCCAGTGTCCGCTCAAGGGCGCGCCAGATTGCGGACGCGGGTTCCCCGGGCTGGCAGCGCAGCAACAGCTCGCGTTGCAGACGCAGCAGCAGGGTATCGAGTGTATCAATCAGCACACCGGCTTCCGCGCCGAGACTGTGCACCGCGCCGTGTGGTCCGGCGGCGGTCGGACGAGAAGTGCGCAACCAAGCGTACGCCTGTCGTGCCGGCCACGTGACGGCCTGTCGCATACGCAGCATGAGCCCACCAATACGGGGCAACTCGAGCAGGGCAAGCAGTTCCACGGTCGCACGGCGGAAGGCATCGTAGCGTTCGGGGTGATTGAGGTAGTCGCGCTCATACGCGCGCAGAAAGTCCGATGCAAACGCCGTCACCAGATCCTGCCAGGCGCCCAGGGCCTCGTGCTCAGCCCGCACGGGGGCGAGCCAGGTGTCCCAGTGCGTTCGCAGCAGCCGCGCCACGCCGGATCGTCGCAAGTGCGGTAATGGCGCTGCCCGGGCCAAGGCCGTCCGCAAGGTGGTGCGCGTGGATTCGTGTGCAATCATCAGGTGTGACGTGGTCCCGTCGCCCCCCGCCAGTCCCGGCTCATAGGGCAGGGCGATGATCGGAACCACACCCCACACCGTCCCACGGTCGGCCAGGCGCCGCTCCAGCGCCGCTCGAATCGGTCCCTCACCGTCGGCCGAGAGCTTGTTGAGGATGAAGGTCAGCGGGCGGCCCAGGGGCGCGAGCAATTCCAGCATCTGCCAGACGGTCAGGTCTGCGTACTTCTCCTTGCTCACCACCAGCACCAGGTGGTCGGCGAGTGCGACCGTCTCGAGCACACCGCGCACATAGTCGCGCGCCGCAAGGGAATCGAAGTCCGGTGTATCCCAGACAACGGCCGGCGTCGGCACCAGAGGTGTGCGGGCGAAGAGCGTGTCGCCGTCGGCTACGATGGGCAGGCGCGCGAGTGAGAACGCAGCCAGATCTGTGCGTGTCAGCGTGTTGGGAAGGCCGTGTGTGTAGCCGGGGAATAGTGCGGTGATCCAGGCGGGTGTGTCGTTCCTATCGTGCTCGCCGTCGAGCCAGAAGCCCTGCGCGTGAATCGTGAAACCGGCCAGCGGGCTGACTGCGGCCGCACCCTGGCCGAGCAGTACGTTTACCAGGGTACTCTTGCCTGTTTGAGTCGGCCCAAGCACGGCGAACTGCCGGGGGCGCGGGACGGGGCTGTCGGCATAACGCAGAGCTGCTTCTGCGAGCCGCAGCGTGATAGTGGGATCGTTGGAGAGCGGCCGGCCTTCGGCGGGGCGCGCGGTGTGAGCCGCCAGCAGGCGCCCCAGAAAGGTCGCCAGCTTGGTTTCGCCAGTCGGTGCTGCCGTCGGGTTGGTGCTCACGGGACGGTATTCTGTCCGAAGGAAGCGTGCTTCGCGACGTGCCCGCCGGCTCCTTTCGGCGGGGATGCGTGGTTTCGGTTTCATTGCGAGGGTTGCGGTTGGCTCCTATACTGCTGGAAAAGCGACCCTGGTGGAGGCGGAGACGTGCCGATCTACGAGTTTGAGTGTCCGGCGTGCCAACATCGCTTTGAGGAGCTGCTGCGTTCCCCGAGCGCGGCGGCGGACGTGCGCTGCCCGTCCTGCGGGGCGCGTAAGGTGCAGCGTCAGCCCAGTGTCTTCGCTGCACACGCCGCAAGTGCTCCGCAGCCACAACCGCGCGGGGGCTGTGGTCGCTGTGGAGACCCCAACGGCTCCTGCCCCATGATGGATTGACCTGTTCACGCACCCGTGGCGTCGGTGAGACGGCCTCTTCCCAGCCCTGGAATCCCTCGAAGTGGCGAAACCTAACACCGAGACCACCAACCGCAGCGTGCTCGCTGGAGTGCTATCGTGGTTGGTGCCGGGCGCTGGCCACTGGTACCTGGGCCAACGCGGACTGGCGGTCGTGCTTCTCGTCGCGGTGAGCTTTCCCTACATGGTCGGCCTGGCGTACGGTGGCGTCCTGTCATCGGTCAATCCG
Source organism: Phycisphaerales bacterium (assembly GCA_016716475.1). Lineage (NCBI taxonomy): Bacteria > Pseudomonadati > Planctomycetota > Phycisphaerae > Phycisphaerales > Phycisphaerales bacterium. Next base: position 1,685,882 of record JADJWG010000001.1, read on the forward strand.
CAACTCAACCGCTGGTTGTACTTCGCGGAGCTGGGTGTCGGTGGATACACGCTGCCCCTCACCCTCGCCAGCCGCGGCCTGCAGCAGAATGTCCTCAATGACCTCGGTTTCACCCGTGTCCCCGACCAGATGCGCGAACCGGTGCAGTATGCGGCGTTTGTCGAAGCCGCAACCGAGCGCCGCTACATGTCGTTCTTCCCCGAGTCGGACATTGCCCAGATTTATCTGGCGACGGCTGGCCTGCTCAATCTGCTCGTGATTCTCGATGCTGTTTCGCGGGCCCAGACGGGCCTGCCCACCTTCCATCGTGACATGAAGTCTCCCCCGGCGGAGGCCGCGCGATGATCGCTACCGACCTGCTGGTGGCGTGGCTCTTTGTGCAACCGGCGACCCTCCCGCCGCATGCGCGCCTCTGGATGCTGCTGCCACTGGTGGCGTGTGTCGCAGTGGTCTACCGGGCGACGCGTGCCCGCGATCTGCAGGGTCTGATCCGGCCGACGATCTTCGCCTTTATCAGCATCATCGTGGGCATGGTACTCATTGCGGCCGGGTTCTACGTTGTGCACATGGCGGCAATCCGGCTCTTCTGAGTGCCAAGCACAGTTCGGCTCAGGCCGCTTGACGCGTGAAGTAGAAGAACAACCCCGCCAGTGCTGCCAGCAGCAGCACGCCGGCATTCAGAAAAAAGCACATCCAGGACAGGCCCGACTTGGAATTGCGGCGGTGCCCGGCCGTGTTGAAAGCAAGCACCCACCCTGTCGCGGATAGTGCCAGCGACGCCAGCAGCCCACCCATCAACAAAAACAACCACGCTGAACTGCGATAGGTCACCATCAGTGTTGCGATGTCGAGGTTACGCATCAGCAGAAAGGCCGCGCCCAGAAACGCGACGAACCCCGCAAGCCCGAGCCACAAACTGAGCACGGCCTGCCCTTCGATCTCGTTAGTACGTGCCACGTTTGGTGTCCTCTGCGGCCAACGACCCCTGAGGAGCCAGCACCGCTGGAAGCGGAGCTGGCTTCCGGTCGCCCAGTTATGAATCGGCTCGCCCGGTAATCCGAGCGTCGGTATTCTATCGGCTGGTCTGCGGTGCCCCAACTGCCGGAATGGGGGTATGGCCGCTTCCCGGGAGACCCCATCGCGATGCCGCCCGACGAACGAGACGGTGCTTGGAGTCGGCCACCGCTACGGCTTGGGGTGTTGATTTCGGGTGGCGGCACAACCCTGGAGAACCTGATTCAGCGTATCGCCGACGGGCGTCTGCGTGGTGTGGCTATCCACCAGGTCGTCAGTTCGCGTCCGGGCGTGCGTGGTCTGGAGATCGCGGTGGCCGCGAGGTTGCCGACGGCGGTCGTCAGGAGGGGAGACTTCCTTGATGATGAGGGTTTTTCCGCGGCAATTGCCGCGCATCTTGATGCTGCCCAAGTTGATTTGGTGGTGCTGGCGGGCTTTCTCCGGCTCTGGAAATTCCCACCGAACTACGATGGGCGGGTGCTCAATATCCACCCCGCACTGTTACCCCGTTTCGGCGGCCGCGGTTTCTATGGAGCACACGTCCACTCCGCGGTACTTGCGGCGGGGGAGTCCGTGAGCGGTTGCACCGTGCATCTCGTTGATCACCTGTACGATCATGGTCCCATCGTTGCGCAGCGACAAGTTGCTGTGGAGAAAGGGGATACAATTGAAAGGTTGGCGGCGCGGGTAGGGCTGGCCGAGCGTGAACTGTTGCCCGAGATACTGCAGCGCGTTGCGGACGAGGGTCTCGGGTGCTTGCAGGGCGGGCTCTGAGGCCGCGTTACGTTAGTCGGTGTCAGTTGATGCGCTCAGCCGCAAGCTGGTAGATCGGGCGGCCCTCGCGGCGGTACTTGATCTCAAAGTTGGTCGCGACCCCTTCTTCGTCCACCCCATATTCCGGTGCGGAAAAGGGGACCTTCTGCAGCCCCGGCTGAGTGTCAACCAGCTTGGAGATGATCTCGAAGTACTCCGCATGATCCGTCTGGATCGAAAGTCGTCCCCTGGGTACGAGGCACGCGACGGCGGCATCGACGAACGCCGGCTGAAAGAGCCGCCGCTTATGATGCCGCTTTTTGGGCCAAGGGTCAGGGTGGTAAATGTGTAGCGCAGCAATGCTCGTGCGCGGGCACGCGAGTCGAATGAAGTGGCTTGCGTCTGTCCGTGCGACGCGGACGTTCGCCATGTTCCAGCGCTGCATTCGGTCGACCGTGTAGCGATAAAACTCGTTGGCCCATTCGATACCGAGGAAGCTCCGCTCGGGGCAGTTCTTGGCGCGTCGCAGGAGGAAGCCGCCCTTGCCACAGCCGATCTCAACCTCGATTGGACGCGCGGGTTCGAAGAGCTGGTCCCAGGTGAAGCCGGGCGCCAGCAGGAGCGGATCGACGGCCACGGTCGGAGGGCTCAAGGCGGTGGACTCCTTCGAACAGCGGGGGGTGCCGTGCCTCGTCCCACCAGCACGATCCCCAGAGCCCGGCGCTGACGGCGGGGCTATTGGAGGGGCACCGGAACCGTGCCGATTTCCTACCTAGCGGAGCGCACGAGGGTGCGCATTTCCTGCCGGGTCGTTCTAAGGGAAGAACACACGTGCGGCAACCGGAAGCCCCCCACTGGCTGGAGCGTCGTCGCGATCCACGGGTTCCGAAGGCGTTCGCCTTCTGGTATGGCCCCGGCGGCCGGGCCCATCAGCGTCGTGGGGGGTGGATGCTGGACATGTCCGCGGGGGGCGCTGCGTTCATCGCGCCGACCACCGGGTTGCCCGCGGTTGGGGACCGGCTCGAGTTCGCGGAGATGCCGGTCCGAGACCGGTTTGTGCGCGAAGATGCTGCACCGCTGCCGCAGTTTGGCCGCGTGGTGCGCCTGGATCACGTGACCCCGGTGACCAGCCGTATCGCTGTCCGTTTCGAGGTGGACGCGGGGGTCCCACTGCAATTCGGAGACGATGAGCGGGCCCGGGCGACGGCTCGGCCAGGGACCCTGCGGCGGAGATCTGGGCCGAGCCCCACCGAGTACCTGGGTGATGTCGTGGTGGCCGGGTTGCGGCGCTGAACAGCGCGATACACTGGGCGAAGCGGGGTCGGGGATACTACCCTCCATCTAGGTTGTTGCGCGACCGGGCGGTGTTGGCGCGGTTGGCCGACATGTCCCCCAGCGCGCTGAGTGGCTGTCCGATGGCAGTCGCAAGGCACTCCATTGAATCGCGAAAGGAATCATCGCATGAAGAAGAGTCATGGGCTGGTGGGCCTGGTGCTGGCGGCTTTCGTTGCCGTACCGTTGGCTGTCGTGGGACAGGAAACGCTTGTCCAGGCGCAGGAATCGGGCACGACCGAGGCGAAGACGGATGTTTACCGCATCGACTCTGTTCATTCGTCGAACGTGTTTCGCATCAAGCATCTGAACGTCGCCTACTTCTACGGGCGGTTCAACGACTTGTCGGGCCAGTTTGCGCTGAACGCGGCCGAACCCTCACAGAACCGGATCGAGGTTACCGTGAAGACGGCCAGCGTGGACACGAACCACGAAGGTCGCGACCGTCACCTGCGCAGTCCGGACTACTTCGATGCCGACAAGTACCCTGAAATCACCTTCAAGAGCACGGGCTTCAAGAAAACGGGCGAACAGACCTTCGACGTAACCGGCGAACTCGCGTTGCACGGCGTCACGAAGACGATCACCGTGCCGCTCGAGATCACCGGCACCGGTCCGGGCATGCGTGGGGAGTACCGCGCGGGCTGGGAGACCACCTTCACGATCAAGCGCAGCGAGTACGGCATGACCACGATGCTGGAAGGGCTGAGTGATGAGGTCCGGCTGACGGTGGCCGTCGAGGGTGTGCGGCAGTAACGCCGGGTGGCACTATTCGGGGGGGAGTTGCCGCCGTCGCGCGAATCGATTTCCGAGCCAGATCAGGATGCACAGCGCGAAGGCGGTATACAGCGTGGCGTTGATCGCGCGCATCGCGGCGCTGAGAAGTCCACCGCGGCCCGTCTGGCCGAGAAGCCACCGCAACCGCTCAAACAGCGCAATCGCCACAGGATCTTGGCGGGTACCGGAGACTCCGTACGGGCCGATGGCTGCACCGCCCTGTGCGAAGTAACCGATGGCGAGTCCACCCTGCGCGATCCAGCCGATCGACAGGCCACCGACCGCCAGAATGCCGATGCTCAATCCTCCGAATGCCAGTCCGCCCACCGCGCCGCCGCCCAATGCAAGCAGGCCCACGCCGAGACCCCCGACACCGAGCAAGCCCACACCGATGGCGCCAAAACCCAGGATGCCGCAGGCAATGGGGCCGACCGCCACCACACCATATGCGAGGTCTCCGATGGCCACGATGCCACGGGCACAACCGCGACGCTCGGTCCCGGACGGTCCAAAAGCGATGTGCAGCAGTGGCAGACCGAACCATTGCCGCTCGGAAACGAAGCGATAGCCGCGCGCCGCGGGCTGCGGGCCGCGCGTGAGGATCTCGACCAGCGGCTGGCCGCATTCCGGGCAGCGCGCAGAATCGGTCAGACCCGTCAGGGTGTAACCGCAGTGACTGCAATAGGGGTGACCGCTCATGATCCGGTGTCTCGGTGTGGTCTCGGCAGTATGGGCGCGCGGCGGCACGACGGCAATGGCGCGCTGAAAGGCGGAACCACGGGAGGACTACCGCGGCAATTGGTCGACACGGGCAGCCAGGACGAAATCGCTTTCTGTCAGGCCATCCACCTTGTGCGTGAAGATCTCGATGTGCACGCGGCCCCATGACAACTGGATATCCGGATGGTGGCCGACGTTCTCCGCGAGTGCCCCGAGGTGATTCACGAAGACGAGTGCGGTGGCGAAGTCGGGGAATGAGTACGACTTCGCAAGGTGGTGTTCTTCCACGACCTGCCAGCCGGTGAGCTGTTTAAGGAGTGGAAGAATCTCGTCGCCTTTCAGCGCGGGGACGCCGCCCTGGCAAGGGACACACGCGCGTTTGGACAGATCGGACACGTTCGCTCCCTCGGTACCGGGTTGCCTGTGGATGCGGCGGCATCCCCAAGGCAGGGCGACCCGTGGCGCTCAATCACGTGGTCGAAACTGGAGCAAATCCCGCGATTCGCCCCGCGGCAGATAGCGGATCGTTCGCACCTGTGCACCGCGTCGCACCTGCAACTGGATCCTTTCATCCGGGTTGTCGTGCAAGTTCCATCCTACAAGTTCATCCCCGTCGCGCAAACCCGACCGCTCGGCCGCGGACCCCGGCAGGAGACCCGTGACACGCTGAGTTGCCAGCGACTCCTGGCGGTCGAAGCCGAGTTCGAAAGCGTAGACCGGTCCGACGCGCCCCGTCAGCCAGGGTTCCAGTGCGTCCGACGGAACCTCGACATCCGCCACCTGCACGACGTAGCGGTCGAACTCCGCGCCGAACCACGCCCCCAGAGCACGCTCACCCTCGGTGCGCAGCAATTCGTTGGAGAGCTCCAATACTCCATCGCCGGCTTTCGCCAGCAGCGCCCGCAGCCACGCATCCACCCCCTCCGGCCGGCCGCGTTCGCGCGCCAGTTGGTGCCAGCGCAGACCCAGCATGACGCCGCGCTGGTACGCCGCTTCGCCGTAAGTCTGGCGATCACTCCAGAAGCGGGCCGCGATCTCATCGTTGGAGGCATTGCGGGCGGGGTTGTCGGCGTACGCCCGGACATGCCGGTTCATCCACTCCGCGAACGTCGCGTTGTCCCAGCGCTGCTCCGCGCGCAGTAGCCGTAGTGCGTAGTACTCCGTGAAGCCCTCGAGAAACCAGGCCAGCGCACCCTCCCCGCCGGGGTGCGCTGCCCGCAGCACGCGACCGTTCCAATGGTGGAAAAGCTCGTGGGCAAACAGGTGATCCACGGGCGGGCCCAAGGGTGAACGAGGTGCGAGCCAAAGCGCGAATCCCTGGTCGAGCCCGGCCCCCGCTAGCCGCGCGTTGCCGGCTGCAAGCGGTGGACCCACCGGGACGACAGTCACGAAGTAGTGCGGGAACCGGGCGTCCCCGATGAATGCGACCTGGTCCTGGACAATTTGCGCGACCCGCGTCGCGAACGCTTCGGCATCGAAGGCAAAAGCATCCACCATCACGACGCGCAGCTCCCGAGCCCCCTCGACCGGCAAAGTGTGTGTCACCAGCTCGCCGGCGAGATACACCGCATGCCGCAACTCGTCCGCGCTGATGCGTCCGCCGATGGTACGGCCGTAGCCCCACGAGCACGCTGCCCGCCAGTTGCGCGGGATGTCCCACACCACGATAAACTCGAATTCGTGCGGGTGCCCCCAGCCCGGCGGTGGTGCGAGCATAAAGGTGTTGCCGATGCCGTGGAAGAAATGGCGTGTGGTGACCGGCGCGTGTGTGTTGTCCCACTCGAGCGTACGGGTCCCGGGGTCAACGGTGTACCGCACCCGCAGCTCCGCACCAGGGCGGTGCTGAATTTGCCAGCAGGCACCCTCCGGGCGGACCTCCACCGCCCCGTCGAAGGTCAGGTCGCGCAGCAGCGCGGGGACGTTCGCCACCGAGCCGTAACGGGGAGAAATGCACAGCCGGGAACTCGTGCGGCCGCGTGTCTCCCAGCGTAGCTCAACTTCGAGCACACCGGTTTCAATCCGCGGACGCAGGGTGTAGGTAAAGACCTCGGCGCTGTTTTGAGCAAACGCCTGTACGGGTCCGAGGAGCACGAGCACCAGCAACGTCGTCCAAGCGCGGGCGGCACTTCGGCACCGCGCGTTGCGCTCCTTGTGGCACGCTTGTCGCCTGTCCTGTTGCATGCGCAGCACCTCGTTCGGAATTCGGCCGCCCGGCCGGTGGTACCCGTCTGCCGGCCCCCCCGGCTTACCCGAGCATAGCGCGCGGAGCTACACTGTACCGCGATGAAACTCGCGCTCGTGCAACTCAATCCGATTGTCGGCGACGTGGCCGGCAATACCGCCCGAATCCGGGCCGGACTGGCCCGGGCCCGCGCTACCGGTGCCGCCCTCGCCGTCTTTCCGGAGCAGGCCATTCTGGGCTATCCGGCCCGCGACCTGCTGCTGCGTCGCGATCTTATCGCGCGCAATGAGGCCGCGCTGGCCGAAATCGCAGCCGACACCGGGGAGATTGCCGCCCTGGTCGGCTTTGCTGAGCCCAATACGGCCCGCTTTGGTCGCCCGGTATTCAACTCCGCCGCATTGCTCCATCGGGGGCGGTGTTGCGCCACGTGGCGCAAGCGCCTGCTGCCGACTTACGACATCTTTGATGAAGTGCGCTACTTCGAGCCCGGCGGTCCGCAGCCGATTGTCGAGTTCGGCGGCTTGCGCCTGGGCGTCACGATCTGTGAGGATATGTGGTCGCGCGAAGAAATGCTCGGGCTTCCGCTGTACGAGGCCGACCCGATCGCCGACCTGACGGTGGCCGGTGCCGACCTCATCCTGAACGTGTCCGCGTCGCCGTACTTCCTCGGTAAACCCGCCTTGCGCACAGCGTTGCTCACGGACCATGCCCGGCGCCACGGCCGTCCGCTGCTGTTTGTGAACCAGGTCGGGGGGAACGACGAGATCCTGTTCGACGGCGCCTCCTGCGTAACTGACGCACAAGGGCGCCTGGTCGGGCAGGCCGCGGCGTTCACCGAGGATTTGCTGATCGTCGATCTGGACGACCTGGCCGCCACGCGGCGGGAGATTATGCCGGAAGGGCCTGCTGCGGTCCGGGCCGCACTCGCGATGGGCGTGCGAGACTATCTGGGCAAGTGCGGTTTCCGCTCGGCCGTGATCGGCTTGTCGGGCGGGATCGACTCCGCCCTGGTTGCCGCACTCGCGGTTGATGCGTTGGGCGCGGAGTGCGTCCACGGGATCGCAATGCCGAGCCGCTTCAGTAGTGTGCACAGCGTCACCGATGCTCGTGTCCTCGCCACGAACCTGGGTCTGCAGTTCGAAGTTGTGCCGATCGAGCCGCTCCATGCGGCTTTTGAAGCGGTGCTGCAGCCACGTTTCGAAGGTCGGCCGGCGGACGTCACGGAGGAGAACTTGCAGGCCCGGGCCCGCGGGGTTGTGTTGATGGCGCTGTCGAACAAGTTCGGCCACCTGCTGCTGACCACGGGGAACAAGAGTGAGCTGGCGGTGGGATACTGCACGCTCTACGGCGACATGTGTGGCGGGCTGGCGGTGATCAGCGACGTGCCCAAAACGATGGTTTACGCCGTGGCGCAGCATCTGAATGCCGTGGCCGGGCGCGAGATCATTCCGGCGGGGACGCTGATGAAGCCGCCGTCGGCGGAACTGCGTCCGAACCAGACCGACCAGGACTCACTGCCGCCCTACGCGGTGCTGGATGAGATCATTGAGCGGTATGAGGTCCGGATGCAGACCGCCAACGAGATCGTGGCGGCAGGTTTTGACGCGGCGGTCGTGGCCGACGTGTTGCGGAAAATCCGGCGGAGCGAGCACAAGCGGCAGCAGGCGGCACCCGGGTTGAAGGTTACGTCGCGAGCGTTCGGCTTTGGGCGACGGATGCCGATCGCAGCCGCGCCCGAGGGGTGACCCCCACTCTCCCGCGGCCGAACCACGCCCTTGTGTCCTGTTCCGATTCCCCCGTTCAGCCGTTATCCTCTATGGTTTTCACCGATTCGGCCGCCCTCCGTCGCTCGGAGACGACGCATGTTCGAGCCGTTGCCACCGCAATTCAGCTTTCCCGAAGCCGAGAAACGCATCCTCGCGTTCTGGGAGCAGCACGACATTTTCGGACAGTCGCTGCGGCGGCGGGCGGGGGCGCCGCGCTTCGTGTTCTACGAGGGGCCGCCGACGGCGAACGGTTTGCCGCACCCGGGGCACTGCCTGACGCGGGCGATCAAGGACCTGTTTCCGCGTTACCAGACGATGTGCGGCAAGCTGGTCGAGCGGAAGGCCGGGTGGGACACGCACGGGCTGCCGGTCGAGGTCGAGGTGTGTAAGGAGCTGGGGATCCACACCAAGGCGGAGATCGAGCAATACGGGCTGGAGAAGTTCGTCCGCAAGTGCATCGAGAGCGTGTTCCGTTACACGAAGGAGTGGGAGCACGTCACGAAGCGGCTGGGGTTCTGGGTGAACCTGGACGAGGCGTATGTCACGTACTACCAGAGCTACGTGGAGAGCGTGTGGTGGGGGTTGCGGCAGCTCTTCGAGCGCGGATTGCTGTACCAGGGCCACAAGGTGGTGTGGTGGTGGGCGCAGGGCGGGACAGCGCTGTCGGCGGGCGAGGTCGGCGAGGGCTACCGGACGGTGCAGGATCCGTCGGTGTATGTGCGATTCTCGCTGCGCGGTGATGGTGTCGCGGCTACGCCGACGGCAACGGCGCTTCTGAAGGCGATTCCCGCGGGCAAGCCTGCGGCGTTGCTCGTGTGGACGACGACTCCGTGGACACTGATCAGCAACCACTTTGCCGCCGTGCATCCCGAGATCGAATACGCGCTGGTGCATGATCCGGCGGCCGATGAATGCCTCGTGATTGCTGCCGCATTGGTTGACACGATCGCGACCAAACTGAAACGCGAGTTCCACGTGCTCGGCCAGTGCCCGGGCCGTGCCCTCGTCGGGCTTCGATATCTGCCACCGTTCGACGTCTACCATCGCACGCTCGGTGACAAAACGGCAGCGCTCGCCGGTGGCGGCGTGGACGCCATGGGCTGGCGTGTGACGGCGGCGGACTTTGTGACGCTCGAGAGTGGCACGGGGCTGGTGCACGAGGCCCCCGCGTATGGCGAAGTCGATTTTGATTTGCTCCAATCCGAGCGGCAGCGCTTCACCGACCCGTTGAACGCGATTCCGCTCCTCAATGCCGTCGGGCCGGACGGGAATTTCACCGACGAGGCCCCGCCGCCGTATCGCGGACGGTGGGTCAAGGACTGCGACAAGGACATCATCCGCGAGCTGCGCGAGCGCGGGCTGCTGCTGCACCAGGAGACGATCGAGCACGAATACCCGTTCTGCCCGCGTTCGCCCGACGATCCGCTGATCCAGTACGCGCGGCGGAGCTGGTTCGTCCGCACGAGCCAGTTCAAGGAGCAGTTCCTCGCGAACAACGCGCAGATGAACTGGCTGCCGGAGCACATCCGCGACGGCCGATTCGGGGACTTCCTGCGCAACAACGTCGACTGGGCCCTGTCGCGCGAGCGGTACTGGGGCACGCCGCTGCCGATCTGGGTGTGTGAGCAGACCGGGCGGATGGAGGCGGTGGCGTCGCTGGCGGAGCTGGTGGCCAAGCCGGGGGCCACGGATGCGACGGAGGAGTTTCCGCAGGGCTTCTGGTCGGCGAAGCTGGCTGAGGACCCGGCGCTGCCGGAGCACCTGCGGGTACACAAGCCGTACATCGACGCGTGGACATACGACAGCCCGTTCACCGCGGGGGCGCGGATGCGGCGCGTATCGGAAGTGATCGACTGCTGGTGGGACGCGGGTAGCATGCCCTTCGCACAATGGGGTTTCCCGCACGCGCCGGGCAGCACGGAGGCATTCGCGCAGCGCTTTCCCGCCGACTTCATCAGCGAAGCGATCGACCAGACGCGCGGATGGTTCTATGGACTGCTGGCGATCAGCACGCTGTTGTTTGGGGAGCGCGATTTTCCCCTCCCCTTCCGCGCCTGCATCGTGCTCGGCCACATGATGGGCGAGGACGGCAACAAAATGTCCAAGCGTCTGAGGAACTACCGCGAGCCCAACTACATCTTCGACGCCCTCGGCGCCGATGCCATGCGCTGGTACTTCTTCAGCGCCCAGGTGCCGTGGACCAGCACGCGCTTCGTCGAGGCCAGTATCCGCGATGCGCACCGTGAATTTCTTGTCCGGCTGTACAACGTCTTCAGCTTCTTCAACATCTACGCCAATCTCGACGGCTTCGTCGCCCACCCGACGGACGGCTCGCCCTGGCGCCCCACCGCCGAGCGCGGCGAGCTTGATCGCTGGATCATCAGCGAGTTGTACCGCACGATTGCCTTCGTCCGTGCGAAGCTCGACGCCTTCGAGAACTTCCCCGCGGCTCAACGCCTCAATGAATTCGTCGACGCGCTCAGTAACTGGTACGTTCGCCGCAGCCGCGACCGCTTCTGGAAGAGCGCCAAAGACCAGGACAAGTGGGACGCGTACCACACGCTCTACGGCGTGCTCTCCACGCTCAGCCGTCTGATTGCCCCGTTCACCCCGTTTTTCGCCGAGGTCATGTATCACAATCTCGTCGGCCTCAACCCCGACGATCCGGAAACCTTGAAGCCCGCGGGCTCCCAGCCCCATCCTCCATCGGTCCACCTGTGCGACTACCCCGACACCGATGCGACCCTCATCGACGAGACCCTTGCCCAGGAGATGGATCTGGTGCGTGACATTGTTTCCCTCGGCCGCGCCGCGCGCACAACTGCCAAGCTCAAGGTGCGCCAGCCCCTCGCGCTGGTCGAGATCATGCTGGCCCGCCCCGAGCACGCCGACTGGCTGCACACCCACAGTGCCCTGATCGCCGAAGAACTCAACATCAAGCAGGTCGAATTCGCCACCGCCGCCGATCACTATGTCACCTACCAGATCAAACCCAACTTCAAATCGCTCGGCCCCCGTTTCGGCGCGCGCGGGAAGCAGATCGCAGCGGCCTTGCAGCAGCTCGATGCGGCCGCCGCCCGCCGCGCGTTGGACACGACCGGCCGATTGACCGTCCCGGTCGGCGGAGAAGATGTTCAGCTCCATCCGGAAGACGTCGAGATTCGACTCGAAGCGAAGCCCGGTTGGTCGGCGGCGCAGGGCCGGGCCGGAGTCGTGGTCGTCAAGACGGAGTTGACGGACGCACTGCGCGACGAAGGTCTTTGCCGCGAGTTGATCCACCATGTGCAGGCCCTGCGGAAGGAGCAGAACCTCGCGTACGAGGCCCGCATCCACCTTTTCCTGGAGGCCCCGGCCGCCCTCGAACGCATCGCCACGGCGTTTCGTGCCACGCTGGCGACCGAGTGCCTGGCCGATGAACTCGTATTCGGCGCTCCTCCGGCCGGTATCCCGGCCACCGCGGTCGAGGTCGAGGGGCACGCGGCCAAGCTGGCGGTGGTGGTACCGTCGTGATTCCCGGACCCGGTCCGGGCGCGGAACTTGGTTCCCGACGGTGGTTTGCGCGGAATCTAACCTAAGATTCACCGAGCGCGGCTGCGAACCTTAACACACCCTCGGGATGCTGCCCGCGACCACACCGAGCGATCCGAGGAAATGATGAAATGCATGACCTGTTAACTCCCATCGTGGAATATGCCGCCCATTGCGGGAACGAGCCGCGCGCCCGCTGGGCCGCGCGTCCGGGCGTGCGCGTCGACTTCCATTGTCACTCCACGTTCTCTGACGAGCGCCTGCGTTGGCTCCCAGGCATGGTGTACCACCCGCTCATGACGCCCGGTGAAGTCTACGACCTCGCCAAGGCCCGCGGCATGGACTTTGTCACCATTACCGACCACGACACCATCGCCGGTTGTCTGGCGCTGCTCGAACAGCGCGGTCCGTTGCCCGACTTCTTCATCGGGGAGGAGATTTCCGTCCGCTTCCCCGAGGATGGCACCATCGTCCACGTGAACGTCTTCGATCACGACGAGGCCCAGCACCGCGAGATTCAGCGCCTCCGTGACAACATCTACGATCTTTGCGCCTACCTCCGCCGGATCGACAAGCTCTTCGTCCTCAACCATATGACCTGGACGGAGCAGCACCGCGTGCTCAAGGCCTGGCAGCTCGAGGTCATGCTCGAGCTCTTCGACGTCTTCGAAGGTCTGAACGGCGCGCGCAGCTACGCCCACAATGCCTTCGCCTGGCATGCGACACGCGAGCGGGGCAAGGTCCTTGTCGCCGGCAGTGACTCCCACACGTTCCGCGTCGGCACCAGCTACACGCTCTCCGAGGGGCGCACTCCTGCGGAGCTCTTTGCCAGCATTCGGGCCGGCCAAGCCGCCTGCTGCGGCGCGTTCGGCACGCCCGAGCGACTCCGCGAGGATGTCTGGACGGTCCTCCAGAAGAACGTCGAATGGCGCATGGCGGCCGCGCAGAGTGGCTGGGGCCGGGTGGCCTGCCGCCTAGTTCGACGGATCGGCAAGGCCCTGCACCCCCTCGTCCTCTTCGGTTATGACAAGCGCCAGGACGCGCTCATCCGCGGCTTCCTGCGAGAACTGCCTGCTTCCGGACTCGCCGAGGTCGTGGTTTTCGAGCCCGCCACCGCTTGAATTTGCCGTGCGATGCGCCGCCCTCCCTTGGACTGCTGCGCCCGCTTCCGTGGTCGCGGGCGCTGGGCAGTGGCCGACTTCGCCCGGTATAATTCCTGCACGTTTCCGCACTCGGGCTCCTCATCCGCAAGGATCGCGACCATGATCCATCGCTACGCCCTCGGCCAGTTCCCAGCTAAGCCGCACACGGCGATGTACGAGAATCGCAAGCTGCTCATGGAGCAGATGGTCACGCGCGAGGGCTTCCACGGGCCGTTTTCGATTCTGTACTTCCGCCGGTCACCGACGGATGAAATCTCGGTCGATCCCCTGGAACTGCCTGGTTTCTGCCCGGTACGCACCCTTCCGGATCAACCCCTGCGCCGGCGGCACATCCTGTCGCAGGAACTCTTACCGGTGGGCGACTTTCTTACGGGGCGCCGCACGCTGCTGGTCAACAGTTGCCTGCAGATCGGTGTGTGCAAGCCCGCCGGGGTCACCCCGCGTTTCTTTTCCAACGGCGACGGCGACGAGTGCTGGTTTGTAAAGGATGGCGCCGGCACGCTCGAAAGCGTCTATGGCGTGCTGCCTTTCCGTCCCCACGACTACCTGCTGATCCCGAAGGGCACGCCCTATCGCTTGCACTGCGACGGACCCGCCACGCTGCTGGTGTTCGAGGGGCGGCCCTACATCAACATCCCGAAGGAGTATCGGAACGCGTGGGGTCAGCTCAGCGACTCTGCTCCCTTTTCGCATCGCGATTTCCGCGTTCCACAGGAGTTGCTCGGCTACCGTCCGGATGTCCACGGAGCCGGGCCGTTCGAGATCGTCATGAAGCGCTCGGACCGACTGACGCTGCACCGCTACGAGCACTTCCCGCACGAAATCGCCGGCTGGGACGGCATCCTGTATCCCGTCGCGTTCAACATCCACGATTACCAGCCCAAGACCGGACTCGTGCACCTGCCGCCCACGATTCACACGACGTTCTCCGGGCCGGAATTCGTGATCTGCTCGTTCGTGCCGCGCGTGCTCGACTATCACCCGCAGGCAATTCCCTGCCCCTATGCGCACGCGAGCGTCGACATGGACGAGATCCTGTACTACGTCGAGGGGAACTTCACCTCGCGCAAAGGGGTGGGCTCCGAGTCCATCAGTCTGCATCCGGCCGGGGTGACGCACGGGCCGCACCCCGGCACGTATGAGGCGTCGATCGGCGTGCATCGCACGGATGAGCTCGCGGTGATGTGCGATTGCTATCCGCCGCTGCAACTCACCGCCGAGGCGGCGGCGCTGGAGGACCCCGAGTACCACCTGTCATGGGTGCGATGAACGGTCGGGGGAGTAGGCGCACCGCGGAGGTAGAGGCGGCTCCAATCGGCGCGAGCTGGTCGTCCTACGAGCTGCCAACGGTTTCATCTACGGCGCGGGGGACGGACGCCCCACACTCCGGACAGCGCCCGTTCACGTTACCGGTTAGATTGTATCCGCAGCGCATGCAGCAGCCCTCTGCGTAGCGGCGCGCCCGCGTTCGCGCGACGCGCTGCCCGACGATGTACCCCAATATGCCGCCAATCGCCCACCCTGCAACTCCGAACTGGGAATAATAGATTGCAACACACCTCCAGTAGTTCGGCTCGCCAAGAGCCGCCCACATCGGCTCGACGGCGCCTGCAATTGCGCCGAGGATCATGCCGCGCAAGACGTACGCACGGATAGGGGTGGTTGGCCTCGGAGTCATCGCCTGTCCCGGAGCTTGGGTGCGGTGGGCACCCTCACGTTCCGTGCAATTCGCGTAGGTCCCGCAGCTTGATCATGTGGAGCGAAGGCATCCGGGTGCATTTCGTCAGCCGCTCCGCTTCACCACGTCGCGCAGCAACTCCTCAACTTGTCGCACATTCCGGATGCTCAGAAACCCGCGCCGCTCAGGATGGGCTGAGTCGGTCGAGTCCGTCGTTGTGAAACGCTCAAACACGATGTCGCCCGAACCGTCGCGACGTTCCATGCGCTTCAGGTTGCGCAGGTGCTCGGAGTAGTAGCTGCGCACCACGAGTCGCCATGCGGCTACGAGCACGATGGCGCGCCGATCCGTGATTGCGTACAACGTGCGGCGGTCCCGGCGCACAGCCCACAGCGGTGCGGCCAGCAGCGGCCCCCCGATCAGCAGTGCGGGCAGACTGCACACCACCGCAAGAGTTGCCGCGAAGCCGCCGGAGGTACCCGAGCCGACCCGCATGCTGAACCACAGGCCCCCGACGCCGAGGGCGACCCAGGGCAGTGCCAGAAGGGGTGGCAGAACCATGCTCAGCGACAGCACACGCACAAGCGGCCGATGGGCCCAGATCAGCCGTTCGCCCGCCTCCAACTCCCGCTCAACGAGCGGCTGCAGTGGGGACAAAGAGCCGTTCAGAGTGCCCATCCGAGACTTACCCCGTGGAATATGCGGTTGCCGGCGCGTGCATCAGGCAATCCCTCTTCGCCAGGATTGTCAGTCTACAGCCCGCGGCCATCCCGGCCAAGGTGCGAAAGGTACGTGCTCCGGGATCTGCCGGCTCTACCGGTTCCCCGAATCCCGCCCGCCTCCCCCTTCTCCCCCGGAGCGGCTAGAGTTGCGATGGAGGAACGTGCATGGCCGCTGAACTGCGCACCGATGGAACCGGGCTGATCGCGATCGACCCCTGGCTGGAACCCTATGCCGACCGCCTGAGGACGCGCTGGTCGCACTACCAGCGCCAGCTCGAACACATTCTGGCTCACAGCGGCTCGCTTGAGGCATTCGCCTCGGGGCATCGCTACTTTGGGTTTCAGCGCGGCGTGCACAACGGCCAGCCCGGGGTCTGGTTCCGCGAGTGGGCACCGGCCGCGATCGCGGTCGCGCTCATCGGTGACTTCAACGAGTGGGACCGTTATGCGCATCCCCTGCACCGGGGCCCCGCCGGTGTTTGGAGCCGTTTTCTGCCCGACGACGACTTTGCCGAGTCGCTCACGCACGGCAGCCGCGTCAAGGTGCATGTGCACAGCGCGATCGGTCCACGCGATCGTATTCCGACGTACATCCAGCGCGCCGTCGCCGATCCGCACACGCGCGACTACGCCGGGCAATACTGGCAGCCGGAGACGCCCTATGCATGGCGACATGCCGCCCCCCCTCGGCCGGGCGGTCTGCGCATCTATGAGACGCACATCGGCATGGCCACGGAGGAGCTGCGCGTCGGCACCTTCGCGGAGTTCACCCGCGACGTGCTGCCGCGCATTGCCGCCGGTGGCTACAACGCGCTCCAGGTCATGGCCATTCAGGAGCACCCGTACTACGGCTCTTTCGGTTACCAGGTCAGCAATTTCTACGCCGCGTCGAGTCGTTTCGGGACGCCGGAGGAATTGAAGGCCTTGATCGATACGGCGCATGAGCTGGGTCTGACCGTGCTGCTCGACCTCGTGCACAGCCACGCGGTCAAGAATCTCAACGAGGGGCTGAATCATTTTGACGGCACGGAGTATCAATACTTCCACGCCGGCGACCGCGGCGCGCACCCGGCGTGGGATTCCCTGTGCTTCGACTATGGCAAGCTCGAGGTCCTGCAGTTTCTGCTGAGCAACGTGCGTTTCTGGCTGGAGGAGTACCGTTTCGACGGCTTCCGCTTCGATGGCGTGACCAGCATGATGTACCGCGATCATGGCATGGGCCGGGCCTTCAGCTCGTACGACGATTACTTTCCTCCGCACGTCGATGAGGATGCGATCGTCTACCTGCAGCTCGCCAATGAGCTGGTGCATAGACTGCGACCGGACGCGGTCACAATCGCAGAAGAGGTGAGTGGCATGGTGGGCACTGCCCGGCCGGTCTGCGAGGGTGGACTAGGATTCGATTACCGTCTCGCGATGGGCATTCCAGACTACTGGATCAAGCTGCTGAAGGAGCAGCGCGACGAGGAGTGGCAGCTCGACACGCTGTACCACACGCTGACCAACCGGCGCGCGGGTGAGGCGCACGTGGCCTACGCCGAGAGCCACGACCAGGCGCTCGTCGGCGATAAGACCATTGCCATGTGGCTGATGGATGCGGACATCTACTACCACATGACGAAATCGAGCCGCAACCTCGTGATCGAGCGTGGCGTCGCCTTGCACAAGCTGATCCGTCTGATCACATTCACGGCCGGTGGGGAAGCATATCTCAATTTCATGGGTAACGAGTTCGGGCACCCGGAGTGGGTAGATTTTCCGCGCGCCGGCAACGGTTTCTCGTACCAGTACGCCCGCCGCCAGTGGTCCCTCGCCGATGATCCGGATCTGCGCTACCACGCGCTGGGGGAGTTTGACCGCGCGATGCTTGTGCTGGATGGGCGGTACGGCGTGCTGACGGCGGCGCCCCTGGAGAGACTGCACGTCCACGAGGGGCAGAAAGTGCTCGCCTTCCGGCGCGGTCCGCTGTTGTGCGCGTTCAATTTCCACCCGACGGACGCCGTCACGGGCCACCGCATCGGCGTACCGGAGCCGCGTGACTACCGCCTCGTGCTCTCCAGCGACAACCCCGCATTCGGCGGACACGGCCACATCGTGGAGCCGCAGATCTACCCGGTGCAGCCGCTTCCGTGGGACCACCGTGGGTACAGTGTCCAAATCTATCTGCCCCCGCGGACGGCGATCGTGCTGGTGGCGGGCGAAAATTGATCAGCGCGCCACCGGCGCGGTGTGCTCTGCCAGCGGCAGCCGCGCAAGTTGTCGAAATGCCGCGAGCAGCTTCTGGTGGCGCCGCTTGTGGGCACCGAACCCCAAACGATCCATCTCCTCTTCCGCTGCTTCGGGTGCGAGTCCATCGACATGCACGCGATACAGTGCGCAAAAGAGCAGAGTGCGCTGCTGTCCGAGGCGACAGTGTACCAGTACGGGTTGCCGGTCGGGCCGGCGACACAGTTCGAGAAACTGCATTGCCTGCGCAGCACTCGGCGGATTCTTGTGGTTGCAGGGGATGGTGACGAAAGCCGCCCCGTGCTCGTCGCACACCGCCCGCTCGGCCACCTCCCAGCCATCCGGGTCATCACTGTCCCGCTGCCCGCGAAAGCTCACAATCGTTCGCAACCCCAGTTTGCGGATCAGGTCGGCGAGTTCTGCCGGCGTTGGCTGGCCACAACGATAGAGCACCCCCTCGGCTACGACGCCGTAGTGGCGCAGACCGTCAAAAGGGGCTCGAAAGAGGCGACGTAGGAAGCGGGGGACATTCAAGTTGGGGCGACTCCGCGCTGCCGCCGGGCGGCCGAAGCGCAGCACTGCCGTGGGCAGCCGCACGCCTCAGGGCCGGGCGATGATCCGGAACGGGGTCGCCTGCTGAGCGACCTTTGCCCCGAGTTTATCCGCGATCGTGACTTTTGCCACGTAGCGACCGGGCGCGAGGGTTGCGGGAAGACGGACGAGACGAGGGATGAAGCAGTCGTTCCGGCGGTTGCGGCAGCGGTCGGTGATGTCGCTGTCGCGGAGTTCCAGCACGGTGTCACCGGCATGATTGAGGATGGTCGTGGTCAGATCGAAACGGGTCAGCCACCAGCCGTCGGCCCCCTGCTCACTGACGAAATCGCGCACTTCGCAGTAGAGCACGAATTCGTTGGCCAGTCCCGTCAGAAACTGGGCGGGCTCAAGTTCGTCGTACTGGCCGAAGCCCCGCACCTCAGAACAAAGTGCGACCACGGGGATGGACAGCGCGCTCATGTGCCGCAGGGACTCCAGCAGTCGATCAATCTCGATCGCTGCCGCCGAAATGGCCGTCGCGGGGTCGCCACCTGGTGCTTCCTGGATCCCGATCCACGCCTCGATAAAGCGGGTGGCCAGGGTCTGTTGCTCGGCTGGAACAAGTTTCAGTGGCTCGCGTGCCCCGGAAAAATCCCCCGCGAGTGCTCTCAACATGCGCACCCGTACTTGCGCGTTGAAGGTGTCCTCGTCGGATTCGGAAAGCCGGTCGAGCCATTCTCGGAGGTTGGTCGGGAGCGTTTGCGCCGAGAGCGCACTGTTGATGGCGGTTTCCGGGAAGATGCCCGGAACTCCGGTTGCGAAGTCCGCAGCACTGTAAACCCGTGCGGAGACGAGTGCCGGCGGATTCATGGGTACGACAGGTTCCGGTTCCGCGGCGGCGGGTGGCGTCATGATCACGTCTGGGGCGGGCTCGGGGATGATCTCGATGCGCGGGTCGGCCGGCAGAACCGGCGCCAGTCGGGCGGGGTCAATGGGTTCGGGCGGACTCGAGTCGGCCGCCAATTGCGCATCGGTGCTGCGCGCGGCGTTGGCGCGCTCGACATTCTGCACATATTCCGCGACCTCCGAGAGTACTTCGTCATCCTCGGGGTCGGTGCTGACGACCTGCGGCGGCTCGGGCTCGACGGTTTCCACAGGTGTGGAGGTGGCGGCTGGACTGGCGTCGAAGAGCTGGCAGCCAGCGAGCGGTAGGAGCGACACCAGCAGCAACGCGCCAGCGGATCGGCGGTAGGGCGGCAGTTTGGCGGCATCCATGCCGGGGTCTCCAGGGCGTTTGCGGCGGCACCGTCCGCCGGTGGAATCCGAGCCGTGAACGGACCGCTCACAGGTGCGGTCATGGGAGCCCTGCAGCTACCGCGCAGCGGCGGCCAGCCGGAGCAGCAGCAGCTCCACGCCGGTCTCTATCGACCGGAGACCCACTTTGACTTGGGCATCGAGGGTGGCCACGGCGGCGAGTGCGCGACGCAGTCTGGACGGGGATAAATGCCGCAGAAATTGCTGGAACTCGCCCGGTCGGCCGCCGTAACCGGCCTTCCATGCGAGCGATCCGGCGGCAGCGCCGTCCGCAATCTGCTCGTGAACTTCGAGCCATTGCTGGAGTTTGAAAGCCAAACCACCCAGAACCATGAAGATTGCCGCGGGTTCGGTTGCCAGCACGTGGTGCCACAGTCGCAAGGCATCGGCCGTCTGTCCGGCGGCGGCGGCATCCACGGCGGCGAAAATCTTCTCTTCTCGCGAGAGCCCGACCAGGTCGGCAACGTCCTGTGGCGTGATATCCCGACGCTCCCCGACGTACAGCGTGAGCTTTTCTGTCTCGCCGCACAGGAGTCCGGCGTTGTTGCCGACAAGGTCGATGAGGCGCTCCGCGGCACCCGCTTGAAACCGCTTTCCGCGGTCGCTTGCCTGGCGGACCACGAAGTCGAGCAGGGCGGCACCCCGCAGGCCCTCGCACTCGCTGATGCCACCCACGCTTGCAGCGATCTTGAAAAGGCGCGTCGTCTTGGGAAAAGTGCGGCACTCGAGCACCAGCGTACCCGTTGGGGCGGGGCGTTCGAGATAAGTTTCGAGTGTGCGCCGGTGCATAGTCACGAAGGCATCTGCTTCGCGGATCACGACAACCCGCCGATCCGACAGAAACGGAAGCGTGGCGAGATCTTCGAGCACCGTGTGTACAGGCGGTGGTCCTGACTCAGAAGACTTGCCGGCGTCGTACTCGGTGAGGGCGAGACTGCGATCGATTTCGGGTGGCAGCAACTGGTCAAGGTTTTCGGCTAGCGCTTGCCGCTTGCGGTGCTCGTCGGAGCCGAAGATGACGACGATGGCCGGGGTGTCGGTAGCGTTGCGGGCCATGAATCAGGGTCGCTCTCGCCGAGGGCCGTATTCGGGGCGCCGTTTGTGCCGAAGTATTCGAGGCGGCGCTCGATCTTAGAGCGCAGCGCCGCGTCATTCGTTGCCAGTTCAGCCGCACGGCGCCAAGCCGCAACGGCCGCGACCGGGTTGCCGAGCCGGTGCTCCACATCGCCCGTGTGCAGCCAGACGGTGCCGTCGGCGGGCTCGAGGATCTGCAACCGCGCGAGCAACCCGCGGGCGTCAGGGTAGCGTCGCAGCGTCGCCGCGACCAGCGCCCGGCCGCGCAGTGCGCCGCGATGCTCGGTGCCTTGTGACAGTGCGGAAACAAAGCGCGCGTCGGCCTCCTCGAATCGCCCCAGGCGGTAGAGGGCACTGCCAAGTTCCACGAGCAGGTCGGGGTTCTCCGGCTGGCGTGCCACCGCATCGGCGAAGCGTGCGGCCGCGAGATCGAACCGGCCGGTGGCCATGAATTGCGTGCCGAGGGCGCGTAGTTGCGCAAGTTCATCGGTTCCAAGGGCCGGGCGCGGCATGGTTGTCAGGGGGGGGAGTGGAAGGGGCGCGACGGCTGCGACGGGATCCATCGGGTCGAGTTCGAGTGCCGAGACTGGTGAGTCCAGGTCACCAAATACCTCGTGTGGGGCGGTGTTTTTCGATGTGGTGCCTGCCGGACCCAAGTTGAGCGGCGGGACATCGGCGGTCGCACGATTGCCGGCGCGGTCGACGGCCATCAAGCGAGCCGAGATCATCCCGTCGAGTTCAGTGGGGGGGTGCCAGTGGAGCAAGCGCCCATTGGCGATCGGAGAGCCGCCATCCTGCCACGGTTCAGATGGAGAGGTCCGGAAAAAAATGCGAACGCTACCCGAAGTAAGATATTCGTCCACCAAGGTCACATCCAGCATGACCGTTGGCGTGGTGCCTGCGTCGAGGTCGTTGCCGCGTTCCACGCGCGCGGTGTGAACCTGCATCAGCGGGGGCACGGTGTCGACCACGACGCTGAGTGTGGGGGGGGTCCCGGGAGCGGGGGGTGGAGCCGAGTCGCCGGTGGCGTTTCGAAGCACGACAAAGAACTCGTAGCGGCCGTCCTCAGGTGCATCAAACCGCAGTGGAGGTCGTCCCTCCGGGCTGATGGCGGCTTGTTGCCAGTTTCGGCCGGCGTCGGTCGAAACATAGAGCAAGGCGGCGGTCACGGTCGTGTCCGCCGCGAAATCAAGCGCGATCTGGCGGCTGGCTACAAACACCGGCTCGGGCGCCGCGCCCAGCGCCGAAGCAGCGTAAAGTGCTAAAAGGATAGAGGTTATGCTCCGCATGGACGCAGGCACACTCCGTTGTGCGAGCCGGCTCCGGTGACCGGTTGGTCGGCATGTCCCGCTGGGCTTATCGGCGAAGTCGGGGGGTTGGCTGCGGTGCAACTGTCGGAGGCGCAAGGGTCGGTGGTGTCGACTGTTTGCGGGCGGCGGGCGGGCGCCTAAAATACCCTTCGCGGAGTGGCATGGGCGCCGGAGTGGCGGAACTGGCAGACGCGCGGGTTTCAAAAACCCGTTCCCGTCAGGGAGTGTGGGTTCGAGTCCCACCTTCGGCATACGGTCCGCGGGCCACAATCGACGTACGCTTGTGGTCGCATGCGGGGCGTGGTTGGGGGGTCCGGTGCCGGTGCATCGGGGTTTCCAGGAGGTCATGGCGTGAATCGTTGGCAGGCGGTCGCAGCATGGGTACTCGTCGCGCTCGCGGGTCAGACGGTCCTCGCGCAGCAACGGCAGATTCAGTGGCGGACGGATCCTCGACAGGCTGTTTCCGAGGCGCAGCGGGCGAAACTGCCGCTGATGGTCTACGTGCTTGGTTCGACTTCGGACCGAGATGACCGGTTGGAGCGCGGACAGCGGCGTGCCCTGGCCGACCCGCGTGTCTTGCAGGCAGCGCAACGCTTCATCCCGTTGCGCCTGTCGCGCAGCGCCAATCGGGATGTGCTGGGCGATTTTCATCTGCCCGAGAGCGCGAACATGATGATGAGTTTCGTGGCGCCGGACGGATCCAAGCTGGGCGATCTCGGCGCCAATGGCGTCGCGGAGGCGGAGGCCCTGTACCGCAAGCTCGAGTTGACGTTCGAGGAATATCGCAACCGGATGTACCGTGCCGAACTGCAGCCCGTGTTGCAGAACGAAGCGGCCACCCCGGTGGAGTTAAGGGCGGCGATTGCCACGATCCTGCAATTCGAGATTACCTTCGCAGACCGCGACCTGCTGGCCATGCTGGAGCGCGAGGGTCTGGACGCGGCGGTGCGTTCGGAAGTGCTGAGTGCGTTGGGGGCACTTTCAACGCGGCCGGCGATGGTGAAATTGATTGAATTGGCGAAGGCCGGTGAGGCCGGCGCGCTGACGGCGCTGGAGCGCAGCAACCCGCTGGCGGCCGAGATGATGCTGCCCGACTTGCAGAACCCCGCCACATTTCAGTACGGAATGTACCGGGCGGTGACCCGCATTGTGAAGCTGCCGCAGCCGAAACCCGAACGCTTTTTCGATAATGCCAACGAGCGTGTGCGGGCCCAGGAGCTGGATCGTCTGAACCAGGCGGTGGAACGGGCGGTGCAGCGCTGGCGGAGCGAACATGACAACCGTAGTTGATCTGCGCAGCGATACGGTGACACGCCCGTCGCCCGAGATGCGGGCGGTGATCGCCAACGCTGAAGTGGGGGACGATGTGCTGGGCGATGACCCGACGGTCCTGCGCTTGCAGGCCCGCGCCGCGGACTTGCTCGGCAAGGAAGCAGCGCTGTACGTGCCGTCCGGAACGATGGCGAACCAGGTCGCGATTCGCGCCGTGTGCGAACCCGGCGATGAGTTGATCATCGACGAGACCACCCACAGCTACAACTACGAGACCGGCGGTCCCGCGGCGCTCTCCGGCGTCGGAACGCGCCTGATTCGCACGGAGCGCGGCCTTTTCGGTGCGGCCGACGTTGAGCCGTTGGTGCGGGCCGTTTCGGCGCATTTTCCGCGTTCACGCATGGTCATCATCGAGAATACGAACAACCGCGGCGGTGGCAGTATTTGGCCGGTGCCGCAGGTGGCGGAAGTGGCGGCGGCGGCACGGCGGCACAATCTGCATGTGCACATGGATGGCGCTCGGTTGATGAATGCCTGTGTGGCCACCGGGGTCGCTCCGGCGGCTTACACGCAGGCGGTTGACACCGTGTCCATGTGCTTCAGCAAGGGGTTGGGAGCACCGGTGGGATCGGTTATTGCCGGTCCGGCTGCGGTGATCGAGCGCTGTCAGCGCTTCCGCAAGATGTTCGGCGGCGCGATGCGGCAGGCCGGGCTGTTGGCGGCGGCGGCACTGTACGCCCTGGACCACCATGTCGAGCGTTTAGCGGAAGATCATGCGCGCGCCCGCCGACTCGCGGGTGCGCTCGCGGCACTTCCGGGAATCGAACTCGACGTGCGGCGCGTGGAAACGAACATCGTGATCTTCGGCATCGCTCCGGCGCTCGGTTCCGCGCCGGAGTTTGCGATGAAGCTGAAGGAGCGCGGGGTCTGGCTCCTGCCGACGGGGCCGCACACCCTGCGCGCCGTCACACACCTCGACGTGTCCACCGCCCAGATCGAGCAGGCGATCGGCGTGTTTGCGGAACTGTGCCGTACGGTGCGTGCGGCGTGAAATTTGCGCGGCTGCATCGCTGGCCGCGCAACCCGGTGGCCGCGCGTGCCTTGCAAATCGAGTTGGCGGCGGCCGTGGAGATGTGTCCGCTGCCCGTGCAGGTGCGCTGGCTGGCGGCAGCGGATGTGGCGTTCACACGTGCAGGCCGTGTGGCTGTGGCCGGAGTCGTACTCTGGGATACCTGCACGCATGCGGTGGTGGAACAGCGTGTCGCGCGGGGGCCTGTCGAGTTTCCGTATGTGCCGGGTCTGCTGAGTTTTCGCGAGCTGCCAACGGTATTAGCGGCCTTCCGGCAATTGCAGGGCACACCGGATGTCGTGCTGTGTGATGGGCACGGGCGGGCGCACCCGCAGCGTTGCGGACTGGCTTGCCACCTTGGTTTATGGTTACAGGTACCCACCGTGGGCGTGGCGAAGTCGCGCCTGTGCGGCGCACATGCCGAACCCGGGCCGGTGCGCGGCGCGCGTACGCCACTCTGGCTGGGAGGCGAGGAAGTGGGCACGGTTCTGCGCACTCGGGTGAAGGTGAAGCCGCTTTATGTAAGCCCGGGACATCTTTGCGACGTGGCGGGCGCGGTCGATCTGACCCTGGCGGCGCTCGGGCGCTATCGACTGCCCGAGCCGGCGCGCGCGGCACATGCGCTCGTCACGCACAGCCGGTGATTACCGCCTGCACTTCTGGCAGCATCCAAGATTGGCCTAGACCGGGACGAGTTCCGTTACCCCCGCGCGCTCCATTTCGAGCAGCCGCTGCTTGAAGGGAACGCCGTCGCCACCGGAGAAACCACCCAGACCGCCATCGCTGCGCAGCACTCGGTGGCAGGGGACAACCGGTGGAAAGCGATTGGTCCGCATGGCGTTCCCCACGGCGCGGGCCGCCCCGGGGACGCCGACGCGCACCGCCAGTTCACGGTACGTGGTGGTCTGACCGTATGGCACGGTGCGGCAGGCTTCCCACACGCGACGATGGAATGGCGGTGCCGTGGTGTAGTCCAACGCGACTTCAAACTCCACGAAATCACCCGCGAAATAGGCCCTGAGCGCTGCGGCGAATTCCGGGAGCAGTGTGGCACACGCACTCGCGGCGGCATAGTCACGCGACACGGTCGCGCGCAGGACATCGCCGGGGCCAGCCGGTAAATAGACGCGGCACACCCCGGCGGACGTCGTCACGAACGCCGCGGGGCCGGCTGAAGTCTCGACGATGCGAAAGCGGTGCTGGGGTGAAGCAGGCACGAGGCCGTCCTCCGGTGGAAGTTCGCAAAGTGTTCGGACCCGGGCAGAGTATAGCATGTGCGGTGCAGGGAGCAATGGGGAGCTGCCTGCGGCTATACTGGGTCGCGTTGGCGTGACTTCCAGAGGCACCCACGGTATCGCTGCGGGTGTGGTGCTGCCAAGCACCTGTTGTGCACCCGTCCGGAGGTGAATTCGTATGCGCGAGCTGCCGGCCGCGCTCCCGACACCATCGTTCGTGCCGCCGGAGGGCTGGTGGCCGCCCCTGCTGGAAGATCCAACGGTGCGGCTGATCGTAATCGCGGCGGTCGTCCTGCTGGTTTTCGTACTGCTGATGGCGTGGTGGTCGCGTTGGCGGCAGGCCCGTCAGGCGGCGCGGCTGCATACGCAGTTGCGTGCGAGCTATGCCGTGCTGCAAGAGCAGCGCGAGGAAATCCTGCGGGCGGCCACGAAAATTCTGGCCACGAGTTCAACGGGGCGAATCACCGGATTTACGGTCCTGCGGCAGGTCGAAGCCGTATTCTCGGAGGGACAGCCCTCATCGGCAGGCGCGGTGGAACATGCGAAGGCGTTGGCTGCCGGAAAGGGCGCGAACGCGATCATCAACCTGCAGACGCAGCAGACCCCGGCCGGCAAGTGGGTGGCGACAGGGGATGCGGTGGTCGTGCGTCCCCTCGGGGGGCGTGGCTAGCGTGCTGTAACCTCGGCTCTGCGGCGTTGACCGGCCGGTGGTATGGGGCTGCGCAGCGCGCAGTGGGACACGCCCAGGCACGGCGCGCCGGGGGGAATTGCCGTTGTTCTCGCGAGCGGCGGCGGTAGATCAGTCCTCGCGCTTCGTATCGCCGCGCGCGAAGATGCTCGCGACGTAGTTCAGTACATCCGTTGCGCTGGTCTCATTGTAGCCGAAGAACTTGATCAGCCGCTGCTTCACGACGTCGATCTTGGCCTGCGTCTCGTCATCGATCACGCCGCTCACCACGTTCTTCAGCTTGATCGTGTCGCGCGAGTCCTCGAAGAGCTTCAGCTCGAGCGCCTTGTACAACCGCGCGTTCGTGTTGTACTCGAACTTCTTTCCGTCGAGCGCCAGCGCCCCGATATAGTTCATGATCTCCTGGCGGAAATCGTCCTTGCGGCTGTCGGGGATGTCGATTTTTTCCTCGATTGACCGCATCAGGCGCTCGTCCGGTTCCTCGTCGCGGCCGGTGTACTTGTTGCGCACCTTCTCGTGCTGGGTGTAGGCCCGGACATTCTCGATGTAGTTCGTGCAGAGCCGCTGGATGGCGTCCTCGTCTGCGCTGATCGCCCGCTGCACTTCCGCCTTGAGCGTGTCCTCGTACTCTTCGCGGACGACGCTCAGCAGCTCCTTGTAGCGTTTCTTCTGTTCTTCGTCGGTGATGAGAGAGTGGTGGCTCAGGCCGCTCTCGAGTTCATTCATCACCATGAACGGGTTAATGCAGCGGTCGACCTGGGCCTGCTCACCGACGAGGGCGTTGGAGATCTTGTCCTGGATGTAGCGTGGACTGATGCCCTGCATGCCCTCGCGACGGGCCTCCTCTTTCAGCTCCTTGACCGAGTCCTCGGTGTAGCCGGGAATGCTCTTGCCGTCGTAGAGCTTGAGCTTTTGCAGCAGTGTCAGGCCGGCCTTCTTGGGATCTTCCAGGCGCGTCAGGACGGCCCACATGGCGGCCACCTCGATGGTGTGCGGCGCGATATGGATACCGCGGACTTTCTCCTTGGAGAAATCCTTCTCGTAAATCTTGATCTCGTCGCTCAGCCGGCAGTTGTACGGCACGTCGATCTTGATGGTACGGTCGCGGAAGGCCTCCATCAGCTCGTTGCTCTGGAGCTTCTTGTATTCCGGCTCGTTGGTGTGGCCGAGGATGACCTCGTCGATGTCCGTCTGGGCGAATTTCTTGGGCTTGATGGTGTGTTCCTGCGACGCGCCGAGCAAATCGTACAGGAAGGCGACGTCGAGCTTGAGCACTTCGATGAACTCGCACACGCCGCGGTTGGCGATGTTCAGTTCGCCGTCGAAGTTGAAGGCGCGCGGGTCGGAGTCGGAGCCGTACTGGGCGATCTTGCGATAGTTGATGTCGCCGGTGAGCTCGGTGGAATCCTGGTTCTTTTCATCTTTCGGCTGGAAAGTGCCGATGCCGACGCGATCCTTCTCGGACAGGATCAGGCGACGGACCACGACGTGGTCGAGTACCTTGCGCCAGTTGCCGTCATAGCGCAGCAGCAGATCTTCAAAAGTGCGGCGGCAGAAGGGGTCGAGGTCGCCATCCACGCGAATCTGCTTGTCTTCGGGCAGGTCGGCGTTGAGGCGTGCGAGGATCTCCTTGCGCGGTTCGCGTGGAATGAGCTTGAGCGGTTCCTCGTGCATCGGGCACGGGTGCAGCTCCTCCTCGCCCTCCTCGTTGGTCAGCTTCCACGAGTAGGTGTAGAGCGCCCCCTCGTCCATGCGGGAGTAGACCTCGAGGCCCTTTTTCAAAAGCCGGGCGATGGTGCTCTTGCTCGAACCGACGGGGCCATGCAGGAGCAGAATGCGGCGGTCGGTTCCGTAGCCCTGGGCGGCGGATTTGAAGAAATCCACCAGGCGCATGAGCGCGGCGTCGAGCCCGAAAATGGCGTCCTTGCCGTTGTCGAAGGGGTCGTCGAAGAACTTGTAGTGGACGTAGTCCTGTTTGAGGTAGCGGTAGCGCTCCGTGCCGAAATGCAGAACCATGTCGAAAACACGCTGAAAGGCGTTGCGGGCCACCCGCGGCGTCTGCATCACCATTTCAAGGTAGTTGGAGAAGCCGCCTTCCCAGTGCTGCTGCTTGAAGCGCTGGGTGTCGAGGTGGCGGTCGATTACGGACAGGATTTCGTCGATCGACGACATCGGCTGGTCTCCGCAAGCCCGCCCCGCCGCGGAGGCGGAACGAGGGGTCTTCGGGCTCTGCATCCAAACCGCCCCGCAACCGCTGCCAGCGGCCCGCCGGCCCGGTAGCGCCACGGGCGACCTGATGCTATGAACGCCCACGGTCCGAGTCAATCGGCCATCCCGAGGGCGCGACGCCTTCCATTATCGACCGGAGCGCCCTGCACCTTGCGACCGAGTTCATCACTCTGCCGGCGGGGACGGTATCTCGGTGGCGGTGCCGACGCGCCGGCTGCCGCAGCGCGGGCAGCGGATCTCACCGTTCCCCGCCTTCGGCACGAAGATCGCTCCGCAGCCCCCTTCGCGGCAGTGCCACATTTTGTAGCCGGAGCGCTGTCCACAGGCGGGACACGGCACGGGAAACTCCCCATCCGCGCGCACCTGCACGACACCGCGAAAGTCGCAGCCCTCGGCCGCGCAATCCACGACAACGGGCACCAGGTCGCGTGTGCCGGCGTCGGACCTCGGCCACAACATGACGAGAATGAAGACCGCCCCAGCGAGCAGCAGCAGGCCGAACAACCCCATGAGAATGCGCTGGCGGCGCTGCGCCCGGGCGTAGGCACCGATCGCGATCTCGCCTTCGCGTTCGAGAGCCGCCCGGTATTCCGCGAGCGTGAGCGCCCGCTTTCGCCGCCACATCACTTCTGCGATTATAGACATTTGAACAAGCCGGCACCCACAAGCCGGTACCCGCACCGGAGGAATACGATGGCCACTCCCCCCCCGCCCTTTCGCATCGGCATCGGCTACGACCTGCACCGGCTGGTGCCCGGCCGCCCCTTGATCCTGGGAGCGATCACGATCCCCTCTGATGTGGGGCTGCTGGGCCATAGCGATGCGGATGTGGTACTGCATGCGTTGACGGATGCGCTGCTGGGCGGAGTGGGACTGCCGGATATCGGTGACTACTTTCCGGACACGGATCCGCAGTGGCGGGGAGCCGACAGCCGGAGATTTCTGGAGCATGCCCTGGGGGCCGTGCGGGCGAGCGGGTACGAGGTGGGTAATGCGGACATGGTGATTCACGCGCAGCGGCCGAAGCTGGGTCCGCACAAACTCGCGATCCGGGCCCAGGTGGCGGGTTTGCTGGGGGTGGCGGTGGAGCAGGTAGGGGTGAAGGCAACGACGAACGAGGGGCTGGACGCGATCGGACGCGGGGAGGCGTTGGCGTGCTGGGCAACCGTGCTGGTCGTGAGATGCCAGACCGCTGTGGCTCCAAGCGCCTGAACGGTGAGACATGAGATCTACGGGGGGGACGACGCGTCCCGACGGCGGTGCATCGGATGCCGCGCCGTCGGGACGTCGTGCTACCCCCAGGGGTAGTGCTTACGGGCAAACACTGACACAGGGCGGCGGCGGATCCTTGAGCAATGCGATGAACGGCGAAATGTCCGCGAAGTTCACCGCCCCGTCGCCATTTGCGTCACTGTTGAGGTAGGGCCCCTGCCCCGCGCCCAGGTCACAAGTCCAGTTTGTTGCACTGCCGGCCTTGAGGGCGGCGATGAACGGCGAGATATCCGCGAAGTTCACCACGCCGTCACCATTCGCGTCGCCGGGGCAAATCGGCGGCGCCACCTGCAGGAAATCGAGATAGCGGCCACCGCCCGAGTAGATCAGCGCGCTCGCTCCGGCGTTCACGTCATAGACGTGCGCACCGGAACCGTTTGTCCACATGATGTTACCGTTGCCGAGTTGGTAGACACCGCGCGCGCCAGAGGCGGAAAACGAGGACAAGAGCGCGCCGCTGTTGGCATCCAGCCGCGCGACGTTGTTCGAAGAGAAGCACGCAGCAAGAATGTCGCCGTTGGTCGCATAGGTCATCTGCTCGACGAAATTGAGCGCCGTGCTGTTGTGAAAGGTGCCGAGCGGTTCTCCCGTAAGTGCGAAACGATGAATGTCGTCGTTGGCACTGGAAGACGACACGAGCATGGCGCCCTGATGTTCGAGTACGCCGAAGGGGCTCGGTGCGAGACCGACGGTGGAGAATGCGCCGAGATAATTGCCGGCGAGATCGTAACTGACCACGGCGTTGCCGGGGGCACCGTTCTGCGTACCCGAGTTCGTGACATAGACGACATTGCGAATCAGGCCCATGCCGCGGACATTGTCGAGTCCGCCTCCGGGGAATTGACCGCCGATCTGGCCGAGCGGGACACCGCGCAGATCCCAGCGGGAAATGCGGTCGCCGACCTGCTCCGAGACCCAGATCTCATTGCCAACCTGCATCGCGTGAACCGGTGTTCCGCCTTGCAGGGCGAAGAAGTCGCCGTCGACGAGAGCACCGTCGAAGGGATCGAACAGGACGATGCGGCTGTTAGTCGAGTCGGGCATCATCACGTACTGTGCGCTGGCGGTCAGCGGCAAGGTGATGAGGGCAACCCATGCGGAAAGGATAATGCGCAGGTTCATTCTGTCTTCCTCCTGAGATGTGATGAGCAGTATGCGAGCGAGAAGTGCCCGCGTCTGTCGCACGAAGCCCGTACTTGCAATATACCAGTATCCTCGGACGGGAGTCCATCGAATTTCGTTCCGAGGAAAGGGGCAGATGGACTGGAGCGACCGGGCTGTGTCCGCGAAAGGGGAGGCGGGTACGATGTCGGGCCTACCGCCACAGAGGAGTTGTTTATGGCATGGGAGCATGTAAACCCCTGGCGCTGCTGGGAACGCACCACACTGCCCGCTGTCGTCAACGGGCCGGAAGATCTGCTCGTCCGCGTGGCCCTTTCGGATCCGCTGCGGAGCGTCTATCAAACCGAGTTCCGCTGGCCGGCACTCGCGCGGCTCGGGCCGAATGCGTTCCATGGACAATACGCGCAGATCACGCTCCGCTTCCTGGACGTCCGCTGGTCGTTCGAGGCGGCGGCGGTCGGAGAGCGGACTTACCTGCGGGTGCGCTGTTTGAATCCGGCAGCCGCGGAAGGCATGCAAATCCACTTGGAAACCATGGCGCAAACCGCAGGTGCGCGGATCGTGTCGCGTGAGCACGAAGTGCTGGCGCAACGTGCGCGGACTTGGCGCATCACACCGCTCTCGCCTTCCACGCAGCGCAGCGGAACGACGCTCCTGGGACCGTTGGCACGGCCGTTTTACGCCCTGATCGAGCCGGTTTCCGAAATCGGCCGGCTTGAGGAACGGGATGTCCATCCGCGTAGCGTGGCACCGGCGGATGCCCCGCTGGCGAACGAAGAACAAGAGGCAGCCGCCCTGTTTGCGCAGGCGCGGGATGCGGAATTGGGACGTTTGCGTTACGTGCCCGACACGTTACGTTGGTTTTATGATGCGGTGCCGCGTGGCCTGGGGTGGAATGTGATCTGGACGTCCGACCGCAGGGAACCCGTGGTGGTATGCAGCCGGGATTGGTGTGTCCACGGCAACTACGGCGAATGGGTGCTGTTTAACTGGGATCAGTTCCTGCTGGTACCGATGGCCGCGCGTTTCGATCCCGAGTTGGCTCACGTAGTGGCCGGGCCACAACTGGCCGTCCAGACGCCGGCAGGACTCGTGCCGGGCATCGCCAGCGCGCTGGGGATCAGTGGGGATCGCGGTATGCCGCCGGATGCCAGCTTGGGTCTGCTGAAGGCGTACCGGCTCACCGATGATCGCAGCTTCGTGGAGCGGTATTACGACCGGCTCTGCGCCTACCACCACTGGTGGCGACGGAACCGGGACGGCAACGGCGACGGACTGCTCGAATGGGGCAGCAACCCGGTGCCGCCACCGCATCCCCAGTGGCAGGCGCATACGTATTGGGCCAGCCGCTACGAGACCGGCATGGACAATCATCCGATGTGGGATGGGGTTCGTTTCAACGCGACAACGAACACGCAGGAACAGACCGATGTAGGGCTGTCCGCACTGCATGCGCTGGATGCGCTGTGCCTGTCATACATGGCGGAGGTATTGGGCCGATCGCGGGATGCCGCCGGCTACCGCGCGTACAGCGAGAAAATCGGACGACTGATTCACGAACACCTCTGGAATGATGCGCTTGGACTGTGGTTGTCGCGGGACTGGGATGGGACGTGGAACCTGCGGGCATCGCCCTGCTGCTTCTATCCGCTGTTCCTGCCGACCACACCGGCGGCATGCCGGCGGCGCGCCATCGACGAGCACCTGCGTAATCCACGGCGCTTCGGTGGACGCTACGTCATGCCGGTTACGCCGCGGGACGACGCGGCGTACCCGGAGCAGTACTACGTCCGCGGGCGGGTGTGGCCGGGACAGACCTACCTCGTGCATGCCGCGCTGCGGGAGTGTGGCGAGGAGGTCGCGGCCGCGGAGTTGGCGCGCGGCTGCATCGAGACATTTCGCCAGGAATGGCTGGAGCATGGCTACCTGCGAGAGAATTACAACGCCGAGACTGGCCGGAGTGATGACACGCCGGAGAGTGACCTGATTTACAGCTACGGGATGATGATGCCGCAGATCGCCTGGAACCAGCTCGAGGATGTCCGACTCGACGGTACGCCGGTACGCGGCGAGCTGGCACAATTGGCCGGGTGCCTGGATGAACACGGGGCTCTGCGAGCGCGTATCGATCCCTTTTCGGAATAAGAGTGCTTCGCCGCGAAGCCGTGCCGACTTGAGCGATTGACCTGATCGGACGCCCCCAACGTTGGACCATCGCCAGGGTCCGCGATACCATGCGTCCGGTTAAGAGCGGGTGCCGAGCTTTGCGGCCGAAGGGCTCGGCGTGGCCCACTGGGCACCACTCGGTCGTTGGCTGACGCGGAGAGCCACAGGATGCTCCTGGCTTGGTCCATTCTCGATGCGCTTGCGCGGAATTGGGCCTTGGTGGCCATTGCGGTCACGATCCTGACGCTGGTTGTGGTGTCGGCGTGCGTACTGATGAACTACGTGCGCATCTCGCTGAACATCATGCGGACTACGAAGCCGCCGCTGTCACGGGCGCCGCTCGATTTCGACCGTATCCTGGGGGAACCGGTGTTCTTTCCAGCGCTGGATGGCCTCCCCCTGCAAGGGATGCTGTTGCGTGCTCCCGTCCATGTGCCGCGCCGTGGCATGATCATCTTCGTGCACGAGTTCTGTGCAGACATGTACTCCTGGGCACGGTACTGCCGCGGGCTGCACGAGCATGGTTATGACATTTTCACGTTCGATTTTCGCGGGCACGGACAGAGTGAATGCGAGCCGGACTACACCCCGCGGCAGTGGATCACCGACCACGATATGAACGACATGCGGGGGGCGGCCGCATATGTGGAACAATGGCTGCTGGCCCACCATTATCCGGTCGAATACGGGCTGTTCGGAATCTCGCGTGGGGCCTGTGCAGCGATTCTGTTGGCGGCGGACAACCCGCAGGCGCGGGTCATTGTGTCGGACGGCGGATTCAGCACCGACAGCACGGTCGAGTATTTCATGCGGCGCTGGGCCTATATCTTCGCACGCATCCGATTCATGTACGAGAATCACCCGCCGGTGTTCTGGCGATTCCTGCGGTGGGCGATGTTCCATTTTGCACGGCGGGAATTCAAGTGCCGTTTCCCGTCTGTGCATAAGGCGCTGCGGCGGATGACGCCGCGGGCCATTCTATTCATCCATGGAGAGAAGGACTCGTACCTCCCGGTTGAGCAGAGTCGCCGGCTCTACGCCCTGGCGCCGCAGCCGAAGGCGCTCTGGATTGCGGCCGGCGCACGGCACAATCAGGCCGTGATCGTTCACCGTGATCGGTATCACGCCCTGACTTTGAACTTTTATGACCGCTACCTGATGCCCGCGGGTGTGGCACCGGTCGCCGAGGCAAGACCGGAGGTCGCCCCCCCCATGGCCTCGCAGCCCG
The DNA here is from genome assembly GCA_016716475.1 of Phycisphaerales bacterium. Lineage (NCBI taxonomy): Bacteria > Pseudomonadati > Planctomycetota > Phycisphaerae > Phycisphaerales > Phycisphaerales bacterium. The sequence goes on from JADJWG010000001.1 coordinate 1,720,256, forward strand.
CATTCGCCGATGCCGAGTCTCTTTGAGTATTTAGCGAAGGAGATCGCCGGAACCCATGCCACCTGGGTTTATCGGCGCTTTCGCCGGGCCCTTGAGCGGCCCGTCTACGAGCAGCAGCAGGCCCTCCGCCGCGCGCTGCATGTTACGCGTGGAAGCGCGTTTGCGCGTGAGCATGCGCTGCACCGGGTGCGGAACCTCGCTGATCTGCGGCGCGCGCTGCCCATACGAAACTACGAGCAGTATCGGCCTTATATCGAACGAGTTTGCGCAGGGGAGCATACCGCGCTGTTCGCACGGCGTGAGCCGATCCTCATGTTCGCCACGAGCAGCGGGACGACCGCACTGCCCAAACGCATCCCCGTGACGCGGTCCTTCGTGAAGGACTATCGCCGCGGCTGGAACACCTTCGGGCTCAAGGTCCTGGATGACCATCATGACGCGATTCTTCGCGCGATTCTCCCTTCGACCGGCCGATACGACGAGGAGCACACGGCCACCGGTATTCCGATTGGGGCGATCACGGGGCTGCTCGCGAAGATGCAGAAGCGCTTCGTGCGGCGGCTCTATGTCGGGCGGCCGGAAGTTGCCTACTTGCGGGGGGCGCAGCAGCGGTACTACGCACTGATGCGGCTGGCCATCGTGCGGGATGTCGCCTGGGCCATCACCGCGAGTCCCGGCACACTGATCGAGATGGCGCGCGTTGCAAACGAGCACCGCGCTGCGCTGATCCGTGACGTGCATGACGGCACGCTCGCGGAGTGGGTGGATGCAGGATCAGAGCTGCGTGCTACGCTACTTGCAGGCGTGCGTCCACAGCCCGAGCGCGCCCGGGAGTTGGAGCGGTGGTGTGCCGCGCACGGCGCACTGCGCCCGCGGGACTACTGGCGGTTGAGCTTCCTCGCCTGCTGGACGGGTGGAAGCATGGGACATTACCTGGAACGGCTCGGTGAGTGGTGGGGTGGGGTACCGGTGCGGGATATCGGTTTGCTGGCGAGCGAGGGGCGCGTCAGCATTCCTCTCGCGGATGGGGAATCGTCCGGGGTGCTGGATGTGACGGCGGCGGCATTCGAATTTATCCCGTGCGAAGAAGCCGCCACGGAAGAGCCGCGCACACTGGCGGCGCACGAGTTGGAAGTTGGGCAGGACTATATCGTCGTGCTGACGAATACGACGGGCTTAGCGCGCTACCGGCTCGACGATGTGGTCAAGGTGCGGGGATGGGACGGCCGCACGCCGCGGGTGGAGTTCATGTACCGCGCAGGACGGGTGGCGTCGGTGGCGGGCGAGAAACTCACGGAGAACCAGGTTGTGGCCGCTGTACGTGCAGCGTGTGCAGCGCTCGGGCTGCCAAGTTTCGACTTTGTCCTGGCGCCGGCGTGGGCCGATCCCCCGTACTACGAGCTATATGCGGCGCGATCGCCGGTCGCGGGGCTCACAGACGCGGTGGACACTGCCCTGCGACAACAGAACGGAGAATACGACTCACGGCGCGGGTCGCGTCGCTTGGGGCCGGTGATTGCCCATCACATTCCGTGTGATGCGATCGCAGCGATGGATCGGCGGCTGGCGGCCGCGCGCCGCGGTACGGCCGAACAGTACAAGCGCCCGTGCCTGTTGACCGAGCCAGGTCAGTTGGAAGCACTGCTGTGCTTGTCGCCGAGTGAGCTCGGCGGGGAAACCGGCGGTCCGTGAGGTGCTCGAGCGCCCCGTTTCTGGCGTGCGGAGTAGGTGGGGTGTAAATTACCCAAATTAACAGCGCGCGGGTCCTGATTGCGAATCGGCAATTGACAGGCCTGTCGGCGGGAGAGCGGGTGGTGGGGGCGGATACAGAACCGTTTCACTGCGGTTTTTTTGGGGCGTCAGGGGCGGTTTTTACGCGTCCTGAAACCCATGCAGTGGTGCCTGCCCCGGCGGAATTGACAGGTTCTGCACGAATTTTTGGTGGGCTTAACCCCTTGCGTTTTCTCTATTTACCGAAAAAGGGGTCAAGAATGTTAAAATAGATAAGAAACGTGCGCGGTCACGCTCTGGAAATGCTTTAAGATGTGGAAGTACACGGTTCGATAAGGCACAGCGACTGAACAGAGAGAGGAGTCCTCGCGGCGGCGGCACATCGCACTTCCATCCGTGACGCTGCGAGATTTGGTGGAGTCGGAGATCCGGCACAGAGGCAGGAGCGGACCGTTCATGAAAACAGGGACACGGCAGGAACGAGTGGCCACGCTTTGGAGCACGTTCCGACGCACTCGATCCGTAGACACCCGCAACCGGCTGATCGAGCATTACCTCCCCCTCGTCAACAAGATCGCAGAGATCATGGCTCGGCGACTCTGGCCGCGCGTGACCGCGGACGAACTTGCCAGCGCGGGTTACGATGGCCTGATCGCGGCGGTGTCCTCGTTCGACCAGGATCGCGGGGTGAAGTTCGAGACCTACTGCCGACAGCGGATCGTGGGTGCGATTCGGGATTGGCAGCGCGAGGTGGATCCCCTGGGGCGCTCGGGGCGGAATTTCGAACGCACCATGAATCATGCTGAAGAGCGTTTCCAAGCCGAGTGCGGCCGGCTTCCGACGGCGGTGGAGTTGGCTCAGCGGATGGACATGTCGCTGTCCAAGTTCCTGCGCATGCGTAAGACGGTGGCCGCGTCACACAATGTGCCACTTGAATTCTCAAGCGACCGTAACGACGACAGTCGCATGAACACGCTCGTGCCCGCCGATCCCAGTCCGGGGCCCAGTCATCAAACCGAGCGCGAGCTGATTCGCGATTACATCACCCGCGGATTAAAGGAGCAGGATCGGTTGATCCTGACCCTTTACTACTACGAGAAACTGACGATGGCGGCGATCGGCGCCGTGCTGGGGGTGAGTGAGTCACGTGTGTGCCAGCGGCACGCGGAGATCGTGGAGCAGTTGCGGGCGCGTTTTGCAGACGCGGCCTGCGACCTGGTGGCCTGACCCGCACGCCGGTCGTTCGCCGCCGTGACCGACATTGAATCTCTACCTCCCTCCTCCTGCAGGGGACGTTCGCTTCGGCGACGTCCCCTGTTTTGCTGAATGGCTGGTCGGTGTCAACGGAACGGCATACCATGCTGCGCAGCGCGGGGGCCGTGCGGATGGACGTTCCCGTGCCGGCCTGCGCCACTCGACCCATGCAAAGGGATCGCATCATGCCGCGTGTGTCCGCCGCTTCCCATCGTCTTGCGCAGCTTGCGACGCCTCACAAATGGTCACTTGGGGGTGGTCGGCGTGTTCTCTGGGCACCGGAGTTTCCGCTCTTCCTGCACCAGCCGGGGTTCTGGGATCCGGGCACGTACCTCGAGCACAAGCTCGAGGGCCTGTTGACGTGGACCCTGCTCGATGGTGGGGAAGAACTTCCCTGGGTGGCCGGTGCGCGACACTGGCAACCCGACGTACTTACGACGAAGTTCACCGCGGCCGGCATCAATGCCACCGAGCGGAAGAGCGTGCGGCCGGACGATACGTTCGCGAGTGTGCTCGAGTTGCGGAATACGCGCCGGGTCGCGCGCACCCTGGACGTGATTCTGTGGGCCCGTGTCGATGCCACGGACATCGGCGAAGTGCGATTCGCGGATGTCCGCGGGGCTGTCGCGGGCATTCGCGGGCACTACAGTACGCACGATGCGGACGGCCGTGTGCGGCACAACCTCACCTTGTCATGGGCGCTGGAGGACAGCCGGGGTAAGGCGACCGCCGCAACTTCATGGTGCGTGCAGACATCGGAGTATTCCGGCACCCAGCCCGACTGGCGACTCACGCCGTTTTACGAGCTGTTCGATGGCAAGTTGCCCGACACCGGCCACTGGTTCGGTGGCATCGATGAACGGCACGGTGGTCGGCCGTTGAAACGGCACGTTTTTCTCGCGTTGCACCGGCGTGTGCGGGTTGGACCGGGCAAGGCGGTTTCAGTGGGTGGGGGCTGCCGTGTGGCTCCGCGTGACGGTGGCCATGCCCGAGCGCGCGTTCCCGGCTGGGAGGGCTACTTCGCCGGAGCACCGGAGTTTCTGTGCTCCGATCCGTATCTCGAGCGGTATTTCGATTATCGCCTGTTCGGTTTGCGGCTGAACACGATCGATCATGGCCGGGCTCCGCTCGCCCAACCGTGCGTGTTTGAGGGGATCAATCCGGGCTGGTTCCGGCATGCCATCTCGTACAGCAGCCAGGTCCTGCCGAAGGATTTGCGCTGGCTGCACGATCCGACACTTGCGCAGGGTTGTATTCTCAACTTCCTGACGACGCGCGGAGCGGACGGTTTCATCGGTGGCGGACTGCTGCCGGAACGGGCGGAAGAGAACTGGCGCACCGAACACATGTACCACTGTGACTGGGGCGGCGCAGCGCGCCTGGTCTACGAGCTGCACCCCGATCGCAGTTTCCTCGCCACATGCTACGAGGGACTCGCTGCGCATGCGGAATGGTTCGACCGCACGCGCGACGCCGAGCGTACGGGGCTGTATGACGTGTGCTCGCAGGCGGAGACCGGGCAGGAATACATGAGTCGTTACCTGTTCGCCGACGCCCGGGCGGACGAATGGGGGACGTTCCGACTGAAGGGGGTCGATGCGACCGTCTACGTGTATCTGCTCAAACGGGCGCTCGCCTGGATGGCACAGGAGCTCGGTCGTCCACAGCAGGAAGCCGAGAACTGGCAGGCGCGGGCGGCAGTGACGCTCGATGCGGTCCGCGCGAAAATGTGGGACCCGCAGCGGCGGAAATTCTGCGACGTGCATGCGCAGTCCGGGCGGCGCAGCCCGGCGCGCGCACTGACCGATTTCTACCCGTTTCTGTGCGACCTGGCGAGCATCCACCATCTGCCGGCCATCTATGACCACCTGCTGAATCCGAAGGCCTTCTGGACGGAGTGGCCGGCACCGTCGAGCGCGCTGGACGAAAAGCTCTCGGACGCCTACGGCCGCTGGCGCGGCAAGCGGATGAACTGTCCATGGAACGGCCGTACGTGGCTGATGACCAATTCACACATCGCCGAGGTGTTGGCGCATGCTGCGCTGACGCTCGACCCGGCCCTGGAGCCCTACGCGGCGGCGTTCCTGACGCGCACGATCCATATGCTGTTCGTGGACCGCGATCTGCTGAAGCCGACGAGTTACGAATACTACAACCCGCTGACGGGGCAGGCACCGTTCTTTCGTGCGACCGACGACTATATGCACAGCTATCTCATCGACCTGGTGATTCGTTACGTCGTGGGCCTGCGACCACAGGCGGACGGTGCCCTGGTGATCGAACCGCTGCAGTTCGGACTGAAGCATTTTGCGCTGCGCAATTGCCGGGTGCGCGGGGAGGAAGTCGAAGTGACGTGGGACGGACGGCAGTTGGCGGCCCGATATGGGCAGCGCCGGCAGCGGGTAAAGGGTTGGGAGCGACTGGTGTTTGAGAGACGGTGACGGGTCACCCGCCGTCGGCCGCTGACAGCAACCGATCCACCCGCACGAACTCGTACCCACGCTGCTTCAGCTCGACAAGCAGCGGATCGAGTTGCGGATGCAGCTTGTCCGCACGCTGTGATCCAAGGTGCAGGAGCAGGAGGAATCCGTTGAGACCATGCGGGTCGCGGTGCTCGTAGGCAAGAATGTCGGCGAGAATCTGCGCTGATGTCACGAAGCGGGGGTGATCTTCCGGAATCCAGTCCCGATTGGAGCCACTTCCGGGCGTGAAGTTGAAGAGGATGATGCCGGCGTCCTTTGCCCAGCGCACCTGGTCCGAGTTGTACCATTCGTAGGGTGGAATGAAGAAGATCGGTTCACCCGCAGGCAGCGCGCCACACGCGCGCAAATCCGCGATGTTCCGGCACAGATCGGCACGAAAATCCGCCGCCTCCACCAGCGTCTTTGCCCGGTCCTCCCAGGCGCAGTACAGCAGATGGGCGTGCGAATGCGGGCCGACATAGTGCCCTTCCCGGAGCATGCGCGGCACCAGCGCGCGGTACTCTGGTTGGGCGAGGTAGTCACCGGTGAGGAAGAACCCCGCTGGTGCGGCGTGTTGCCGCAGTGTGTCAAGAATGGACGCCGTTCCCTCGCCGTAATGGCCACCCGTAAAGACGAGCGCGAGTTGTTTCCCGGTGACGTCACCACGGACCGGTGCGCCGTGGTCAAAGGTCCAGTTTACCGTGGCCGGAATCTGCTTCGTGCGGAATGCCGGCGCCGCGCAGCCACCCAGCGGACCGAGCAGTGTGAGCAGCACACCACACATCCGCACTTGTGAAACCAAGATCATCCCTCTGCTCATGTTCAAACCCTGATCAAGATCCGGCGGCGGTACAGCACGATCATGGGTAGCAACCACACCGCGACATACGCGACCGCGAAGAGCAGTGAACCGTTCAGCGGCCCCGCCCAGCTTGCGAAGAAGTGGTCATACAACCAGGCCTTCAGACTGGTCTGGTTGTCGGCGAGCCGTACGCCGCCGAGGATCTTGGCGACCACGCTCGATGCGACGTAGACCACGATGGCGTTGCTGCCGAACACTACAAGCGGCCATGTCCACGCCCGCCGGCCGCGCAGGTCCACCAGCCAGATGCCCATCGCAAGAAAGTGCAGCGCCAATCCCGCGGTCAGCAGCACATAGGAGCTGGTCCAGATCTTCTTGTTGATCGGGAATGAAAGACCCCACCACAGTCCGACCAGCAGCAGCAGGTTGGCCGCTACGAAGAGGCCGACGAGCTTGGACGTGGTGTCGCGCGTGGTCTGAAGCCAGCGGCCGGTGAGCGCGCCGCAAAGCACGGTGACGATCGCGGGGAGCGTGCTGAGCAGCCCTTCGGGATCTGGCCGGTCGCGATAGAGGTGCCCGGCGAGAAATTGTGAATCAAGCCATTCATGCAGAAGCCCCTCCGCTCCCTCCACCTTAGCCGTGAATCCAGTCGGAGGCGGCACCCACGTGACCACACCCCAGTATCCCAGCAGTAACCCAGCCGAGAGCACGACCTGGGTGCGCACACTGCAGAGGAGTACCACCAGCGCGGCAAAGAAGTAGCAGAGCGCGATGCGCTGCAGTACACCGGGAATCCGCAGACCGGTTTCCCGGAAGTAAGCGAAGTCGAAGACGAACGCGGCAAGTGCCAGTGCCATGAGCGCCCAGCCGGAGATGCGCCGCACCCCGCCAGCGGTTGTGTGCGGCGCTGCCTGGCGCGCACCGGCGGAAGCGACCAGGGCAATACCCGTGATCGCAAGAATGTAGGGCAGCGCTAAGCGGAAAAGCGAAAGTGCGACGAGCACCCACGACGCCTCGGTCGTGCCGGCGCGAACCTTGTTCAGCAGGCGGAAGTCCGGAAACGCCGCCATGAACAGGCCGAGCAGGAAGATCAGAACGCTGCGACGCACTATCTGCATCCACACAGCGCTTCGGTCGGGAGTAACCGCGGTGCGGCGGCGGAGTGAGAAAGTGAGGGCGACGCCTACTATGAAGAGAAAGAAGGGAAAGACGAGGTCGGTCGGGGTCCAGCCGTGCCACTGCGCGTGCCCGAGCGGTCCATAGATATGGCGCCAACTGCCGGGATTGTTGACCAGTATCATCCCGGCGATCGTCAGTCCACGGAATGCGTCCAGGGCGGCGAGCCGCTCGGACGCGGGGGGCGCAGTTGCGGCGACAAGCGGCGTGGTAACCATGAGGGCGCAGTGTAGCCGAGCCCCCCTGTACGGAGGAGGCGCGACCGCCGTGCGGTCGGCAGGGATGGTGGCGCGCTGCGGTTCAGCGCGCCCCGGTTTCGAGGGCGGCCGCGCTGCACCCGACGGCACGAGCCCCATCAGGGGCGACGACATCGACCGCCGGCCGATCCTTGGCTGCCACGATGCCAACCCGGGACGGAATACTCTCTGGCTTACCGATGTTGGACAGCCAACTCAGCCGGATGAATCCGCCGGCGTCCGCGTGGTCAAAGCTGCTGGCCTCGAAGGTGGCCATCTCGTTTGTGAACATCGACGCCGGGTTCACGATGCGGACGACATGCGGCGTCGGCTCGAGCTGGATCGTGACGGTGCCGTTCAGCAGGGCCATCACCGCCCGGCCGGCGGCCGCGAGGATCCGGCACTGGTCGGAGAAGTACTCGCCGCGATAAATCGCGGTGCCGAAGGCCTCGCCGAGGCGGACATACTGATCGTAGGACGGCTTGTTCAGACACGTCCGCGCGAGATTGTCGACCGCCAGGTGCAGCAGCTTCGCGGCCGGATTGAGATACAACCCGCGTGATTTCACACCGGTGAAGCGGTTTTCGATGATCAGGTCCCAGGCCCAACTGGCACGCCGATACTGGTGGTTAAGCTGGTCCAGGATGGCCGGGAGATCGAGCGGCGCGCCGTGGAGTGCCACCGGCACGCCTCCCGCGAAAGTCACTTCGACGGTCGCCGGTCCCGGGCCGTAGCGGTTCTGCCACGCAAACGTCCCGGCGACCGCGGCGAGCACCTGGTCGACGGGCACGAATTCGTCCGGGCGCTCGAGCGGGCCGCCTTCGATGCTGAGGTGCCAGAGGTTCTCGTCCAGACTGAAGTCTTTCTGCACGGCGAAATTGTCGTCGTAGCCCTTGCTCTTCAGGTAATTCACGAGGTCAAGCCGCCCGCCGAACTGCCACGACTTCCACGGTGCGAGGATCGGACACTCGGGCGCGAGTGAACGATAGCCGAACTCGAACCGGATCTGGTCGTTGCCCTTGCCGGTGGCGCCGTGCACCAGCGTCGCCCCGCCGAGCTCACGGGCGCGTCGCACCTGCTCGGCGGCGATGAAGGGCCGCGCCAGGGCGGTTCCGAGGCGATAGGTGCCTTCGTAGGTCGCCGCGAGGCCGATGGCCAGCGGAAGGAGCGACTCGAACATCGCCGGCTTCGCATCGCGGACGCACGCGGAAGCAGCGCCGAACCGGAGGGCCTTGGCACACAGGCCGGCGAGGTCTTCCTCCTGCCCGACGTCCACGAGGACGCAGTGAATCTCGTAGCCCTGTTCGGCCAGCCAGGGCACCATGGCCGAGGTATCCAGACCGCCGGAATACGCCAGCACACACTTCTTCGCCTTACCGCTCACGCTTGTCTCCCAAACAGGTTGCGAGCCGGCGCCGGATCGCGACCGGCGTCGTGCGGTTTTCGGGGCCAGTCAGCTCCGGGTTGATCGTGTCGCCACCGACATCGAACCCGTAAGTCGATTGTTTACAACTTGTTAGGCCAACCAGAGACACCAATTCTTTCACACAATATGCCCGCCACAGTGGGACGGGTAGTGCACGAAGTCATCCAATATTGACAGTCCAACAACAAAAAAGCCGCAGGCCGTTTGTGCGGGCTGCGGCGGTCGCCTTTCGGCGGTGCCTGCGATTTCTCTTGTTGCGTGAAATCGCGGGCCGGAGTCGGTTACACTGTATCTAGTATAACCCTGAGACTTGGGGCCATCAAGCCAAGAGGGGTCACAGTGATGAAACGGCATGTTCTTGGATTTGACATCGGTTCAAATTCGGTTGGTTCAGCGTGGATCGACCGTGAGACCGGTCGGGTGGTCACTGGGATCTCGGTCTTCCCTGCTGGTGTGGAAGAATCCGACGAGAAGCGCGGCGATCCGAAAAATGCAAAACGGCGCATGTGTCGACGAGCGCGGATTACGCTTGCTCGCCGGGCCGAACGTAAGCGGCTATTGCGACTGAAGCTAATCGAAGCCGGCCTCCTACCCATAACCGTGGCCAAGTTCGGGGCATTACTCGAGAAGTCGGATCCCTGGGAGCTTCGGCGCAAGGGCCTCGACAGCCCGCTGACGCCATTTGAATTTGGCCGTGCATTGCTGCACCTCGCGCAGAGGCGTGGGGCGCTCGGCCTGAACATAAGTGCAGGAGAACTGGGTGATGAGTCGACAGATAACGACGAGGGGGACGAGGGGAAGGTCAAGCAGGGCATTGGGAGAGTAAGGACGCAGATGCTTGGCAAGAATGCCCGTACCTTCGGTGAGTTCATCGCAATGGTGCGCGCTGAACGGGTCACGCCCATTACCACCGATGACAAACGTCCGGCAGGCATGCGCAACGGCCCACGAGAGTGGCGGAAACCTGTTCGGAACAGGGCGGCCTCCTACGAGCACTGCGCTGACCGAATGATGATTCGTGACGAGTTCGCGCGGTTGTGGGACCGCCAGTGTGAACTCGGTGGCGAAACAGCGAAGCTCCTGACGGCAGACCTGCGAAAGGCGCTTGACGACGAATCTGGTGACATGCACTGGCGTCATAGAGGGCTTCTGTTCGGTCAACGTCGTCAGTCATGGGATCTCGGAACACTGGGACGTTGCGTGCTACACCCGGAGGATAGATGTGTCCCGCACGCGGACATGTACGCTTCTCGCTACCTTGTCGTCGAAACGGTGAACAACCTCAAGGTCATCGAGCGCGGCAAGGAAGCGCGGCCACTGACTCCCCGAGGAGCGCGAGAAGATCAAGGCGTATCTCAGCGGCCCGCTGGGAACGGAGAAGGGCCGTAAGAGAAAGGGCGATACCGCGCCGCCGCCCGACCGGCCCAAGCGGACGGTCAGCGTGACCGCCCTGCGAGATATAATGGGCTGGGGGCGGATCTCCAAGACAGCCCAATTCCGCTTCAACATTGAGAATGACGAGGAGCGAACAATCAACACGGACTGGTTCAGCCGTGAGATCATCCATGGAGTAGTGACGTCAGATGTGTGGGCGTTGATGCCGCACACGATACGCGAAGGCCTGAACCGCGCCATCCTAAAATTCGACCCCGCTCAGGAGGAGGACGCGACGCGACTTGCGGCGGGCGCAATGAACTGGGCCGGCCTCAGTCATTCCCAGGCAGACGCACTTGTTGCGGCGTGGAGACGCCGCCCGAAACCCGATGCCAAGCGACTGAGCATGAGCCGCCGTGCCGTTCGGAATCTGCTCGAGGTCATGGATCGACCTGAGCCGTGGCCGAACCCGAGAAGCCAGACAGGGTATCGCTGGGTGACGCAGATCGAAGCTCGCATGTTGATTGCGGAAGCCCCTGATTTTATGGACGTTACGACAGGCGAACCATTGGACGACACAACGCGCCGCCGCTACGCCACGGGCGCGAAAGGGGCTACGGCTAGCGATCGCTATTACATTCGCCAGGAGAAGCACTGGCTTAAAGACGCGCAGGGTCGTAGCATCTGCGACGAAAATGGCGAGCCGCTTGCTGAACCGCCGCCTGCCCCGCTCGTGAGCAACCCGGTGGTACGCAAAGCGATTCATGAGGTGCGCCGACACTTGGTCGAGTACCTGATGGTTTTTCGTCAGAGGCCCGACGAGGTGTACATCGAGCTTGCCCGTGAGGCGCGCATGGGGAAGGTGAATGCCGATCGTCTTCTTTTCAGAAACCGACTTCGCAATCGCATACGCAATGAGATCGTCCACGAGTTCGGATTGGATGCCCAGACATCAACGCAGCAACGCGCTGCACTCAGTCGAGTAGTCCTGTGTGTTCAGCAGGGCGGCGTATGTCCCCTTTGCGGAAAGGCCGGGCTCACGCCACGCCAGGCATCTGTTGGTGATGACTGCGAAGTGGCGCACATCATTCCTCGTGGCAGCGGGGGACACAACGGGCTCGCGAACATCGTACTCGCCCATACCAAATGCAATCGGGACATGGGTCGCCGGACGCCGCGGGAGTTCTGGGCGTCCACACTCACGAACGGGCTCGATGAGGGATTGGTGTGGATTGAGGGAATTTACCGGGATATCGAACGTCCCCGGTACTCCGAATTGAGGAGCACGACGGGAGTTGCGCTCTGGTTGTGCTACTTCACAAAAAGGGATGACGTAACCAAGATCGAGCAGTTCAAGAAAGACATTAAAGATATCCAGGAAATGACGTTTCGCCAGGAGGCCGCCACGAAGTACGCGACGCGCCAAATGATGAGCTATATTGCGGATGCCCTTTATGGTGGAAAAGGGCTTCCGGAACGCAGTGTGGGCAGCATGTCGGTTGACAATGCTAGGAGAATCTTTGCGACTGACGGAATCTGGACGAGTCGTTTGCGTCGTGAGTGGGGGCTGTTCTTTGACCCTCACTCCAAACGCACTCATGGAATTGGAAGTAACGAGGAGCATGCTCGTAAGGAGAAGGATCGCGGAGACCACCGCCACCACGCGATCGACGCCGTTGTCATCGCACTCTGTACGCGCCAAGTTCAGATCGCATGGGAAGAGCGCGAGAAAACTGCCGACCGAGACGGGGTCAATACAGCGGACGAGCAGGCGTTGGATCAATATCGGCGCCTGTGTCCGCTCGACCTGCCTAGGCCGTTCAAGTCCCGCGAGGAACTGCGGGAGGTCATTCGAACGACGGTCTTCGGCAACAATGAGAGCGAGAGACCGGTATGCCACCGGCCAGTGAAACGTAAGCTGATTGGTGCTCTGCACGAAGAAACGCTATTCGGCCCTGTCCTTGACCGCACAGGGAAGCTGACGGGCACATTCACAGCGAGGAAGAGTGTGCTCGCGCTTAAGCCAGATCATTTGCGTATGCCGCGGCCGGAGACCGAAGAGGAGGCGATCAAACGGCTCGCAAACCGGCGAATGAGCGAGAAGGGCGTTAACGAGCGAACGGCCCGCAAGTGGGCACGGGACGTAGTTTCATCTGCCGGCTTCTGTCCGGCGCTGGTCGATCCGCCTCCGGAAAAGAGCGGTATTATCCGAGATCGCGCCCTGCGCGCCCGACTTCGGGAATGTCTCGAACAAGCCAAGCTCGATCCTGACAACTTCACACCTAACCAATTGAAGAAGATTCTTGAAGACAATAGGAACCAAGGTCATGAGAGGAAGTGGCCCCTCTGCCACAAATCAGGAGTTCCCATTCGTTCCGTGATTCTGTTGCGCACCATGAGTAATCCCGTCGTCGTGGCTCGCAAGCGGCCGGATTACACGACTGGGCACATGGTGAAGGACGAAACTTGTTCCTCGTTGCGTGCCTACGTTGGTGGTAACAACCATCATATCGAAATTCGCGTTAGCGCCACGGGGAAGTGGTCCGGTGCCGTAGTCTCTGCATTTGAAGCTTCACAACGCAATGTCGCCCGGTTGCAAGCTTTGCGGGATGCGGGCATCCCCAAATCGTGCGAGCTTCGAAATCTGTCCGTAACAGACCGAAGGAAATTCAGATCTCAGATTCGTGCAATTGAACTCTCCCATCCGCTGGTCGACCGGCGTTATGACGACGCCATGGGCGGTCAATTCGTGATGAGTCTCTGCGAAGGTGAGATGCTCTTCATGAAGCACAAGCAAACAGGCGAAGTCGGTTACTTCGTAGTCGCCAAGCTCGACCGGAGCGCATCAGGCTCTGATCGCATTGTGCTGGTACCGCATTGGGACGCACGTGCCGCGACGGAACGTAAAGACGCTGAGGGTAGGAAAGTTACCGACTCCAAACGCAACCAGTTTGCTGTAACGCCTGCGGATCTCCAGTCACTTGCTCCACCAGACCACAACCACGCGGTGAAGGTTCGGGTAACGCCGCTGGGGAACGTGCAGATTCTGAACCGGGACTGAAGCCAAGCGCGTGTGACTGCCGATAATCCCGGCGCCGGGTGGCGGTCACCATGATCAAACGCACCGTCGAAATCTCCCAGCACCCTGCCCACCTGACGGTCCGCGACGGTCAGTTGCTCATCCTGCGCAAGGACGAGCCCCCCCAACGCCTGCCCGCCCAACCCCCCGAGCTCGTGGCCGCGATCCCCTGCGAGGATCTGGGCGTTCTGCTGGTGGAACACACTGGCTGCACCTACTCCCACGCCGCGCTTGTGCAGCTTCTGCGCTGTGGCGTCGCGACCGTGATCTGCGGCCAGGATCATCTTCCCGCCGGCATGCTGTTGCCGTTCAGCGAGCACGCCGAAGTGGTGCGGCGCCTGCGCCTCCAGCTTGCGATCCGCGCCCCCCGGCGGAAAGGGCTGTGGAAGCAGATCGTGGCGGCCAAGGTCCGGGCCCAGGCCGCGAACCTGCCGCGCGGCTCGGCCGCGCGCACCCGGTTGCAGGTGCAGGCCCGCGCGGTGCGTTCGGGCGATCCGACCAACGTCGAGGCCCAGGCGGCCCGGGCCTACTGGGCGGCGTGGTTGACGGACATTCAGTGTGCCGACGGGTTTCGCCGGCTGCGGGACGGTCCGCCGCCCAACAACCTGCTCAATTACGGCTACGCGGTCGTCCGCGCCGCCGTGGCCCGCGCCGTCGTCTCGGGCGGGCTGCTCCCGGCCATCGGGCTGAAGCACAGCCACCGGGCGAACTACTTCTGCCTCGCCGATGATCTGCTCGAGCCGCTGCGCCCGCTGGTCGATGCCCGCGTGCGGGAACTGGTGCGCGCCGGTGAAACGGAGCTGCACCCCGGGGCGAAGCGCGCCCTGCTCGAAGTCCTCGTGCAAAGGGTCCGCACGGGCGGCGAGCACGGGCCTCTGCTGGTGGCGCTGCCCGGTTACGTGGCTTCGCTGGTGCGCTGCTTGGAAGGTAATGCGAAACGGCTTGAAATCCCTGTGGCCGCCGAGAGTGCTGCGGACACCGAGCCCATCCTGTGATTAGCGGGTACCGCTGTATGTGGCTGGTGGCGATGTTCGACCTGCCCGTCGACACCCGGGAGGCGCGGCGGGCATATACCCAGTTTCGCAAAGCGCTGCTGAAGGACGGTTTCACCCGGATGCAGTTCTCAGTGTATATTCGCCACTGTGCCAGCGAGGAGAACAATGAGGTGCATGCGCAGCGCGTCCAGCGCGTCTTGCCCGATCATGGGGAGGTGCGCCTGTTGTCCATCACCGACAAGCAGTTCGAGCGGATGCGCATTTTCTGGGGGAAACTGCGTAAGCCGGCTGAACCGGCCCCGGCCCAACTCGAACTTTTCTAGCGCATTCTCACCGCAACTGCCGCAGAAGCCGCGAGTTACAGGGTCAGGAGTGTAACCGACCCCAGCCCGCGAGCAACCCGCAAACGTCGGATCGCAACCGGGAGTGTAACCACCCCAGCCCGCGAGCAACCGCACCGGGGGCGGGGGCGCGGGGGGGCAGAGTGTAACCGACCCCAGCCCGCGAGCAACCCGCAACTCAAGGACTGCCAAGGCGTCCATCGCGGAGAGTGTAACCGACCCCAGCCCGCGAGCAACCCGCAACCTTGTGCGAGTGCGGCGGGTTCCCGGGCCGAGTGTAACCGACCCCAGCCCGCGAGCAACCCGCAACTACACAGCCACAGTACCGGCGCCGTCGCAAAGTGTAACCGACCCCAGCCCGCGAGCAACCCGCAACCGAACTATCGCAGGACATGGATTGGCACTCAGTGTAACCGACCCCAGCCCGCGAGCAACCCGCAACCCCAAGCGGGTTACACAGACACGGGGCGTTAGTGTAACCGACCCCAGCCCGCGAGCAACCCGCAACCAGTGCGCTCTGTGCGCCTTCGCAGCAGTCAGTGTAACCGACCCCAGCCCGCGAGCAACCCGCAACTGTTCGCAGCGAACATCGCGTCAACCGAGCAGTGTAACCGACCCCAGCCCGCGAGCAACCCGCAACGGTCACCGTGGCCGGAATTCAGTCGATCTAAGTGTAACCGACCCCAGCCCGCGAGCAACCCGCAACGGCGGATTGCGACCTGTCCGCGCTGCGGGCAGTGTAACCGACCCCAGCCCGCGAGCAACCCGCAACCTGGCCGAGCTGTACGAGGACGACGGCCGCGAGTGTAACCGACCCCAGCCCGCGAGCAACCCGCAACTATGGATCGCAACGGGGACGGGGTGGTCGAAGTGTAACCGACCCCAGCCCGCGAGCAACCCGCAACTCGGCGGGCATCCGCTCCGTAGGCCCGCGCAGTGTAACCGACCCCAGCCCGCGAGCAACCCGCAACGCTCCTCCTCGTCGGTGTCGCGGCCGTCGTAGTGTAACCGACCCCAGCCCGCGAGCAACCCGCAACTGGTCGACGACGACTGCCGCAGTCCCGCGGAGTGTAACCGACCCCAGCCCGCGAGCAACCCGCAACTGCGAGGTGCATCACCCCCATCGCCGCCAGAGTGTAACCGACCCCAGCCCGCGAGCAACCCGCAACTACGAGTCGTCGGTCTCGATCGTCCCCGTGAGTGTAACCGACCCCAGCCCGCGAGCAACCCGCAACAACGGGTATTGACGGCCGTGCGGGCGGCGAAGTGTAACCGACCCCAGCCCGCGAGCAACCCGCAACTGCCGGTGATCGTCAGCGACGCGACGCGCAGTGTAACCGACCCCAGCCCGCGAGCAACCCGCAACTGCAGATCGACCACCCCGTCCCCGTTGCGAAGTGTAACCGACCCCAGCCCGCGAGCAACCCGCAACTCGGACTGGTCAGCCCAGCGCTGGGTCAGAAGTGTAACCGACCCCAGCCCGCGAGCAACCCGCAACCTGTGTGACGTGCTGTATGCGCTCTGTCACAGTGTAACCGACCCCAGCCCGCGAGCAACCCGCAACGCCCCCAGCGGCCGGGCGAGAGTGATGCGGAGTGTAACCGACCCCAGCCCGCGAGCAAGCCGCGGCCGGACAAGGGGTGCGGGGGGGGGGGGGGCACTTTCCGGTCCACAATCGGAGCGCGGACATGAACACACCTCAACGCACACGGAACCACAGTCCAGCAGCGAATTCTCCCCCGAATCGGCGTGAGTGCGGGCCTTTACCCGCGCCAACCCTTGGGATACCATTCTGGGCTGCCGCAGTCGTGCCATCCGGCCCGCGCTGGTCGCCCGGGGTATCCCCTGGAGGCGGCGCGGAGTGGTTACAGGGCGAGCATCCTTCGTACGAGGGGCTGGCCGCCGGGCAGGGACGGCTGCGTACGCTGGTGTGCCGGGTGTTTCCCACCCGCGCCTGGTGGTACTGCACGTGGTGGCGTGCCCGAGTGGACTAAGGGAGCGGATTGCAAATCCGTTATTCGTGGGTTCGAATCCCACCGCCACCTTGCACCCATGTCACCGGGGGCCCATTTCCACGCTCTTGTTTGGATGTGCCGGCAAAGAGTTGTTGCCGGCAGTGACTGCGGCCGAAGGGTGCTGCGCCGGTGTGTTGGGACGGGCTGCCGCCCAGGCGCAACCGCACACGCTCGCAGCGTGGACTGTCCGTTTCTGGCGAGCTTTCTCCCCGAATACTGCCGGTCACCCGGCGAATGCAATGCATGGCGACCCAGCCACAGCGCAGCCCGGCCGGGGCGCCGCGTCTTCCGATCCTGGGCGCGCCTGAGGAGTATGCACGATGATCAAATCGCAGAACTTGCGGGGGGCTTTTACGTTGATAGAACTGCTCGTGGTCGTGGCGATCATCGCCCTGCTGATCTCCATCCTCCTGCCGGCCTTGCAGGAGGCCCGCGAGCAGGGAAAGGTCACCCGCTGCCTCGGCAACTTCAAGAACCTCACCACCGCTGCGGTGCAGTACTTCCTCGAGCACAATGACAACTTCCCGGCGATGGTGAGCAACATCGGTAATACCTACGCGGTCTGCCCGTGGGCCTTCGGCGGAGCGACGGCCTCCGATCGTTGGCGCACCGGCTTCGCGGGTGTGCCAGCGAACATCTACTATCTGCCGGTACAGACGCGTCCGTTCAACAAGTACCTGCTCGGGGCCGACCCGGAGCCGGACATGGTGATAAACGGCGTGATTTCGAAACGCTCGGAGGTGCCGCAGTTGCGGTGCCCGTCGGACACATTCTCCAGCGCAAACCGGTCGACGGCCGACCCGAATCCGGATCCGGTGGCCTCCTACATCGACGTGGGTACGAGCTACCACTACAACCTGACGGCCCTCTTCGGTTCGAGCTACAACAACATCGCCTTCAACAGCTCGGCCGGAGTTCCATATTGGCCGGAGTTCTTCCGCCGCCTGACGCGCGACGTGCTGGCGCGGCACTCCTCGACGTTTACGATGTTTCTGGAAGATCCGATGAATTACAATGTGTTGGCGCTGCAGCCGGGCTTTGGTTACCACCGCAAGTTCAACAAACATGTGACCGGCTACCTGGACGGGCACGCAGCGTACACCGTCGCCGATACGCGGGGGTACTGCGGACCGGGCTGGACGGCGATCAATCCGAGTTGGGTGTACAAGATCGGGCTGAATGAGGCGCCGAAGCCCGCGCCGATTGCGTACAGCGTCTCGAATGGCGGACCGACGCGGGAGCGGAAGAACTGCGACCCCCCGCGGTAGTATCGTGGGTCGGCGGTGGAGGTCGGAAAGAGCGCATGTGTGGGGCGGGCGGGCGGCGCATGCGCATGCGCGGACGCGGGGATTGGTGAGGGCGTTGAAAAGTTATAAGACGGTAACTTGAACCGGTTCAAACTCGCCGCCGCGCGGTTGTGGCCAGCCACCTAGGAATTCGAACCGGATCACGCCAAAATCTGGTGCCGGGCAGTAATGGGGGGTGTATAATGCACACATGAAGATCTCGTTACACTCCGGCCCATCGGCGGTCGGTGTGGTCGGTCGGCTACGCTGGGTGGTTGGACCGCCAAGTTGGAAGTGCTGGGGCTAAAACGGAGTCCAATGATGATCCGTCGACGGGCGATGGCTGTGCGTGGTTTCACGCTGATCGAATTGCTGGTGGTCGTGGCGATCATTGCCCTGCTGATCTCCATTCTGTTGCCCTCACTGCGTGACGCGCGAGAACAGGCCAAGGTGGCAACCTGCCTTGCGCAGGTCCGCACGGTGATGCAGGCCGCGAACTTGTATTTCGTCGAGTCCAAAGACTCGTTCCCCTATCTCGTGACGACGACCTCGAACTGGATTGGGCTGTGCCCGTGGGCCTACGGAGGACGCACCTCGCACGAGTATTGGCGAACGTATAACCAGGGTCTGTTCCATGCCCCGGTCCAGACGCGCCCCTTCAACCGCTACCTCCTGGGCGCCGATCCCGAGCCCGATGTGATGACCGGGAGCACGATTGAGAGATACACGGAAGTTCCGGTGTTGCGCTGCCCGTCGGACCGGACGGCCAGCATCATGGAGAGCACCCCTGTCGCTCCGGACAGCATCAGCACGTATCAGGCCGTCGGCACCAGCTACTTCTGGAACATGCAGTCCATCTTCCAGTTGTACTACCAGACGCCCAGCCAGCTTGTGACGCAGAATTATCCGCTTTGGGATCCCGCTGTGCGGGCGTTGCATCGCGTGGCACTTACGAAGTACGCAGGCACGTACGTCATGTTCCTCGAAGCGCCCATGAACAGTGGCCTGGCGTCGCGGACCGTTACACAGGGCTGGCATGGCAAGTTCGGGCGGCACTCGATGGGCTTTATCGATGGACATGCGGAACATCGCTTCGTCGACACACGCGGCTACTGCGGTCCGGGCTGGGCTGGCCTGAACCCCGACTGGGTGTACAAGTTCGGCGTGACCCGCCCCCATCCCTGGTTCTACCAGGTGAACATCAAGACGTGTGACCCGCCGCGCTGATTGCGACCGGCCGCCACTCTAGGGATGATCTTGATGCGGGCGGGTGACGCGTGGCGTTGCCCGCCCGCGATCTTGCGCCAGCGACGGGTTGCAGGGTCATCAATACCCCAATATCAATTAATCTTCTGGCGGGGGTTCACAGGGGCGCGGCCGGCCGGTACAATTCTGCCATGGCGCGGAGAAAAGTTCCGATAAGCACGGTCCCGGGCCCGGCCCGTCGACTCGCCATCTTCCGGTGGCGGCCCGACGAGCAGACACCCATGGATGTGGCGACCGTGGTCATCCTGTTGCTCCCGCTGGCGATTTCGCTGCTGTTCCTGTAGCCGTCGCCGATCGGTGAGCGTCGTGCGGGATACCGCCCGCACCCGAAACAAGGAGGTTTCGGGTGAGAGGGTTGATCTGCGCGGGGATTCCATGTGACCAAGCTGTGATTGTGTGTTCGTCCCCAACGTGGCGAGGGGGTCTCGCGGCACATAGAAGGGGCGGGAGTGGTACGGTTTACCATCCGTAGCGCGCCAGTCAGGGGTGCGGTGGCGACTGACCTAGTTTCTGGGGTGCAACCCGGAGTTGGGGGCCTGTTAACCTGGGGCTTCAGCGTGTGCCCCGCTGGCCACGCTGGAGAATCACCCGGCGATCTCCGTCGTTGATCTGGAGCTGACCTGGGCGGGCGTTCGCCACCCAGGTGCGCTGCCCGCCGGAGGCAAAGCGCACGCGCAGCTTCGTGCCGTCAAAGTCGTACGTCCCCTCCTGAGCAGTGGTAACACCCTCGAACGTCACCACCGCCTGGTAAGTGCCGTTAGCGCGAAAGACGGCGTTGTCTACTGCGAAGACCTGCCGGCTGGGCGTGGCCCGGACGAGGTGCCATTCGCCGTGGATGGCGCCGGCACAGCCCGTGCAGGCGGCCAACCCGGCAAGGAATAATCCGTAGATTGTGCGGGGGTGATGGGTGGCACGAAACATGCGGGCTCCTCGGCGGCGTCGCGGTGCGAAGGGGCGGCGCCGGATGTCGTGTAACGCGCCGGGGCGGTGGGGGCAAGCGGTAAGGGGGAATGTGGATGTCCTCATCCGCCAATCGGCCGCGCGATCCAAGGGGTGCGACTGCGGGTGTCGATCATAGGGACTCTCCCACGCGTGCGCTTGGCACCGGCGGGAAACCGATGTTGCCCGGGGTGCATTTACGGTTTTTCCGTCTGAAGAGCACGATCGACGCGGCGGAGGGTGCGTTCGCGGCCGAGGAGGGCCAGCGTGTCGGAGATCTGCGGGCTGATGGTTGTGCCTGTAACCGCGACGCGCAGGGGCTGGGCGACCTTGCCGAGACCCAGGCCGGTCGCCTCGGCGAATGCGCGGATCGCCGCGTCGATTGCGGCCGGCTGCCAGTCGACGAGGGCCGCGAGCCGCGGGTGGAGGTCACGGAGGACGGCGGCGCCGCTGGGATCGCCCTTGAGCAGCCACTTCTGCACGGCTTTGTCATCGAAGGGATAGGCGTCGTCGGGCTCGAACAGCGGGCCGCACTTGAGCACGACATCGGCGAATGTGCGGAAGCCGCGCAGAGCTCGAGAACGTGCGCGAGCGCGGCATCGTCGAGCGCGGCCAGGGTGGCCAGTTCGTTGATCTGGGCGAAGTCTCGGAAGGCCGGTACGAGCCGCTGGGACGGGAGAGCGGCGGCCGCAGCGGTGTTGAAGGCCAGCAGCTTGTCGCGGTCGAAGCGCGCGTTGGTCTTGCCGATGCGCTCGAGCGAGAAGGCCTGCACGAGTTCATCGAGGGTGAACTTCTCGCGGTCGTCGCCAGGGGACCAGCCGAGCAGCGCGATGAAGTTGAGCAGCACCTCGGGCAGGTAGCCACTGCGGCGGAAATCGTGGATGTCGATCTCGGGCAGCGTCAGGTGCAGCGCGGCCGCGAGCCGCTGGAGGCGGTCGGACTCGAGCTGCGTCTCACCCGCCAGCCAGGACGCGAGGGTCTCGTCGGCGTTGCGGTCGGTTGGTTTGAAGCCGGCGGCCGTACGAAGCTGATCCGTGGAGAGGCCGCGCTGGCGGACGGCGTCGCGGACGACCTTGTCCTTCTCGCGTTTGCTCATCTTCGTGCCGGACATGTTGAAAATGATCGGCAGGTGCGCGAAGACGGGCAGCGGTGCGCCGAAGGCCTCGAACAGGGCAATATGGTTCGGTGTATTCATCAGGTGCTCCTGCCCTCGGAGCACGTGCGTGATGCGCATGGCGATGTCGTCGACGACGACCGCAAAATGGTACGTTGGCCAGCCGTCGGCCTTGACCAGCACAAAATCGCTCAATTCGGTCGCGGCGATCGTCACATCACCGAGGATGGCGTCGTTCACGATGATGTCGCGCTGCGGCATCTTGAACCGTACGACCACGGGCCGCCCGGCTGCCCGGGCAGCGTCCGCCTCGGCTGCGCTGGGGAAGCGCTCCGGGCGCGGATAGCGGAAGCCGCGCTGCCCGGCTTTCTGGGCGGAAGTGCGCATGGTTTCGAGTTCTTCGCGGGTCTCGAAGGCGTAGTAAGCCCAGCCGGTTGCGAGAAGTTGCTGCGCGGCCGCCGCGTAGCGGTCGAGCCGCTGGCTTTGATGGTACGGTCCGCACGGACCGCCCACTTCCGGGCCTTCGTCCCATTGCAGCCCGAGCCAGCGCAGGTCGTCGAGGAGCTTGGCATCGGCTGCCGCGATATTGCGGGTCTGATCGGTATCTTCGATGCGCAGCAGAAACTGCCCGCCGGCATTTCGGGCAAGCAGATAGTTGAAAAGCGCGGTGCGCGCGCCGCCGATGTGGAGGTAGCCCGTGGGGGACGGGGCGAACCGGGTACGGACGGTTTTGCTCATGGCGGCAGTGTAGCCGATGCGATGATCGGAATGCAGCCGCGTGCGCGCGGGGGCGCGCATCTGCGCCCCCCACAGTTCCGTACCGTTGAACTTCCCAGCGGCCGCACGGCCCAGCACCTCACCGTTGACGCGGAGAGCTAGCGCGGTACCGTGCGCAGGCGTAGATCGTGTCGGAGGGGGTCGCAGGGACAGACCTGTCCCGATGGGTTCAGGCCGCAACGATGGTCGGCGGCCACGCAGTGAGCAATGTTATGCATCAAGCCCGCATCGTGGCGCCTGTTGACGCGCTGCTTGTTCTCGACATCGGCAACTCGCGCGTCGGCGTGAGCATCTGGGACGGTGACGGTCTGCACGATGCGCAGCGCGTGCGCGCCCACGATGAAGACGCACTCCGAACGGCGCTCCAGGCCACCTGGAGCACGATGCAGGGCGAACGGCGCGCGGTCGTCCTTGGCAGTGTCGCACCGCGCAGTGCCATCGCGGTCGAACAACTTGTGGAGGAACTCACCGATCAGACGCCATGGCGTGTCCGGGACGACCTCCCCCTCCCATTGCCGGTGGACGTGGACAACGAAACCGAGGTGGGGGTCGACCGTGTCTGTGCCGCCGCCGCCGCCTACGAACGCCTCCGCGGACCCTGCGCGGTCGCCTCGTTCGGAACAGCCATTACCGTGGATTGCGTGTCAGCGGCCGGTCATTTCCTCGGCGGAGCGATCCTGCCGGGTTTCCAGATGGGCTGCGACGCACTCCATGAAGGCACAGCCGAGCTGCCACAGATCCAACCGGGACGACCGGGCGCGGTTTTCGGTCGCAACACGCACGATGCCATCGTAAACGGAATCGTCTACGGCGCCGTGGGAGCGTTGCGGGAGATCGTGGAGCGCTATGCGACCGAACTGCGCGAATGGCCCCGGCTGGTGATCACCGGCGGCAACGCGCCACTCGTCGCCGAATTCGCCGATTTTGTCGACGCGGTGGTCCCCGACCTGTGCCTCATGGGCATTGCACTCGCCTATCGCCAGGCGGCGGGACAGCCGTGAATGCGGATGGCGGGGGTGCTGAACTCTTGACCGACGCCGGCCCGGCCGCGATCGCTATCTTCCGGATCTGGGGCCCGACGGCGAGTTGTTTTCGTGAGCAGCATCTCCAAAGCTCGCTTGGAACCCCGTTGGCCTGGCGTCCCGCCGGCCAGGTGGTCCGGGCGCGGCTGGTGCAAGGGGACGAGCTACTCGACGACATCCTCGTCTCGTTCCATGGGTCGGCGGAAGCACCGGAAATTCGCGTACACCTGCATGGCAACCCTGTACTGGTGGCACGCGTCCGGTCTTTGCTGCCCAGCGCGCGGCCTGCAGTTGCCCCCGCACTGTGGAACGCGGCCGACTTCCTGGAGGTCGAAGCCATCCGGTCCTTACCCGGTATGCGCACGCTCCGCGGTGTTCGTTGGCTGCTCGCGCAACCCCCCCGACTGCGGAAGGCACGCGATCAACTGCGCACACTGCCTGCGGACATGGCCCAAACCGAGTGGGCTGCGATTGCTGCGCGGCGGCACATCGCTCGCCGGTTCGAACAGCCGCTGCGGCTGGTCCTCGCCGGCCCCCCCAACGCCGGCAAGAGCACGCTCGCGAACGCGCTGGCCGATCGGCCGGTTGCGGTCGTATCCGACCGCCCGGGGACAACCCGGGACTGGATCGGCTTTGAGGCCGAGTTGGCGGGCTTCCCGGTAGAGTGGATCGATACGGCTGGACTGCGCTCCGGGGATGATGCGCTCGAAGCGGTCGCCATGGCACGGACCCGCGAACTGGCGGCGCGGGCGGACGCTGTCGTGGTTGTACTTGATGGTCGCCCCGAAGCCGCGGAGGTAACGACCGCGTTCGTGCAGGAATATGCCGGCCCCCCGCCGGCCGCCGTCGTCTGGAACAAGGCCGATGCGTGTGGGACTCAAGACCATGCTGCACGTTGCCATGCCTTGCTCCCGCCGGCCTGGGCCTCCCGGACTGTTGTGGCGGCCGCGCAGATCGGTTTGGGGTTGGAGGTTTTGCGGAACCAACTGGCCACCGTCCTGTGTCCGGAGTCCCGGGAACTCGACGCGCCCGCAGCGTTTTCGGAGGTCGTCGCCATGCGGCTAGCCGATCCTAACTGGTTATTGGAGAAAGAATTAACGTCACAGGATTCCGGCTGAAGCGGCCACGTGCGACGTGCGAATTCCGGTTGCGGCCGGCGCGCGGCTGCGGCTAGCATAAGATTCGCGTGTTCGTCCAGGCCCGGCCAATGCGGTCCGGGCGGCGGATACGGGTGGATTTGGGAGTGTGTACTTGATAGGCGTCCTCGGGCTGGCCCTGCTGGGTCTGACGCTGTATGTCTCGACGCTGGTCTACACGATTCGAACGTTTTCACGGTCGAAGCTGGCAGCGTTGTTGACCAACGGTCATCGCGAGCGCTGGCTGACCTGGCTTGACCGGGTGGACTGGGAACTGCAGACGGTTCTCGGCTTGTTTCGACTCAGTCTGCACCTGGGCATGCTGGGCTTCGTCCTGCATCTCTTCGTCGCGCACTTGTCCCGGGAGACCAGCTTCTGGCTGGGGGTGGAGAGTGGGGCCGTCACACTGCTCGTGTTGGCGATCTTCTCCATCGCCGTACCGCACGCGCTGGCCGTGCATGCCGGCGAACGCATTCTCGCGGCGAGTCTGCACCTGTTGATGGTGATGCGATGGATCTTCTGGCCCATGGGGCGCGTCTTTGATGGCGTCGAGTTCGTCGTGCGGCGACTGCTCGGCAAGGCCGACTTCAACGATGAGGAGGAAAGTGAGCGCGTCGAGCAGGAGATCCTCGATGCCGTGTCCGAGGGTGAGGCCTACGGTGCGGTCGATGAAGAGAAGAAGGAGATGATCGAGTCCGTCTTCGAACTCGATGAGACGCCCGTTACCGCGATCATGACGCCGCGGACGGACATTCACGCCCTGCCCGCCAACGCGACTTACGACGACGTGCGGGCAATGATCCTGAGTACCGGACACTCGCGGATCCCGGTGTACGAGGGCACGATCGACCACATCGTGGGGGTGGTTTACGCCAAGGATCTCCTCCGGCTCAACTCCGATGAGCCGTTCGATGTGCGAACCGTCATGCGCACGGCGCCCTACGTCCCGGAAACCAAGACGATCGACGCGCTGCTGGACGAGTTCCGTGCTACGCGGGTACAGATCGCCATCGTGCTTGACGAGTACGGTGGCACGGCCGGCCTTTGCACGATCGAGGACATCCTTGAAGAACTCGTCGGTGAAATCGACGACGAGTACGACCAGAGCCCGCCACCCGCCATGAACCGGCTGGACGAGACCACGCTGGAGGTCGATGCGCGCGTCCACATCAGCGAAATCAACGCTGAACTCGATATTGAATTGCCGGAGGAAGAAGACTACGAGACCATTGGTGGCTTTGTTTTCGCCACGCTTGGAAAGATCCCAGCGGCCGGCGAGGAGTTCGTTCACGGCAACATTCACGTGCAGATCGTCGAAGCCGAGCCGCGCCGCATCAAGCGGCTGCGCCTGCACGTACAGCGCGAGCGCGCCCAGGCGAGTTGAGTTGCCCGGCAGCCGACCGCGACACCACGTTGCCGGATACTGCTGGACTTCGGCTGGTCCACTTTGTAGTCTGATCTATGCGAGGGGCAGCGGTGGGTCGTGGAGGAAAAAGCATGTCCCGTTTGGCAAGTGGCGTCGCGCTGTCGCTCACCATCCTGGGGGGACTCGCGGCGCGTGGGGCAGAGTTTCGCGGGCTGGGCCAGTTTCCTGGGCACATCGGCAGTGCCGCAGTGTCCATTTCCCGCCATGGCACGGTGGTGACCGGATGGGGCCTGCGAGCCAACGGCGACCGGGTCGCCCTTGCGTGGCTCGATGGGTCGGTCATCGAGATCGGTGATTTGCCCGGCGGCGCGCGTCGAGCGCAAGCGGATGCGGCCACGGACGACGGCAGTGTCATCGTCGGGGGTGCCAGCTCCTTCGCATCGGGCTACACACGCTTCGAGGCGTTCCGTTGGGCGAAAGGCACCCTCACGCCCTTGGGATTCCTGGAGGGCGGCAATTCCTGGAGCTTCGCACGCGATGTTTCAGCGGACGGCACAGTCATTGTGGGTTCCTCGTCGAGTGCTCTGGGTAGCCGCGCGGTGGTGTGGCACACAGAGACCGTGACGGCTCTGCCACCGGCCACGGGCGATTCCCAGAGTACGGGCTTGGCCGTGTCTGCGGATGGCAGCGTGGTGGTCGGATCATCCTGGTTCAGCCGTGATCGGGCGGTACGGTGGGTGCACGGGCAGGTGGAGTTGCTGCCCAGCGCCCCAGCACACCATAACAGTTACGCTTCGGATGTCTCTGCGGATGGGACCGTGATTGTGGGCAGTACACTCACCAGTACCGGACAGTTCGCCACAATCTGGGAAGCCGGAGTGCCCCGTCTGTTAGGAGACCTGCCGGGTGGTGCCATTGCGAGTCTCGCGCACGGGGTATCGGCGGACGGCGGAGTCGTGGTCGGTTGGAGTGACGATGGTACTGCCGCCGAACCGTTTGTCTGGACGTCGGCCGCGGGGATGCGCTCGTTGCGGGAACTGCTGCTGACCGACTTCGGCCTCGACATCGGTGCCTGGCAACTCGAATCTTGCCACGCTGTGTCCGACGACGGCTTGCGATTGGTAGGTACCGGCTTCAACCCGGCCGGGCAGCGTGAAGCATGGATGGCGATCATTCCAGAACCGTCGGGTTTGATCGGGTTGTTGGCGCTGGGCGCAATCACACTCAGGCATCGGCCGCAATGATCGTGCGGCGGTATATGTTTTCATACCGCTGCCCTTTTACCCCTGGGGAGAGGTTGGGAGAGGGGCGGTTTTGAGCGGATCTCGACTCTCTCCCAACCGCGCCAACACCTGCGGCGGAATTCTGGGAAAGCGTTACCCCCCCGGAACCTGCGCGGGGGTTTCCGCGCTCCGGTCGCGTGTCGGCCGGCCGCGCAGCTCCTCGCTCGCGCGGTACTCCGCCATGCCCTCGGGTTCGGGGAAGGCCCGCGCCAGGTCGAAGCCCATCGCGTTACAGATCGCTTCGAACAGGGGTAGCAACTCGTCGTACACCCCCTGGCGCAGTCGCAGGTCGGCGTTGTTCCAGAGCCGCACGTTGTCGAGCACCTGCCCTTCCGCCGCGGGCGGTGTGGCCAGCAGTTCGCCGAAAACGTCACGCTGGAAGTCGGCAAAGGAGGGAATCCACATGCGTGCTTCCGCGATGCCCGCATTCTCCTCCACGTAACGTCGGTGGTAGCGCCGGGCGACATCCATCAGCCGGTCGTACGACCGCCAATCATCATCCGCCAGCCGGATGAAAGCCATCCGCAGCCACCCCTCGAGCGAAATCATGATGTCCCGCAACGATGGAGAATCATCCGTCTCGAGGAAACTCTCCATCACGAAGTCGTCCAGCGACTTCTGCACCGCCGGATTCGGTTCCCCCTGCTTCGTGAGGGCGTAGGCCTCCCGCAGGTAGTTGTAATAGTGCCGCGCATCGGCCTCCCGGCCGGCCATGTAGAGCATCCGCACCGCTTCGGACAGGAAGTTGAAATGCCCCGAGCGGAAGGTGTCGCCCGCGCCCGGCCCTTCGGTCGACGGATCGAAGAGGGGCGCGTACTTCAGAAAGGCCTGCTGCATCGGCTCGATGAAGTTCAGATCGCGCGTCGTGTTCAGGTAGGAACGGTGAATGGCCCCGGGCTGCGGTTCGAACTTGATCCGGTTGTTCACCCAGAGCTGGTGCAGACTGAAGAACAGGATGCGGGCCGTGTTGGTCTTGTCGTTATCGAAGCGATTGACGGTCTCGCCCCCGGCCGTGAGCCCGCGGCTCGTCCAGTAGAGACTCTGCGCGTTCACGCCGCGCCAATCGATCGGCCCGAATTCCTCGATCAGGAAAACCATGTCCGCCGGGTCATTCTTGTACACCTCCAACAGCACCTTCCGCTGCAGAAAACGTACCAGGGCGGCACCGGCCTCGTTGCCCGTTGATACACCCAGAATCTGCTCCAGGTTCTGCATGCGGGCCTGATCGGCGTGGTTCGTCGCCTGCTGCCGCATGAGTCGCTGGAGTGCGCCGCCGCGGTCGACCAGCGCGCGGTACGGCTTGAAGAACGTGAACGCCAGTCCATCTTCACGCCAGTACGTGTCTTCGGTCAGCACCGCATCGCTGATGCCGATCCCCAGACTCCGCAGCGCACGCACCATTTCGCGCGTCTCCGGATGCCGACGATAAAGCTCGTCGAGCGATGGGGCGGCGTCACGGATCGCCCGCATGTCCTCCGCGCTCGCCTCCTGCGCGATGCGATACTCCGACAGGCCGCGCGGCTGGCCCTCGGCCGTCAGCAGTGCAAAGTCGGCCTCACGTACCTCCTGCCCGCGGGCGCGGCGTTTTTCCGCATTCTGGAGGAAGGTGAGCCGGGCGGCTTCGGCCAGCCGGTTCGCCCGGGCACGGTCCGTGCCTGCCTCGCGCAGGGCTTCGAAGTCGATGCGCTCGAACGGGTTCGGCGGTGGTCCGAGCACGAGGTGCATGCGCCAGGCCCACTCGCACTTGTAGGCGTAGTGAAATTCGTCGGTGGTGGCGCCCATCTTGTTGTTGAACGTCCACGCGAGTTGCTTGTACAGGTTCACCGCCCGCGGATTGAACTGGATCCCCTGGTCGCGCAGCAGTTTCACGCCCGCGTAGACCCAGTTCCACCGTTCCTGGGGCGTGAAGGTCGTGACCGAGATGTTCCACGCCATGTTCCAGGCGTTGTATTCCCATACGGCCGGGAAGTACGGCTGCAGATCCGAGATCCACTTGTGGAGCTGCATCGCGTCGTAGTAGCGCCCTTCCTGCTTGAGCTGATCCGCCCGGATGAAGGCGATATCAGCGATCAGGCCGCGGAACGCGCCCAGCGCCTGGATCCAGAACACGTACTCCGGCGGCGTGTTCTCGATGGGGTTCTCCTGCCCCATGATGTTGAGCTGTTTGCGACCCGCATTGATCCCCGACATCGTCCGCGACGATGCCAGCACGAGTACGGCCGCTGCCAGCAGCGCTACGAGTTGTATTCCGCGGGAGCGGTTCATGCGGACACCTTTCCTCGGCTCGCCGGCGTTCGGTGGTGGCGGGTCAGACCGTGACCTCGGCGATCTCGCGGCGCTGGAAGATGTACAACCCGGGCACCAGCAGCAGAACTGCCCCGAAGAGCAGCAACCGCACGCCGGCTTCCCCGAGCATCTCCAGCGGGATGTAGCGCCCGTCCACGACGAAATTCGTGCCACTGTACCGGGTGAAATCCGGGAAGCCGAAGTAGAGCAGTGGCACGAGCACCGTCCGGACCGCCGGTCCGAAGACGCCGTAAGGATCATAGCTCGGCAGTACGACCTGCGGGTCCATATTGGCACCGGTCGCCTCGAGCACGAACGGCATCGCCAGGCAGATCAGGTAGAACACCGACCCGCACAAACATGCCACCGGGAACGAGACGAATGTGCTGAAGAAGATTCCCAGCGCGCTGAGCATCGCGATCTGAAAAGCGATGATGAGCAGGGCCTTGAACAAGTTCGCCCCGAAGTCGCCGGCTTTGTAGAGAATTTGCAGACTGTCGTCGCCGTCGAAATAGATGATGGTTTGGTGGGTCGGGTCCGTCAGCATCGGGTTCGGAGGGTTAATCACCGCCAGCATGGCTTTCCCCTCCTGGATGATCGCGCGGGCGTTCACCAGGAACTGGTGCCGGTCTCCTGAGCGCTCGCGGGTCAGCACCGGCTCGTGCAGGGGGTAGCCCTCCTCGGGATGCAGAAAAGCCCAGTACACCGGGACCAGTTCTTCTTCGGGCAGCGGCGTGCCGCGTATCTTGTAGCGAATCTGGACAACCGTATCGTCGCCCTCCGGCGGCTTGAGGCGCGCGAACTCGTACACGCGCGTGCCGCCGCTCGGTACCGCCCGCCACTCGTTCTCGATCTGCCGCAGACGGTCCATCAGCACATTGCGCTTCTGGTCCTCCGAGACGAGGCCCGTGCGCTGCCGCTCGTTCACCCAGGACTCGGCCTGCGTCATGAACTCGTCAACGGGTTTCACCGGATTCGCCGCGGTACGGGCCGTCCAGACCACGTCGCGCACCTGCAGTCGATCGCGTTCGAAGGCCACCTGCCGCGTGCGGATGTACTGGGCGAAGCCGTAAATCGCCGCGCCGCACGGCGCCAGCACCAGCAGCGCAAGCAGGTTCACGCCCAGCCACTTGCCGAGCAAAATCCGCAACCGGGA
The DNA here is from genome assembly GCA_016716475.1 of Phycisphaerales bacterium. Classification (NCBI taxonomy): domain Bacteria; kingdom Pseudomonadati; phylum Planctomycetota; class Phycisphaerae; order Phycisphaerales; species Phycisphaerales bacterium. Next base: position 1,750,778 of record JADJWG010000001.1, read on the forward strand.
GACGGGCTTTGTCACCACCATGTGCAGCGATTTGTCCCGCAATTCGTTGCTCAGCGTCGCGCAGGAAAAGAAGATCGTCGCCACGCTTAGGAACGCGCCCAGCGCCGCCAGTGAATAGGAGAGAAAATTCTGCAGCCGGCCCGCGACCGTCTCGTCGCCGCGCAGCACGAAGGGCATGCGCACGATGAGCAGCAGCAGTACGATCAGGCAGACCAGCACCACGCGCATGCGGATGCCTTCTGCGAGCGTCAGCCGGGCGATCGCCCACACCTGCTTCATCGCTGCCTGCGCTCCTCACCGCCTGTCAGCCCGTCCAGCAGATTGCGGTCCACCTCGTCCAGCGACGGCGTGTCCACGGGGCCCTCCGGCTGCCCAGCGTTGCTCGGCGGGGCGCCGTCGCTCCGCTTCGGTTGGGCCGGCGTTTCACGGGTAAGTGCCGCCAGGAGGTTCTGATCGACATGCTCCGCCGGTGCCGGTTGTTCGACCCGCGGCGCCGCCCCGACGGGCTCCTTTTGCACGAGCGACGCGAGATAGACCTGCGCCTCCTGCTCCTGCTGCCCGCCCAGGAACCCGGCGATTTCGCCGGAACGCTCGCTGCCGGAGGTTTCGACCTTCTGCTCCCGCGCCCGATCCACAATCCGCAGGAACAACGCTTCGAGCCGATCGCGCGGCGTCGAGATCTCGAGCTGTTTGCCCTCCCGTTCCTCGATGATCCGCCGAATCTCCGCGAGCGTTTCCGGACTGAGGGCATCGGTCGTGAGCTGGAGCTTGTCCCGCCGACTCAAAATCGTTTCCAGTTTGCCGCTCTCCTGCACCTTGCCGCCGTACAGGATCGCCACTTCGTCCACCACTTCTTCCACGTCGGACAACAGGTGGCTCGACAGCAGAATCGTCTTCTTGTGCACCCGCCCGAGCCGGAGGATGATGTCCTTCACCAGCTTCGAGCCGATGGGGTCGAGCCCGCTGGTGGGTTCATCCAGAATCAGCAGGTCCGGGTCGTTGACCAGCGCCTGCGCCAGCCCGATGCGGCGGGCCATACCCTTCGAATACTCCCCCACCGGCCGCCGGGCTGCCGACCGCAGCCCCACCATGTCGAGCAGTTCTTCGATACGCCGCCGCCGCTCCATCCGGTTGAGTTGAAACAGCTTGCCGTAGTAATCCAGCGTTTCGCGCGCATTCAGAAATCGGTACAGGTACGATTCTTCCGGCAGGTACCCGATCCGCGTCTTGGTCTGCACATCATCCGGCGGTTTGCCGAAGATCGTCACCCGCCCGCGGGTCGGATAGAGCAGCCCGAGCAGCATCTTGATCGTCGTGCTTTTGCCCGAACCGTTGGGCCCCAGCAACCCGAACACCTGTCCCGGCTGCACTTCCAGATCGACATCGTTGACGGCGCGTACACGGGCGCGCCGCCAGAAATCGCGGAAGATCTTCGTCAGTCCGACTGCCTTGATGACCGGTTGCATGCTCACCTGATGGCCCCGCGGGGGCCGGTGCAACAGGGCGCCGGGGCGCCGTACGGGTCTGTCTCACACGGCGGCCGCGCGGCCCGTGCGTTGCCTGAGTGTAGTGTGGCGCGGTCTAAACAGCCGCACGCGCTCAGCGGCGTTGCCGATCGCGAATCAGCTCCTCGCCCAGTTGCCGTTTGCGCTGCTCGTCGCTGGGAATCAAAATCTCGATCGCCGTGCCCTGCGGGATATAGAAAATCTCGACCCGCCGGTTTTCGAGCACGGCCTCGCGCGTCCGGTTCCACACATCCAGCAGGGCCACGCTCGGGTTCTGGGCCACCAATTCGCTGAGCCGTTGGACACGTTCGAGCTCGCTGCGCGCCACCTGCACCAGCGCATTCGCCTGCTGCTCGGCGTCGTTCAAGAGCTGCGCAACCTGCCCGGATCGCCGGGTCTGGGCCTGCCGCAGGGCCGCGTAAATCTGTTGGCGGGCCGCCTCCTGGACGGCGGGCTCGGCCCGCTGGGCCTGCGTGTCCCCATAAGTTTTGATCAGCGCGATCAACTCTTCGGCCTGATCCCCGGCTGCCGTCCGGAGCGTGGCGTTGGCCTGTTCGCGGGCCTGTTGCTTGATCTGTTCCGCTTCCTGTTCCGCCCGGGTCACGTTCAGGAAGGCTTCCCGCACCGCGGAGGGCTCTGTGGTACGCGCCACGACCTTGACCACGCGAATCCCGGTCTCGAGTTCATCGAGCTGCGCTTGCAGGCGCCGCCGCACACCGTCCGCCACCGCCTCGACGGCGCGGCGCGTCACCTCTTCCACGGTCCGCCCCGCGACCTCGCGCATTACCGCGCTGTCGGTCAGCCGCAGCAGCAGGGGCAGCGGGGGATCGGTGGCTTCGGGCACCCGGCTCGCCACGTTCGTCACGAACAGTTCCGGGTTCGCAACTTCGTACTCCACCGTCCAGACGCCGTGGGAGAGGTTCCGATCCCCGGTGAACAGCGCCCCGTCGCGCGCCGGGTCGAGCTGCATCGCCATGCGATTGCGTCCCAACTCTTCCAGCGTCTTGCTTTCGATCTCCTCGGGCTTCTCCAGCGCGAACAGGAACGTCAACACATGGTAGCGCTGGGTGCGGACATCGATGCGCAGCTTCTCGTCGAACGGTGGTGGCAGCGTTGCGTGCCAACCCGGCGGAAACACGGTTGTCTCGCGCCCCTCGATCTGGGTGACGCGCAGCTTACCGAAACGCGTCACCAGCCCGCGCTGGCCTTGCTCGACCTGGAAAAGGCCGCTTAGACCATAGACCGCGACCAGTACGAGCATCAGCCCTTGCAGGACACGAAAACTCGCCCGCAGCGCACCCGCCAGCGAGGCCTGCCCGGGATCGACCTTGTCCGCGGGGGCCTCGGAGGACCCCGCCGCACTCGGCCTCTGGTTGGGATCGGTGCTCATACCTTACTCTCCCGCGGCCCGCGCGCCGCGCTGCACGTCATCCTCGTTCGAGACGCCCCCGCTCTGCAGCACGGCATCTTCCGCGGCGGGACGCAGCGCCGGCGCACCGCCCAGATTCGGCAGCGTGGAAATGGGGAGCCGGATGCGGGCTTGTCCATCGGCGTCCCGGACGATCGGCGGGTTCACGAAGGGGGCGAAGAGCGGAGACTGCTGGTCGATGACCACCGTCCCACCCGGTGCGAAGATTGCCCGCAGACCCTCGAGCCAACGCAGGTACACCAGCAGCGGCTGATCTTCCGGCGCGACCTGCTGGTAAATCATGGTGGCGGCCTGGGTCCCCGCGGCCCGGATCTCCTCCGCCATCGCTTCGGCAAACGCCCGGATCGAGCGTGCGTCCGCCTCGGCCTGTTGCCGGATGGTGGCCGCCCGCGAAGTGCCTTCCGTCAGGGCCGCGCTCGCGAGGCGATTCCGCTCCGCGATCATGCTCTGGAACACCTGCTGTGTCGTTTCCGCCGGCAGCGCTATGCGCCGGAATCCGACTTGCCGTACCTGGATGCCGTAATCCGTGAGCAAACCGGGCCGAACCGTGTCCGCGATCTCCTGCAGCATGCGGTTGTAGCTTGCATCCTTCGTCTCGGCGTCCCGATTCACGAAATCGGCCAGCGTGCTCTGCCCCACCACCGCGTTCTTCGCACCCTGCAGACGCGAACGCATCTGCTGTTCCGCGGCGCCTTCCGAGCGGACCTTTACATAGAACTTGAGCGGGTCCTCGATCGTCCAGATGGCGTACGCGCCGATGATCACGTTCTTGCCGTCGCTCGTCTTGAACTCCGTCTCGAACGTATCCAGGGTGCGCAGCCGCGTATCGTATTTCTGCACGGTTTCGATCGGCGGAATCCACTTGAACTTCAGCCCGGGCTCACGCACCACGCTGGTCTCGTCCGCCCGGCCCAGCAGGACCCGGATCGCCACTTCGTTGAAGCCCACCTGGAAGGTGGTGCCGGCTGCCACCAGGATCACGACGAACAGCAGGCCCGTCAGCAGCGTGGGCATTGAGATTTTCGACATACGTGCTCCTCGCACCAGCGCCTGCACCATCGCCCGCGAGGGCGACCTCAACAGGCCGCGTTCGTTACTGTTCCCGCCGTTCCGTGGCCACGTCCTCCGGTCGGACGCGCATGTCATCGTTCGTCACCAGCCGGACACGCACTTCGCGGCCCGTCGGGTCGAATGCCAGGAAGAATTTTCGCGCCGGTGTCAGCTCCTCGACCAGCGCAGTCACCAGGTTCCGCGCGTGGTACAGATCTGGAATCGTCCGGAACGCTTCGCCCTCCAACCGCGCCCGGTTCCACAGCGACCAGGCCCGCGTCTCCGTCAACCAGCGCTCCGCGAAGGCCGCCGACAGCAGCGCTGCCGCTTCGCCTTCCGTCCGTCCCAGCGCGAAGCCCTCGGCCAGACGCTCCGACCAGAACTTGCTCGCCGCCGCCGCCTCGGCCGTTTCGATCAAGGCATAGCCCCAGTCCGTGCCGAACTCGGCCGTTGCCTCGTCCCGTATTGCGGCCGCCGCTGTCTCGGCCGCGGCGCGCCGTTCGAGCAGTTGGGCCTCGGCCTGCCGGAGCGCGTCGCCCCGCAGCGCCACCGAGGCCTGGGTTTCATCCAGACCCAGCTCGTAGTACAGCTCCGCCTGCCGCAGTTCCTCCGCGCGCTGCAACACCAGCGCGTGCCCCTCAGCCACCGCGCGGTAATACGGCGCAAGCAGCTCGAGCCGCGCCTGGTACGCCGCGAGCCGCGTCGCATCGACTTCGGCCAGCCGCCGCGCCCGCGACGACAACAGATTCGTCGCATCCGTCTGCTGCTTGATTCGCATCGCGAGCGCCCGGGCACCACGCCCGCTGCCCGCCGCCGCCGCCAGCCGCTCATCCGCCTCGACCAGCGCCCTGCGGATCTCCGCCACGCGCTCTTGATCGGCCTGCACGACTTTGCGATAGGCCTCCGCCACCGTTCGTTCGGGATGGATGTTCGTGATGCCCACGAACACGACCTCCAGTCCGGCGTCCGCGACGCGTTCCGCGATGCGCTGCCGCAGCATCCGGCCGATTTCGTTGATGCGCGCTTCGAGCAGCTCCTCGGCGGTGCGTGAAGACATGTAGCGACTGACTTCCTGCCACGCCGCGTTGACAAGGTGCTGGCGCGGATCGCGCATCGTCCGCGTGTAGATGTGCAGCCGGTCCGGCCGGATGGTGTACTGCACAGCGACGTCCATCCGCAGCAAGTGCACCGGGACACGCTGGGATTCCGACTCGATTTCGCCGAACACGGTTCGCTCAGCCGTCACCGGCCCCGCATCCGCAGGCGGTACGATCAGGAAATCAAAGTGATCGAGCCGCATGTGCTGCGTGTCGGTCCACTGCAGCACCTTGACCGAGGCGTCGTAGTCGGGCGATGGATCAAAATCCTTGAATCCGACATGCACCTCGTGCAGCCGCCCGGTTTCGTATGGCTTCGCGACGTCGATCGGCCAGGGCAGCTTGAGACGCAGGCCGGGGCCGTACGGCGCCTCGGCGTTCAACTGGGTGCCGAAGCGTTCGATGATCACATGCTCGAACGGCCGCACGATCACGATGCAGGTGATCAGCCAGAGCGTTACCCCCCCGATCAGGATTAACGGCACCAGCGTACGCTGCAGCAACTGGTAGAACCAGGTCTGTGAGACATGAAAGCCGAACTGGTAATCGAAGGCATCCGCTATGGACGAGGCGATGCCGCCCGGTTCCGCGAACAGTCCCAGCAGCCGGCTGTCGAATGCCGCGCGGGGCTCCTGGCGCGCTGACACCGGCCGGTAGAAATCCGCCACGAAGTTGAACAGCGTTTCCAGCCCGAGCAGCACCATGGCAATCGGCGCCGCGTAGGCCAGAATCTGCTCCCAAATTCGCATTTTGCCGTATTCGAGCAGCCCTAATGCCGCCACCAGGGTCATGATCGCGACCGCACTCGCCAGCAGGTACGAGCCGCAGCCGCGCAGCAGTTGCCATTCGTTCACCCGCGCCATGCCGGAGGCATACCGCGACAACAGGAAGGTCCCCAGCATCAGCACCGACAGGATCGCCAGACTCAGACCGGCCAACCGGATCTCGGGCCAGTCCGTGCCGCCGATCCGCATCCCGGCGCGGCTCTGGAAGTACCAGAGCAGTCCACCCATCGCGAGCAGGTAAAGCGCCTGCACCAGCGCGACCGCCGGCACGAGCCACTTCTGCATCCAATTCAGCCGCATCGCGGCCACGCGGTAACCGAGTCCGGTCGGATCCTGCTCGTCCGCGAAAATCGAGTCGCCCGCCCCGACGGACTGCTTCTCACGCCGCAGCGCTTCCAGATCCGCCGCTTCGAGTGCGGCCTGCTCCCGCTGTCGGAAGACCAGATGGGCCACGAACCACAGCGGCAAGCCCCCGACCACGAACCAGGCGACGTTCGCCATCCCGCGTGAGGAAGTGTACAGCGCCAGCACCAGCAGGGCTGCCGCGGCCACTATCTGGACCACGAGACCGCTGACGGCCGTCCAGCGCGCCCGGGTGAACGGGGTATCGGTCACGGCTCACCTCACTCCGGCCCGGGCATCGCGCGGACGAACCCCCGCGCGCTTCCGGGCGTATAATCGCTTGTTTGCGGCTCCGATGACCGCCATAATCCCGCGCCGGTGAGCAACGGGCTCACGCCGGTCCGTCGCCAACTCCCGGATATGCAGCCCAGCATGTATTCCAAGCTCTTCGCCATCACGCGCAACACCTTCACCGAAACCATCCGCCAGCCACTTTTCAACGTGCTGCTGTGGGTGTGTGTTGGGCTGCTCATCCTCAATCCCAGCATTGCAGGCTTCTCGCTCGGCAACGCCGAGGGCGACATCAAGATTGTCATGGACGTCGGTTTGGCCACACTGCTGCTCTACGGCCTGTTCTCCGCCGTGTTCAGCGCTACCGGCGTCATTACCCGCGAGATCGAAAGTCAGACCGTTCTGACAGTCGTATCGAAACCCGTCAGCCGGCCGCTCTTTCTCCTCGGCAAGTACCTCGGCGTCTGCGGCGCGGTGCTGGTGGGCTACTACTTTCTGGTGCTCGTGTTCCTGCTGACCATCCGTCACGGCGTGCTCTCGGCGGCCTGGAACGAACCCGATCAACCCGTGCTGGTGTTTGGACTCGTGGGTCTGCTCATCGCGCTCGCCACGGCCGGCTGGGGCAACTACGTCCATGGCACTCACTTCCCCAGCACGCTGCTGCGCTGGGTCGTACCCCTCACCACGGTGGCACTGCTGCTGGTTCTGATCATCTCGCCCAAGTGGCAACTTCAGGCCCTCGGCACGGACTTCGGCGACCGCCAGATCCTTTACGCCGTACTGATGACCTTCTGCGGTGTGCTCATCCTGACCGCGTTCGCCGTGACACTCGCCACGCGCTTCACCCAGGTTGTCACCCTGCTGCTGTGCTGTGTCGTGTACGTCACCGGACTGCTGTCGGACCATTTCTTCGGCCGCCCGGCCACCGCCGGCACGGCCTGGTGGTACGAAGTGGTCTACGCCATCGTGCCCAATTTCCAGTTCTTCTGGACGGGCGATGCCCTCACGCAAGAGCAGATCATCCCGGCTGCGCAGGTTGCCCAGGTTGCGCTGTACGCGTGCGGCTACTCCCTCGGAATTCTGGCGGTGGGCGTGGCGTTCTTCCAGACCCGCGAAGTTGGGTAGCGGCAAGCCCACACGGTGACGCCAGTACCGCGGGCCCGGTCGGGCACCGGCGCTCGCTCGGTGGGGCGCTCGCGCTGCTCCGTGCAATCCATCCATCAGGTTCGCATCACTCGCATCGACATCGCGCTACCCGGCCACCGGCTGCAATGCCACGTGGCCCTGACCGGCTCCCGGCTCATCCGCCTCGACCGCTTTCCCCGGACCTTCCCATTCCAGGTGCTCGCCGTAGCGCACCATCCGGGCGCTGTTGAAGATGACGATCGCCGACGCCACCGTGTGCAGCAGCGCCGCCAGCATGGGCGACAAATCTCCGAAAACGATGATGATCTCCATCACGATGATGAACGAAATCCCAAAGATCAGGTTCTGCCAGATCACGTTCGTCATCGCCCGCGACAGACCGATCAAGAACGGCAGCTTTCGCAGGTCGCTGCTCATCAGGGCCACGCTGGCGGAATTTAACGCCACGTCGCTGCCGGCAGCACCCATGGCAATCCCCAGGTGACCTGCCGCCAGCGCCGGGGCATCGTTCACCCCGTCGCCCACCACCGCCACCCGGTGCCCGCGCTTCTTGAGTGCATCCACGATCGCAAGCTTGTCTTGCGGCAGGACCTCCGCCTGCACGTCCGAGCAGCCCATTTCCGCCGCCACGCGCCGCGCCACCGACCAGCGGTCCCCCGTGACCATGATCAGATCCCGTATCCCCAGTTCGCGCAGGTCTTCGAGGGCCTGCTGGGCCTCCGGCCGCGTGCGATCCTCGAGCCCGATCCAGCCGATGCAACGCCCGTCACGAACGACGTAAAGGGTGCTCAGCCCCTCGGGTTCAACGAACTCCGGCCCGCTCAGCAGTGAGAGGTCCGCCCCCATCTGTTCCACCCAGATGCGCCGACCGATGCGGATCTGCTCACCGCCCAAGTGGGCCTGCACACCCTTGGCGGAGACCTCTTCGAAACCCGTCGTCGCAGAGAGCGGCACGCGGGCCCGCCGCGCCGTAGCCACCACGGCACGGGCCACCGGATGCCGGCTGTTTTGCTCAACCGAGGCCGCGATCTGCAGCAATTCCGCGGCGTCAATCCCCGGCGCTGGTACCAGTCGCGAAACCGACAACTGCCCCGTGGTCAGTGTTCCGGTCTTATCCAGCACGACCGCCGTGATACGGCGCGCGACTTCCAGGTTCGTGACATCCTTGATGTAAACCCCCAACCGCGCTGCCGCCGAGAGCGAAGCCACGATTGCCGCCGGCGTGGCCACGATCAGTTCGCACGGGCACGCGATGACCAGCATGGCGATCGCCTTGGCCGTGTTGTACTCGGAGAGGAACCAGACCAGCGCGGTGATCATCAGCACGATCGGGGTGTACCACCCGGCGTACTGGTCGATCATCCGCATGATGGGCAGCTTGGTGTGTTCCGCTTCGAGAATGAGATCCTGCACCCGCCCCAGCGTGGTGTCGGCACCCACCTTCGTCACCCGGATCTTCAGTGCACCGGTGACGTTCGTGGTGCCGCCGTAGACCTCGTCGCCCCCAGACTTCTCCGCGGGCAGCGACTCACCGGTGATATTGGCCTCATTGATGGTCGAGTTGCCATCTACGATCGTGCCGTCGGCCGGAACGTTGTCGCCCGGCAGTACCAATACCAAGTCGTCGGCCCGCAGGTTGTGGGCCTCGACTTCCACTTCTCTCCCCTGCTCATCCAGCCGTCGCGCTTTGGTCGGCGTCAGCCGCATCAGCCCTTCGATGGCCGTCCGAGCTCCCAGCGCCGTCCGCGTCTCGATCAGGATGCTGAGCAACAGGAAGAAGGCCACCACGCCCGCGGTCTGGTACATTCCGCCCGCAACGGCGGCTAGTATCGCCAGGGCGACGATCTCGTCCATGTGCAGGTTGCCGCTGATCAGCGACTTGATGGAGTGCCACCACAATGGTACCGCCAGAAACAGCGTTCCGAGCAAGGCAAGCGACTGGCTGTAAAACCCTTTACCACGCTCATCCGTCGGGTCCAGCAACCAGCCCGCCACGAAGGACGCCAGCACCAGCATGCCGCCGAGCAGCGTCGCGATGAGTTTGGTCGTAGCCCGCCCGGTATCCGATTGCGTCGAGAGATGCTGGTGTCCCATGCCTCACCGCGTTGCCGGCGCTCCGCAAGCACGGAGACAGCCGATTTCCAGGTCAGCCGCGGAAACGTAAACCACTTGCAATGGTGTGGTTACGAGCGATCGCAGCAGGACGGAATTGCCGGAGTACGTGCCTGATACGGCTGGGTGCGGGGCCGAGTTCGCGCTGCGCTGGATTTTTCCGGCCCGCGCGTTGCCGACCGGCGCCCGCGCAGCACCACCCACGGGTGGTACACCGTGCGGCGCCGACCTTCGGTGAACCTACTTCTTGACTTCTTCCGTTTCGGCCTTGGCCTTCTTCTTGGCGCCGGCCTTCGGCTTGCGATGGCCGACTTTCGGCAACCCAAGCGGGCTGTCGCCATTCTCATCCCAGACCTCAAGCGCCTTGAGACGCTCGACCCGCTCCGCGCGACTCAGCACGTTGCGGTGACGCTCCAGATTGCTTTTCAAACGTAGCGAACGATCCACTGACATTACCGGGCCTCCCGGGGGGTTTACAGATTGGGTAGCATAGCCCCAGCCGTTGCCCAACGCAACGGCTTCGGCAACGCTCCCCGCAACCGCGCACGAGATTGCCTGGACAAAACTTGTCTTGCTTGCGCAAACGCCGTCATTGTACGCTGGTGGCGCGGGCGTCCGACGGTCGCAGTTCATTCGGTCGCAACGGCCGAACCGCGGGCCCAGCCGCGTCTGCTCGACAGTTTCGCCCCGTTCCGTCCAACGGCGCTCGGGCCAGTCGCGCGCAAGCGACGGCGCCGCACATCTTCGGGCTCGGTTCGGGTTGACTGATTTGGAGGAGAACAGATGAGAACCCTCGCACTGGCATGGATCCTGTGCGCCCTGTGTTCCGTGGCGCAGGCGCAACTGGTTGTCGGTAATGACCAATCGGGCGTTGCCACCATTTATGAGGTCAACGTTATCACGGGGGTCGCCACGCCGCTCTATTCCGCCAGTGACAGCAGCGCGAAGCCTTGGGGCATGGCGTATGACGGCACCACGAACACGTTGTATTGGAACAACGGCTCGGTGCTGTTCAGTTCGCCCTTTGGAACACCCCTGACACCCACCAACCTGGGCACGATGTCCTACGGTGCCGGCACGATCAACTTCGTCGCACTTTCCTTTTACAACGGTAAACTCTACGGCACGCGGAACATCGCGACCGAAGCGGTCTACGAGATCGATCCGGCCACCTTGCAAGCCACATTGGTCTATCAGTACAGTTCGTCCTTTGACTTCGGGGGGCTCGAACACGATGTCGCCACTGGCAAATTGTACGGGCTGAGTGATACCGCCCCCGCCGGGGAGGTCCGCGGGCTCTACGAGCTCGACATCGCCGCCCAAACGACGACCTTTCTGGCACCCTACCCCGCAGGCGAAACCGATATAGACGGCCTCGCCGTCTACAACCGCATCGCCTATTACGTGACCGACGGTCCCAACAACGTCCAGGCGTTCTTCTACGTCTACGATGTCGGCACCGGCGCGCTGCTCGGTACGCTGCCGTCCCCGTTCACCGGCAGCGGCACGTTTTCGGCGGCCACCTTCATCGCGCGCCCGGTCACGAGTTGCCCGGGCGACTCGAACGGTGACACGCTCGTGAACTTCGCCGACATCTCACCTTTCATTGCGGCCATCAAGGCCGGCAGTGCCACCAACTGGACCTGCGACCTGGCCGCGGGCCTGGGTCCCTATCGCAACAGCGACGCGAATGGCGACGGTACCGTGAATTTCGCCGACATTTCGCCGTTCATCTCGCTGCTCAAGAATCCCCCGCCCCAGTGCAGCAGCACTTGTCCGTAAGCCGAGGATCGCGCACCGGATCGCCGGCCCACAGCCGCGCTGGAGCGCGGCTGTGGGCGGCAGTGGGTAGTGGTTTACGCCGCGGGCAGCCCCATGGCCCGGCGCCAGGCGCTGAGCTGACCCAGATGTGTCATGACGTGGCCCCCCAGGTAGAAACCGGCCGTTGCGCCGAGCGTCGGAAAATTCTCGTGTCGGGCCTCGTCGGGATGCGGTCGCAGCAGGAGCTCATCAGGCGCCGCGGCCACCGCCGCAAATGCTGCGTGATAACCGGCAAAGAACTTCTCCCGCAGGGTCGCGAGCCCCGGATATACCGTGCCCGCGGCATCATCCTGGCACTCGGCCCCGGCTTCGAACAGTGCCACCCACTCCGCGGGGCAAGCGGCGTCCCCCGCCGGTTGACCCATTAACGCCAGCAACTTGCCGGGATAGAGGGCCAAATGCCCCAGTACAAACGACGCGTGGTTCGTGACGATGGTTTCTCCGCCGGGGCGCGGGTAGCGGGCGGCGCTCTGCGGGCTGATCCCGACAAGCAGGCGTTCCGCGTAGCGGATTCCCAGGCGAGCCGGGGCGACGATCATGGCACCCAGTTGAGACATCGGCGCACTCCTTCCTCGGGCTCTGACCAGCCCGTACGGTGTCCGGATCATAGGAGCGTCATAACTTCTGGCATGTCCGACCCCGGTGTTGTGCTCCTGGTTGTCTGTCGGAATCGGGGAGTTGAAGTACCAGCCGGAAGCGGCGTAATAGCGAGACTGAGGGGTGAAATTGATAGTGCGCCGCATCCGGGAATCTTGGAATGCGGGGTACTCTACCTGGAATCGTCCATTGCAGTATGAATGATGCCCGCATTCACAGCCGGCATGTCGAGCCGGAGGAGTTGATCCCGCGTCACCCACAGGCAAGCGTCGCTAGCGAGCGGCTGGGCCTCGCCCCGCACCCAGCGACAAATGACAGGGACGAGGTGGACGATGCGGTCGTTATATTCGCAGACGACTGTGGGCAGAGTGTGTTCGACGGTTGCCACCACGCCGCATTCTTCCACCAGTTCACGAACGGCACACTCCTCGGGCGACTCCCCGGGGTGCAACTTGCCACCAGGAAACTCCCACAGGCCACCCAGGTGGGCATGGGCATGTCGTTTCGCGACGAGCCAGAGGTCATCACGATGGACCAGCGCGAGTGCGACTTGGTGCACGAACTTGGGACCGGCTTGGTACCTGCCGTCGGCCATGGTGCCGAGCATGATTGCGAACATTCGTGTGGTCGCCAAGAGCGATGCACACCGGCAAGTTGTATGCGCAGCGCAACGGCGCCTGAAGGTGCGTGGCTGGGTCGCGGCTGTTTGTGGATACCCGGCCGGTTGTGAAGAGGGGAAAAACACGAATTATCGAGGGAAAACGGGAACGCTCACGAACCCTGTTTCGGGCTGGATCGGCAAGAATCGACGAATGTGTATCTCTTTTATTAAAAACATGTTACGCATAATTGAGTGGGCGGGGAGCCGCCCGCTGGTTTTTGTAGACAGGGGGTAGGCGATGTGTTATAGTCCCGGGAGTCGGCGGCCCATGAGGCCCCCCCGAAACGGACACGATTTTGCGGCTGTTCTAGCCGTGGCGCGCTTCCGGGACCGGCCTTCGGGTTCGGTCCCGGAAGTTTTTTTAGGATCGCACGGCGTCGTGGAGTGCGGTGTGGGCATGCGTGTGCAGCGCGTTCACAGAATGCAGCGGCGGCGCTGAGCAGGTGAAGGATTCCATGCAGGCCACTCCCAATGCCGGGACGGCGCAGTGTGCGCGCGGAGCGCGAGTTGTACGTCGCGAGGCAATTTGCCGCGAGCATGTCTGGATCGAGTGTGCCCTGCCGGAATTTCCACCCAGCGTGCCGGGACAATTTCTCCAGTTGCTTTGTCGTGAGGAGGACAGCGCGGGGCAGGAATGTGAGCAGGAGTGGCTCGCAGACGGTTTTCCGTCGCTCCATAACGCGGATGTGTCGGAGGTGCGACCCTATCTTCGACGTCCTTTCAGCATCGCGGATCGGTGGGATACAGCGGCGGGTGCCACCCACCTGGTGATTATCTCGCGCGCGATCGGAGTTGGCACACGCTGGCTCGACCGACTTGCGGAAGGTGACGAGTTGAACATCACCGGTCCGCTCGGACGCGGGTTTCGAATCCCCGCTCTGGATGTTCCGCTCCTGCTGATCGGTGGGGGTGTTGGTATCCCGCCGCTGCTATATTTTGCGCGGCAGCTCTGGGCGGCTGGCCACCGCGATGTAACCCTGGTGCTCGGTGCGCTTGCGCGCGATTTGCTCGCGGTTCACCTTGTCACCCCACCGGCGGAGGATGGCACCCCCACCCCCTGTGTGATGCTGCCAGGTGCAGCCCCTTACGATACGATCATCACGAGTGACGACGGCTCGATCGGTCTGCAAGGGCGCGTGACCACCGGCCTGGCACGCTGGCACGACCTGCGTGGCGCGACCGCCAGCGGCACGCTGGTGTGCGCATGCGGTCCGGAGGGCATGTTGCACGCCGTCGCAAAGCAGACGCGCGCGCTGGGATTCGCGTGCCAGTTGTGCATTGAACGACCGATGGGGTGCGGCGTCGGTACCTGCCTCTCGTGCGTGGTGCGCCGGCGCGACGAACATCACCCGGCCGGTTGGCGCTGGGCCCTGGCGTGCAGCGACGGGCCGGTCTTCGAACGCGATGAATTGCTCGACTACGCGGACGCCGAGCGTGCATGATTCATGCAGCGCGCGGATGCGAGTGGCTGGATGCGAAGATACACAGGGTCGTTGGCCGGTGTGCTGCTAGCGGGGAGCACCCTCTGTGTTTGTTGCGTTGGAGGGGGGGGCTGTCATTCACCGGACGGTCAGGGTATGCGCCTGCGGGGCGAAGCCGAGCCGCTGAATGTGGCATTGGTGCTGTCCCGCACGGCCGAGGCCGCTGAGGCCGACAATCCGTTCGATGAGTACATACCCCTGCAGGAAGCTTTGTCTGCGGCTTTGAACCGTCCTCTCGCGATCGAGGCATGCTATCCGCAACAGGTATTTGCCGGCCTGAAGGAGGCCTGGTACGACTTTGTCGTGCTGACGCCCGTGCAGTATGCCGAGCTCGTGCGCTCGTCGCACCCGCATGTACCGCTGGATGTGCTCGTGACGGCCGTGGACAAACAAAGCCGCCCCTCCCGAGCCGCGGTATTGGTCGCAGCGCAGGGTGGACCCGTCTCGACTGTGTCGGCCGTAAGGGGACACCGGGTGGCCTTCGGCCCTGAAGGTGACGCACTGACGCATCACGCCGCCCTCATGCTGCTGGCGGATGCCGGAGTGCGGGCGGTTGACCTGGCGAAGGAACGTACCGTCGGTGTCCGTGGGGCCGAACTGCTCCACCTGCCGCGCGCGACCGAGGTGCTGCGGGCAGTTGCCACAGGTGCTGTGATCGCGGGCTTCATCGATGAACTCGAGTGGGAGCGCTTCGTGGCGGGGCCGCCCGGTTCCGGGCCGCGTCCGGAGCAGTTGCTGGTGGTGGCACGGACCGTCGCCTTGCCACCCCGGCTCGTGCTCGTATCGGCGCAAGTACCGCGCGAGGTACGGCGGCTGGCGCGCCAGGCACTGCTGCGGTTTGGGCGTGAGCGACCGGAGATTTTCGATCCGCTGACCATCGGCGGATTCGTTGATCCGGAAGTCGATGCGCTCCTGGCCTGTGACCAGTTGCTCGATTATGACCTTCCGACAGCGGGGCCGCTCGACTGACGATGCCGTACCGCCCCCTGAAGCCATCGGATCTGCTTCCCAAGGGCCCGCTGCGGCGCGTGGGGCAGCATGTGTACCTCCATGACAGTCTGCCGAGCACGAATGCGTTCCTGCTGGCCGAGGCCGGGAGCGTCGGTGACGGCGCGGTGGTCGCGGCAGAGTACCAAACCGCCGGCCGCGGCCGACTTGGACGGCGATGGGAAGCACCGCGCGGCTCCTCCTTACTTGTAAGCATACTCCTGATCGAGCCGCCGGATTCTCCGCTACTGACCCCGGCAGCGCTGCTCGCCGCCGTTGCGGCCTGTGAAGCCGTCACGGCTGCGACGACATGTGAGCCGCAGATTCGCTGGCCCAATGACGTGGTATGTGACGGGCGCAAGCTGGGGGGGGTGCTGGCAGAGTCGCGCCCTCTTGGCAGGAAGCGAGCTCTCGTTTTGGGGATCGGGCTCAACTGCCTGCAGCACCGTGGGCACTTTGCCGGAGATCTGGCTACGAAAGCGACGTCACTCGAATTGGAGTGCACGCAACGCGTGGAGCGCGGCCCCATCGCCGCGGCGCTGCTTGCTCGACTCGATGCCTGGATCGCCGAGGTGTCTCAAACATCGGAAGGCCCTGTGGCGCTCTGGCGGGCCTGGCGCATGAGGTGCCCCGATGTAGGCGCGCGTGTTACACTGCACCATGATGCCCGGACGTACACGGGCACGGCCGTGGACGTAACCGACGAGGGCCACCTCATCGTTGAGCTCGATGAGGGCGGGAGGCGCGTGTTTGCCGCGGAAACGACGACGCGGGACTGGTAAGCCGCACGCTGCCGAGCGGCATGCGACGGGCGCTCGGCGATCGAGCGCGAACCGGGGCGAACCGAGCCAGTTGTCGCTGCAGCACAAGGGAGTCGGCCAGTCGTCGGCCATTGGTGAGCGTACGGTCACGGGGGGGCGGCAAGGATGCACTGTTTCTTCGTGCTACCCTGTGGGAGCTGCTTTCCTGTTGACATTGGGCATCGGGCTCGCGATGCAAACGGTGCTCACCGAGGCCATGCTGCAAACGGGAATGTTGCGTGGCGCACTGGGGGGCCTGCTGCTGGCGCTTGCCGTGGGAGCGCTTGGGGGTACGGTCTTGCCACACCGGATGCTGGGAGTGCTGTCCCGCTGGCGCCGGAACCCGGTCGGTGATGGCAGAACACAGATGGAACTCGCCACTGCGCTGGGCAGTGCATTCTTGGCGCTGACGGCACTGGGATTGACGGTACTCGTACTGGTAGCCGCTCAACTGGAAAACTGGCGTGCTGCACTGACGGCGGCCTTCCTCCTGCCTGGGGGTATGTTGCTTACCCTTGTGACCGCTCCACTATGGCTCACACTCTCGCTGGTGGGAGCGCTCGGGGCACGTACGGTGCTGGCCATCCACGGTTGGCAACGGACGCAGGATTCCACCCGTATCGGGCTGTTCTGGGCGGGTCTTCTCTTGGGCGCATTGTGGGCTGCGGGACTGGGTGCGACGGCGCTGCGTGACGAACTGCTGCGCGTGGGTGCGCTGCTGGCAGTGTTCGCGGCCGCAGCGGGCGTGGCATGGCAACGGTGGTCCGAAGGATCGGTCCATGGCTTGGCAACCATGAGCGGAGGCCCTGTGGTCCCGCTGGGCGCAAGAGCTCGGAACCGCGGGACGGCACGCTGGATTCTGCTTGGTGCAACCGCCTACGTACTCACGGCGGCAGTGCTCCATGCCGCCCCTTGCTGGGTGACCGAGCGAATTACCATGGCGGCCATGCTCGCGGCAAGCATGGGTGGCCTCGGCTGTGGCGCCGTGCTTGCACGGACGGTTTTGCAGCGCGGATGGTCTCGGGCGGGGTTGGCCGTCTGGATGCCTGGGTTGCTTGGTGCCGCTGCCGGTGCGTTGGTCTGGTCGGGAGCGGCGGTCGGTGCCCTGGCCGTGGTGGGTGCCTCCGGGGGTGTCGTGCTGGTGTGCCATGCCCGTCAGGCGGACCGCGCGATGTGGCGCGCGGGAGCTTCACACGCCGCGCGCGCGGCGGCCGTGTGTGGAGGCGTGCTGCTCGCAGGATGCGGTGCGATGCTGTGGCCTGATGCGCAATCGCACGCCTCGGTGCTGCTCATGGTGAGTCTGGGCCTGGTGGGTTGGACCGGCGTGGGATTGTGTTTGCGGAGGGGACTGTTGCCAGTTGTTCGTGGTGCCGGACTTCTGGCTGTGCTGACGGTGCTGGGGCTGATGGCGGTGGCAGCATGGGAATGGGAGCGCACCGCTGGTGGCGCCCGCGGGTGGGGTGCGGGACAAGCGAGTGAGATGATTGTGCCGACGGGGGTGCGCGCCATGATCGACGGTCTCGGCGCCCGCGTGGCGTGGGTGACTGTCGCCCCTGGTTCGACGAAAACACGCAGCGCCTGGTACCTGGACCTGGAAGCTCGGCGCTGGGACGTCATCGTACTGGTGCCGGGTGCTGAGCCCCTATCTGTGCGGGCAGCGCGCCGAGTTGTGGCCCGGGCCGAGCGCGCCCTGCTCCCGGGAGGGCGACTGCTTGTCGCCGACCCGGGTCACAGTTCGGAAGCCGATCTTCCCGGCGGTCCGATTGCACGGGCCGCGTGGGCGGCGCGGGCCAGCGGTGGTGTGGCGCACGCGGCGGTTGGTGTGCTGGAATTCCGAACCGATGCCGGTACCTGGCGACTGCTCGCGTGCGGATCGGATGTGGGGGCGTGGCTCGCCGATAGTCCGCGCGCCGCAGGGGTGCAGGCGGACTACTACCCGGTGCGTACCCGTACGGAACTCGAAAGTCTGGAACGCAATCGTTGAGCCCGGTGCTGGGCAGCGCTACGGCGGCCCGCCAGCACCGCCGGGTTCCGCGAACAGGGATTCATCCTCGGGCAGCCGGCGCGGCGGCGACTTTCCGACGTGTTCGTAGGCCCGTGGCCGGGCCACCCGCCCTCGCGGAGTGCGAATCACGAAGCCGATCTGCAGGAGGTAGGGTTCGACGACGTCTTCGAGCGTGTCGCGCTCGTGTCCCATGGTCGCAGCAATGGCCTCGATACCGGCCGGACCGCCATCGTAATGGTCCATCAGGGCGCGCAGGTACCCGCGATCGAGGTTGTCGAGGCCCTGCCGATCGATCTGCAGGATGTCGAGGGCCGCATCCACGATGGGCACGGTCAGAGTGCCATCATGCCGAACCTCGGCGTAGTCCCGTACCCGCCGCAGCAGTCGATTCGCAATGCGCGGCGTACCCCGCGAACGCCCCGCAAGCCGTTCCAGGGCGGGCTCATCCGTCGGGATACGCAGGAGTGCGGCGCTGCGCGCGAGGATGCGGATGAGTTCCGGTTCGCTGTAAAAATCCAGGTGAAAAAGCAATCCGAAGCGGTCGCGCAGTGCGGCCGACAGCATACCGGCCCGCGTGGTGGCGCCGACCAGCGTGAATCGCTTGAGCGCGAAGTTCACCGTTCGTCCGCCAATGCCGCTTTCGGTCGTGTAGTCGACGCGGAAGTCCTCCAGCGCCGGATACAGAAACTCCTCGACGACCTTGGCGAGTCGGTGGATTTCGTCGATGAAGAGCACATCCCCCTGATCGAGCTGCGTGAGCAGCATCATCAGGTCCCCCTGCCGCGCGATCGCCGGTCCGCTGGTCACCCGAATCGTCGCACCCATCTCCTCGGCAATGATGTGGGCGAGCGTGGTCTTACCCAATCCCGGGGGACCGTCGAGCAGCACGTGATCGAGCGGCTCGCCACGTTTGCGAGCGGCGGCCAGCGAGATGCTGAGCTGTGTACGCACAACCTCCTGGCCGACACATTCTGCGAGGGTACGCGGCCGCAGCGAGGTGAGGAAGCGTTCATCCTCCGCAGGGCCGCTGGTGAAGAACCGTTCGATCGCCATGGGCGCAGGATAGCCGGAGCGGAGGCGCGTGGGAACGGGAGACGGAGGCCGCAGTCAGACGCGCTGGCCGACCACATCCATGAGACGTGGAAAGTACGTCATCAGCGCGGCGGCCAAGCGGGTCACCCCGCTGGTCCAGACTTCCGGACGAGGGTGCCGAAGACACCGCACCACGGCGTTCGCGACGGTCTCCGGACGCTGCACCAGCCAGCGCGGCGCATCCCCGTGCGGCGCGGTGTCCGGCGCGGGGGTCATGCGGCCGTACTGTGCGGCGCGGTTGAAAAAATTCGTTGCGGTTGTGATGGGGTGAACCGAGGCGACCTCGATCCGCTGCGACCGCAGCTCCATCCGCATGGCCCGGCAGAAGTGGTGCTGCGCGGCCTTCGTCGCCGAATAAGCGGCGAAGTTCCGCAACGTGAGCCGGGCAACCGCACTGCTGCATTGAAGAAGGTGTCCCGGCCGCCCCGCCTGGATCAACCGGCGCGCCGCCGTGCAGACCAGGTGCGTCGCCGCGAAGAAATTCACTTCGAAAATCTGCCGCAGTTCGGCGTCCGTCAATTCGTGTGAGGCCTTCTTGAATCCGTAACCAGCGTTCGCGAACACCACGTCGAAGTGCCCGAATTCACGTTCCGCCGTGTCGAGCAGTCGCTCGTTCAGTCCCGCTTCGGTGACGTCCCCGGTGAGACTCGTGACCCGGCGGCCGAAGCGGCGCACCTCGGCGGCGACCTGTTCCAAGCGGTCCGTCTGGCGCCCGTGGAGTACGCAGTCCATGCCCGCGCGGGCGCAGGCCACGGCGGTGGCCGCACCGATACCGCTACTGGCGCCGGTGATCACGATGACCTGATCGCGAAGCTCGCGTGCCATGGCGGGAGTCTAGGGACCGGCATACCCCCGCACAAGCGCGCCACCATGAGCCGACGGTGATTCGATTCGCCGATACAGGTAGTAGGTGCCGAATCTCGGCAGTTCCTCGGCCAGGGTGTAATGCGTCTCGATCCACGGGAAGATCGTGAACTCTGACGGCGGCAGGGCGATGCCCATCATCCGGTTGCGCTCGGCGTTGCTCAGCACGATCAGGGCCGGCGGATGGGCACGCAGCGTGGCCTCGATCTCGGCGACGATGTGCTGCGCCCCAGCGCCCACCTGTCCGACCTTCTCGGTCGTGAAATAGCGACTGGCATTCACGCGTTTCGCGGTCAGGTAGGCCCCCGGCAGGAAGCCCCAGATCTGGACGCGCTCATCCGGGCGGGTATGACGCGCCACGGCCGCGCCCACGTACTCCCATTCGGCCACTTCCCGCTGCTCGACGCGTTCCATCCAGACCCGCGCCGTATCGGTGTACTGCCACCACAACGCGCCATAGGAGAAGTAGCCCAGGATCACGAACGCCACCGCCACCCACGCGCGCTGCTGCAGGCGTGTCAGCAGACTGACTTCTGTGCGCAGAACGTTGATGAGATAGCCGGCCACCAGGAGCAGGGGCGGGAACCACGGTACGAGGTAGTGCCGGAAGCCGTGCGGACTGAGAAGTGCGCCGTAGAATGCGACCACACCCCACAGGAAGAACAGCAGAAAGTACCGCGGACACACTGGGCGCTGGGCCCGCAGCGGGGTCTCGATTTCCGGCGGGCGATGTTGCGGGGCGCGCCACCAGAGGAACGCATGCAGGGTTGCCGCGGCCGCCATCAGCAGTGGCGCCAGCAGCACGTCGTCGATCTGGCTGCGCAGCAGCGCCAGGTTGACGAAGTTGTACGGAAAGCGGCTGTCGCCCGTGGCAAAGTACGCGCGGTTGAAGCCGAAGGTTGCGTAGAGCGCTTCCCCCAGTGCTCCCTGCGCCGCCAGCACACCCGCCGCCACGGCCACCGTCGTCACGGCGCCAGCCACCAGCAGCAGTCCGCGCCGCACGCCGGCCAGCAGACCCAGTTCCCGCGTCCCCATCAGGATGAGCAGGTGCAGCCCCATACAGCCCCACGCCGCGAGCCCCACCTGCTTGAAAAGGAAGCCGAGCCCCGCCGCGAGCCCCGCCGCGTACCACTTCCACCAGCGATCCTGTGCCCAGCCGCGCAGATAGAACGCCAGGGCGACCAGCTCGCAGGCGACGACGAAGACTTCGGTGCGGTTCGTACCTCCGGTATAGCGCACGTGCGTAATGAAGAACGAGGCCAGGACCGTTGCGAGCGCCGCCGCCCCGGTGGTAGACCGAGGCGGCCACCACGAAGAACGCCGCCAGACTCACGAGCAGCGCGAGCGTGCACATGGCCGTGACGCCCAGGTAGTGCCCGCCGCTGAGCCACATGCCCAGCGCATTGATCCAGTAGATCCCTGGCGGCTTGTTGTCCCACACGTCGAGGTACACGGTCGCGCCGTTCGCGATCCGCCAGCCGAAGTACGCGAACATCTGGTCGTCGACTACGTCCGTGCGCCAGAAGGCGACGAATTGCGACATCGCGATTAGCGGCAACGCGATCATCGCCATCACGAGCAGGAGATCACTCAGCGGGCGCGCGCGGCCGGCGGGCGGGGAGAAAGAATCAACGGCGGGTGTCGAGCGGCTCATACCGGCCACAGCTTACCAGCGGGCGCTGTCGCCGGTAAATGTCCGCCGCCGGCTCCCTGGGTCCACGCGGCCCGCCCGGGATCGAACACAGCCCATCTCTCGCGACGGCTGGGATACGAATTGGGGTCGGGGTATGATTCCCGTAAACTGCGGGGAATTCAGGTTCCTGCATCACTTTCAATGGCATCGAATCCGAGATCTGGGCCAAGGGCTGCGCGCCGTCACCACCTTGGTGCTAACCCATGCGCTCCAGCATTCGCACGAGACGAAGCAACCAGAGTGTAAGCCCGTACACTACGCAAGTTGCAGTCGCGGCGAGCGCCAGCGCGGGCCAGAAATCGAACTGCCTGAGAAACCACGTCAGTGCGGTTCCGGCCGCGGGGCTATTGGAGGAGCTGCGCGGAACCGACGACCTTCATGCCGTCCGGCTTCTCAATTTCGATCCACCACCGCGCGTTCTCGGGTAAGGGGTCCGGGGCGAGGGTATGCACGTCGTAGTCATCGTGTGACGGGGCGTACTCCGCCTTCCCGACACGTGACACGGTGCGATCTTCGGTGCCGATCCACGCGCGGACGACGGTCGCGCCGTTGTCGTTGTAGGGGAGCTTAACAACGAGGTGACCTTCCTTGCCGGCTTCGACTTTGCCGTGGCCCTGGGCCAGTTCAACGCGCAGGTCGCCGATCGTCACGGTGCCAAGCCAGACCTCGTCGTGGTCGTGGTCGTGATTCTCGCTCAACTCGCCGGCATGTTCTTGGCCGTGCTCGTCGCCGGTGGCCATGTCCGTATCGTGAGCGGTGTGCGCCGTGCCGGCGGGCTTCACAGTGCCTTGCTCAGGGGAGCGCTCGCAGGCAGTGACGAAAGACAGACCGACCAGCACCGCAAGTGTCGTGAATACCAGTCGCATGAATGGGTCTCCGATTCAAGTCATCAGGGGGTGGTCGGCGCGGTTGCTCGGCCGACCGTTTCAGTTGCGCGCGCACCGCCCGGTGCGGCTACGCGATGGATGGCCGCGTACCCGGCGGGTACGACGACCAGGTTCAGAAAAGTTGACGAGAGCAGGCCGCCGAGAATGACGACCGAGAGCGGGGCCAGGATCTCATTGCCGGGCTTGTCGCCCTTGAGGACGATCGGGACCAGCGCGAGTGCCGCCGTCAGCGCCGTCATCAGAATCGGCACCAGCCGTTCCTGCGAGCCGCGGATGATCGCCTCGTACGGCGTAGCACCTTCCTGTTCCACCAGGTGCTTGTAGTGGTTGACCAGCAGGATGCCGTTGCGCACGGCGATGCCGAACAGCGTGATGAAGCCGACGAGACTGGCGATCGAGATGACCGGCGCGGTGTAGTGACCGCTGCCGAACAAGGCCAGCGTGTTGCCGAGCACATCGGGAGACTCGCGCACAAAAATCGCCAGAATGCCGCCGATCAGTGCCAGCGGCAGGTTGACCAGCACCAGCAGGGCGACTGGGAACGAGCCGATGGCCAGGTTCAGCAGAATCAGCATCACCACGGCCACGAGTCCTCCGAAGAGCCAGATCGTTCGGCTGGCCGACTGCTGGGCCTCGAACTGTCCGCCGTATTTGACCGTGTAGCCGTGCTGCTGGACGAGCGGATCGACCTGCTGCTGCACCTGCTGGATAAGATGTCCGAGGTTATACCCTTCGGCCACGTTCAGGGAGACGACCGCTTTGCGCTGGGCGTTCTCCCGGGCGATAAGGTTGGAAGTCATCTCGGGGCCGATGTCGGCCACTTCTTCGAGGCGGACGAAGGCACCGCCGCGACCACGCAGTACGATGTTCCGCAGAGCGCGCACACTGTCGCGTTCATGCTCCGCCAGCCGGACGGTAAGGGCGTAACGACGGATACCTTCGTGGACTTCAGCCACTTCCACCCCGAAGATTGCACTGCGCACCTGAGCGGCCGCCGACGCGGGTGTCAGCCCGTAGGCGGCGAGTTCGCGCGGGCGATACTCGACCGGCAGCGACTGGATCAGCACCTCCCGGTTCGCGGCGACATCGCGTGCGCCCGGCAGCGGCTTGAGCGCGGCCGCGATCTCTCTGGCGATCGCGCGGAGCTTATCGAGGTCATCGCCGTACACGTTGATTGCGATGGCTGCAGGTGTACCCGACAGGATGTGACTCAGCCGGTGCTCGATCGGCTGACCTACATTGGTTGTGATGCCGGGAATCCGTGCGAGCACCGCGGTGATTCTGGCCTGCACATCTTCCTTCTCGTAGCCGGGTTGGATGGTGACTTCGATTTCCGAGTTGCTCACCGGCTCCGCGTGCTCGTCGCGCTCCGCCCGACCGGTACGGCGGGTCACGCTACGGACGCCCTCGATCTCCATCAATTGACGCTCGACGGATCGAGCCAGGCGATTGCTGGCGGACAGTGAAGTCCCCGGCGGACCCATCAGATACAAGGTGAAAGTGCCCTCGTTGAACGCCGGCAGGAACGAGGTGCCGAATGTCGAGCCGAGCCAAAGCGTGCTGATGGTCACGGCCGCCGCGCCGCCGAGGACCACCCCGCGCCGTCGCAATGCGATCCGCACGGTCGGCTCGTACGCGGCCTTCAGCCAGCGCACGAGGAAGCCGTCCTGTGATTCCCGCTGGCTCGGCCTGGCGTGCAGCAGATAGCGGCACATGGCCGGTGTAATCGTGAGTGCCACCAGCAGTGATGCCAGGATCGATACGACGAATGCGACCCCGAGGGGTCGGAAAAAGCGGCCCTCGATCCCCTCGAGAAACATCAGCGGCAGAAACACCAGCGCGATGATGATCGTGGCGAACACCATGGCAGGCCGAATCTCGTTGCTGGCCTCGAAGATGACTTTCAGCTTGGAGCGCCGCGCGTGTTCGGGTTGCGCGGCATTCAGCTTCAAGCGGCGAAAGACGTTCTCCACGTCGATGATGGCATCATCGACCAGACTGCCGATCGCGACGGCGAAGCCGCCCAGTGTCATGACGTTGATGGTCATGCCCAGGCCGTTGAGCGTGAGTAGACCCACGGCCAACGACAGCGGAATCGCGGTCAGCGTAATGATCGTTGAACGGACATTCAGCAGGAACAGGATGAGAATGACCGTCACAATGAGACCGGCGTCACGCAACGCATGCACGACGTTGTTCACTGAGAGTCTGATGAAGTCGGCCTGGCGGAATATCTGCCGATTGACCCGGATCCCCGCGGGCAGGCTGGGTTGTAGCGCGTCGAGCATCGCATCCACGCGCTCGGTGACCTTCAAGGTATTGGTGCCGGGCGTCTTCTGCACCGTCATGACGACTGCCGGCCGGCCGGCATCCGCGCCCGCACCACGCTTCAGCGCAGGTCCCAGCCGTACTTCCGCGATTTGACCGATCGTGACCGGCGCACCGTTTTGATACTTGATCACCGTCCCCGCGATGTCAGCAACGCTGCGGACACGTCCGCTCTGGCGGATCGGCATCTCCAGCGAGTCGACATCCGCGAGGTAGCCGGCGCTCAGCGTGCTGTGCGACTCGCGCGCGGCATCCGTGACGTCGGCGATCGTCAGGTCATACAGCCGCAGTTTTTCCTGCTCGACGAGCACCTGGTACTCCGGCAACTCGCCGCCCATGACCGTGACTTGCGCGATGCCCGGGATCGCCAGCAACTTGTTGCGCAGGTCGAACTCGGCGTAGGCCCGCAGTTCAAGGTCGCTGACGTTTCCCTCGGGCGCCGACACGGCCAGCAACATGATTTCGCCGGTGATGGAGGTTATTGGTGTCATCTCGGCGTGTGCGCTGGGCGGCAGGTCCTCCCGCGCCGCGTCCAAACGCTCGGAGACCAGTTGCCGGGCGCGGTAGATTTCCGTGCCCCATTCAAACTCGACATAGGCGATCGACAGCCCGATCGCGCTGGACGAACGCACGCGGCGTACGCCGGGAATGCCGTTGACGGCGGTCTCGATGCGGAAAGTGACGTACTGCTCTACTTCATCTGCTGCGAGGCCGGGCGCTTCGGTCATGACCACGACGGTGGGCGCATTCAGCTCGGGGAATACATCGACCGGCGTCTGCGGCAACTGATAGGCGGCCAACACGAGCAACATGGCACCGAGCGACAACACCAGTAAAGCGTGGTCAATCGAGAAGCTGATCAGCTTCTTCAGCATGTCCAGCCCCTCCTTTGCTAGTGATTTTCGCCATGGAACGTGCCGTCCGCGTGGAAGTGGCCGCCTTTCAGGGTGGCCCCACTCTGAGTCGTTGCCAGTTTCAGCTCATACGCGCCATCGAGCACGACCTCGTCACCGCGCATCAGGCCACTGTGGATCACAACCCAGCGGCCGTCATCCACACCCATGTCCGCCTCGACGCGGATTGCCTGGTTGGGGTTCTGGGGATCGCGGCGGAAGAACACATGCGTGATCCCGTCCTTCACGATCGCCGAACGTGGAATCGCCAGTGCCTTTCCGCCGGAGCTCTCGGCCATGACCTCCAGGAAAGCCGACACGCCCGGCCGCATCCAGGGACGCAGCTCCGCCGGGCGGGCGATGAGCGTGAAGGTGCGGTTATCCGGGTTGGCCTCCAGGCCAAGTTGCAGGTCGGCCGTCACGCTGTCATTGATTCGCAGGTCCGGCATGCGCGGTGGCGTGATCTGGGCGCTGCCGCCGTTGATGAGCTTCGGTAAATCCGCCTGGAGGCCCAGGGCTCGGAAGCGCAGCCGAGCGGGTTGCACGGTGGTGAGTACCAGCGCACGCGGATCGGCCCAGGCGCCGTTGGTCAGCGCCAGCAGCTCCACCACGCCGACGTCCTCGGCCCGCACCGCCACGCGACGGATGCCACGCCAAATCGGGTGCCCCTGCGGCGATTGGGGATCGATCTCCGTCAGCGTCTCGACGGGCAGCGCGAGCAGGGAGCTCGCATTGGCCAACGATAAATCGAGCCGCTCCTGCTGTGCATTGAGTTCTGTGCGGTTCTGCGCGGCGCGCAGCTTCAGCTCGGCGGTTTTCTCCAGGGCCTCCGCCAGCGCCGCCCGCGTAGCCGCCAGCGTGGCGCGGGCCTGGGCGAAGTCCTCGTCGGTCACCACGCCGGTTGCGCGGCTCGCTTCGAGCTGCGTGACGCGCTCGGTCCATATGGCCACTGACTGCTCAAGCTCGGCGTGATGCTGCTGGTGTGCGGTGAGCAACGGGCCCATGGCGTCGGCGGTTGCGCGCGCCTGCTCCAACTGCAGTTCAGTCTCATTGAGCCGCTGCTGCAACTCCCGCCAATCCGGCGAGTCGAGCGTGTAAATCGCCTGCCCGGGCTCCACCTCCTCGTATTGTGCGACATGCAGCTCGATCCGGCCGCTCGCCATGGTGCGGTACTCACGCCGCGCCTCGGGCGACAGTTCGAAACTGCCCGGCACCCGGATGGTGCGGGCGACATCCCGCACTTCGACCGGGGCGAAGGTGATGCCCAGGTTGCTGCGCACGGTCGGAGGAATCTCCACGCGGTTGGTCGAAGCCGTCGGGCTATCCGCTGCGGCGCGGGCATGTTCCGGATCGGCGTCGGGTGAATTGCGGCAGCCACCCAGTGGGAACGCAGTGATGAGTAACGAGAGCAGTAGGATGCGGCTCATGAGGCACACTCCTCGGTCCTCGAACCAGGTGTCAATTCTTCAGTGGATTCAACCGTCGTTCGCGCCGTGTTGCGCAACACGTCCGCCGGTCGTCCCGTGACGCGTTCTAGTTCTATTTCGGCCAGGGCGGCGGCTTGTAACGCATCGAGCTCGCTCGCCCGCGTCGCCAGGTAGGCCCGCTGCGCCTCCAGCAACGACAGGAATGCCACGCGACCGATGCGGTAGCCCTCCTGAGCGAGTGCTACGTTGCGCTCGGCGGTCGGAACGAACTCCCGGCGATAGAACTCGGCATTCTCCGTCGCTGTCCGGACGCGCGCCAGAGACGCGTAAATGTCCTGTGCCGCGGTCACCCGCAACGCATCACGACGCTGCCGGGCCTGCTCGAGCAGGTAATCCGCTTTGGCGATCTGTGCCTGGTTCTGGTCCCAGAGCGGCAACTCCACCGACAGCGTCGGCCCGGCCAACGTGTCGATGCCCTGCGGTTCACGCGGCAGGAAGTTGGGCGGCGTCGGAGCCCCTGATTGCAGCGAGTCGAAGAACGCTTCGGCCAGCCATTTCCGGTCGCCGCGGGAGCGTCGTTCCGCCAGTTCGAACGCGAAACCGACCTCTACGGATCGTAGGAAGCGAACGCGTTCGAGCTTGGCCAGCGCTTCGGCCATTGCGACGGAATCTTCCATCATGCGCAAGTCGAGCCGTGCCGAGTGCGCGATCGCTTGCAGCCGCTCCGCAGGTACATCCCACGCGGCGGGGACTTTCAGAACATCAGCGAGCACCAGTCCGGCGGGATCCCGGGTTAGGCCGAGCAGTTCACACAGCGCGCCGCGTTGGCTTCCACCGCAGCGAGCCGCGCGTTCCGCAGGTCCGCCACCGCCTGCAGCTTCGTGGCCCGTGCCAGGTTCAGGTCCACCTCCGACCCGGATCCGGCCTGCTGACGCAGCTCGGCGATTTCCACCAGTTGGGTCGCGCTTTCGACCCCGTCCGCTGCCAATTCGACCCGCAGTGGTGCCAGAGCAGCCCGCACGTAGGCCTGCCGCACGTCGAGGACGACTAACGCCGTCGAGCGTGCAGCTTCAAGCACCACCCGGTCGAGATCCCGCTGGGCGGCTTCCTGGCGTGCGGGTACCAACCACAACTCGGCAATGTTCTGCGCCAGGTTCACTTCGAAATCAGGTAAGCCGCCACTGTCGGGGAACCGCAGCGACAGGAACAAAGTCGGATTGGAGTACAACGCTGACTGGACGAATTCCGCGCGGGAGACGCCGATCGACAGCATCGCCGCGCGCACGTTCGGGTTGTTGAGCAGGGCAACCTGGACGGCCTCGCCATCAGTCAAACCGTCGGCGAGCAGCTCCTCGGTAGTTTCAGCCGCAGTCGCCACGTCGTGCAGGAGGAATTCCGCCGGTATCCCAACCGCGCGCTCGACTTCTGCCGCTGAGCGTTGAATGTCAGGCCCGGTATCGAGCGAAACACAACCACCGGTCAGGCCGACAAGCACCAGAGTCGTCAGCACCCCAGTACCGGGCGCCAACCGCCGTCGGCTCGGGAATAAGGGGATAGATCTTGCCGCCCGGGGTCGCAGCGACCGCGCGGCGCGCGCAGCAGGCCAAGCCATGATGTGCAAGTTGTGAAACTCCGGAAACGTGTGCCAATAGATCTGTCACCGCGCAGCGACGACACAACGGGTTTGCTACCCGTCGATTAGATCAACAGCACGATCGTCCGGAGGAGTGGGCAGGAGTCGTGGTGAGGCGCTACCCGAGGTGGTCGTTCAAGCGCGGTGCAGTGTCCATCCGTCGGACTCGCCGCCAAAGTCAACGCGAATCCGAATGCCGGTTGCGGGCCGACGGTGGACCGGCGCGATTCACGCGGCGGGGGAGCAAAGATCACATGGGTGTGGCCGCCATATGCCACGCAGCAGGCATGCTGATCGCAAGGCAACGGCTGCTCGCGCCAATCCGTGGAACTGCCGGGGCATGGCACGTGGGCGTGGGAGTGCCAGAAGCCGATATGCAGGTGCAGGTGGCCATGCCCATCGTCCGCATGACCGTGGGTGAAACACAACCAATGCGAGCAGACCGCGAGCACCAGCCCCACGACCAAGGTATGAATCACGCGCTCTGTGATCCGCATATCCGCTCACACCGCCAGGGCGGCCAGGACGAAGCGCGACCCGAAGTGTGGAGAGAATAGTCGCCCAACCTGTAGGTGTCGACGAAATTCTGCCGGATGTGTACGGAGCGTGCTCGGCGGGTCGTGAACAGGTGCCGCGCAACCGCTCTCGGGCCACCTTGACCAGTCGGCCCCTCGGGGGCGCAATCCACACTCTGGCATGGGGGTGATTCATGGGGAGCATCGGTAACTCACCGATCTCGAGTTTCAATGATGTTAACGCAGCATTTCACAATCAGTATGCGGGTTCGTGCTGGATGGATTGTGGCAGCCGCGGATCACCAATCGGTACGAGCCGGTGCCCGGCAGTCAGCAAAAGGGCGCCGAGGAAATAGATGCTGCCGACGGTGAGTAGCAGGCCGAGCTCGATCACGCCGAGCTTGAGTGTCGGACCGAGTTCGGGCATCACCAGCCAGACGATGTCGAGGTAGTGCATCGCCAGCAGCCACAGTGCCCAGCAGGCAAGCACTGCCGGCCGGCGCTTGGTATGCCGTGTCATGAGGCCGAGGAAGGGGATCAGGAAGTGGCCCAGCAGCAGGACCAGGAGGACGACGGTCCAGGGGCCGAAGTCTGCGGGAACGGTGCTCGCGCCGCGGATGCGGAGCCAGCCGACCATCTCGGGGATATGGGCGTACCACAGCAGCAGGTATTGGCTGAAGGCGATGTAGCCCCAGAAGAACAGGAAGGCGAACAGCAGCCGGCCGAGGTCGAGGTAGTGCTCGGTACCGATGGCGGGCGGGAGCAGGCCGCGGCGCTGGAGCAGGAAGACGGCCAGTACGAGAGTGGCGAGGGTGCCGACGGCGGCGCCAGCGAAGTAGTAGACGCCATAAATGGTGCTGTACCAGTGGGGGTTGAGGGACATCAGCAAGTCGAAGGCGCCGACCATGAGCGTGAGACCGAGGAGCAGAGCGCCGCCACCGGCGGACCGCTCCATGCGCTGGGTGATCGCGATGTCGCCGGTTGCGTCCTGCCGCAGCGAGTCGCGGTAGTAGCGCAGTCCCAGCCAGCTCCACACCGCCAGCAGCAGCGCCCAGCGCAACAGGAAGAACGGCGTGTTCAGCCACGGGCGCTTCTTGAGCGTGAAGGCGTCGAGCTGGCGATGTTCGTATCCCGGTGCGGCAGCCGTGTTGGCCGTCTGGGCCGGATCAATCTCCGCGTGGCCTCCGCTGTCGTCAGCAAGAAGTGGTATGGGTGTGTGGTCGTGGACGATGGCGGTGGAGTCGGGTTGTGCCCAGGGGTAAATTTCGCCTCCACCACGCAGCACGGAGACCGCGATCGGGATAAACAGAATACCGACGGTTACGACATTCGCCGCCAGGATCTCGGCGGGGCGGCGGATCAACACAGACCATCCGGCGCGCGTCAGGTGCTGCATGATGACGAAGAAGAGCCCGCCCAATGACAGACTGAGGACGAACGCGAAGGCGACGAGGTAGGCCATCATGACGCGCGGCCAGGGGTCGGAGACAAACGCGGCGTGCAGGCCGGCGGCCGTGAACCCCGCGGCACCAAGCAGCATGAGCGCGAACACAGTGCGGCGGCCAGGCGGTGCGGCGGGCGGCAGCGAAGCGAGAGACCGGTCACCCTGCGTGGTGTGATCCATCGGGTTACTCCCCGGAAGCGGGTGAGGTTGGCGGCCCGGGGGCGACGGTTGCCTGCAAATGGCGGATATAGGCGACCGTGGCCCAGCGGTCGTGGACGTCGAGTTGGTCTGCGTGTGGCGGCATGTTGCGGATGCCTTGCCGGATCGTGTTGTACAGGTGACCGTCGGGTCGCTCGCGCACCTCGTTACTCAGCAGTGAGGTGGGCGGTACCCAACGGGCCTGGTTGTTCTGCACTGCCCACACATGGAGCGGGCCGCGGCCGGTCCCGTCTTCGCCGTGGCAGACGACACAGGCGATGTTGAAAGCGATACGGCCGCGCTCGAGTAGTTCGAGGTCGGGCTTGATCTGGGCGGGGAGGCCGTCGAAAAAGTGGAGTTCCTGCGTCCCGGACTGCGGCTGGGCCCGGATTGCGAAACCACGGAAGTAATGGTCGTCGATGGCGAGCCGGCCACGCGCGACGGTACCGGGTGGCGGCAGGCGCATGGCGCGGCCGTCAGCGAATGCGGTACTGGCGGCCTGCGGGCCATAGCGCGGCTGGTTAGCCATATCCTGGAGGGGCTGGATGCGCGGAAAAGGCGAAATGCGCCCGCGCTGGACAAGGAGGATGACAGGCGGAATTGCGGCGACGATGAGGAGGACGAGCAGCGCGGCGATCATCCAAGCCGGGGGGCGCGGGAGACGCAACTCGCGCTGCAACCGCAAAGGTGAGGGAAAAGGGAAGCGTTCTTCGTGATAACGTCGCACGATGGATTCCTCAGCGTTTCGGTAGCGTCACCCTCAGTCCGTCACCACCTCGATGTGGATTGCGCCCAGGGATTCGAGCAGAGCACGGTTCTCGACCGGATCGAACCTAGGATCCTCCGCCTCAATGACCACGAAGAAGCCGTCCGCGGTGGCCCGCAGGAAACGCGTACTTTTCAGCAGCGGATTGCTGAGCATGGGCTGTTTGTTCAGGCCGAAAAGCCCCAGTACGGTACCGAATGCGGCGAGCAGGACGGCGGTTTCAAAGATGATGGGGATGTTCGCCGCGAGACTGAAGCGTGGCTTGCCACTGACCAGGTACTCATAACCCTGGAAAGGGGTCGGTACGCCGGGGAAGGTTGTGGCGTTCGTCCACCCGACCAGCAGCAATCCGAGCAAGGCACCGATCCCCCCGTGGACGAGGGCGATCCAGGGCAGGATGGTTGGGCGCAGCCCCATCGACTTATTGATGCCGTGGATCGGGAAGGGGCTGTGAACGTCCCACACCTCGAACCCCAGATCACGAATCTGTTCGGCGGCGGTCATCACACCGTCAACGTTGGAGAACTCTGCGACGATGGCGAAGGGGCGCGGTAGTGAGGTTGCGGGGGCGGCAGATGTCGGGGGGCTCGGACCGGCGGTCATCGCTGGCACCTCATGGTGGTGGTGTTACGTCCACGGGCTACCGCGGCGCAATTCGGGTGGTGTATCGGGGTCGGGCTGATAGTCGAAACGCTGCGGCCCGTGCGTGGGGCGGGCCTGTGGCATAACAGTCTTGACTTCTGCCATGGCCACCACCGGGAGGAAGCGGCAGAACAGCAGGAAAAGGGTGAAAAACAGGCCGAAACTGCCGGCAAACATGCCGATGTCGACCCAGGTGGGGCTGAACAGCGCCCAGCTGGACGGCACGAAATCGCGGTGCAGCGAGGTGACCACGATCACGAAGCGCTCGAACCACATGCCGATGTTCACGGCCATTGCGACGCACAGGATGGTCCAGACGTTGGTACGGATGCGACGGAACCAGAGCAACTGCGGGATGCAGACGTTGCAGGCAATCATGGTCCAGAATGCCCAGGCATAGGGTCCGAGCGCGCGGTTGAGGAACGCGAACTGCTCGAAGTGGTGCTGGCTATACCAGGCGGTGAAGAACTCGACTGCGTAGGCCGAGGCGACGATCAGCCCTGTGCCGAGCATGATCTTGCACATGTTCTCCAGGTGCCGCATGGTGATCAGATCCTGGAGGCCGAACCACAACCGGGCGGGGATCGCCAGCGTGAGCACCATCGCGAAGCCGCCGAAGACGGCACCGGCAACGAAGTAGGGCGGGAAGATCGTCGTGTGCCATCCGGGGAGCAGGGACACGGCGAAGTCGAACGACACCACGCTATGCACCGAAAGAACCAGTGGCGTGGCGAGTGCGGCGAGGATCAGGTAGGCGCGCTCGAAGCGCAGCCAGTGGCGGTTTGAGCCGGTCCAGCCGACCGCGAGCAGGCCGTAGATGATTTGCGGGAGGCGCCGCCGGGCGCGGTCGCGCAGTGTCGCAAGATCCGGGATCATGCCGACGTACCAGAACATCGCCGACACAAGTGCGTAGGTTGTTACCGCGAACACGTCCCACCACAGCGGGCTGCGGGCCTGGGGCCAGACCGCCATCTGGTTCGGATACGGCGCCAGCCAGTACACCAGCCAGACGCGTCCGACGTGCAGCGCGGGAAACAGGCCGGCGCACATCACAGCGAAGATCGTCATCGCCTCTGCCAGCCGATTGACGCCGGTGCGCCAGTTTTGCCGCAGCAGAAACAGGATCGCCGAGATCAGCGTGCCGGCGTGGCCAATGCCGACCCAGAAGACGAAGTTCACGATGTCGAAGCCCCAGCCGACGGTGTTGTTGTTGCCCCACACACCGACGCCGGTAGTAAGCAGGTAGCCCACGGTGACGAACAGCAGCGACAGCAGGGCGAGGGCTACGGCGAAGGCGAGATACCACGCCGGGGGAGTCGGTCGGAACGTGAGTCCGACCACCTTGTCCGTCAGCGTCGTGAAGTCGTGCCCGCCCAGCACGAGTGGTGCACGGCTGCGCGGATCCTCGGAGAGGTTCGCGGCGGCATCCGCGGGGGGGACGTTTCCCGACGTCGGGATCGTGGCCATCATGCATCCTTCGCGGTTGAAGCGGGGTTGCGGATCTTGGCCAGGTACTGGGTGCGGGCCCGCAAGCCCAAGTCGTCGAGCATCGCGTACGCACGATGGGCGGCGCGCAGCTTCGAAACCCGGCTCTCGGGATCGTTGAGGTCGCCGAAGACGATGGCCCCGGTGGGACAGGCCGCGGCGCAGGCGGGTTGCACCTCGCCGTCCAGCACGCGCTCGCTGGCCCGCCGGCCCGCGGCCCACTCGGTCTTGGCGCGTACACGGGCCTCCTGAATGCGGTGCGAGCAGTAGGTGCACTTCTCCATTACGCCGCGCATCCGCACGGTCACCGCCGGGTTGAAACGCGAACGGCTGATCTCGTCGATGGCGCCGCGCTGCTGCGCATCCGGGATGTTGAGCCAGGGCTGCGGCCGGCCGCGCGGGTCGGTCGCGTGGTAATCGAAGTAATTGAAGCGGCGCACCTTGAACGGGCAATTGTTGGAGCAGTAGCGCGTGCCTACGCAGCGGTTGTAGACCATCACGTTGAGGCCTTCGGTGTCGTGTACGGTGGCGGCGACGGGACAGACCTGTTCACAGGGGGCGGTTTCGCAATGCGCACAGGCCAGCGGCACATGCACCACGTCGGGGTTCTCTACGGGGCCCTTGAAGTAGCGATCAATGCGGAGCCAGTGCATTTCACGCCGATTCGCGACCTGTTGGCGCCCGACGATGGGCACGTTGTTCTCGGCCTGGCAGGCGACCGCGCAGGCGCCGCAGCCCGTACAGGTGTTGAGGTCGATCGCCATGCCCCAGGCGTGTGGTTCATTGAACGCGTGCGGGGGGTTGAAAAGTGGGAGCGCCGCCCCGCCATGCGTGTTTCGCCGGAACAGGTTGCGGTCGGCGCGATACTCGTCCAGTGGCGCCTCGTGGATCAAGTAGCCCGAGCTGCCCTGTTTGCCGATGCGTTTTTCACGGCCCCACATGCCGACCGCGTCGATCAGGTGATGTTCCTGCGTCATGGCGAGGCGGTGGCGGCGACGGGTGCGCGACAACACCATGCCGGCGGCAATATAAGAGGCCGAGCTGGTGCGGAGGGCGTAGGTGTCGAAGCCCACCCCGTTGCCAATGCGGCCGGCCATCGTACGACCGTAACCCAGCGGCAGAACCAATGTCCCGGATGCGAGGCCGGGGGCGATTAATGCGGCGATTTCAAGGCGTGTACGGTGACCGTTGCCAGCGGCACGCTCCAGGGTGACGAGATCGCCGGTGCGAACGTGAGCCGCATCGGCGTCGGCCTTGCTGATGAGCACCGCATTGTCCCATGTCAACTTGGTGAGAGGGTCGGGCAGTTCCTGCAGCCAGCCGCTGTTGGCGAAGCGCCCGTCATACAGCTTCGTATCGGGGACAAACAGGGCTTCGAAGCCGTGCGCCGGTTCGATGACCGGTTCGGGCCAGGGTGGGATTGCCGGGGCCGGTGGTGTGACGCTCGGCCAGACGCTTCCGGCGAGCACGCCGTTGTGAAGGAGCGTTTGCCACGCAGACTCGTAATCGTCGGTAGGCAGCAATTCCCGGCACGTCGCGCGCACGAGGTCCCGGCCGGTCTGGCAGGGGTCTGCTACAAGCAGCGTAAGAAGCTCGGCCGTCGACCGCCCTTCGAACAGGGGCAGAATCAGGGGCTGCTGTACGCCGTAGGTACCATCCCAGGCCCGACCGTCACCCCAGCACTCCAGCTCGTGAGCCATCGGCAGATGCCAGCGGCACTGCGCCGAGGTTTCATTGTGGTATGGGCTCAGGTGGATACGGGTGATGTCGCGGGCGACGCGGCCGGAGAGGTTGAGTGCCAGGTCGGCGGGAGCGTCGTACATCGGGTTGCCGCCGAGGATCAGTAGCGTCTGGACATCACCGCGCGGGAGGGCTTCGGCCAGGGATTCGAGTCCGGCGACGCAGCCGGGTTCATCGCCCAGGGGTTCCGGCGTGAAAGTCAGTGTCTGTCCACAGGCGTCGAGTGCGCAGTTCACGGCGTGCGCGCGGGCATGCACGTGTGGCGGCTGGCATGGGCCGACGGCGAGGAGCGCGGCGCCGCGCTGGGCTTGCAGGTCCGTGCACAACCGGTCGACGAACTGCGCTTCTGCCTCACTGAGAGGAATGGGTACGTGACCCGGTACCCCGAGCCGGCTGGCGACAGCGCGCAGCATTTCACCAACGCGCGCGGGCCGCACGGGCAGTCGCACATCCGCAACCGACCCGGTGATGGAATAGTGCGGCTCGATCATGTAAAGCCGACTCATCCTGCCACGATCGGCACTACGTCTTTGTTGTGCCCAATCCCGCGCGTGACGTTGGTGCGCCGGATGCGAACCGAGCAAATCCGCCCCGAAACACGCAACGACAGCGGCGCGGTCCAGGTGGTATTGCGGGCGCAGCGGCCGACCGAATGCGAGGCGGGTGCCTTCGATTTCGAAGTCCCGGTGCAGCGGTTCCCAGGTGTACCACCGCGCCGCGGGAAAGAGTCGGAGGAATTCGGCTTTGAGTCGCAGCACCGTGGGGCTTGCGGTGGGCTCGGCCAAGACCGCGAACGCGCGCCCCCCTTGCTGCCGAAGCGCGTCAAAATGGACCCGTGCGAAGCTGTCGAAGTCTTTCCAGGTGCGTGCGACGGTGCGGGTGTCGCGCCCGTTCTGGGTAGGAAGTCGCTGGATCGGAGTGCGGCTGCGATCGGGATCATACAGTGACAACACGGTGGCCTGAGCGAACACATCCGCCGCGCCGCCGGAAAACGGGTGCAGCGCGTTACCTTCGATCTTGATCGGTCGACCGTCAACGCTTTTCACGACGATGCCGGTGGCAACGCCGGAGCGTGTGCTGAGTGTCGCGTAATATTCGGCGACACCGGGTCGGTGCCCTTCGGGGCGGCGAGAGAATGGCACCAGGTCACGTTCAGGCCAGCGGCGGCACCCCAGGGCACCGAGCGCAAGCGATGCGGCCATGAGCTTCAGGAAGCCGCGGCGCGGCAGGCCACGGACCGCCCGTGGGTCGTAACCGGGAAATTCCGCCTGCAGGGCGGTCAGTGGGCCGGCGGTGCCGAAATGTTCCGCGAGACTGCGCCAGTACGTCTGGGCGGCGGCGCCCCGTAGGTCGTCTCGTGTGATGGCATGTCCGTCTAGTGGTGGCATGTCGAGCAGTTCTCCAGCACGAGGCGGGGGGGAATGCGGAGCAGCTCGGCGAGCTCGCGGCCAAGCTCGCGCTGCGTACGGCCGCTGTTGGCGGGATCCCA
The DNA here is from genome assembly GCA_016716475.1 of Phycisphaerales bacterium. Taxonomy (NCBI): domain Bacteria; kingdom Pseudomonadati; phylum Planctomycetota; class Phycisphaerae; order Phycisphaerales; species Phycisphaerales bacterium. The sequence continues at coordinate 1,787,983 of JADJWG010000001.1, forward strand.
GTCCGTGCGCGTCACGGCATCACGCGGCCGCAGGTGTGGGGTCGGGTCGCGGTGGCAGTCGAGGCACCAGGCCATCGAAAGCGGGTGGACTTGGCGCACAACATCCATCGTCTGCACCGGCCCATGGCAGGTCGTACAGCCGATGCCCTTGTTCACGTGGGCGGAATGATCGAAGTGCACGTAATCGGGCAGATCGTGGACCTTCCTCCAGGGGATCGGCAGGCCGGTCTCGTAGCACTCACGCAGGAGAGCGAGCTTGGGACTGTCCGGTAGTACTGTCGCGTGGCAATTCATACACGTCTGCGTCGCCGGAAGTGCGGCGAATGCGCTGTTGATCACGGTTGTGTGGCAATAGCGACAGTCGAGCCCGAGCGATCCGGCGTGCACGGCATGTGAGAATGGAATCGGTTGGACCGGCGCATAGCCGACGGCGGTCGAGCTCGGCGCGCCGGCGAACGTCAACAGTGCGGTTGTGTAGATGCCACCGCCGACGATCAGCAGCAGCGCAGCCGGCATCAGGTAATTGGCCCAGGGTGGAAAGACGAATCGTTGAGAACGTGATTCCGACATCAGATCTCGCGCCGCAGCGCGCCCTCAACGCCAGAAGTGGAAAAGCGGCAGTATGACAATCCAAGCGACGGCCGCAGCAACCCATTGCACACCGGCAGTGTGGCTAACTGCCAGAATTTTCGAGTCCACCGGTCCCATCCCCACGCGGAGCAGCAGCCAGGCGCATGACGCGATGCCGAACAACACGTGCAATGCGAACAAACCAGTGAAGATGAGGTAGAGCGTATCGAGGGGTCTCCACCAGGGTGCCGAAAGCGAAAATAGGGGCAGATGCGCCGCTGCGGTGACAGGCCCCGTGCGCACTTCCGGGGCAAGACCGATTGGGCCGTCGGCGGGCCACGGCACAACCCATTGAGGAATCCGTGTTGCCGAGTCGACCGCCGCGGCAACCGCATCCGTAGTGCCGCCGCCGGTCAATTCATGCAGAAATGCGATGATGTTTCGCACATCGGTGTCGGATAGAAAGGGGTTCCCGCCGCGGGGCGGCATCACCCGGCCGCTCACGCTGTCCGGTGCAGCGGCGGCGCGACCATCCACGATCACGGCATAGAGTTGTGCATCCGTGGCGGTGCGTACGAAGGGTGCCTCGCGCAGGCCCGGTGCCAGCGCCGGGAGACCCTGTCCCTGCGGTCCGTGGCAAGCCGCGCACGAGTTGTTGTATGCCTGCCGCCCAAGCGCGGCGTCACCGGTCACGGGGGTGGTTGCGACGGGCTCAGCGGCAGGGAGGGCGGGGGCGTGCGCCCCAGCCGAGCGCAGCTCCGCGAGCAGCAAGCCCAGGTCCACGACTCTTCCGTGTTGTGCCCGGGCATTGCGCGCGGCGTGCTCGGACGCCAAGGCGCCGAGCAAAACCACGCCGTATAACAGTGTTGCAGTCAACAGCAGCACGGCGGGCAGGCGCGCGCCCTGGCGTGTGCAATGGCCGGCGATGAGCGCACTGAGCGCCGCCAAGGCGCTGACGGCCAACAACAGAACCCCCCAATGTGGCCGGCCCGGGGTGGGGAGTCGGAGTGCATCCGGATAGGAGTGGACTGCGACTGCGTAGGTCGCAAGCAGTCCCGTGAACACCGCGAGTTCCAGTGCGAGCAGCATGAGGAGGCCGGCCGGCAGTCCTGATGCGCGCGCCGCGTCCCTCCAGGCCAGTAGGGGCGGGGTCACAACCGGGGGTGCAAGCGGCTGCATCGGTTCTTCTTCCGGGGCGACACCGGCCGCGGCGGCAGATGTTCGGGCTGCCGCCCGGCCGAAAAACCTGCGGGCAGCCACGGGCCCCATTGGCGCGCCACCCATATAACGATATCATTACCATTGTTTCGTGAATTGTAAAGTCACCGCGGCAGCGATTCTGGTGCCGGCACTTCGGCGAGCGGAGGCCAACTCGTGGCTCGCAGCGAAACAAGCATGCTCGCGATCGCCCTGCTTCTTCTCATCGTCGCGTCGCTCGCCGCCGCGACCGCGTTGGGGCTGGCGGCATACGAGAGTCGCAGCGCCAGCTCACACGCAGAAGTGCGCCCCCAGCGAGAAAGTCGCGCCACGGGCCTAACCCAGCGCGGCGCGCGTACGGGCTACCGCACCCTTGCGGGCCGCCAGGCGGGTGCCTGTCAGGGCGTGGTGCCCCAGAGTGGGCTGCCCATCTCACGGCGAGCCCGTACTCACGATCGGCCGCGAGAACGGCGGTTCGACTTTGCCCGGACGGATCGAACCGAGGATTCGATCTTGCTCTGAAAGATATCGAAATGCGTTTTCTTCAGGTAGTTGTCGACGAGTTCGCGCAGCGCGATCAACCGATCGTGCAGTGGGCAGGGTTCACGGTTGCCACACCAACCGGGGCCAAAAGGGCAATTGGATTCATCCTCGCGTTCGAAGAGTTCGACCACATCCTGAAGCGAGATCTCGCCGGGTGGCTTCGCCAGGCGGTAACCCCCGCCCGGACCCGGCGATCCGGCGACGAGGCCGGCCTGTGCCAAGATGGTCAGGATCTTCGCGACGACGGGCTTCGGCAAATTGCGGGTGGCAGCGATCTCGATCGAAGAAACGCGTCGACCGGGATCGCCGTACAACTCAGCCAGCCGACTGAGTGCGGCAATCGCGTGCTGCGTACTGCGGTTCTGGCGAAACACTCGCGCGCCCTCTCGCATGCCGGCTTCCAGGGCGCGGTACGGTCGGTGCCGACCCTGCAAACAGCGTCAGCGCCGAGGATACTGCCCGAATCGCGAAAGAACAATCTCGATTTCAGCGTTGGGGTCTCCGGGCAGCGGGCCAGCCACGCCGCTGCTCTGTTACCGCGCGGGTTCCGTGTCCCCGCAAGCATGCGGAAAGAAGGAAGGATGTCATGAGCGATCCTGGCAGCGGTGCCCAGTTCCGTTCTGCGCCACCATCCCCCGAGCAGGCGGGCGGCGGAGATCTTCAGCCGGGCCTTTCCAGGCGGCAGTTTCTTTCCCAACTTGCGGCCGCGGGGGTCAGTTTCAGCGTGCTGGGGCGGTTGGCGGCCGCCCGAACGCAGATGCTCAACCCGCTGGTCGTTGACAATCCCCTGAGCGGCTATCCGAATCGTGATTGGGAAAAGGTCTACCGCAACCTGTTCCAATCCGATTCGAGCTTCACTTTTCTGTGTGCGCCCAACGACACGCACAATTGCCTGCTGAACGCGCACGTCAAGCATGGTGTGGTGACGCGGATCAGTCCGACGTTCGGGTTTCACAAGGCAACGGACCTGGAGGGCAACCGCGCGAGCCGTCGCTGGGAGCCACGCTGCTGCCAGAAAGGGCTGGCACTGGTGCGCCGGTTCTATGGTGACCGCCGCTGCAAGCGTCCGATGGTGCGCCGCGGTTTCAAGCAATGGATCGAGGACGGCATGCCGCGCGACTTGACCACCGGCGAGGTGGACCGCGAGAAGTACCTGCGCCGGGGACCGGATGCGTGGGAAGCCGTGAGCTGGGAAGAGGCATTGGACCTGAGCGCGAAAGCTTTGACGGACATCGCCCGGACCTACAGCGGCGAGGAGGGACAAAAGCGGCTACAAGCCCAGGGCTACGACGAACTCATGGTTGCGGCGACGGCGGGTGCCGGTACGCAGACGCTGAAGTTCCGCGGTGGCATGCCGGCGCTGGGGGCCACGCGGATCATGGCCCATCATCGCACGGCGAACGCGCTGGCTCTGCTCGACAGCAAGCTGCGCGGCGTCGAGCCGGAACGGGCCCTGGGGGCGCGCAATTGGGACAGCTACACCTGGCACACCGATCTGCCGCCGGGACACCCGATGGTGACGGGCCAACAGACGCTCGAGTTCGACTTGTGCAACGTCGAGCACGCCAATGTCGTGCTCGTCTGGGGTATGAACTGGACCACCACCAAGATGCCCGATGCGCACTGGCTGTCCGAGGCCCGGATGAAGGGTACGAAGGTCGTGGTGATTGCCTGTGAATACAGTGCCACGATGAACAAGGCGGACACCGCTCTGATTGTGCGCCCCGGTACGACGCCGGCTCTGGCACTGGGGCTGGCGCACGTGATTCTCGCGGAGAAGCTCTACGACGAACGTTATGTCAAGAGCCGCACCGACCTACCGTTGCTGGTGCGCCTGGATACCGGCAAGCTGCTGCGGGCCGCGGAGGTGTTCCCCGACTACCAGCAGGCAGAGTTGAAGAACAACCTCTTACAGGTGCGCGCTGGCGAGTCCGGACCGCCGACAATCCGGCAGCCCGGCCCGGTCGTGGGCGCCGCCCGACGCACGGAATGGGGTGACCACGTGATGTGGGATCCGCGCGAGGCCGGCTGCCCGGTGGCGGTGAATCGAGATCAGGTCGGCGGCCACTTCGATGCGCTCGATTTCGATCCGCTGCTGGAGGGTACGGTGACGGTGAAGCTCCGCGACGGCGCGGAAGTGGAATGCCGCACAGTCTTCAGCGTGACACGTGACGTGATCGACGCCAGCTACACTCCCGAGCAGGTTGAGCAGTTGACCTGGGCGCCGGCGGATGCGCTCCGCGCACTCGCCCGGCTGGTGGCTGCGAATCCTGAGAAGACTCTCTTTGCGCTGGGCATGGGGCCGAACCAATTCTTTAACAGCGACCTGAAGGACCGGGCCGTGTTCCTGGTCGCAGCGCTCACGCGCAACGTGGGTTATATCGGCGGTAACGTCGGCTCATATGCCGGCAACTATCGCACCGCGTTTTTCAGCGGGATGCCGCAGTACATCGCCGAAGATCCCTTCGACATCGAGACCGAGCCCGGCAAGCCGGTGCGCGTGCGGACCTGTTATCGGGGTGAATCGGCCCATTATTTCAATGCCGGCGACCGCATCCTGCGGATGGGCAAGCACGCTTTGACCGGCAAATCCCACCTGCCCACTCCGACCAAGGCGATTCTGGTTTCGAATTCCAACTCGCTGATGGGCACCGCCAAGGGCCACTATGACAACGTGGTCAATGGTTACCCGCGGGTGGAGTTCATCGCCGTCAGCGAGTGGTGGTGGACGGCAAGCTGCGAGTACGCTGACGTCGTCTTCCCGGTCGATTCCTGGGCGGAGTTCAAGTATCCCGACCTGACGATCAGCGTCACCAACCCATTTGTCTACATCTTTCCGGCCACCCCGCTACCGCGCATCCACGACACCCGCAGCGACCTCGAAGTGATGGCCGGTCTGTGCGAAGCACTCGGACGGCTCAATGAAGAGCCGCGTTTCGCCGACATGTGGAAGTTCGTCAAGCAAGGTCAGGCCCGGCCCTACCTCCAGCGCATCATGGACGCGTCCAACGCGCTCCGCGGCTACCGGATCGAGGATCTTGAGCGCCAGGCGGCCCAAGGCATCCCGGCCATGATTCAGACGCGGACCTACCCCAAGTACGGCGGCTGGGAGCAGGCCCACGAGGACAAGCCCTGGTACACGAAGACCGGCCGGCTCGAGTTCTATCGTGAGGAAGACGAGTTTCTCGACAGTGGCGAAAACCTCGTCCTGCACCGTGAACCGATCGACTCGACCTTCTACGAGCCCAACGTCATCGTGGCCGCACCGCACCCGCTGCTGCGGCCGAAGCGGCCGGAAGACTACGGAGTACCCGCGGCGCAGATGGATGCCGACACACGGCAGGCGCGGCACGTGGTGCGCACGGTCGAGGAGCTGTTGAAGACCAGGCACCCACTGGACAAGTTCGGCTACAACCTGATCTTCCACACGCCGAAGTACCGCCACGGGTCACACAGTACACCGGTAGACACGGACATCGTGGCGGTGTGGTTCGGACCGTTCGGGGACATGCACCGCCACGACAAGCGCACGCCATTTGTATCCGAGTTGTACGTCGATATTCATCCGCTGGATGCCAGGGCCGTGGGCGTCGAGGACGGCGACTACGTGTGGATCGACGCCGACCCTGCCGACCGACCTTTTCGCGGTTGGCAGCAGAAGCCGGATTGGTACAAAGTCGCACGGCTCCTGGCGCGGGCCCGGTACTATCCCGGCACGCCGCGCGGCGTGACACGCATGTGGCACAACGCCTACGCAGCAACCTGGGGTTCGGTGCGCGGCGCCGAGGCCAACCCCACCGGCCTCGCCAAGAACCCCGATACGAACTACCAGGCCCTGCTGCGCAGCGGCAGCCAGCAATCGTGCACGCGGGCCTGGCTCAAGCCCACCTGGATGACCGATTCGCTGACCGTGAAGGGTGTTTTCGGGCAGGCCGTCACGCAGGGGTTCGTCCCGGATGTGCACTGTCCGGTCGGTGCGCCGCGCGAAGCGCTGGTCAAGGTCACGCGCGCCGAGCCCGGTGGAATCGACGGCAAAGGTTTGTGGCGTCCGGCCGCCCTCGGCCTGCGGCCGACCTACGAGACCGACACGCTCAAAAAGTATTTCGCGGGCGGATTCGTGGCCTAGCCGCCGGCGCCCGAGAGAGCGTCGGTGTGCCGACGCAGACTACGGAGAGACGACCGCAACCTCAACCGCGCGAGAACCAAGCGATGGCCAAGCAGAGCAACTGGCAACTCGGTCGTGAGATGGATTACCCCTACGCCGCCCCGCCGCCTAAACGGCAGGTGGCGTATATCTTCGATACCAACAAGTGCATCGCCTGCCAGACGTGCACGGTGGCCTGCAAGACCTGCTGGACCAGCGGCAAGGGGGAGGAGCAGACGTTCTGGAACAATGTTGAGACCAAGCCTTGGGGGGGCTACCCGGTCGGCTGGGATGTCAAGCTGCTTGAGCGTGCCGAGCCCGCGAAGTGGGAGGACGGGAAGAAGCTCGGCAGTCGCACGATCTTTGAGGGCCAGCCCAACGGCACACCACTCGGTTACGCCCCGCGGCCGGAAGACTACGCTTCCCCCAATCTCGGGGAGGATGAAGTCGCGGGCATGGCCGACCGTGGTCAGCACTTCGAAGGCGTCCATCCGATGTGGATGTTTTACCTCGCGCGCATCTGCAACCACTGCACGCTGCCGGGCTTGTGCGGCGGCCTGTCCGCGCAAGGCGATCTACAAGCGTGCCGAAGACGGAATTGTCCTCGTCGACCAGGAGCGCTGTCGCGGCTACCAGGAGTGCGTGCAGGCCTGCCCTTACAAGAAGGTCTTCTTCAACGCCATCAGCCGGTCAAGTTCCAAGTGCATCGGCTGTTACCCGCGGGTGGAACAGGGTGAAGTGGCACTCTGCGTTGAATCATGCATTGGCAAGATCCGCATGCACGGCTTCCTCACCACGCAGGGACCGCCGCGGGAAGACAATCCGCTCGACTACATCGTGAAAATCCGGCAACTGGCGCTGCCGAGCTATCCGCAGTTCGGTACGGCTCCCAATGTGTACTACATCCCGCCGGTTCACGTTCCGGACGCGTTTCTTGAGCAACTGCTGGGCCCTGGCGTGGCGGCCGCCAAGGAAATCTACCGGCACCTGAAGGACGACCGGAACCTGCTCGGCGCGCTGCTGCTGTTCGGTGCCAGCCCCCGCATCATCACGCGTTTCGAAGTGCAGGGCGCTGAGGCCGTCGGTTGGGATGACACCGGGTCCGAAGTCGCCCGTGTTCCGTTCACCGAGCCATGCTACGAGCGCCCGCACCATGACGAGCGCTTCGACGTGTACCGCCATAACACCGCGTAATGCGAACCGCGCGGCCCGCCGGGCTGGGCGGGCGATGAGGCAGACCATGGAAATACGCCCGCATAGCACGCAACTGTTTGGCACCCTGCTGGTTGTCATTTTCGTCACGGTGGCAGCGATGGTGGCGGCGGTTTTCATCGCCGGTCAGCGCCCGGTCGTCGTGGTCCTGCCTGGAACGCCAAACGAATCTCCGCCCCCGGTGCTCGCCGCAACCCCGGGGCCTACAGCCGTCGCCTCGCCGGTGGGCGCCACTCCGCCGGGACCGGACAGCGTCGCCGCCCCAGAGCCGCCGACGATCCGCGTGTCGCGCCTGCCCGCCGCCCCCGGCATCGGCAACCCGTTCGATCCGGCCTGGGACCGTGTGCCAACGGTAGAGTTGCCACTGCAGCCGCAGCAGACCGCTCCGCCGATGCTTGCCACCGCCACGATCGCAACCGTGCGTGTGCAGGCGGCGCGGGATGATCGTAGGATTGTCTGGCGGCTGTCCTGGGGGCAAGAGGAGCCCGCACGAGAAGTCGATGTAAGCACCTTCTCCGACGCCATTGCAGTTCAGTTCCCGATGGTCGATGGCGCCCCCTTCACCATGGGCGGGCCGGGTATGCCGGTGCGTGTGCTCTACTGGCGGGCGCTCTGGCAACAGGATCTCGATGCGGGCTTTCAGGACGTCTACAGCCGGCACCCCAACACGTGGAACGACTTGTACTGGTTTGCGGAGGGACCGCCACCGCACCATTTCCCGGCGGCATTCGGCGACGAGCGCGCCCGCGACTGGCTGGTGGCGTACCGCGCAGGCAACCCGATGGCGGATTTCGAACGCGACCACCCGGTCGAAGAATTGGTCGCGGAGGGCTTCGGCTCGCTCACGCATGTACACGACACGCCCAGCCAAGCCCGCGGGGCATGGCAAGCAGGTCGCTGGACGGTCGTGATTGACCGACCGTTCGATCCGACCGATCCGCTGATTGAGCGGCTTGGTGCAAGCAGCGCGGCCGTGTCCCTGGCTGTCTGGGACGGGGGTCACGGTAACACGGGTGGCCGCAAGCACTGGTGCAACTGGGTCCCCCTGCGGATTGAACCATGAACACAAACGACGCCAATCAGACTCTGCTTGCGCAGTCCGATCTTCTCCTCCTCCTGGCAGACGCGTTCCGTATGCCACCTCTAGCACATGAACGTCTGGGGGAGGTCGCCCGCGAGGATGTGGCCGACCTTGTACGTCTCGCCTTTCCGGCGCACGCAGCCGTACTCGCCGGGGAATTCGATGCGCTGCTGGTTTTAGGGCGTGAACTACCCGTGGAGACCGCCACCGCCGAGTTTCACCGGCTCTTCGAAGGCGGCATGCCCTGTCCACTCAACGAGACGGCCTATATCCGGCGTGACAAAGGTGCGCTCCTCGGGGATGTCTGCGGCTTCTACCGGGCATTCGGCTGGCAACCCGCCGCCGGGACGGCCGAAAAGCCGGATCATCTCGTGTGCGAGCTGGAATTCGTCGCGTTATTGCTGGTGATGCGCGCCTCCGCCGCACAGGACGGGCGGAACGAGGCCTGGGAGATCACGTGCGCCGCGCTCGAGCGTTTCGCCGATGCCCACCTCGGTGATTGGGCGCCAGCGGTAGGCGCGCGGCTGCGCAACGGCACCGCGGTTGCATACTTCCAGCAGCTCGGCGCCGTGCTCGCCAGTGTATGGGAGGCGCTCACCACCGTGCACCACTGGAAAGTGGTTAGGACTGCGATGTCACTGCCGATCCTCGAGCCCGAATCTCCGTATGAGTGCGTTGTGTCAAGCGGCGGGGACTACTCCGCCGCAGATTGACGACCACGCTGCCCCGCTCCGTGCATGCGCTGCGTATCGATCGCGAGTGCCAGTTCAGGTGGTGTGTTGACGTGTGCCAGTGGCGGCCAGTCGCTCGGTACCGGCACACGCACGGCGTTCACCGTGTCGAGCAACGCATGCAGCGCTCCACCGGATGCGGATTGCAGACGCTTCTCCACCACCTCCAGCAGGGGCGCCCTGTAGATCCCCGGCAGCGGCTCCCAGTGTGCACCGCCGAATGCTGCGGCGACGGTGTCACCGTGCAACGCAGCCCGGAGTGCTTCGATCCACGCCGCGCGCAGTACGACGAAATCGCACGAGACCAGCACGAGTGCTGCGTTGGCAGCGCCGCCTGTTTGTGACGACCTGACCCCGGCGCGCGCCGCAAGGTCGGCGAGTGCCGCGTGCAGGCCGCCGAGGGGGCCACGTCCCGGGTAGCCATCCACGATGGTACGAAAACCCAGATCCGCGTATTTGCCGGGCGTGTCCGCCACGACGGTCGGCTCAGGTGTAACAGGCCGCAGCGCTGCGGCCACGTGCACCAGCAACGGCACGCCAGCGACGAGTGCGCGCGCCTTGTCGCTCCCGAACCGCCTGCTCCGTCCGCCGGCCAGGATGTACACGGGCAGCTCGGTCATGCTGCACGTCCCGGCAGCGTTTCCTGCGCCGCAGCTACACCCATAGGGTCTTGTAGGTAGTACATCGCACAACCGATCAGCATCCCGATCACGTATCCTTGGGGCAGTGTCCACGCGATCATTCCCACGATCAGGGCGATGGTCAGCTCGCGTGGAGGACCGACCGCCGTATCCCGCAGTAGCGCGATCAGCACAACGGCTTCGAAGAGCAGTACGACGCCGAGAATCGGTAGCGGAAATACCTGGACGACCTGTGCAAAAACCCCGCTGAAAAACAGTCCGATCACGACGTAGAGCAGACCGTAGAGCACCACGGAGCCGCCGGTGCGGCCGCCGAAGGCGTAGTGCCCGACCAGTCCCCCGCAGCCGTGACAGACCGGAATGCCACCCAGCCATGGGCAGAGCAGGTTCGCCACGCCGTAGGTTGTTCCGATCTGGCGAACGTCCAGGCGCCGTTCCGGGAACAAATCGCGTACCGACTGCTGTGTGGCTACGACCGAATTCGACAGCGAGAGTGGCAGTTGCGGCAGTGCAAGCACCAGCAGTCCCGTCCAGATCTGCGCCCAAGTGGGGGTATAAAAATTCGGCAGTGCTACCCCCACCCCCTGCGCCACGCCTTGCAGGTCCACGTGGAAGATGACAGCATAAACGATGCCAGCGCCGATCACGAAGAGCGCCGGTGGATACCGGCGGTTGCCCCACAGGACGACGGTGGCCGCAAATGCGAACCCCGCAAGGGCATAGCCCTGCCAACCCATCGCGGGAACGTAGTTGCGCAGGGCGAGACCCGCGAGCGACAACCCCAGTCCCAGTTGCGCGCCACGCACGACACAGCGCGGAATCACGCGCGCCAGCCAGCTCAGCATCCCCGTCACGGTCAGGACCAGCATCAGCGCACCGATCGCCAGACCCGCACCGTAGAGCACTCCGCCGTCAAGTTGCTGCGTGATGACCAGTACGGCCATCGCCTTGAGCGGTTGCATGGGCATCGGCAAGCCATACACCACTCCGGTCACGATCTGCATGAACCCGAAGACGATGAAAACACTGGCGCTGTCCAGTCCCGCGGCGAGGATGATGCCGATGATCAGCGGTAGATCGGTCCCAATGTCGCCGAAGCTGCCTGCCAACTCGTTGCGATCGAATCGCACCCAGGCGCGTTGTGGGCGTGCTTGGCGCGTGGCCGCCTGGGACCCGGTGTCAAGGTGGGGCTCAAACAGATTCATGCTCGGTGCTCGATTACTTTGCCCGTTTGAGCCAGTGCCTCCGGCCGGCCGTCATCCTGCACCTCGCCGCGCAGCGTCTCGATCGCGTGCGGCAGTACGTCAAGAAGCGCTTCGAGCATCTCCGTTGCACCGCGCTGTGAACCCGGCAGGTTGAGGACCAGCGAACCGGCAAGTGTGCCGGCTTCGCCGCGCGCCAGGAATGTGCGCGGTGTCTTTTCGTAACACCGCAGGCGCGCGAGCTCGAGCAAGCCGGGGTGCGGGCGTTCGAGTACGCCGCGCGTGGCTTCGGGTGTGACGTCTCGCGGAGCAAGACCGGTGCCGCCGGTTGTCACGATCAGGTCCGGCCGGGGTGCCTGGTGCGCCCACGCCGTCAGTTGAGAGCGAATCAGTTTGATTTCGTCGGGTACGCAAGCCCTGGCGGCGATTTCTGCACCTAGTGCGGCGCGCAGCAGTTCTGCGAGTGCGGGTCCGGAGGTGTCGCTTGTGACTCCGGCCGCGCAGCGGTCGCTCACCGTCAGGATGGCCGCACGGATCGGGGTCATCGCAGTGCCGCCGTGATCGCTCCCTGTTCACCGGCGTGAAAGTCGCCGTGTTTGCCACCGGTCTTTTCCCACAACGCCACCTCTGCAATCACCATTGCGGGATCGACCGCCTTACCCATGTCGATCACCGTCAACGCCGCGATGGTCACGGCCGTCAGCGCCTCCATCTCGGCGCCAGTCCGACCGTGACAACGGACCTCGGCCCGCAGCCGCACGCACCCGCCGTCGAGTGTCGCCTCTACATCCACGTGATCGAGTGGCAGGTTGTGGCAGAGCGGTATGAGCTCGCAGGTTCGCTTCGCCGCCTGGATGCCGGCCAGCCGCGCGGTACTCAGCAAGTCCCCCTTGGCGAGTGTGTTTGCGGTGATCGCCACCGCCAGTGCAGGCGAAACACGTACGGTGCCGGTTGCCACGGCCCGCCGCGCCGTCACGGGTTTCTCACCCACATCAACCATGCGAAGCCGTCCGCCTTCATCCACGTGTGATAGCGGCGTGTCTGGCGCGTGAGTGCCCATCGCAGTCCTCCGATCCACTCACAGTTTCCACGAGTAGTACGGCCATGGCCCGGCCCCGGTACCGAGTGGCGGAATCTCGATGAACCCATCGCCGCGGGCGGCCGAGACGATGTCGCCCGAACCCTGCGTGGGCACCAGCACAGCACAGCCGGCGGCCGTCAGTCGTACCGTGCGGTACCACCAGAGATTCAGCGGTGGCTGGTCGGCCGAGCCGGCCGCGCATTCGGGTAGCGATATCGCCGGCACGGGTGGATCGAACATGGCAAAACCGGCGAGGCGTCGCAATGCCGTCACGCCGAAGCGTCGCGCGGTCACCAGCACCGACACCGGGTTCCCCGGTAGGCCGAGGATCGCCTGGCCGCGTGGGCCGATCGCACCGAGCAACGGCTTGCCGGGACGGATCGGGAGCCGGTGGAAAACGATCTCCGCCCCGGCGTGCTGCACAGCGGCCGGCACATGGTCGCGATCACCCTTCGACACGCCTCCGGTGAGGAATACGGCGTCGCAGCGCTCGAGCAGCTTGGCGAGTGTCTGTGCGAGATGGGCGAACTCGTCGCGCGCGTGTGTGATTTCTACAACCTCAACCCATCCGGCCGCGATGAGCAGGGTGCTCAGCCCCGGTCCGTTCATGTCGCGAAGCTGCCATGGTGCAACGCCCACCGGTGCTGCCGTGCAGAGCAATTCGTCACCCGTCACCAGCAGTCCCACGCGTACGCGTCGGTGAATGCGCGGTGTGACCGCACCGAACGCCGCGAGCGCCGCGGTAACCGCTGGTGTGATCGGTACGCCCGCTGGCAACACGACTTCCCCGGCGCGCGTGTTCTCCCCTGTGCGGCGCACGTGCTGCCCCGGTCGAACAGAGAGTCCTGCGGGTACTGCAATCTCGTGCAGGTGCTCAGCGACCTCTTCACGCGGAATGACGGCATCCGCTCCAGCGGGCACTGGGGCGCCGGTCGCGATGATGACTGCCCCGCCGGACCGCACCGCCAAAGGTGGGCACCCGATCCGGGCCTCCGCGATCAGGGGAAGTGTGCGCCCCCGGCCACCGACGAAATCCGAGCTGCAAACTGCGTACCCGTCCATCGCACTGACATCCGCTGCCGGGCTGTCGCGATCTGCGCACAAGGGCTCTGCCAGGACGCGACCACCGCAATGTGCGATTGGCACGGCTTCCGTCGCCAACGGCGTAAGCCGCGCAGCGAATTCAGCCAGCAAGGCGACCGGCGATTGTTCGCGCGTGGCGCTCTCGCAGGGGCGCGGCTCACGAGCTGCAGGAGTCACGTGTGCTTCTCCACGAGTGCCGTAGCGGCCGGTTTGCTGTGCGCCACGGACTCCACGAACACGGTCGACTTCCAGATCGGTACATCGTGCTTCAACCGGTCGAGGAACTCAGCCATCGCCAGCAGCCCTTCCCGGCGGTGTACGGATGCGATGCGCAAGCGAAAGGCACACTCACCGACAGCCACGCGCCCGCGGCTATGTTCTGCGAGCAGCGCGCTCAGCCCGAAACGCTGCAGGACGTCGCATCCGAGCTCGCACATGACGCGATTCGCCATCGGCTCGTAGGCGGTGTACTCGAGCGCGGCAATCGCGCGCCCGTTCTCGTGTGGGCGCACGATGCCTTCGAAACGCAACACGGCACCGGCGCCCGTGAACGGCGGGTCAGCCGCGTCGCGCGGTAATGGACCGGTAATGATCATGACGTGAACGTTCATCCGCCGGACACCATTCCAATCAGGGCCACTTCGTCCCCTGGCATAAGCCGTTGTGTATCGGGCGCAAAAGCATGATTGACGGCGAAACGCGCCGTCCGCAGTGGTTCGGCCAGAACCCGTTCAGTCGTGGACAGGTACGTGCGAAGCGTACCGCACGTCGGCTCCGCTTCCGGCAGCTCCACTGCAAGGCGATCTCGTCCCAGGGTTTGTGCCTCGGCTCCGAAAAAGTGCACAATGACTTGCATGGCCTCACGCTCCGCTGGCGGACGAGTCGCCCGCGCCTACGTTCCTCGTTCGATCTGCTGCCACGTCCACTGCCAGGCCGCCACTGTCCGGGGGAAGCCGCAGGTGTTCATTCCCAGCAGCACGGCCTGCTCTAGTTCGGCCGGGCTCGCGCCGTGCTCCAGGGCGCGGCGTACGTGGCTGCGCAGTGCGGACTCGAGGCCGGCTCCTAGGCAGATGCCGATCTTGATCAGGGCACTTGTCCGTGCGTCCAGGGGACCGGCGCCGTCCACCGCGTGTGCTATCTTCTCGTGCGCAGCACCCAACTCCGGAAACTTCAGCACAAATTCGCGAAACGTTTTCGGCAACTCCTCCTTGCCACGTGACGCCCGCTGTGCCTCGGGCTTCCCCGTCACCTTCCTGGTCGCCATTCGTCAACCTCCAAGCTGCGTCATGATTGTCGTACCTACGGTGGCGTGCACCGCGGCCTTCCCCGCCAGCGCTTGCGTGAGGATGGTGCTGAGCCGTGCAGGGTCGAAGTGCGGCCGAAGTGCCGGCAGCAGCGCGCCGGTCGCCGGGCCCATCAGGCAAGGGTGCACGCGGCCGTCGGCGGTGATACGGATGCGGTTGCACGCGTCGCAGAAGTCACAGCTCATCGGTGTGATGAAACCGACTTTGCCCGTGCCGCCGCCGCGCAGCCACGCCCGGTAGCGCCGGGCCGAACCGGAGCGCT
This sequence comes from Phycisphaerales bacterium, assembly GCA_016716475.1. NCBI lineage: Bacteria > Pseudomonadati > Planctomycetota > Phycisphaerae > Phycisphaerales > Phycisphaerales bacterium. The sequence continues at coordinate 1,803,034 of JADJWG010000001.1, forward strand.
GCCCTGCACCGTTCCCGGGAAGCGGCTCCCATTCGGCCACCACCGCGTCCAGAATTGCCCGCATCCCGGATTCAGGCAGGAAGTGCTGTGACCACTGCCCCGCGAGCGGTCCCATCGGCATCAACTCGATGAAGCGGATTTCCAGGTCCGTAGCAGCAGCGAAACGCACCAGCCCGGGCAACTCGGCATCGTTCACGCCACGCATGACAACCGTGTTGAGCTTGATCGGATCAAGACCGGCGCGCCGCGCAGCGGCAATGCCGGCAAGCACGCGCGGTAGTGCGGCGGCACCGGTCATGCAGGCGAAAACGTCGGGACGGAGCGCGTCAAGACTGATGTTCAAGCGCCGCAACCCCGCGCTCGCGAGCGTTTGTGCCTGGTGCGAAAGCATCAGGCCGTTCGTGGTCATCGTCACTTCGCGCAGATCGGGAATCCGCGTAAGTCTTCGAAGTATGGGCTCGAAGTCCGCGCGGCAGGTGGGCTCGCCACCGGTCAGCCGAACCTTCCGGAGACCGTGCTGGACCGCGAGGTGTGCGACGAGTGCTACGATCTCGTCTGCGCGGAGGGGCAGCGCGACGGGCGGTGTCGGCAACGTTCGTCCAGCCGGAGGTCGGTCCGCCGGGTCGAGCGTTGCGGGCCGGCAGTATGCGCAGCGCAGATTGCAGCGCGCCGTCAACGACAGGCGCAGGTAATCAACTGTACGGCCGCACGCGTCGCGCATGAGGGGCGCTCCGGGACCTCTGCCGTCGGCGAGCGCGGGCTGGGCGGCCGGCGCCGGCGCGCGGCATCCATATCAAGATATAATGACCATTGTTTCATGATTTGTCGACCGGGAAACCAGTTTTTTACGCCCGTCGGGGCCTCGATGTTTCGTCTCGGGGTGCCGGTTGCACCCGAGGGGGAGGCCATTGCAGCGGCGGACAGCGCATCCGCACTCAAATCCCAGGACGTGCCTCCGGCGGTCGAGGCCAGTCGTGCAGAACCGTCAGTTCAAGGGTCCGGACAGGCAATGTACCGTAAGCGCCTGAAAATGAAGTGTTTGCGGATCGTTACCCGCTGAGTCGTACGGAGAGGGCGGGATTCGAACCCGCGGTACGGTTACCCGTACACACGCTTTCCAAGCGTGCCCGATCGGCCACTCTGGCACCTCTCCTGGCCGCCGCGCGCCGCGCGCCGTAGCGGCGAGAATAGCGGCAGCGCCACGACGACGCCAGACCGGCCCGTCGAGTGCCGCGCCGGCGTGTTCCGTGTGGGTAGCAAATCGCCCGGCCGGTATCACCCGCCGTCCCGGGAGGCGCCCCGTGTTGGGCCGGTGTCTGCTCCGCAATTGACTTGCACACGCCTCGGACTGCCCGGTGATGACGTGCGTTAACCCCGCGGTCGGCACGAGAATCACCGCCGGCATGATGCCGATCGGCTTGCCGTCGGGATCGACATGTTCAGGCGGCCTTCGCGTCGGCAGGCACGTTTGCGGTCGGTGCGGCCTTGCCGCTCGTTCTGGTTCTCGTCAAACCGAGCGCCGCGCTCACATGGAGTGTTTCGGGTGGCTCCTTACTGTTTCTCGCGCTCCTGGGTGCGCTGGCCGCGCGCCCCGGTCGTTCAGTCGTCTTCATCATGCCGCTGGTTCCCATGCGTGCTGACAGCGCATGTACCCGTGCTTCACCGGATTGTAGTGAATGGTTTCCATGTACCGCAGCCCATCTATGAGGTGGTGCGAGTCAAGCGAGTCGGTCGTGATAGTCAGCTTGAAACCCTTCGCCGGAATCTCCTCGGCAGGTGGCAGCGTCACCTTGATCAGGTGGAACGCGCTTGCACCTGGTGCTACGGAAGCGGGCTTGTCGATCTCCCACCTGACGCGCGGGTCATCGGCTTCGATCCGCAGCAGGCTCACCGGCTGGTTGCCCGGATAAATGATGCGTACGTCGCGAGTGACCGGCCCATTCGTCGTCGGCGGAAGCGTCAGGATCGCCGGCGCCGCCCGCACGTTCGCCGGCACGCGGCCCGTAACCCGCACGCGCAGCTCCTGGAGGAAATCGAGGTCGGTCGCGAGCATCACGAACTGCGTCACCGATCCCGAGGGCAACGGCGGCATCGTCGTTGCGGTCAGCTCGTATTCCTGCCCCGGCTCGATCTCCCGCAACTCGACACCGTAATGCCGGAGCTCGCCCTTCGGCAGCGACAGGTACACCGGCCGGTCGTAGCGGTTCCGCAGCCGCAGCACCGCGGTCGCCGGCTCGGTGCGCGAGAGCTGCCCGAATTGCAGCGTCGGCGTCGTCACGCGCCGCTCGCCGAGCTGCATGTCGAACAGCGGCCGGCAGCGGCCGCGCAGCTCGAACCTCACCGCCGGCTGCTCGGGGTCGTTGGTGTGCAGCGTGACGGTCTGTTTGACCTGCTCGGCGCCCTGGGTGGTGTCGTAGCCGACCCGGAGGAAGGTGGACTCGCCCGGCCCGAGCGAGCGCTTGCCCACGGTCACGCCCGTGCACCCGCAACTGCTCTGCACGCGCGTGATCTCGAGCGTGCCCGCGCCGACGTTCGTGATCGTGATGTCGCCCTTCGACACTGGCTCACCGAACCAGACCTCGCCGAAGTCCCAGGAGGCGGGGGTGAGTTGGAGGCACGCCTGGGCGGCAGGCAGAACCGCACCAGGCGAACCGTTCGCCGTGACGTGCAACCCCGACGACGTCTGTGCGCTCGCGCCCCCGACTGTCGTAGCAACAACAGCAACTAGAACAAGTGTTGATCGACCGTTCCTATGGCATTTCATAACATAGCTCCGCTAACCCTCCCTACGCAGCGTTTAGCGCGCGCTCAGCCACGACAACTACCCGGCGAGCCGCATCGGACACTACCGTACGAGGTATCGAACATTCGTCGGCACCAATGACTCGGACAGAGGCGGGGCCGCACAGAACGATGCAGGCCCACCCTGACGCGGCCACAACTATCGCGGTGTCTGCACCATATGTTCAAGCCATGGACCACGTAACTCCATGAGATCAGAAAGATACCCGTCAGGGTCCTCAACATGCACTTCGAGCGTCATAAAGCATACACCTATCGCCGCCGATTTCCACTCTCCATCGATTCGCATGTCTACCCTATACCAGTACACTCCTTCGCGATCCCATGTGCACGACCTAAAGGCCCTGTGGGGCATGCCGATTGCTATTGGCACGGTATCATGGGCGGCCACTTGGACAACGCATGCCCAGGTCAGCATGTCATTATCAGGGACCGTCTGTGTCCCCACGGCGCGATCGAGTACTCTCCTAGGCTCCGAAGGGCCACGCGCGTGTCGACTCCAGAGTATCAAGGGCGCATCGCATGCAGGCGAGCGCCAGAAGTAGGAGGCATCGCCGAGGGTGTCTACCCAACCGTACTCGTGAAGAAGCGTCGCCTGAGCAGAGTCGACCACTATCAACACGTGCATCGGAATTGTCTCGTCACTTCCATGGACGGCACCCAGATAAGCAGTTGCGCCTTCCCCGTGGCTTACGTATGCCGGAAGATCCTTGCGTATCGACCGCCCCGGAGCCAACTTGATCCCTGCGGAGCGCAGATGGCGCTCCATCTGTTCAGCGGATATCTCGATCTGCGGACTGGGTAAACTTCTGTGGCCGAGCATGACGTGGTATATCATCGCCGCACAGGCAATGGCGACACCGAGCAACAGGGCGGCGCCAAGCGCAAGCAGCAGCCGGCGCCGGAACTTCGTTGTAGATCTTAGCATGATATTGACAACTCAGGGAACAACGATCGCTCCTGGTGGTGGAGACGGGAGACTCTCGGGCAGCGGGCTTCCGGGGAGAGGGAGCGATATCTGCCGCGGAATCGCAGGAGTTCGACTCCATCCAAGTTCAGCATAGGTCATGACTCCACCTTGTGCCAGATGCGTAACGGACCAAGACGTAGAACCGATGGGGTTAAACCACTTACCGTTCACGGCGTGGTGCGAGACTTGAGCCTCGACAGCATGGAGTACGGAGTCAAGCCGCGAGGTATAGCTCCGGCCGGGTGCAACCAACTCGGCTCCGCGTTCGACGACATGCGCCTTGCTTTCGCTCTCGCCCGACGCGTCGCCGTATGCGGAGGCGACATCCAGAATACTGTAAAATGCCGTCTCTACGGTGTGATTTGTGACGAACAGCGAGCGAACTACTGCAGGGCTGGTGAATCTCGCGAACGGCCCAAATCGCATCGCAGGTAGCCGGTGGCGTTCGTTGAAGAGAGTGAAGACGTTGTCCATCTGGAAGCTGCCGCCGGGGACCCCTGGACCTGATACCGAGAATGCCGATCCGACAGCATCCCATTGCCGGAAACCCACCCTTAGCTCAGACTGGTAGCGGCTGAGTCCGACCTTTTCCGCGAGGGTATATGTAACATTGCCGAATGGTGCAAACTCATGCATCTTGTCTTCTGCGCTATAGCTGAGCGTCATGCTTTGGTTTAAGCGCGACCCGTGGTCGCTCCACCGCACTGTGAGACTTCCGGACTCACGAAGCCGCGTCAGATTGAATCGCTTTGCATACAGTTGCTCAGCCCCAACCTTGGGAGTAACCTCAGATGTGGAGAATGAGGTGACGAATTGTCCATCAATAATGATGTCTATATTCCGTGTGCACCCGGAGTCAGCTATTAGTATCCACGCATCGCCGTTGCGCGAGGACATTTGAGGTTCCAGCGAGACTGAGCGCGGCGCCAATCCCGTTGGATCGAAGGTGGTGACGGGTCTACCCGCTACGAATCCATACAGGTGTCGCCCCCCGTGCTCGCCGATCGGATCCCTCGACATCCACCTCCCGATCACGGCGTCGTAGTACCGGAATCCCCACCACCCCAACCCGGTCTCATCGTCCCACTGCTTCGTGCTGAAGCGCCAGGCGTTGTCGGATGCGTACGCGCCCTCGGCCTTGGTCACGCCGCCGTAGGGGTCGTACTCGTAGTGGGCCACAATGGCCGCGGACGCTTGACCGAACGGCTTTGACCAGTCCACCACCTGCCCCACGTTGCCCAGCGAATCGTACAGGTAGACGTAGGCCACCGGATCGTCGGGCTCGGGCGCGCCGCTCACGTCGCACACGCGCACGGCCAGCAGCCCGCCGATCGTCCCGGCCCGCTCGAACAGCCCGGCCGACGCCCGGCCGCCCTGCGACCCGCCCAGGCCCGCGAGGTCCAGGCCCCAGGACAGCGCCCGCAGCGGCTCGTCCGGCTCGGCCGCCAGGATGTCGAACTCCAGCAGCATCCGCCACCCCGACCAGAGGAACCGGCGATCCAGCGACGGAGTACCCGCCCAGCCGCTCGCCTGCTCGTCCCACGGCGTCACGGTCTTCCGCACCCGCCGCCAACCCGAATCATACTCGAACTCGACCTTGCTGACACCGTCGGCCTCGGTCCCCGCGACCGGCCGCACGCGGACCAGGCGGTTCTCGGCGTCCCAAGGAGCCGAACCCGTTCTGCTCGGCCTCCACCCCATGGTATCGCTTAGTCAGGATCACGCTACTCCTCCGTCACTTCACTTGTCGTTTTCCCGCCAAGGTTCTTGTCTACAACCCGAACAAAGTTTCCAATGCCTTTCTGCCGATCACGAGCGGCAGCGTACAGCACCATCCCGTCAAGGCTCGGCAACGCTACCCTCCAATCGGGCGTCACCCCGATCCGTTGCCATTCACCTCGATCACGCTCCAACACGATCTGATTTTCTCCGGATGCTGGCCAATGGATCACATGCACGAATATGGGCTCGATATCCTTGAATTCCGGCGTCCACTCCAACATCAACCGAACACTGGCGCCACTCTCATCACTACCCACCACGCAGAGCGCGTCCGTTTCCCGATTCTCGTTAAGAAACAGTAGCATGAGGTATTCGCAGCCGGTAAAGTCGATGCCCCTCGCTGCGAGCAGTGCAAGCGGCGGACAATGCATCTTTCCATCATACTCCCTGGCCCTGGACAGTGCCGCTAGCGAGTGCGCGACCATCAATTCCGGTTGACCGTAAACGTCACCTATGGTCTCAGCATTGTCAGCAAGGTACTGACTCACTGCGCTCTCAAGTCGGGCGTTTATCTTGGCCTGGCTCCATCCGGGTCGCTCGGGCAGGGATGCGGCGTTGCCCTCATCCCCTTCGTCCTTGCGACATCCCATGACGTATCCGAATGTGACCACCACCGTAGCAAGAAGACACAGCCAGTACTTACCTACATACATGATGCACCTACTGTGTACGCTGCCCAAGCAGGTCGGACTAGCGCGGCACTTGCTTTAGATCGGCGCCAAGTCGCGTAGGGTGAAACTATGAGGTGGAGGCCGCGCCGGCCGGTTGCGGTTCCTTGAGATCGTGGTAAACCGCGTTTCGTGATCGTTCTCGAAGCGTGTTTCCACACAAGGAGCCAACCGTGAGAAACTTCATCGGCGTCGACCTCCATAAGAAGATTATCGTGATCTGCGTCGTCAACCAAGCCTTCCAGGTTCTGCACCGCAAATCGTCTCCCGGCCAAACGTCACCAGCGTCAGACGAATGGTGGGCAGCGGAGTACCGCAGCCCTACCTGGCTGGTGCACCTGCTGCGCGAGTTGGAGAAGGTCGATCGGCACAACGAATCCCCGGCCTGGCGGGCCTTCGCCAAGGCGCTGCGGCGCCTGATCCGCGACGGCATCCGGCTGCGCAAGCGGCGCGACTTCACGCCGGAGAAGTACCGCGGCCGGATTCTGCGCATCGGTCGGCGGCTGGATGCGTTGATCGCGGCCGAGGTGGAGGATGTCGATGCCCGGCGGCTGCTGAAGCGCTTGCGGCGGACGGGCGATCATTTGTTCACGTTCCTGGACTATCCGCAGATCCCGTTCGAGAACAACTTCGCCGAGCGGCAGATCCGGCCGGCCGTGATCCTGAGGAAGAACAGCCAGTCGAACCGCTCGGACCGCGGAGCGCTGACACAGGCCGTGCTGATGAGCATCTACCGCACGCTCCGGCTCCGCGGCCACGACCCGCTGCGGACGATCTCCCAGGCCCTGCGAACCTACCTGCAAACCGGCAAGCTCCCGCCGCTACCGGTGGCGACCGTTGCAGACGGGTGAAGCGTTACGATTTGCCGGACAGTTACATTCGCTCAGCGGACTGCTCCCACCTGGCGCTGCAACACACGCCTGCTTCCGTTGCCGTACCGCGCTTGATCGCGCAACGGCGTGCATACATCGTCCGGCGGTCGGCCGACCTGCATCACAGATTCACCCTCACGCGAAGCGCAGCAGGTGGAACAATGCCATGGGCGCACCCGTCTCCGCAAGGACAAACCCGACAACCGTAAGTGCAAGGTGGGCGGCATACACAAGCGCCAAATTGGGTTGCAGCAGCCTACGGGCGCGAAAGAAGCCAAGAATGCACAGCGGTACTTGGACAAGCGCGAGGGCGACCCCGAGGAACCCGGCAGCCATACCCGACTCGTACGTGGCTCGAGACCATAGGATTAGAAGCGATCCGCCGCCAAGCACATCGGTTATGATGAGCACGACTAGGGGCCACACACTCGACGTCATCGCTAGAGCTCCACTCCAATCTGACGAGCCTCGGCGAGCATCCAGAAGAACGCGTCGTTATTGAACATGTTTGTACCAATGTCGCGATGCGTTGTGCCTGTGCCGTCCTTGCGCCAGAAGAATGTCTGCGGGTCAATCGGAGCTGTCGGAAACATGGACCACTCCGACACACTCGTTGTTGTCTTTACTGCGTGCGAGATTCGATCAACACGTGTCGGCGCAGTCATTGCCCAATTTGGAATCGCGGGTGCCATATCTACTGCATCGAAAAGTCCAAGCCAATTCACCCATGGTCGAATCCTCACATTGCATTTCCCCCACCAGGCCCTTGAAACGCAACAGCCATCGTCTGCAAGGCGATGGGTTACATACGTTACAATCGCGCCACCTCGGCTCCAGCCGACCAGATTGACTAGCGGCTGTTCCTCGCACTTCGCATAGGCGGCGCGCTGGTCGCTGCAGATACGATTCAGAACGTCCTTCGCTATCGCGCGGGCATCACTCCCAGTGATACCTATATATGGACCGTGCCAGTACTGCTTAACCTCGCGCGCCAAGTTATAGATCCACCAGGTATTCGTACCCTTAGCGCTCCAAGGCTGTCCGCTCCAGGTCCCGTCTACTGCATACAGATTGAGCCCCAGGGCATCGATGGCGCGCGTCGGACCGTTAAGAACATACGCGTAGGTGTTCAATTCAGGTAGGTCGGCCGTAGGGGCCCGATCGCTTGCCGGAAGAGCGTGTTGCGCGAGGGAGAATCCGATTTCGGAAGCTGGATCCCACGACGCCCATCGCCCCAGACTGGGTGAGTAATACCGTTTGCCCCAATATCCCAGACCCGTTTCGTTGTCCCACTGCTTCGTACTGAAGCGCCAGGCGTTGTCCGCGGCGTAGCCGCCCTCGGCCTTCGTCACACCGCCGTACGGGTCGTACTCGTAGTGCGCCACGACGGCCGCGCCGGCTTGGCTGGCCGGCCTCGACCAGTCCACCACCTGGGCAACGTTTCCCATCGCGTCGTACACGTACACATAGTCCACCGGATCGTCGGGCTCGGGCCCGCCGTTGACGTCGTACTTCCGCACCGCCAGCAGCCCGCCGATGGTGCCGGCCGATTCCAGCGAGTTCACCGCCCCGCCCAGGCCCGCGAGGTCCAGGCCCCAGGTGAACGACCGCAGCACGGCTTCCCCGCCGCTCGCCAGCACGTCCGTCTCCAGCAACAGCCGCCACCCGGACCACAGGTACTTCCGGTCCAGCGACGGTGCACTCGCCCAGTTGCTCGTCTGCTCGTCCCACGGCGTCACGGTCTTCCGCACCCGCCGCCAACCCGCATCATACCCGAACTCCACCCGGCTCAACCCGGCCGCCTCCGTCCCCGCGACCGGCCGCACCGTCACGAGCCGTTTTGCAGAATGAGCGGGAAGGACTCTGCTACTCCCCAAACCACGGCCAGGCGTGCCGGGCGGTGCCTTGTGCGGTCGGCCCGGCTTCCGGGTAGCATACACCGTTTCGACGCCGGCCGGCGGACCCTGTGCCGACGGTTCCGGCGCTCCCGGACATCCGAAGCGAGACCCGTTTGTGATTCCCAGCATTCGCAACGTCGCCATCATTGCTCACGTCGATCACGGCAAGACCACCCTCGTGGACCAGTTGCTGCGTCAATGCGGCCAGTTTCGGGCCCAGCAGCTCAAGGGTGATCGCATTCTCGATTCGAATGATCTGGAACGTGAGCGGGGCATTACCATCCTCGCCAAGAACATTGCCATCGACTATCACGGCACCAAGATCAACCTGATTGACACGCCCGGCCACGCCGACTTCGGCGGTGAGGTCGAGCGCGTGCTTAAGATGGCGGACGGCTGCCTGCTGCTCATCGACGCCTTCGAAGGCCCGATGCCCCAGACGCGGTTCGTGCTGCGGAAGGCGTTTGAATTTGGCCTGCGGCCGGTCGTCGTGATCAACAAGATGGACCGTCCGGACGCCCGTCCGCGCGAAGTGCATGACGAAGTGCTCGACCTGTTTATCGAGTTGGGGGCGGACGAAGCGGCCCTGGAGTTTCCAACGATCTATGCCTCGGCCACGCAGGGGTGGGCCTCGGCACGGAGGGATGAGCAACCGGAAGGGGTGCGGGCGCTGTTCGACGCGATACTGGAGTTCGTACCGCCACCCAAGGTGGAGCCGGGCGCACCGCTGCAGATGCTGGTGACGACGCTGGACTACAGCGACTATGTCGGCCGGATCGGCATCGGCCGCGTCTTTGCGGGTGAACTACGTGCGGGGCAGAGAGTTGTCGTGATTCGGCGGGACGGGACGCGGGCGAGTGAACAGGTCGGCGAAGTGCACGTCTTCGACGGGCTGGCCCGCCGCAAGGTGGAGAGTGTGCCGGCGGGAGACATCTGCGCGATTGTCGGACTGGATCCGATCGACATTGGGGATACGATCGCGGACCCGGACCAGCCGCGCCCATTGCCGCTGCTGCGCGTCGATGAGCCCACGCTGCACATGACCTTTCGCGTGAACGACTCGCCATTCGTCGGGCGGTCGGGCAAGTATCTGACGAGCCGCCACCTGCGCGACCGCCTGGAGAAGGAGCTGCAACGTAACGTCGCCCTGCGGGTGGAGCCGGGGCCGACGCCGGAGGAGTTTCATGTCTCGGGCCGCGGCATTCTGCACCTGTCCGTGCTGATTGAGAACATGCGGCGGGAAGGGTACGAGGTCGCGGTCGGCAAGCCGAAGGTGATCTTTCGCGAACTGGCGGGCAAGAAGACCGAACCGATCGAACTATGCGTGGTGGATGTGCCGACTCCGCATGTCGGTCCGGTGATGGAACTGCTTGGCCTGCGCCGCGGCATCTGCACCAAGCTGGAGAGCCGCAGCGATCACACCTTCATGGAATTCACGGTGCCCTCGCGCGGCCTGATCGGGGTGCGGAACCGGCTGCTGACGGCGACGAACGGCACGGTGATCATGCACCACAATTTCTACGAGTACGAGCACCTGCGGGGGGCAATTCCGGGGCGGCAGGCCGGTGTGATGGTCGCCAGCGAATCCGGCCAGGTGACGGCGTACGCGCTGGAAGCACTCGCCGACCGCGGCATCATGTTCGTGGCGCCGACGGATGCGGTGTACGAGGGGCAGATCGTGGGCGAACACTGCCGGGACGGCGACATCATCGTGAACGTCTGCCGGCAGAAGAAGCTGACGAACGTGCGCGCCGCTTCGGCCGACAAGACCGTGGTGCTCAAACCGCCGCGGGAGATCACGCTCGAGATCGCGCTCGAGTTCATCGAGGACGATGAACTGGTCGAGGTGACGCCGGACGGCATCCGCTTGCGCAAGCGCCTCCTGAAGGAAACGGAGCGCAAGCGCGCCGGTCGCCGCGTGGCGGAATAGTCGCTGTACCTGTGCCGGAGTTCCGGCCGCAGTCGGCTAGGGCTCGCGCCAGCGGAGTACGGTCATGGGCCGGGTGTCGAAGCAGACGTAGGGTCCGGCGTCGCCGCGGTCCGAGTAGTACCAGTAGGTCACGAGCATGCCGACGCGAATCTGCACGGGGTGACCAAGGCGGCCGAGGACCTCGTCCGAGGTCGCACCGGTTTGCAGCCGGGCCCAGCCGGCGCGTGAGATGGGCGCGGCTCCGGATGAACGTTCGGTGGGCCGACTCTCGGGTCCGGCCTGGTTTTCGGCGCAGCCGAACGTGAGCGCTAACGCCGCGATGCTCCCCGCAAGCCAGTAGATCCCACGTTGCATGATGGCCTCCCTGTTCCTGGGCAGCGCACCGTGCTGCCCGACCGTGAAGCTTCCGCCTGGGCTGGGACGCGCTTAACCCATGTGTTGAACCACCGCCGCTCCGAATTCGCTGCACTTCAAGAGCTTGGCACCCGTCATGAGCCGCTCGAAATCATAGGTCACCGTGCGGGCGCCGATGGCGCCGTTCATGCCGCGGATGATGAGGTCGGCGACCTCGGTCCAGCCGAGGTAGCGGAACATCATCTCACCGCTGAGGATGACACTGCCGGGATTGACCTTGTCCTGGTTGGCATACTTGGGGGCGGTGCCATGGGTCGCCTCGAAAATGGCGTGCCCCGTGATGTAGTTAATATTGCCGCCGGGCGCGATGCCGATGCCGCCCACGCAGGCCGCCAGGGCGTCGCTGATGTAGTCGCCGTTGAGGTTCATCGTGGCAATGACGTCGTACTCAGCCGGACGGGTGAGAATCTGTTGCAGGAAGGCGTCGGCGATGACGTCCTTGATGATGATGTCATGCTTGAGCGGGCCACCGGCGAGGGCTTTGACAAGCGGCGTGGCGGTGCCGGCCTTGAGCACTTGCCAGGGGCCGCCATCGAGCGGGACGGCGCCGAACTCGCGCGCGGCGAGCTCGTACCCCCAGTCGCGAAAGCCGCCCTCGGTAAACTTCATGATGTTGCCCTTGTGCACGAGGGTGAGACTCGGGCGCCCCTCCCGGATCGTGTATGCCAGGGCGGAATGCACAAGGCGTTCGGTGCCGGTGCGACTGATGGGCTTCAACCCAAGGCCGACCTGGATGGAACTGTCGAGGTCGCTACGGCCGACCAGCCCCCAGAACTCGCGTGCGGCTGCCTCGGTCCCGAAACGGATTTTCTTGAAGTCGGCGGGGAACTCACGGGCGAGGAAATCCAGCAGTTTCTGGGCTTCCGGCGTGCCACCGCGGTACTCGATCCCGGCGTAGATGTCCTCGGAGTTCTCTCGGAAGATCACCATGTCCACCAGGCCGGGCTCTTTCACCGGGCTGGGGACGCCCTCAAACCAGCGCACCGGACGCAGGCAGACGTAGAGGTCGAGCTGCTGGCGCAGGGCCACGTTGAGCGAGCGGATGCCCCCTCCGACAGGGGTGGTGAGGGGCCCCTTGATACCCACGAGGAACTCGCGGAAGGCCTGCAAGGTTTCTTCGGGTAGCCAATCCTGAAAGCGTTCGAAGGCGGTTTCCCCTGCGAACACTTCCATCCACGCCACCTTGCGCTGGCCATGGTAGGCCTTCTGAACCGCCGCATCGAAGACGAGCTGCGAGGCCGCCCAGATGTCGGAACCGGTGCCGTCGCCGCGAATGAAGGGCACAATAGGGTGGTGGGGGACGGTCAGGCGCCCTCCGGAGATGGTGATTTTCTCGCCGGTTGGCACGGTGGTCGTGGTGTAGGCCATGAATAGCGGCTCCTTCGAAGCGGCCCGAATGCCGGGGGCCTGAGTCGCAGGGATGATACCATGTCGCGTGGCCCATCACAGCCCGTTGGGGCCGCCTTTCGAGCGCAGCAGCGCTGCACCGCCCTGGCCTGGTTGCCCCGCGGTTGCCCGTCACCGGGCCGGAACGACCGGTGCCCTCCCGGCTGCACTTGACCGGGTGTGAACACACAATGGGCAGTGGCGAGGGCGGGGATTTTCCGTTAAATATGGGGCCGCAGTCGCCGCCGCCCGTGGGCTACCAACAGCCACGTTGCGGACAGGTGTTCAGGGCTGCTGGATCGATCGCAGGCAGGTTGTCGGAGCGGGGGCCGGCACCGATGGATTGCGACATGAAGACGCGATTGCCTCGTCAGGAATTCCTCGATGCGCTCACGGCCGTGGCGGCCATTACGGGCGGCCGTACGACCAAGCCGATCCTCACCTGTGTCAAACTGACGTCGGAAGGCGAGGCCCTGGAACTGAGCGCGACCGACGGAGAGGCGGCGCTGCGGTTGAGTGTCAGCACCTTCTCCGTGGATACCCCGGGTGAGACCGTGGTGTCAGCCGATCGACTGCTCAGTATCGTGCGTGAACTGCCAGACGCGGAGATCGTGCTGGAGACGGATGCGCGGCATTGCCAGGTGCGCGGGGCCGGCGGGGATTTCAAGATCTTCGTGCAGTCGGCGGCCGATTTCCCGAGCGTGCCGACATTCGAGGATGACCCGGACCTCGTTGTAGACGGGCGCCAACTGGGTCGCATGATCGATCTGACGGTGTATGCGGCCGCGCGCGAAATGAGCCGGTACGCCATCAACGGAGTACTCTGGTCGAAGAAGGGCAAGAAGCTGTTCATGGTGGCGACGGACGGCCGGCGCCTCGCACGAGCGGGGGGCTCGATTCCGAAGGCCCACGGCGGGGATTTTGCGGTCATCGTGCCAGGTAAGGCACTGCACGCGTTTAAGAGCGTCTTCAACGTCGGCAAGGAACCGCAGGACTGGGAAGTCGAGGTCAAGGTTCTGCCGAATCAGATCCTGCTGCGAAGTGGGGATCGGATGCTGGCGACCGTGCTGGTCGAAGGCAGCTTCCCGGATTACGAACGGGTGATTCCGGACCAGACCACCAAGGTGGCGAAGCTCCCCCGAGTCGACCTGTACGGAGCCATTCGCCGCGCGGCACTGCTCACCAGTGACGAGGCCCGCGCCGTACGGCTGGCCTTTGGCGGGGAAGAGGTGGTCATCACGGCCAACTCCCCGGAACAAGGCGAGGCCCGGGTGCAGGTGCCGGCCGATTATGAAGGTGAAGCGGTCGAGATCGGTTTCAATCCGAACTTCGTGAATGATGCGCTCAAGGTGCTGACGTGCGAGCACGTGCGGATCGAGTTGACCGATTCGTTTCGGCCGGGCGTGCTCAGCGGGGAAGACAAGAACGATTTCCTGTACGTCGTGATGCCGGTATCGCTCTGACGAGGTGACCTGGAGCAGCGGAACAGGACCGTGTCGGGTACCCGAAATCTGGCTTGGTGTCCGGTGAGATCCGCCCCAGCTTGGGTGACCCTCTTCCTTATGAGGATCTGCGAGTGACTGAGGCCCAGTACCGGCGACTGTGGCTGAACCGCCAGCGCGTCGGAGCCCGGGGCTTGGCGACACCGCATCCGCGGTCCGAGCATGGCGTGAGCGTACTCGGCCGGATCATCCAGCAGGCGGCGGAGCGCCTGCGCCAACGCGAGGCGGCGGCAGCGGCCTGGGCGCGGGTGGCTCCGCCGGCACTGGTGCAAGAAACTTGGGTGCTTGGCGTCGATGGGCCGATCCTGCGAGTGGGAGTGCGCTCCGCCGCGGTGGCCTACGAATTGCGGCGACAGCGGGAGAAGCTCGTGGCGGCGCTGGTGCGCAGCATGTCGGGTGTGCGCGATGTGCGGTTCGATGTTGGCCGACCGCCGGTCGCCGAGACGGATTGAGAGTAAGCATGATGAGTGACGAGGCGAACAGTCTCTCGATCCCGGCGATGCCGCCGCGGAACGATCCGAAGCAGTACGACGAGAGCAGTGTGCAGGTGCTCGAGGACATGGAGCACGTGCGCAAGCGACCCGCCATGTACATCGGCGACACGGGCCTGCGCGGCGTGCACCACCTCGTGTACGAAGTCGTGGACAATTCGATCGACGAAGCGATGGCCGGCGCCTGCCGGAACATCGTCGTGGTCATTCACGCCGACGGCAGCGTGGGCGTGGACGACGATGGCCGCGGAATTCCCGTGGGAATGAAGGCCGAGATCGGCAAGACGGCGCTGGAGGTTTGCCTCACGACGCTGGGGGCGGGCGCGAAATTTGACCGCGATTCGTACAAGGTTTCGGGTGGGTTGCACGGGGTGGGCGTCAGTGTCGTGAATTTTCTGTCGGAGTGGCTCGAGGTGCGCGTGAAACGCGACGGGCGCACCTGGTCGATGAAGTTCGAGCGCGGGCGGACGGTGCAGGCGATCCGCGACGAGGGGCCGGCCGAGCGCACCGGGACATACGTGCGCTTCAAGCCGGACGACACGATCTTCCGCGAGATCGAGTTCAACTACGACACGCTCGTGCGTCGCCTGCGCTACCTGGCGTACCTGAACGCGGGCCTGAGCATCGCCGTGCGTGATGAACGCACCGACCAGGAAGAGCTGTTTCACTTCGAGCACGGCGTGCTGCAGTTTGTGGAGCACCTGAACGAGGGCCGCGAGGGGCTGCACCCGATCGTCTCCTTCACGCGAGAGGATTCCGACCAGCGTCTGATCCTCGAGGTAGCGCTGCAGTACACGGATGCCTACAGCGAAACCACACTCTCCTTCGTGAACAACATCAACACCGAGGAGGGTGGGACGCACCTGTCGGGATTTCGCTCCGCCGTGACGCGCACGCTGAACGCTTATGCGCGTAAGACGAACCTGCTGAAGAACAACGACCCGACCCCGACGGGCGAGGATGTGCGTGAGGGGCTGACCGCGATCGTCTCGGTGAAGGTTCCGGAGCCGCAGTTCGAAGGTCAGACCAAGACCAAGCTCGGCAACAGCGAGGTCGGCACGTTCGTCGAGACGGCCGTCAACGAGATGCTGGGGAGCTACCTGGAGGAGCATCCGACGGAGGCCAAGCGGATCGTCGGCAAAGCGGTGCAGGCGGCGATTGCGCGGGAGGCGGCCCGCAAGGCGCGCGAAACGGCGCGCAAAAGTGCATTCAGCGGCATGGGTCTGTCGCGGAAACTGGTGGATTGCTCCAGTCGGGACATCGAGAGCACCGAACTCTTCATCGTGGAGGGCGACTCGGCGGCCGGATCGGCGAAGGGGTATCGCAACGCAAAGACGCAGGCGATCCTGCCGATCCGCGGGAAGATCCTGAACGTCGAGAAAGCCCGCATTCACAAGGTGCTGAGCCACGAGGAGATTCTGGAAATCATCAAGGCGATCGGCACCGGCATCGGCGAGGAGGACTTCGACCTCTCCAAGCTGCGCTACGGCAAGATCATCATCATGACCGACGCGGACGTGGACGGCTCGCACATCCGGACCCTGTTGCTGACTTTCTTTTTCCGGCACCTGCGTCCGCTGATCGACAACGGTTCGGTGTACATCGCGCAACCGCCGTTGTTCAAGCTCGCCAAGGGTAAGACCAGCTCCTACCTGCTGGATGACGGGGCCCTGAACCGTCGCCTGACGGAACTGGGGCAGGAACGCACGTTGCTTCTGATCCAGCGGGCGGGGGCGGAGCCGCGCGAGTTGAGCGCCGTTCAAGTGCGCGAGCTGCAGAACATCCTGGAGGAGATCGAGCGGTACGCCCGCGTCCTGGCGCGCCGCGGCATCCTGTTCCAACCGTTTGTGGAGCGGCGGGCCCAGACCGGCCGCCTGCCGACCGTGCGGATTCAGGCCGCCGGCGAAGAGCGCTTCTTCGACCATGATGCGGCGGCCGAAGAGCATCTCCGCGAGTTGACGACGGCGGGCCAGCCCTACGTGCGACACGAGTTGGCCGAGGTCGCGGGCCTGGAGCGCTGCTTCGTGCGTCTCGCCGAGTTCGGCTGCATGGTCGAGGATCTCTTCTTGAAGCGCGAGGAGCTTGCCACGGGTGAGCTCAGTCCGGCTATCTTCGTGCTCCGCACGGCGCAGGGGGACGCGCGAGAATTGGAGAACCTGGCGGCTGTGCCCGACGGAGTACGGGCGGCCGGTGCGAAGGGCTGGGAGGTCAAGCGCTTCAAGGGGTTGGGCGAGATGAACAAGGAAGAGCTCTGGGAAACCACGATGAATCCCGAGCAACGTGTACTGCGCAAAGTGATCGTGGGTACGCTTGCTGACGATCCGGAACAGACCAAGATCGACGCCACCGAGGCCGATCACATGTTCAGTGTGCTGATGGGTGAGAACGTGGAGAAACGCCGCGAATTCATCGAGGCGAATGCCATTCACGTCAAGAACCTGGACGTGTAACGGGGGCGGCTGCTCAGAGCGTGCTTTCCGACGGCGGCTTCACTTTCACCGGTCCCCAAGTCATCACGAGCAGCCACGTCAGCGCGACGCCGTAGGTGAACGTCGGCCCGACGATGTGCCGCAGTGCCGGAGCCAGTTCCAGTTCGAATTGCTGCACGGGCCAGAGCATCAGCAGGGTGGCGGTGGCCACGCACGCCAGGCCGAACCCTTTTGCCTGCGGGCCACGTTCCAGCCGGGCTGCCAGAACCGCCAGCGGCAGCAGCAACTGCACGCCGTGGTGCATCCACGTCAGCGGTGCAGCCAGGAGCACCGCCGGCACGAGTACCGCGATGCTCTCGGCCGTCGTGAGGTGCTTCCGGTGCCGGAAGACCCACAGCAACGTTCCCCCCAGAATGAGTCCGGCCAACAGGATGGCGGCGGCTTGCACGGTCGCAGGTGCCAGCGCGACCCACGGAACTGACAACACGCCCTTTTCGGTGAACTCCGTGAAGCCCGCCAGAAGGTAGCCGCGCAAACTCTGATTGTGCACCGTGACTTCCCCGGAGAGGCGCGCGAGGTTGGCACGCCAGGCGACGAAGGTACCGGCAGGGAGCAGTGCGGCCGACACTCCGAGTGTTGCGAGTATCGTGGCTGCCGCGGCAGCCAGCGCCCGCCATTCGCGCCGCATCAGGAGGACGATCAGGTAGGCGCCGGGCGTGACTTTCGCGATCGTTGCCAGGCCGAGCAGCACGCCGCCAAGTACGCGTCGCTCGCGGGTCAGGGCGAGCCCGGCCACGGCGAGCAGGGCTACGACGATCAGGTCGAATTGCCCCCAGCGAAAGAGCTGGGCCACGCTGCTGCTGCCGGCAAACACCACGCCGAGCAGGACCGACCCCGGTCCACCGAGTGCCAGCCCATACGTGCGGCAGACCCAGATGAACGCCGCCACCCCCAGACCGGCTTGAAGCAGGGCCCACGGAACCTGCGCCGCCGGATAGGGTAGTCCTGCAAACGCCCATGCGAGCGCGAGCGTGGGCGGGGGGTACACGTACGGCACGATGGACTGCTGACCAGGCAGTGCGATGTGTTGTTGGACCAGCGCGGTGTCATACGGGTCCAGGCCCGCTCGCAGTGCCGCACCGGCCGCATAATACGCGCGGAAGTCCAGCAGGTAGTTACGGACCGGCGCCACCACCGCGAGGTTCACGACCACCACGCAGGTCAGCGCGAGCAACGCGGCGCGGCCGGCCCAAGTGGGCGAGTCTGCGGTCATGGCATGGTCAGGGGCGTGGAACATAGGACCTCGCGGGGGGGCGGCCAAAGCACGCACGATCCGTCCCGCGTTCGGCGTTGTAGCGGCGGGCGTGCAGCGCGGCAACGCCACGCCATGGGCCGCCGGTGTCTGGCACGCTTGTTACCTGGTTGCCGCGTTGCCTACGTCTGGGCCAACCGCGCGGTACGATAGGGGCAACGCGTTCAGCGTCGCCCCGGTCAATGCGGTCCTTCATACGCACCTTCGGTCCGTTTGTCTCAGGAGTAGCCCGCATGCGTTTGGCCTACGTGGACTGTATCAGTGGTATCGCCGGGGACATGCTGCTCGCCGCACTCGTGCATGCCGGTTACCCGCTCGCCGAGTTGCAAGCCACCGTCGCCCGCCTCCGCCTGCCCGATGTCAGTGTCGAGACGACGATCGTGCGACGCGGGGGCATCGCCGGCACGCACCTGCGGGTCGTACTGGGTCCGAAGACGGGGCACAAGCATAGACACCTCCCGCAGATTCTCGAGCTCATTGCCGGGGCCGGGCTGCCAGCGCGCGTGATGGAACTGGCGGTGCGCACCTTTCAGCGTTTGGCCGAGGCGGAGGCCGCCGTCCACCAGACCACGGTCGAGAAGGTGCACTTCCACGAGGTCGGCGCCGACGATGCCATCGTGGACATCGTTGGCGCATGTGCGGGTTTCGTCGCACTCGAGATCGACCGCGTGATCGGCTCGCCCGTGCCCACCGGGAACGGTACCGTCCAGTGTGATCACGGCACGATGCCCATCCCCGCGCCCGCGACGGCCGAGTTGCTGCGGGGTGTGCCTTTGGCGGCTTGCGACGAGTTGGGGGAGCTGACGACACCGACCGGGGCGGCGCTGCTCACCACTCTGGCGGAGTCGTTCGGGCCGTTGCCCGCGCTGACCATCGAGCGCATCGGTTATGGTGCCGGCACGCGTGAAAACCACTCCCGGCCGAATCTCCTTCGGCTGCTGATCGGGACGGCGGATGCTGCCGGCGGGGAGGCGGACCAAGTCGTCGTGCTCGAGACGCAACTCGACGATGTCACCGGCCAGGTAGTAGGTTACGCCCTGGAGCGGGTCCGGGAAGCGGGTGCGCTGGACGCGTACGTGGTGCCGATAGGAATGAAGAAAGGGCGCCCCGGGCAGCTTCTGACGGTGCTCGTAGCGCCGGCCGATGTCTTGCGCGTCGAGGAGGTCCTCTTCCGCGAAACCCCCACGCTGGGCGTGCGGCGGTTCCTGTGCGAACGGCGCAAGCTGACCCGGACCCAAGTGTCGGTCGCAACGCCCTACGGAGAGATCCGCATCAAGGTCGGCCGTCGTGGCGCCGAGACGCTCCAGGCATGGCCGGAGTACGAGGATTGTGCCGCCGCGGCGCGGGCCCGCGGCGTGGCCTTGCGACAGGTACAGGCCGCGGCGTTGGCGGCGTGGAGCAGCCGCTCGGCTGCGGACGAAGCAGCGGAGTAGCGATGGATCCGGGACTGATGGCATTGCTGGCGGTGATGTGCCTGGTGATGCTGTCGATCTCGATGCTGCGGCGCTCGGAGCGGCGACGGGCGACAGCCCGCGAGGTGACCCGGGAGCAGGTGGCGCGCATCCGCGAACAGCGCGACATCGGCAGCTCACTGGACGAGTTGCTCGTGCGGTTGGAACAGTTCTCCCGCGACATCAACGCGCAGATCGAAACGCGTTGTGTGAAGATCGAGACGCTGATCCGCGATGCGGATGCCCGGATCGCGCAGCTTGAGCGGTTGCGCGGTGCGTCCGGCGGCGACGGCACGGGCGGAAATGCCGGCCCGGCTCCCGGCATAACTGCGCCGGCCGCGGAACGGCGGCGGTTGGAGGCGGGTTCCATGCCTGCGGTGGGGGGCTTACCCACGGCCGAGCGGCGTCCGCGTGAAACGCCGTCCGAGGTGCCCATGGCGGCGCGACGCACACAAGTCTACACCCTTGCCGATGGCGGCGCGAGTGCCACCACGATTGCGCGTGATCTGCGGATGCCGCTCGGGGAGGTTGAATTGCTGCTGAAGCTCCGGCAGTACGGCACCTGATCCAGGTGCCCGGAGAGCGTGGTTGAAGCGGGGCCGGTCGCACGGGTAGCATGAAGTTCCAGTTCGCCCGCTTGTCTGCGGTGGCTGATCCGGCCGGAGTTCTCACGTGCATCCGCTTGTTGTCGCCAGCGGCGCATTCGTCGCCTACCTTGTGGCGTATTACACCTACGGGCGTTGGCTCGGAAGGCGGGTCTTTGAACTGAGCGCTGCGAACGTGTGTCCGAGCGAGGCCCTGCGGGACGACCGGGACTTCGTGCCAACGCGGTCGTCGGTTGTCTTCGGACACCATTTTGTCAGCATTGCCGGAACGGGGCCGATCGTGGGGCCGGCTTTGGCCGTATTCTGGGGCTGGTTGCCGGCTTTACTGTGGGTGCTGCTGGGCAGCATCTTCATCGGCGCCGTGCATGACTTCGGTGCGCTGGTGGTGAGTCTGCGCAACCGTGGGCAGACGATCGGCGAGATCGCGGCACGGGTCCTGAACCCACGGGTGCGCATCCTCCTGCTGCTGGTGCTGTTTCTGGCGCTGATGATCGTCCTGGCGGTGTTCGGGCTCGTCATCGCGACCATCTTCGCGGCCTATCCTGTATCGGTCTTTGCGATCTGGATCGAGGTGCCGATCGCCATTGCGGTGGGTTACCTCGTGTATCGCCGAGGTGGCAATGTGACCGCGCTCTCGATCATTGCGGTCGTGCTGATGTACGCCAGCGTATACGTCGGGGCGTACCACCTGCCGCTCGACATCGTCAAGAACCCCTGGCTGGCGCTGGGCGGAACCGGCGCCGCGGCGGAAAGTGCGGGGCTCTCCCCCTATGCCAATGCCGTCGTCGCGTGGACGTTGATCCTCTTCGTCTACTGCTTCTTCGCTTCGGTCATGCCGGTCTGGACGCTGTTGCAGCCGCG
Organism: Phycisphaerales bacterium; assembly: GCA_016716475.1. Taxonomy (NCBI): domain Bacteria; kingdom Pseudomonadati; phylum Planctomycetota; class Phycisphaerae; order Phycisphaerales; species Phycisphaerales bacterium. The sequence continues at coordinate 1,824,407 of JADJWG010000001.1, forward strand.
CGATTTCATCAACAGCCACCAGCTCTTCGTCGCGCTAGCGCTGCTCTGCGCGGGACTCGTGATGGCCTCCTTCCTCGGAAGTCTCCATTTCGTCACGGCTCCGGTGACCAGGCCGCCGGCCGATGCGCCGCCCCTGATCCCGTTCCTCTTCATCACCGTCGCCTGTGGTGCAGTCAGTGGCTTTCATTGCCTTGTTTCGAGCGGCACGACCAGCAAACAGCTTCGTTCGGAGCGCGCTGCCCGCTTGGTGGGATACGGCGCGATGCTGCTCGAAGGTGGGCTCGCCGTCGTGGTCATCCTCGCCTGTACCGCCGCCATCGGCATGGGAGTGTGGGACCTTGGGACCGGCCGGGCTGTAGCGCTCGTTGACGCGGACGGGGGCGCACTCACCGGTGCGGCCGCCTGGCATCACCTGTACGGGCAATACACCTGGCGTGAGCTCCGCTTCGCGAACCAGCTTGCGGCTTTCATCGAGGGTGGTGCGAACCTGCTGCACACACTCGGCATTCCGATCCAGTATGCCATCGGTCTGATCGCTGTCCTGATAGCTTCCTTCGCGGCGACGACCCTCGATACGGCCACACGCCTGCAACGCTATGTCGTCGCCGAACTCGGCACGGCGGTTGGCGTACCCGTGCTGGCCAATCGCTACGTCGCGACGACCGTCGCGGTCGTGACGGCCGGTGCGATTGCGCTGATCAGCGGCCCGGCCGGACCCGGCTCTGGCGGGATGATCCTGTGGCCGATCTTCGGCGCGACGAACCAACTGCTTGCGGGGCTGGCGTTCCTCGTCATCGCCTTCTACCTGCTGCGTCATCGGAAGCCGGTCTGGTTCCTGGTCGTGCCGACGATCCTCATGCTCGTGATTCCCGGCTGGGCGCTGTCTTACGAAGTGGTCGGCTGGTGGGCGGACCGGAATTACCTACTCGTGGCGCTCGCGCTCGCGGTGCAGCTCATGCAGGTCTGGATTGTGGTCGAAGGGCTGTACCTGCTGCCCAGGGTGCGCGGCGTGCTGCCAGATCCGCTGCCGCCGCGCCACACGCTGCCGCATACTGTTGCTGCGCCCGCGGCTGGCGAATAAGCCCTGCGAGAAAACGGCTGAAAGCCCGCTCCTTCACGGCCGGGCGGCGATAATCGTGCATGCGAGAATATGTACTCGAGCGCCGGCAAGTCGTCCCGCGGCGCGTGACGGACATCTTTCCCTTCTTTGCCGACGCGGCGAACCTCGACCTCCTCACCCCGTCGTGGATGCGTTTTGAGATCCGGACGCCACTTCCTGTGACGATGCAAGCCGGCCTGCTGCTCGACTACCGCATTCGCTGGCGCGGTATTCCGTTGCGCTGGCGCACGCAAATCGAAGCGTGGCATCCCAATGAACGCTGGCTCCTCGCTGTTTTGTGTGGGTAAGACCGTGAGCTTGGTGACGTAAGTTGTGCGGGGTCTGGCGCTTTTCGATCGGGCGGCGGTCGGAGAGGATGCGGCGGATCAGGCGGCCGCAGCGGCATCCGATGGGGCTCCGCCCCAAACCCCGCCAGGGGCTCTGCCCCTGAACCCCGGCTTCTTTCCCTCCGGTGAGAAGGAAGCCGCCGGAGAGTTCGCGGCCAGACTGCAAGGAAGCCGAGTGATGCGCGATCAGATGCAGGAGCTGTTCCGGGTGGCATTGGGGCTGGCCAGCCGTGGGTCGTCAGCAAGATCGAGTTTTCGGGGACCGGCAGCAGCTGGAACTCTGGCTGGACTTCCCTTCCGGCAGCCGCTTCGCTTGCCCGGAGTGCGGACGCGGTTGCGGGGCCTACGACGGCACGGAGCGGACCTGGCGGCACCTGAACTTCTTTCAGCACAAGACGCTATTGCACGCCCGGCAACCGCGGGTCGAGTGTCCGGACCACGGGGTCAAGACGGTTGAAGTGCCGTGGTCGCGGCCGGGTTCGGGTTTTACGCTGCTGATGGAGGCGTTCATCCTGATGTTGGTGCAGGGCGGCATGACGCCGCGCAGGTGGCCGTTCTGATCGGTGAGCACGACACGCGGGTGTGGCGGGTCTTGCAGCACTATGTCGAGCGGGCCCGCGCGCGGCGGACTTCTCGCCGGTGACCGCCATCGGCGTGGACGAGACTTCCCGGGCGCGGCCACAACTACATCAGCGTGTTCATGGATTTGGGCAACGAGCCAAGCCGGGTGCTGTTCGCCACCGAAGGCAAGGATGCCCGGACCGTCGCGGCGTTCAGCGCGACCTGGAGGCTCACGGCGGGCGGGCCGAGCAGATTGAGGAGGCCTGCCTGGACATGTCGGCGGCGTTCATCAACGGTCTGCGCGAGCAGTTCCCGGAGGCCCAACTGACCTTCGACAACTTCCACCTGATGAAGCTGCTGGGGGCTGCGGTCGATCAGGTCCGGCGTGAGGAACAGCGGACACACCCGGAACTCAAGGGCACGCGTTACGTCTGGTTGAAGAACGACTGGAACCGCACCGAGAAGCAGGCCCGCGTCTTTGACGAGTTGCGCTCCAGCAAGCTGGCGACCGTGCGGGCCACGCACATGAAGAGTGTCTTCCAGGATCTCTTCGCCTGCGACACCGTGGAAGAGGCTGAACCGCTGCTCAAGCAGTGGTACTTCTGGCCACCCACAGCCGGATTCCGGCCATGATCAAGGCGGCCAAGACGATCAAGAAGCACTGGGCCGGCGTGCTGCGGCTGGTTCACTTCGCGAATCAGTAACGGACCGCTGGAGGCGATCAACAGCCTGATCCAGTCGGCCAAGAGAAAAGCCCGCGGCTTCCGCTCGACCCACTACCTGATCACCATGGTCTACCTGATCGCCGGAAAACTCGACTTCAAGCTGCCGGCCATCGCTCAGGTTACCCACACAAAATAGCGAGGAGGCTGAACGCTTCGTCGACCGGCAGATTCGCGGTCCCTATCACCTCTGGCATCACACCCATCTCTTCGAACCCCACCCCTCCGGCACCCTGATGACCGACATCGTGCGCTACGCGCTGCCGTTCGGATTACTTGGGCGCATCGCGCACGGCATTTCCGTACGACGGGATGTGGCCGCGATCTTCGATTACCGCTACTTGCAGATCGAGCGGCTCTTCCCAGCGGCGTTCCGCGCCTGAGCGGCCAGGGTTGCGGAGGTCTGAGCGGTCTCGGATGTGTGTGGAAATTCGCCCCCCTTGCCCGAAAATCGCGGTCTGGGTGCTGCGACCGGGCTCACGCGCGGTATACTGGCCGTGCGGGTGAGGGTTGCGCGAAGCACGCTGCCGCGATTCTGTGTACAGGGCGCGGACCCACCGGAGGAGGAACTTCGGGATGACGACCGGCCGCGATTTTGCGCTAGCAGGGGCGGCTTTATTCTGTCTGGCATGGTGTACTGTGTGCGCCGCATCCGCCACGGAACCGCGCCGCTACGACGGCTACCGTGTGGCGCGTGTGCCGATCGCAACCGCCGCTGACCTGGAGCGCATCGAAGCCCTGGGCGGCGATCTCTGGGCCGCTTCGCCCGCGACCCGGACTGCGGATGTGCTCCTGGCGCCCGGTCAGGAACAGGCGCTCACAGCAGCCGGTTTCAGCTACACGATCTGGATAGCGGATGTGCAGGCGCTGATCGACCAGGAGCGCGGCGTTGGGCCACGAGAGTTTCTCGATGATTATCGGTCATATGACGAAATTGTGGACTACCTGACCCAACGGGCTGCGGCGCACCCCACCCTGGCAACCATGTTCATCGCCGGAACCACGATCGAAGACCGCCCGATTTGGGGTGTGCGCGTCGCGGGTCCCAATCTGCCGGAGGCAGCGCCTGTTGTTTTCTACTTCTGCACGGTGCATGCGCGTGAGTGGATCACGACCACCGTTGTGCCGTATCTCGTGGATCACTTGCTGGCGCGCTACGGTACCGATCCGCAGATCACGGACCTGCTCGATCACGTGGCGTTTGTACTGATACCGGTCGGTAATCCTGATGGCTACGAGTACACGCGCAGCGTGGATCGCCTGTGGCGCAAGAACCGGCGCGACAACGGCAACGGCACCTTCGGCGTGGACATCAACCGCAACTGGGCCTACCAGTGGGGTGGGATCGGGTCCAGTAGTTTCGGGAGCTCGAACACCTTCCGCGGCCCGTTTCCCTTCTCTGAACCGGAAACACAGGCCCTGCGCAATGTCTTCCTTGCGAACTGGCAGGTGCGCGCGATGCTGGACATTCACAGCTACTCGCAGCTCATCCTTTGGCCCTGGGGCTATACACCGGAGTTATGCCCGGACGAGGAAGTGTTCAGCGAGCTCGGCCTCGCCATGCAGCAGCTCGTATTGGGCGTGCACGGGAAGTTCTACGAAGCCGGACCCTCCTACACGACGATCTATCCCACGACGGGGGCGTCGAAAGACTGGGGCTACGGCGCGCGCGGCACCTGGGCCTTTACATACGAGTTGCGTGACACGGGGCAGTTCGGCTTCGTATTGCCGGCGAGCCAGATTCGGCCGAACAACGAGGAAATCCTGCCGGCTTTGTTGTTCTTGGCCAACAGTTCCGCCGTGCGGGCGACGCAGTTCAACTTCCCCGAGGGCCGCCCCGAGATTTTCTACGCGGGCCAGCCCACCCGCCTCGCCGTGGCGATCACCTCGGGGGTCGAGTCCGTCTTCAGCGCGACCGCGGCCGTACACTATCGCTACGATCCCGGCGCCCCTTTCACGACCTTGCCGTTGACAGCGATTGGCCCCGCCGCTTTCGAGGTCTTCCTGCCGCCCACCCACTGCCGTGCGCAACCGGAATATTTCTTTACGGTGGAAGCGGAGGGCGGCGTACGCAGTGCGCCGTCCGATGCGCCCCTGTCGTTGTTTACGGCCGGCATGCTGAGTGGTGGCGTGATTTTCGCCGAGCCGCTGGACGTCGATCCGGGCTGGGCGACCGAGGGCTTGTGGGCTTATGGCCAACCGACGGGAGGCGGTGGCACGCAGGGCTCTCCGGATCCTGTCACCGGCTACACGGGTCATCATGTGTACGGCTACAACCTGTTGGGTGACTATCCGAATCTGATGCCTGCGCCGCGCTACCTGACGAGTACGCCCATCGACTGTCGGGTCCAGTGGGGGTTGCGGCTTTCCTACTGGCGCTGGCTGGGAGTGGAGCGGCGGCCGTTTGACTACGCCGAGGTGGCAGTGAGTAACGACGGCCTGACCTGGGTGCCCCTCTGGCAGAACACGGCGACCGTGACGGACAACAGTTGGCGCCGGGTGGACTACGACATCTCTGCGGTGGCCGACAACCAGTCGACGGTGTATCTGCGCTGGTCGCTGGGTCCCACGGATGCAGGGTGGTCAGCGTGTGGTTGGAACATCGACGACATCGAGATCTACGCGACCGATTGCGTCGGGTTCGACGGCGACTGGAACGGCAACGGGTCACTCGACGCGGGCGATTTTCTCGCACTGGCGGATTGCCTGCGGGGGCCGGGGGTAGCACTGGGGCCCGATTGCGGAGTTTTCGACTGGTTTGCGGATGGCGACATTGCCTTGGAGGACGTCGCCGCGTTTCAGCGGGCATTCGGCGGTCCGTAACCGCAGTGAGGAGCGCGCGGCCCCCTGGCACAACCATTCCGGGAACGGGTGTTGCGAGCGGTCGCATGCACAAGTGTGAGGTTCTTGGGTAACGCGTGCAGCCGGACTGGGCGCTGGACTGGCGCCCGGATGGATTCCGGTGACACGCACTGGCTTGGAGGAGGCAAAGGTTATGCGAAACAGCACGTTGCAAAGTCTGGCCGCGGCACTGGTAGCCGTCGGCGGATCGTTGGCCCTGGCGATTCCACCCCAGTCGGCCGAGATCGTACTCAAGGTGGGCGACGTCGTGGACACAGGCGCCGGCGTTCCCGGCACCATCTCATCCATCTCGACCGATGCCTATGTCGATGGTAACGGTGTCCCGTACTTCATGTTCACCCTGACGAATGCCGACCGCGGCATCTACTGGGGCGACCAGGTGCTCTGGCTCCACAGTTGGGACACGGTCAATGTGGTTACGGGGCAGGAAGCGCGCCTGGGCGTGAGCAACACCGGGCAGTTCATCTTCGGCCCGAGCGTGAACGGCAACGATGCCGCTTACACCAACGCCGGTCCGGTGTTGAAACAAACCGATCTCATGCCGTGGAACCCGACTCTGGAGTCGGTTTTCAACAGCGCCCCGCGCATGCTGCCTGACGGCACCGCGTACTGGGTGACGGGCTCGAAGCCGGCCGGCGCGGGGGGTTCGACCACGAACCGCCACTTTGTGCGTATGACCGATCCGACCGACCCGAGCACGATCGTGCCGGTCTTCAGCGGTGGTGATACCCTCGCCGGCAAGATCGTGCGCACCGCAGGTTCGAACTTCGTCTACGATTTCTCGAGTGATGGCCAGAACCACATCCACATCGTCAGCATGGAAACCGGTTCGACCAGCACCCAAGATCACATCTACCTCAACGGTGCCTTCGTGGCCCAGCAGGGCACCCCACTCTCGGATGGCACGCTGTATACCACCGTCCGCTTCATCGCCGTCAACAACCTCGGCAACTATCTTTACACCGGCACTTCTTCCGGCCCGACGGACCGCAACACGTTCATTGCCTACAACGGGGTTGTTTCCGTCCGGGAGGGCGACACGATCGACGGCATCTTCCTTGCCAACGGCAATGACGTTCGTGGTATTGCGATCAATAATCACAATGAGGTGGTCTACGGCTATGGGGCCGGCACCGGCAGCTCGATCCAGCGCTGGTTCTTCTACGCCCCCGATGCCGCGAATCTCTCGAACGCGGTCCTGCTCATGGCGGTCGGTACGGAAATCGACACGAGCGGCAACGGTGTCTCCGACTACGTGATCCGCGATATCGAGTCGTACGCGTTCAGCGGCGGCGGCTTCATGTTGAGCGACGATGGCGTCGTGTACCTGCGCGTCAGGATGGCGCGGATCGGCACGACCGACGAGGAACAGGCGTTGCTTGGAGTACCTGTGCCGCGGCCACCCTCGAACTGCCCCGGCGATGCCAACGGCGACACGGTGGTGAACTTCGCTGATATCTCGCCCTTCATCGCGGCTCTCAAGGCCGGGAATGCGGGGAACTGGACGTGCGACCTCGGTGCCGGTTTCGGACCGTATCTCAACAGTGATGCGAACGGCGACGGCGTGGTGAACTTCGCCGACATCTCGCCTTTCATCGCCCTGTTGAAGAACCCGCCCGCCGCGTGCGTGAGCGCCTGCCCATAACGTTTGAGAATGATCGTCTTGCCAGAACGTGGAACGGCTGCGCGTGCTGCCGTTCCACGTTCCTGTTTCTCGCTTTTGTCTGGCCGCCTTGACCGCCGCCGCCGACCTCTACGAGCCAGCGAATCCCGGTTATCGCCCCACGCACACGGTGTAATCGACCTGGATCACCCCCGCCGGAGTCACCCGCACCTGGGCGACGCCACCACCGGGCACCTGCTGCAGGACATCCGCCAGCCGTGGAACCGCCGGACCGGCGTCCTGTACCTGTGGCCACTGCTGCAACAACCGGATAAGACCCACCGCCACCCAAGCTTGGGCATCGCGCACAAAGGCATCGTCCTCAGGCCGGCTGAGGTCGTCCGCAATCACCCGCAACATGTCCACCGGCCCGACGTTCGCGAGTCGGCTCAGGACGGGATCGAGTTCTCCCGTCAGCGCATACCGGGTCTGAGGCGGCAGTCCGAACCGATCTTCCTCGAAGCGTGCCAGAAACCGACCTGCCACTAGTCGATCACGGGTAAGCAGTACCACCACGGCCGTCGCGCGCTCACGCCCACCCTCATCGAGATACACCAGCCCGGCGCGCGTCTGCCGCAGGTCTTCGGTTGGAAACGCCCGTTCGTATTCCCGCGGGTCCTGTCCAATCCGGATACGATCATATCCCATTTGGGCGCAACCGCTCCCGAGCGTGACAACGGTGAGGAGCAGGATCAGACCGTACAAACCATGACGAGGCGGCTGCATGTCAAACCTCCTGAACTGCTGAGACGTTTCACCGGGGTAGCACCGCACCGGCAGGCTCAGCTGGATCGGGTATAATACGGGCAGTGGTCAGGCGAGCATACGTCGGCGGCCGGCCGGAATTCCGGGTCCGCGGCGGAAATCTCGGTAACGACTGGCCCGAGAGATGATGGATGCAGCCCGAAGAGATCGACGCCCTGTTGGATGAGGCCAACCGTCTGCTGGAGGACGGCAAGCCCGATGAGTCACTGCGGTGTCTCGATCGTGTCGACGCCCAGAACCTCGAAAGCGAAGACCGCATCGAATGGGGTAGTTTGCGGGCCTGGGCGCTCAGCGAGATGGGCCGGGACGAGGAGGCGCTGGAGGCCATCGAGCCGCTGCTGGAGGAATTTCCGCGGTCGGCCCGCCTGCTCGCCACACTGGGGGTCGTGCTCTCGAACAACGAGGAGCTCGAGGACGCCCGTGATGCGCTCGAAGAAGCGCTCGATCTGGTGCCCGAGGACGAGGTCGCGCTCGCCAACCTGGCGCTCGTGTACGAGAAGATGCGGGACTACGAGCACGCATTGGAACTGTATGATCGGGCGCTGGAACTTGGCGCGGACATGGACTGGATCATGCAGCGACGTGCGGTCGCGCTTACCGAGATGTGCCGTTACAAGGAAGCCAAATCCACGCTGAAGCGTTATCTGTCCCTGGTACCGGACGACGCCGCCCAGTGGATTGCACTCGGCATTCTGCATAGCGACGACGAGGAGTACGAGGACGCCTTCTCTTGTTATCAGCGGGCCGAGGCGCTCGACGCCGATTCTCCGACCTTGCGCCTCAACTGGGGTGTCACCGCTGTGAAGGCCGGCAATCTGCGGCTTGCCCGCCAGCAGTTGCGCCTGCTGCAGCATCTGGAGCCCGAGACGACCCGGCCGTGGCTCTTGCGCGCGTTCATACTCGAGGAAGATGGCCAGCGGACGGCCGCCCGGGTGATCTATGAGCGGATCCTGACACGTGCGCGGTTCAAGGATCACGGCGAGTTGAGCTACGCCTTCGAGATGGCGATGGATTTCTTCGCGCGCCATCGAATGCTACCGCGGTGCGAGCGGCTGCTCACCCAGGCGTACGAACACAATGCCTGCTCGGTCGAGTTGTGTGATGCCTATCGCGAGGCCACCGGTGAGCATGTGCAAAACGGCTACTGGTTCAGTCTCATGATCGAGGCGGACTATCGTCCAGGGTTGTCCGAAGTGCGGGAGCGCGGCCAGCACACACCGCGCTACACGCGCTTCGTGCGGGCGTACCAGGTGGTGGCCCGCAACCACGATGAGGCCGTCGGCCTGGTGATGGACTTCGCCCGGCGCATGGGCGAGCGAAATCCCGTGCTTCGTGAGTTCGTCGGGACAGAAAAGCTGGAGGAGGGTTTCACGGGTATCTACGAGGTCGAGGCGGACAGCTACGTGTTCGCGGACGAAAGCTCGTAGCCGATCGCTATAATCGGGCACGTGTGCGTATTCTGAGGGTGTAGCTCAGTCGGTAGAGCAACGGCCTTTTAAGCCGTGGGTCGTGGGTTCGAGCCCCACCGCCCTCAGTTCCCCACCCCTACCCAGCGGTGCGCAAGCGTTGCTATTTGCAGTGCTTGCGACCGTTGCGGGCGGTGCATAGAACCTATCCCAAAACCTCTTTGAGCAGCAGCATTGTGCAGCCCAGATGAAGGAAGCCCTGGAACAACGTAGTCGACTTCTCCCAGCGAATGCACAGCCGTCGGAAGTGTTGAATCCAGGCGATCGTGCGTTCGACGGTCCAGCGGCGCTTGTAGCGGCGCAGGGGGCGGCCGTCCTGGGTATAGTTCTCCAGTTTGCGATTCGAGCGGTGCGGCGCAATAAGCTCGATGCCCTACTCCGCCAGTTGCTCGTCCAGCTCATCGCTGTCGTACGCCTTGTCGCCGATCAGGCGCGGCGGCGTCTCGGCGGTCAGCATGAAGTCAAAGAGCCGTTGCACGAGCTGGCTCTCGTGCGGGCCGGCGGAGGCGGTATCGATCGCCACGGGCAGGCCGCGGGCGTCCACGAGAACCATGATTTTCACGCCTTTTCCCACCTTCGTGGCCCCGATGCCGTCGCCGCCGCCGCGGGCCTTGGAGAAGGTCGCGTCGATGTAGCACTCGTACAGTCGGTAGCCGCCGCGCTGCTCCACCAGCCGCCCGGCGCTGCGCATGATCTCCTCGAACACGCCGGCGTGCGTCCAGATCTGGAACCAGCGGTGGACCGTGCTCTTGGCCCCGAATCGCCGCGGCAGGTCCTTCCACTTCGCCCCGTTGTCCAGAATCCAGAAGATGCCTTGCAGGACCTTGTACTTGTCCGCCGCGGGCCGGCCGCCCTTGGGACTGGCCTCATGATCGGGAATCCGTTCCGCCAACCATCGCAGGTGTTCATCCGTGAGCTTGATCATGCTCCAGTATACGGAGTACACAGGTGTCCGGTTATGGGATAGGTTCTAGACAGTCCAACCTTTAGTGGCCGGGGTAATATTTAGTCGAGCGCGCGTCCGACTCGCTCGTCTCCCTCCGGATTCGCAGCCAATTCACATCGTCCGCCGCGTACTCATCGATGCTGAGGTCGCCGGTAGGCGCACCCGCCTCCAGTCGCGACCATGCGTTCCACAAATAGACATTCACGTGAGTAAGATCGACCCGCGACTCAAAAGGCTTTTCCAACGTTAGGATCGACACCGGCTTACCGCTGACCACCGAGATAAGCCGTCCGTCCCGAGCCTCATATGCATGGGGTGAGTGGGGAAAATGCAACTGTATTGCGCTTAGTACAGATTCATCGTGTAGAAACTCACCATACGGTAGGATGATGGCGATGTAACCATAGCGATCGCGCGGCGCCACCTGTGTTGGGTTGGGCTCCCGCACTGCAAAATCCCAGATCGACGACGGTGTCAGGCCTGTGCACTTGATGTACACAAGCGCACCATCGGCTATGTCATAGGGTGCATAACGCAGAGATTGCGCCTCTGCAGCGGCTCTCTCGAGGTCGGCTGCCTTCGGCCGCAGCTGGACAGCCACCACTCCGGCGATCACACAGAGAGCACTGCATCCGTACAATACGAGCGCCGATCGCCCCCGGAGCCTTGGCCACTTGGTCATATCAGAAACCACATTCATCAGCTCCCCAGTGTCCGGTATCATTGAACCAATTAAATGCAAAGGACCGGCAGTGCTGTCCGCTCGCGAGATCGTACATCATAGTGGGATTGTACGCCTTATCCTGAATTGGATATACGAACTGCAGAAGATCGCGCAGTCGATCTCCGGTCTCGCAACCTATCCTCTTGGACGTCGCCTCAACTGGCGCAGCAGCCATCAATGCATTCTGCAGCGCCGTTCTTGCGTCCGTAATACGGCGTATCATCCCCGGTGACAGATCGATCACTGTCCTATGGCCCGCCCGATCGCCACTGGCTGGACAGTCAAGTACCAAAATATTACCCCGGTCACTAAACATTGAACATGTCTACCCTGCGGCGTATTGGACAGGATCGGCTTGGAAGTAGTTTCGGATGATGTTGGGTCGGCGCTGGGTGTCGCGGAGGTATTGTTCGAGATTGAGGATTAGCTCGTCCTTGGTCGCGGGCCGCTGCCGGCCGATGGCGTTGGTCTTGACGTCGTTGTTCAGGTACTCGTCTGGATTGAGTTCGGGGCTGTAGCCGGGCAGGAAGAACATGCGGAGGCGTCGTCGGTTGGCGTGCAGCCAGTCGCGCGGCGGCCGAGCGGTGCACCGGGTGACCGTCGACGATCAGGAACACGCGCCGGCGCCGCTGACGCAGCAACCGACGGCAGAAGCGGATGAAGACTTCGGCGTTGAACGAGCCGTCGAAGACCAGGAAGCACAGATGGCCACGGTTGGTGATGCTCGACATCATGTTGGCCCGGAAGCGCTGTCCCGTGCCCGGGATCACCGGCGTCACGCCGCGTCGGCCGTAGCTGCGGCCGGCTTGATGATCGCTGCGCCCCAAGCTGATCGCCCCAGTGAATCTCGGCGTTTTCGGCCTTGGCCTGCTTCACGATCGCCGGATACTCCGCGCGCTTCCAACGCTCCACCGCCACCGGGTCGCGCTCGTAGGCCCGCCGCAGCGGCTTTTGCGGCGTGAAGCCCCAACGCTTCAGGTAGCGGCCGGCCGTTCGCGCCGAAACCGCCAGACCGGTGCGCTGGGCGATGAGGTCGCGCACTGCCTCGCGCGTCCACAGCGCGACAGGCAGTTTGAGCTGATCGGGAGTGCGATCCGTCATACGCTTGACGATCGTGGCCGCCTGATGCGACGGCAGCCGCGGCTCGGCCGGCGGCCCGCTTCTTCAACCGCAGCGAGGTGATGTTGCCGCATTCGACTTTCGCCAGCCAAGTGTCGATCGAGGTGCCGAGACGCCGAAGGTCCGCGCGGCCGCCGACTTCCTCACGCCGCCGCGGATCGCCGTCACCACCCGCACCCGAAGCTGCTCCTGCGCGTCTGGCGAAAGCCTGCGTGTATCGAGTTGACTCATGCATGAACTATATCACAAAGCCACAGAATGTCCAGTATTATGTGTCCGTATTAGTAAAACGGGGGCAGGTCACACCCGCAGCAACGCCAATAAAGTCCGTGTTCGGTTCGGGAACGTCACACTGACCATGATTGTTTGCCCCCCACGCCACAATCGAGCCATCGGCTTTCAAACCAAGACTGTGATGCACACCGTCGCCACTGCCCGCCGCGACACCGATGAAGTCAGTGTTTGGCGCGGGTACGTCGCATTGGCCCTGGTGATTCGAGCCCCGCGCCACGATCGATCCGTTGGCCTTCAAGCCCAGGCAGTGAGATTCGCCCACCGAGATGGCCAGGAAATCCACGTTCGGCGCGGGTACGTTGCACATGTCATTCCTGCAGGCCCCCCACGCCACGATCGACCCATCCGCTCGCAACGCGAGACTGTTCGGACCATTGGACGAGACTTGGATGACATCGCTCAGCACACTCGGCGGCAAGATGATCTGCCGCCCCCACCCCACGATCGCCCCCGAGTCCTGCCCCACGACCGCGCCCGCTCCCAACCCCGCCACCATCGCCACCACCATCCAGGCGCGTACGCGCCCGCCCGCCGCCATGGCCTGCGGCGCCTGGCTCCAAACTGGATCCCTATTCGTTAGTATGGCACAGCTTTCGTGCGGGGTTATCGGATTTCGGCTGTGAGCGCACCCGGCGGACCGATTTATAACGCCGTTGCACGCAGTGTTGCGTTCTAAGAACTCCCCGGGGCTTTCTCGGCTCTTCAGAGCTGCTTGCCATAAGCCCGCTGCGCACCTCCGCGCCCGAACAGATCATCGTCAAGCGGCCTGAGGCCCCGGTTCATCCGCCGGGGATGCTGTAACGGGCCATCTTGTCGCGCAGGGTCGTCCGCGGAATTCCGAGACGCTGCGCCGCGCGGGCCTGGTTGTTGTCGCATTGCCTCAAGGCGAGCAGGATCATGCGACGCTCGATATCCGCCACAGTTTCGTTGAGGTTGAAGCAACTCGTTTCGACCAGTTCCAGCGTGGGCGGTCCAATCGGTTCGCCAGCTTCACCTCCGAGCGGCAAGATATGCTCCGTTCGAATCTCTGATCCGCCGCAGAACGCGAGCGCCCGCTCAATCACGTGCTCCAGTTCGCGGGCGTTCCCCGGCCAGGGATGCCGCAGCAACTCGTCGAGCGCGTGGGGTGCGAGGTGAACCGCCCGGTCACCGACGAGCGCGGCGTGCCTCTGAATCAAGTGCCGCGCCAAGAGGGGGATGTCGTCCGGCCGCTCGCGCAGCGGTGGCAGAGTGAGGCACACGCCACTGAGCCGGTAGTAGAGATCCTCGCGGAATTCACCGGCTCGCACCGGCGCTTGCAGATCATGGCGCGCGGTGCAGATCAGACGCACGTCGACCGCGACCGGCGGCGCGCTGGCCGTGCGCTCAAAACTCCCACTTTCCAGGAGTTGTAACAACAGCGACTGGAGTGCCAGTGGCAGCGCGTCCACCTCGCCCAGAATGAACGTCCCGCCGGCGCTCAGTTCCAGTCGGCCGCCCTTACCACGGCCGCCGTCGCCGAGGCCGAACAGTTCCGCTGCCAACTCGGCAACCGGCACGTGTGCGCAGTCAAAGTGGTGACATGGGCCGGTGGCGCGCGGGCTCCATTCGTGCAGGGCTTGGGCGAGCAACGTCTTGCCGGTGCCGGATTCACCGACGAGCAACACGGCGCAATCGGTCGGGGCGATCTGGCGGGCCT